>CALIRO010000017.1 GCA_938042245.1 uncultured Thermoguttaceae bacterium
GTTGCGGGAACATTTATTGCGAACATCTCGAAATCGGCATCGGCTGTTGGAATATTTGGAGGGGGGCCAAGCAGCGCTTTTCCCTGCTTCCGGAGGGATGAGATTGTTTTAGCTAGGGTGCTCCCCGTGTGCGCCGAGGGCAGCTTACGAGCATAAAACAGGCAACTTAGAGAAGCTGGAAAACCTATTTCCGAACCTTTTCCTTTTTCCGAACCGCCCCAGAAGTGAAAAAATCCGACCAAGGACAAAATTGTTAGTGAACTCAGCGGTTAATCAGAGGTTCCAATGGCTTCTCTGAACGCTCCGGCAGGCCGTTTTTGGATAAGCTCCGGATCGACCTAAGCGAGTTTTAGTCCCCTATCGGTTGTAGCCGGTTTGCTAGGGCTGGGGGCGGTCTTTTGAAGCGGTAGTCCCCGAGGGGTTGGGGGAGAACTAGGGGCTACCATTGGCAGGAACGCATGGGCTTAGCGGGGGTCAAGGAGGATTGGAGAGGGGGGTGAGGGGAGGATTGGTACAAATGTTCCTTATCCCCTCATGTCTTGGTCTTTTCTTCAGTAACCGGGCCGAAGTGGGGGCCCCATTTCGCGGCCCATTGTTTTCCGATGGCCAATAGCTTTTGTTGTTCCTCCGGGCTAAGCGGCTGGAAGGCTCGGACCATGGCCAGGTTCTGCCGGAGTTGCTCTTTGTTGCGGACGCCCAGATTGAGGGTGGCCACACCCGGCAGGCTGAGGGCATAATTGACCGCTTGTTGGAGATACTCTGGGGGCATCAGGGCCACGGAATTGGGATTTCCATAGCCGCCGCCTTCCGGACTAGCGCCGCCGAAGACCTTCATGGCGACGATACCCGCCTGGTGTTTTCGGGCCAGCGGAAGAACTTTTTCTTCAAAATTGTACGTATGTCGATCAACAAAGTTTAGAGCTACCAGGACTACATCCACCTGGCCGGTCTGGAGAAATGGCGCAAATCGGCCCGGCAGATGATGACCAGAAACGCCGATAAACCGGCACTTGCCGGCCTGTTTCTGTTTGAGCAGCCAGGTGAACACGCCTTCCGGCTCGAATGTGCCTTCCAGATTGAGGTTCCCCAGCGAGTGATAATAGAGCAGGTCGATGTAATCGGTCCGAAGCATTTTGAAGGAATTCGCCAAGGATTTTTCGGCCTCTTGGATATTGTTGGCTCGGACTTTGGTGGCTAGGAAGACTTCTTTGCGGCGTCGGCCAAGGCCCAGGCCGACACCTTCTTCCGCCTTATCATAGGCCGGAGCGGTGTCGATGGAATTGATACCCAGATCCAGGGCCTCGTTAACCAGATCGGCGATGTCCTGAACAGTAACTTTTGGCGAAAAACCGCAGGGGGCGGTGCCTAACGTCATGAGCGTAACCGGCACGTTGGTTTTGCCCAGAATGCGGGTGGCAAGAGGTTGGCCAGGTTTGGAAGCCTCCGAGGGTTCTGAAGCGGCCGGAGCGGAACCCGATCCAAGCACCAAGGCCCCTGCTGTCCAACTGCTCTGGGTGAGAAACTGCCGACGAGAAACGGAATCGCACCATAGGTTAGACACGGGGGATCCTCCTTTGAAAGGTATAAGAATAAATATACATATTCCCTCGCTTGGCGAGGATTTCTGCTGAAAAAATTTCTTTCTGGATAAGCAGGGCATGCTGGGTGGCTAGGCATAGTGCCTTGCCGCTGCTATCCAGGAGGGATAGAAGATCAACCAAGCCACCTGCATTGCTAAACGGCCGAACCCAGTCCCTAGCAAGCTAGAGCCTCTCCACGGGGTCCAAACTCATCTTGTGCAAGGGCCAACCTCTTGAGTATTGTTACAGAAAGCTTGGGAAAAGTCAAAGTGTGGGCTCTCCCTTGGAGAACGTTTTCTTTCCAGGCTTGCCGGCAAAGAGGAGAGGAACAACGGGACGTGGTTCCGGAATCTCTTGGTGCAGGAATAGAAATCTTGTGCGTGGGATAGAGAGGATTTGTTTCGATAGATGCTTACGAGGAGCCACCGTGGGTTGGTATCCGGAGATTGTTAGCGGCGAGTGGCGGGGGCTGTTGGCAGCGGGGATCCGGGGGTTATTTCGTGCGATTTCGGTCGGCTATGGATGGGTGGTGCGATATCGGAATTGGCGGTTCGACACAGGCCGGGCCAAAGTGCATCGGCTTCCTGTGCCGGTGGTAAGCGTAGGCAATGTTACCTTAGGCGGGACCGGGAAAACCCCTATGGTAGCCTGGCTAGTGAGATGGTTTTTAGATCACCATGTACGGGTTGGCGTCATTAGCCGAGGGTACAAAGCGCCCCGGCCTGGCGCCAGCGACGAAGCGCAAGAGCTGCGGCGTCAACTACCGGGTCTGGTGCATGTGGAAGATCCGGATCGGGTGCGGGCCGGTTGGAAAGCCATCCAACAGTTCGGCTGCCAACTCTTGGTGGCCGACGACGCATTCCAACACCGCCGGTTGGCCAGGGATTTGGATATGGTGTTGGTCGATGCCAGGGAGCCGTTCGGTTTTGGCTATCTTTTTCCCCGAGGTCTTTTACGAGAGCCGATCCGTGGACTTCGGCGGGCTGATGTGGTGGTGCTTTCCAGAGCGGATATGGTTTCCGTAGCCCAACGGGATGAAATCCGTCAAAAGATTCTGGCCGAAGTGCCGCAGGCCGATTGGGTCGAAGCGGTCTATGTGCCGGTGGAACTGGTCAATGCGGAGGGGCAAACGGTGGCGGTGGAGAGTTTGGCGGGCCAGCCGGTGGCCGCCTTTTGTGGAATCGGACAGCCCGCAGGATTTCGATATACATTAGAGCAGTGTGGCTACCAACTGATCGACTTCCGGGCCCTGCCGGACCATTATCCCTATCGGCCCTGGCAAGTCGGTCGGTTGGCAGACTGGCTTAGCCTACTGGAAGTAAAAGCCGTCCTCTGTACCCTCAAAGACCTTGCCAAAATTCCGCAATGCCACTTGGGCGGACATCCTCTGTGGGGACTTCGCATCGGCATCGAGCTGATCGAAGGACAAGCGGCGTTGGAGGAGCGCCTTCGGGCTTTGGTGGGGAAGGCATTGGAAGCTCGCCTAGTTTAGCTAAATCGCCTAAACCACCCATTTTCTGTAAACGCTGCATTCCAGAAAGCAGCCCACCACCAACACGGTCCGCCTAGCCGAAGGAGGGCCATTTGGCTTATATTATCTTAACAAGATGGCCTAAAAAAGACCGGAAGGGCTTCCCCGCACCCTAACCCTCTGCCTGGAGGGGGAGGGGGGACAGTGGATGCCCTCAGCAGAGTGGTCTTAGCCTTTCTTTTTAATCCGTCCCATTTCTCTTTATGGAAGGGTTGGGAGAAGCAGAAGGATAGCAGCTCAGCGCATAGAAATCGGATAGCTGCTTCCCCCCTGGGGATTTCCTTAGGGATGCTTTTTCCTTGCGGTTGAGAGGGCAACCTGTTGAGAGAAAGGGACTGAAGGTTGTTCTGTGGGCGAGGGTGTGGCAGAGATGGTGGTCAAGTTTCCGCATTTTCCTTTTTCAGAAGGTTCTGAGAAGCGGGGCTCAGGACAGCGTCGGAGCATGCTGAATCGGCTGTTAGAGAGTCGATGGGCCGAACGGCTCAGCTATGAGGAGTACCGTGAGAAGATTCGGCATGTGTATGATGGGCCGCGGGGGGCGATTCTGGCGGTCTGCAGTATGCTTTCAGGGCATTTGGCATTTGGGGAGCGGCTGATTCGGCAACGACGGTTTGATCTGCGTGGAGCCAAAAACATCTTAGATGTGGGCAGTGGCGCCGGTCAGATCGTCCAACATCTGCTTAAATATGCGGATCCGGAAGCGCGGATTACTTGTATTGATTTATCTTGGGAGATGCTTCGGCGAGCCAGGCATCGGCTACGGAGCGACCGGCCCCGGTATGTGGTGGCCGATCTTTGCCGATTGCCTTTTGAAGATGAGCAATTTGATTGTGTTACTTGCGGCTATGTATTGGAGCATGTACCGGATCCCCGGATGGGGCTGGCCGAATTGGCTCGAGTGATGATGCCTGGGGCCAAAATGTTGCTTCTTACCACCGAAGATAATTTCTCAGGCGCCTGGACAAGCCGCGTCTGGTGTTGCCGAACCTACAACCGCCAGGAACTTCGTCAAATTTGCGAATCCTTAGGGCTGATATGGCGGCAGGAACTTTGGTTTACCAAAATGCACCAGTGGTTCCGAGCCGGGGGGATTTGTGTGGAAATTGTCAAACAGCGCTGCCCGGGGCGGCTGGAGGAGAATCTCCAGGCCGAGGCCGAGCAAATCCAGTCATGAGGTTTCAACCGCTTAGGGGGAATCATTTTTTCACGTGGCTTTCATTTTGCCCACTCGAAGAACACCCTCGCACAAAGCTTTTAACTCGCCCCGGAAGGTATTGGCACTGTGGAGAATCCAGACAGGGTTATTGTCATTACTGGGCTAGGGATTGTTTGCCCGATCGGGATCGGCCGGCAGGCTTGCTGGAGGTCGGTCTTAGCAGGCCGAAGCGGCGTCCGACGCATCAGCCTGTTTGACCCCTCCGGACTGCCAGTCCAAATTGCGGGCCAAGTAGCGGATTTTGATCCAAAACCCTTTCTGTATAATCGGAAAGCCCTTAAGGTGATGGCCCGAGACACCCAGCTAGGAGTGGCAGCGGCCAAATTGGCCTGGGAAGATGCCCGGTTGGAACCCGGTTTAGTGGATCCTGAGCGGATCGCCGTGGTCCTGGGAGCGGACCGGATATGCAATCCTGTGCCCGAAAGCGAAGCCGCCTATCGCAACTGTATGGTCAATGGCCGATTCGACTTCGCCCGGTGGGGCACTGCCGGGCTGGAAGCCAGTTATCCGTTAAGTTTTCTTCGAGTCTTGCCCAATATGATTGCTTGTCATATTTCGATTGCTCATGACGCCCGAGGGCCAACCAATACGATTCATCAGGGGGAGGTTTCCTCCCTATTGGCTTTGGAAGAGGCGGTCCGGATCCTCCAGCGGGGGTGGGCCGACGTGGTCTTGGCCGGTGGCGCTAGTTCCCAGATGGACCCGTATGACTGGGTCCGGCATTGCCGGTTGGGCGGTTTGTCCACCCGACAGGATGAGCCGGCAGCGGCCTGCCGACCCTTTGACGCCCATCGAGACGGCCAAGTCAAAGGGGAAGGGGCGGCCGTATTCGTCCTGGAACGGGCTTCCCATGCCCTGGCTCGCCGGGCATCGATTTTAGCCCAAATCCTGGCTACTGCTACTGCTACGGAAGCGTACCGGCCTGGTCAACTGCCCGAAGGGGCCGCCCTCCGCCGCGTCATTCACCAGAGCCTTCAGCAAGCTGGTCTGACGCCCTCCCAGCTAGGACATATCAACGCCCATGGACTGAGCACTCAAGAGGACGATCAATTGGAGGCCCAAGTACTCCACCAATTGGCCCCTGATGTGCCAGTAACAGCCCCGAAGAGTTTTTTTGGCAATCTGGGAGCGGCCAGTGGGGCGGTGGAACTTGCGGTAAGTCTTTTGGGCTTGACGGAGGGTCTGATTCCGCCCACGCTGAATTATCAAACCCCCGACCTTGCCTGCCCCGTTCGAGTCGTCCATGGCAGCCCCTGGCAGTCCCATGGCCCCGTATTGGCGATTAACTGGAACCGTTCTGGGCAGGCTGCCGCCCTACTGGTAGGCCCCCCTGGATATGCCCTCGGCCAGCCATGAAGGTGCAAACTCCGAGGAATCCCCTTCTGTGTTTCCCGAGGCCCTTAAGCCAAGGCAACTGCCCCCATGCCGCCCACGAAGCACAAACCTCCGAGCCAAGCCCCTGAGCCTTTCCGAGAGGTCTTGTTGCCCGCGCTTCTTACCCCCTATGGGCAAATGCGAGCAACCTAATAGGAAGGATTACCGCCCCGCTTTGGCCCCAATATCCCATTGGTAGGCCGACAGTTCCAGAGCCAGCAGGACCACTGCCACTGTAATAGCTACCAGACTGAGCAGAAGGATCACCGTATAACGGTCCAGTTGCTCTGCCAGACGCTGCCAGAAGGTAGGGCCGGCCGGTACTTCTTCCTCTTCGGCTTCCGCGGTTTCGGCCTGTTCTTCCGGGATTTCTACCGAAGGGGCACTTGGTTCCGGAGCTAGCTCCATACTCGGGGTGCTGGGTTCCACGGGGATTTCCATGGAACCAGTGGACTCCGTCCCCGCTTCTGCCAGAGGTGGTTCTGCTGATTTTTGAGTATCCAAAGAGCTCATTTCTATCCCAAAATCTGCCCCTTCCGGGGGGGACGGAGGAATCCGATTCAAAAAATCGGGGGTTTCAAAATCGGTGGGTTCTTCGGGTGGCTGGGACACGGAGAACACCTCCCTAAACTAAAAAAGGAAAACCGACGATTGGCCCACCATCCTCTAAGCAACAGCCTTAATAGAGTTTAGTATAACCTCTCCTTCTCTATATTGCTAGCAAAAACTTTCTAAAGAGGCTTTTGTCTTTCGAGAACCCCCCTAAACGGCCTCGCCCCTTTTATATGGCAGCTCTGAGGCACTCCCTGCAATTCCAGGTTTAATACCTCGTTGGATGGAGGAGCGGCTGTGAGACGTAGTTATAACTGGGGGGATTAGCCCCCTCGCTAAAGATCTTAGGTTCCCCCTCGGACCGCATTGCCGAAGGCCGGGAAATGCCGGGATAAACCAGGAGTCTAACCGCCTCTAAGGTCCTCCCGAAGGCTCGGAAGCTCCACCGATTGGACAGTCGGAAGGCCTCATGCTTGGGATTGACCGGTGGGCTCTGGGAGGCATAAGCCTTTGATATGCATGCACAACCGGAAATCTCTATACCCAAACAAGCTCCCTATAACCGTTATAACTGGCATCTTTGCTACGATTGAACAAAGTTTTTAAAGTCCTCTGCGCAGAAGAATCGAAACTATTCTTTGGAGGTGCATTTTCATCCCACCGAAGAGAGAAGAACGTCTTTAACTCCGGTACAACCAGAACGATAGGGGGGAATCTGGAAGCACAGCCCAGTTGGCTGTACGACCGGACAGGGCTTCTGTCCAGGCGCGCAAGGGGATTCCACCTAAACGGGTTCTGCTTACCCCACGGAGACGACGGATAGGGGCAATATTGGGGAGGAAAGGGTTTGGACGAAGCTTTCTCTATTTTACGGATTTTCTCTGACTTTCCGAAACCTTCTTGCCGATGTTCATTACTGAGGCGCGGATCAGAGGGAGCTGAATCCTGCCCTCCCAGACAAATCCCTTACGCCCCGACCCAGGTGCTTGCGCCAGGCCGGGTCACCCCACAGCCGGCTCGAAGGATCGACAAACGGCCTCCGGCGCAAGCAGGGGTAGTTGGTTCCGGCAAAACCTGTGGGGAATTGCCGGAACGGTTCCCAACACATCGTTGCGAATGATATCGGAGAGCCTGCTATGAAGGTCTTCACAACTGGTCAGGTCGCCAAAATCTGTAAGGTGGCCCCGCGCACCGTCAGTAAATGGTTCGACTCGGGCCGGCTTAAAGGCTATCGTATCCCAGGGTCCCAAGACCGTCGTATTCCGCGGGAATATCTTATTAAATTCCTCAAAGAACATGGCATGCCCCTGGGAGAATTGGAAGACGAGACAACGGCCAAAGTGCTGATTGTCTCCCAGGATCAAGTCCTCATTGAAAACCTCAAACGAGAATTACCTCCAGAAAAGTCCTTCAAATTCGCCACAGCAGCCAGTGGCTTTGAAGCTGGCCTGCAGGCCGAAAGTTTCCACCCCGATTGCATCGTGGTCGATTTTTCCATCGGGCGCACCGAAGCCTTGCAGATCTGTCAAAACCTACGACGCAATTCCGAATTTGCCGAAGTCATCCTCATCGCCCTGCTACCCGATGACGGTAGCATGTTGAGTTTTGACCGTTCAGCAATTAACGAAACCTTCAAAAAGCCGTTCGATGTGGCCCTGTTGGCCGAACGGCTCCGGACCTTGATCGGCGCTCGAAAAGAGCTCGTCTAAGGTCCTCTCAGGTTCCTAACGCCAATCCACCATCCTTCCCCTCGCCGGTTCCGCTTAACCCGTCGCGGCAAGACCCCCGCGGCGGATATTTTTTTCTTGCACCCCCGCCGGGCACCATGAGGGCTGGCCCGCCCCTTTTTCCCCTGGTAGCAGAGGGATCCGGCTCGCACCGAGTCTCAGTGGCCGGAAGGTCGATTATCTCGGCTCTCTGGCCTCGGGCAACAGAGGCGTCTGGCCCTCCACTTTCCCGCCCTCCTCCCTACCTGCTCGCTCTTTGCCTTCCACCCTCCACCGTCTCCTCCAGTCCCGATTGCCTATCCTCCCCAGCCCACTGACAACTCTTCAGTTCCACCAGTGGTAGAAGGAAACTTCCCCCATCTGCTTTCCTCCCCACTGCCCACGTAGCGCCTCCCCTGGTTAGTCCCCTCTGGGTACTGTGTTCCGGCCTTGCTCTTTAGACACCTAGGGCGCCACTGTAAAATGCTCAAAAGGGTGCTTGCGGAAAGGCTTTCTGGATGGGTTCGACCCACCTGGCATGGTGGAAAGGTTGGTATATCGGCCCAGGAGTGGTGGCAGTGGGCGCTTGGATGGCCGTTTTGGCCACCTTAGCGCCGCACCGAGCTGGCCCAGGCATCAGTTGTGATGAATTGTATCATACCCTGACGGCCAAACGGCAGGTTTGGGCGTTGGCGCGATATGGCCTGGGCTTTTTTACTCCGCCGGTGGTCCAAGAGGTATTTCCGTTTCAGCCGGGCGGACCGCCAGCGCATCCGCCTTTGGTGCATTGGGTTTTTGGGCTGGTGCATTGGCTGGTGGATCCAGCCCCGGAGGAAAAACAGGTGGTATCGATCGTCGGGGCCCGGCTGGGCGGGGCTTTGGGTTATGGGCTTTTGGTGCTTTTGGTGGGGCTTTGGACAGCCCGGCACGCAGGCCCTTTGGCCGGTACTACTGCCGCTTTAGCATGTGCGATGATGCCTCGGGTGTTTGCCCACGGCCATTTTGCCGCCTTAGAAATCTGGACCGCCCTGGCTCTTTTGGGCGCTGCTCTAGCCGCCGCTTGGGCTGAAACCTCTACCGCCGGACGTCCCGAGCTGCGTTGGCTGGCCGCCGGAACCGTCTGGGGATTGGCCCTTTTAACAAGGTTTCATGCAGTTCTGCTGGGGCCGGTGTTGTTCGGCTGGCTTCTCCTACGCTGGTTGCTCCTCCGCAGAAAAGGTCATTGCCCAGCTTGTGGCATCCTTTGGCAAAAGCTGGGCATATGGTCTGTCGGAGCAGCGGCCGTCTTCTTTGCAGGTTGGCCGTGGCTGTGGTACTCTCCCCTGGAACAGCTTCAACTTTACCTGGCCAGTGCTACACAGCGCCAGCCGATTCATGTCTATTATCTGGGTCGGGTTTGGTTCGATTATGAAGTACCCTGGCATTATCCCTGGCTGATCTTTGGGAGTACGGTTCCGGTGGGCCTATTGGTTTTGGGACTGGTGGGCTTATGGGCCGTCCTTCAGGCTTGGCCGACCAGGCCCCAGGGGGCGATTCTGGCTAGCCTAGCAGGAGCCGGCTTGGGGCTATTTTCCTGGCCAGGTGTGCCGGTCTATGACGGTGAACGCCTCTTCCTTTTTGTCTATCCGATCTGGGCCATCTTTGTCGGCCTCGGATGCCTCCGAGTGCAGGAAGTGCTGCTTCGATGGGTGGCTCGAAACGGTCTCTACAACCTCACTGGCGGCATGTTTCGAGTGGTTCAGGTTCCTTTGGATCGGCTCATTGGAGGAGGCCTACTGCTCATGGTTGCCCTGCAGGGGGTGGGATTGGTGCTTTATCATCCCTGCCAGTTGAGCTATTACAATCTTCTGGTGGGCGGCCTGGCTGGGGCGGAGCGAATCGGTCTAGAGGTCAACTATTGGGCCGATGCGGTTCGGGAACCTCTGCTTCAAGAGGCGGCAGCTCAAGCTCCGGGCCAAACCGTGTTTTTTGCTCCGCATTTGGCCCCCTTTCAGGCCCCAGGTATTGCCATCTCTTCGCCCGCCCTAGCAGAAAGCCAAACAGAACTGGTCGGCTGGGACCCGGCCGTCCATGCTCCTCCGTTCCGCCGGGATCGGGCTGAGCAGGCAAGGCAGACTCTCCCGGACGCCCAGACGCCTTCGCTTCCCCCCATCACCATGCCCCCGGGGGAGCGTTTACCCAGCACCGGTTCCCCAGAGAACCGCTTGCCTCCGCTATCCCCCAGCCCAGCAAACCAAACTCAGAAGCCTGCCGTCGGCTGGCTTATTGTCTATCATCGCAAAGCCGACCTGGCCGCCGTCGAACCTTTGCTAGTCAATGCTCCGGTAGTAGCCGAGTATTCCCTCCGTGGTGTCTGGCTCGCCCGCCTCCTGAAACTGCCCAACCCGTAGGCTAGCTACCCCCGATATTCCGACTTTTTCCGGCATGAGCTTTTCCGGACGATCATCGTAGGTGGCATCCCCCGGATATTTCCGCCTCTCCCGGCTTGGCCAAGTGTCGATCGCCCTAGGCCGCTTCTGTCTCTCCTACGAGGGCGATCAGGGGATAGTGCGTGTTTCCTATGGGTTGGCCAGGTCGATCACAAGATCCTCTTTGCCGGTTACTTCCCGCACAATGGGCGAGTGGTCTTTATCGAATCGGCCGCCGAGTTTGTCATCGGGGTCATAATGATACACGGCGATTCGGTATTTTCCAGGCGGGATACGGTCCATCAGTTCAAAGTAGCCCTCTTCATCCACCACCATCCCTTCGGGCGGATCCTGCGGTTTGCCGTCCGGGCCGAGCCGGTAAAACTCCACCCGCACATAGCCGATGCCCACCTCCCGGTGTTGCGGCGAAACAACGAGGGGTTTTCCGTTCATGAGGATTCGGCCTCTAGCGCGAACGGCCGGTCCCTTCGGTTTGCCGCCGCAGCCGATCACCACCCCCAACACCAGTCCCAGCCCGGCCAGGAGAAACCCTATCCGCCAACCCCGACACCCTTTGCGCATCAAGATTCTCCCCTTGAACCAAAGCCGGTAAAAAACAGGGGGTCGATTCATCCTGCACCGGCTCTGGACGAATGGCTCTGCCTTGCCTGTCATTCCCGCGTAAGCGGACATCCTGGCGCCCCCTCACCCTGCCGGGCTTGCGCCCGGCTCCCCTCTCCCGCAAAGGGGAGAGGGGATTTTATGGAATGTCATTCCCGCACAAGCGGGAAGCCGCTGATCCCAGGGGCACCCACAAAGTAGCCTGGATCCCCGCTTGCGCGGGGATGACAGTCCAAGTCCCTCTCAACGAGGAAGGCTATGGCAATTGGAGCGGCTGGGCGTCTTGGCGATGTCCGAGCCGCTTCCACATCTCCAACTCCACCGAATACCCCACAAATCGCACCGACCCGTCGCACAAAAGCACATTCAACCCGCCCGGATGCGAAGAGCCGAAACTGTCGTCATAGTTCGATTCGTGATAAAAGTCCGGCTGGGGCACCCGATCCGTATATCGCATAATGTCGTGGTTCCAGCCGCAGGTATAGCCCTCGTTGTCGTTGGCCTGCATGGTGCCCATTCGGGCCAAGTTCATCCGTTTTTCGCTCAGTAGCAGGGTGTTGCTAGTGCCGTCGCGGATTTCCGTCCAACCGATAACCCCCTTGAACTTCGTATATCCGTCGGTGTCGTCGGGGTTATTATAGATGACCGGTCCCACGCCGCCGGTGACCGAGATGGTCCGGCCGTCGGCAAACTGGATGGACCAATTGAGGCTTCCAGCGGCATAGTCGTTTTTGGCATGGCCGTAGCTTCGGCCCGCATTCGGATACCGGTACCAGCAGTTGGCCACGACCACTTCAGGGCGTCGTCGGCTGGGGCAGAACATGATGGAAATCGGCGTGCTGATGGCCTGGATTGATTTTTCCAGGTCGTCGGTCTTTCCGCTGCCCAGCCAGAGGGCCTCTTGTTCGATGTAAGGCAGGATCTGAAAGCCCCAGCCGCCGTGTTGCTTCGGCGCTACGGCCGGCATGCCGTTGATATAGGTCATGTGCCAGCTCCAATCTGGCCCGCCTGCAGTAGGCAAAAACCCATGGGCGGCATGATGATTATGAAAAGCCAGGCCCAATTGCTTCAGATGGTTGGTGCACTGGGTCCTTCGGGCCGCCTCCCTGGCCGACTGCACCGCCGGCAACAGCAGCGAAATCAAGATCCCAATGATCGTAATAACCACCAAAAGCTCCACCAGCGTGAACCCGTGCCGCGCCGGTCTGAAATACCAGCCTAGATAGCCTCCCTTCATGGCTTGCCCCCCCCACTACGAAGGACTAGAGACCCTTACCCACACCCTTCCCAAGACGGCAAATTGACTCGAAGCACTTTTTAGCTTAGCAAACACCTCCGGCTGATGCAATACCCCCCACAAATAAAAAAGGCATCGGAGCAAGCCGACGCCTTGTCATAAGCTGATCCCATTCGCGGGCTTTGTCAGCCCGAGGCGCCTAGGCGGCTGCTGAGGCAGTATTTTTAACCTTCGCCCTTCCCAGGCGATTTATTCCGATAAGCCCTTTTACCGCCCCAGGCGGCGCCAACCGACCAACGCCAACACTCCCACGGCCAAAAGCACCCAACTGGCTGGCTCCGGAATAATCGCCTGCTCCCAAGGAATTAAAATGTCCTCGTTCACCTGCACCGAAGCCAAGTCAAACCCCGGCGAGTAGGCCTCCAGATCTAACCCTTCGATCTTAAAGGCCAATACCGGAAAGGTAATGCCATAGTTCGTCAGATTCACATAGTAATCTCGAATCCAGCTATAGCCGTTGTGTTGTTGGCCAGAGATATTTCCACCTAAGGTACCCACTAAGATATAGGGCACATTTTGAGGATCATTCAGCACATTTGGATCGGTGGTTACATACAAGTTGGCCTGTTCGGGGCCGCCTAGCTGCCAAATGGCTTGAATCAGTAGGTCATTGCCGCCGCTTGGCAAAAAGGCTTTGCCATCTACGCCAACGACCACATAGGATCGTTTACTAGGATCTTGAGCATCTCCAGGCAGGGAGAGGAAATCGACAGCGGGCAGCCGAGGGGCAAACCAATTGCCGGGCACCCCGCCGCCATTATAGCCGGGCCATTCGTCATTGGCTGGCCCAGTCCAAAAACTGGTGTACGGCGAGGGGGGAGTGGGGAGGCCCGGAGGCGGATACGGCGGCCGCTTGGCAGTGCCACCGGTACCGCCGTTATAGTCCCATAGGGCGTCGAAGCGCAGGTAGGAGGCGGCGCCAGGCACAGGGTTCGGGGTTCCATTCGGCAGTTTATTGGGAACATAGCCGCCCGGTTCCATATCGAAAATGTACAAAGGAATATCCGCTACCCCATTGCGAAATTGGTACGGAAAACCCGGATGGCCAGGACTCATCGGATTGTTGTTGTATTGGGGGATGTCCCCGTCGTACCAGCCGCCGTACGGTCCAGGAAGCTGGCCGGAAGGAATGTAGAGATCACGGAATTGCGGAAAATTAAGATACGCTCCGCCCAGGCCGCCGTCGTAAAAGGTATACACTTTATCCATCACGATAAAATCGGCCGAAGCTGGGCAAATGTATAGCGCACCTAAGAACACCATCCCCACCCCTACCCAACCGATCCCCCTACAGTCCATCCATCTTGCGAGCCTCATGATGCCTCTCCCTGGAGATGATAAATGACAAAAGATGGCTGCTCAATCTTTTTACGATGATACCAACAGGGACGCAAGAATGCAAATATTCGGACAGAAAAAATTCCAATTTTTTAAAATTTTGGAGGGAGATTGCACCACCTATTTGGGGGGCAAATCCAAACCAGATAGCCAATTCCTATCTCCGTTCCGCCGTCATCTCCCCAGTCCACTGCCCGGTTCCTGCCCCCTTGCTTTCTCCCCGCCGCCATTCCCCGGAGGCCGCCCTCTACTGCCCCTTGCTAAAAGCCAGTCCCTATGGGGAACGGTGGCGGCTTGGGGGCGGGTTTCCAGAAACCTTCCAGCGAAGGTCCGATACCGCTCCCTACTGGCCGTGGCTTGGGAAGCGGCTTCCCTTGTCTGGCTGGCTTCGTGTTTGGTTTGCGAAACATCCGGCCTGTTTCACCGGTAAAACCCTGTTAAGTGCCTAAAATACGTTTCCCATGCCGGGGCCTTTTTGTGCCAAGCTAAATCGACCTAACTTCAAATCTGATGGGGAGTTAGTTTTTTCCCATAAAACTCCCCTCCCATTGGCACAAAAACTGCTCCGCTAAGGCCTCAAAAAAGGGGACATACTGCGCAGTTCGTCCAGGCAGTCGCGGCCCTGACTGTCAGAATTCGATCCAAGGTGCACGGTTCTCTTTCCCCCTAACAGAAGGAGATAGGAAGTGAAACCGCTAGGAGTCTTGCGTCGGTTCCTCCACCAGGAGGATGGAGTGCTTACGTTCGAGTGGGTGCTTTTGTTGACGGTATTGGTTATTGGGATCGTGGGCGGCTTAAGTGCGGTGCGGGACGCCCTGATTACCGAACTGGGCGATGTGGCTGAGGCGATGATCTCCCTGGACCAGTCCTACACCATCTTGCCGCCCTGGGAAATCGTGTTGCCCGACTGCATCGAGGATGGGGCTAGCGATAGCACCTATCAGGATGCCGCCTATATCAGCGAAAAGCGGGCTACCGATCCAGGGGCCATTGACCTGTTTCGTGGTCAAGTCCTGCCCGCCTGCGGCGGCCCGTAATGGCCCTGCTGGGGAAATACTGGGTTAGTTTAAAGGTTAGTGAGATTGTTTTCCACCTCTCCAAGCTAGGCGTGCGTGCCGATTCTCCCCCCGAAACGTTCCTCCTTTCGGGGGTTTTTGGCTTTCTTGGCAGAAGGTGGAAGGTGGTCTTTTCCACTATGGGCTTAACAACCACACGCCCAACCGATCTGCCCACCATTTTGGCTTTCTTGGCAGAAGCTGGGCTTTGGCACCAGCAACTGGCTGAGCCCTGGGAAGAGTCCTGAAAAAGTACCCCTGGGCCAGATGGGCTAACTCGGGCAACAGACCAAAAATGGGTCGGAAGTGTTTCTCTGGTGAAACATGGCCGGGTTGGACGTGTTTCGGGTTTTCAACACCGCTGGGCTGCTGGCCCCTCGGCAAAACCCATTACAAACACCCTGCCAGTTGTCTTAACTCGTTATTTTCCCGAAGATTATGCCAAAATGCGGAATCTGGGCAAAATAGAAAACCCCCTGGCACGCCAAGTGCATTATAAAAGTCAGTAAATTGCCACAAAGGGGAGGGCCGTCCCCTCTATTGAGGGGAACCCTCGGTGGGCAGGGGGTAGTTGTGGACAGCGGCTTGGCAGCAGAGGGCAGGGAATAGGGGGGCAGTGGATAGGAGGCAGAGCCTCCGTAGGCGATCCCCAAAACGGGATCAAGCGATAAGCAATCCGCGATCAGGCCATGGGCACTTAAGTATGTCGGGTAGCCGGTCCGCGGTGGGCCGGTTGAAATGTGTCCGTTTCTGTCCCTTTTTTGTGAGGAGTTGCTGCTGTGAAGAGTCTGCTGCAACGTGTCTGGAGGGAGGACCGAGGCGTCCTGACCTTCGAATGGGTGCTGCTCATTACGGTGCTGGTCATCGGCATCGTGGGCGGCCTGAGCGCAGTACGCGATGCGCTCATTACCGAATTGGGCGACGTGGCCGAGGCCATGATCTCCCTCGACCAGTCCTACACCATCCTGGCCCCCTGGGAAGTGCTGACCCCAGACTGCATCGAGGATGGTGCTAGCGACAGCACGTATACGGATGCGGCCTACATCAGCGAGCGGCGGGCCACCGATCCTGGCGCGGTGGACCAGGGTACTACCAAGGCCTGCGCCAACGACGTGACCAACCCGTAATTGGGTTTGTGTCTGATGGGCGTGCATGGGTCTGAGGGAGTGAATCTCCATCCTCCATGGGTCTGAGGGAGACCATCTCCATCTGCCCATGGGGAGCCAGGCCCGGACCGGCTAGAGGGCAACGAAGGCTCCTGGGGTACGGGTAAGCCCCGTACCCCAGGGGACCTCTGGCTGGCCCGTTTCCCTCTGCCTCTCT
>CALIRO010000018.1 GCA_938042245.1 uncultured Thermoguttaceae bacterium
TCTGGGAGGCGGTGGCCCGGGAGGCGCTGCGGATGATCTTCCCGGAGGCGGACCCCCAGGGCTTTGAGGAGGACGCCCGGGTCACGGCCCTGTGGCTCTGGACGCTTCTGGCCCGCAAGAACGGCGCCCAGGTGGCGGCTGCAGGTGATGAGGAAGAGGAAGAGCTGGAGGAGGCGGCCGAGACGCCTAAGGTGAAGGGGTGGTCGATGCCCTACGACGACGCCCGCCTCATCCTCCAGGCGCTGGGGGCGGACGAGGCAAGGCTCAGGCGGCCGGGCGGGATCCTCGAGATCAAGGGCAACACGGCCCGGCTTCGGTCGGTGATGGAGCGACGGCGGTATCTTGTAGGGGAGCCGAGGGCGGCAGCCCCAGAGAAGCTCCATCGGCGGAAACGCCAGGGCGTGCTCTTTGAGGAACTGAAAGAGCTCCCGCAGAGCGGGATCGTCACCTTCGAGCCTGGGCGCACCCTCTTGGACCGTTTGCACCAGGCAATGTTACTGTTCGCTGAAGGGCAGACGGAGGCCCTACGTCGCTTCCTCATGGAGGAAGGCTACGGCCGGGAGCCCCAGTTCTGGCGCCTGGCTGATGCTCTCTCGCGGTTGTATCCCACTTTATCAAGGGAAAAGCGCTTGGTAGACGGCTTGATCGCACGAAGGAAGACCTGGCGTCTTTAAGATGGACCTACAGGACTGGTGCGAAGCATTCAGGAGGCAGGTGCGGAGGAATCCCTGGGCCGATGGGTTGCGGGACGCCGCCCTGGCGGGGAGGTTGGGGCAGTGGACAGCCTTGCTCACGGAGGTGGTGGCGAAAGCGTGTTAGGAGCTAGGGTTCCAGGTGGCGGCCCGCGGACAGATGTCCCGTATTCTTCCTATCCCCCGCCAGGAGTATCTGGGTCTGGATGTCCTGGCCTTCCCAAAAAGGGGGTCACCACGGTGGACGAAGCCGGTGATGGCCTTTGAGCTGGAAAACAGCCCGCACGAGGCGGCCATCGCCTACGCGCTGTGGAGGGTGTGCATGGTGCGTGTAGCATGGGGAGGGGTGTTCTGCTACCAGAGGGAGCCAGACCAAGTGGGGGAGATCCCCCGGGCGCTTGCTGATTTGGTCCGAGCGCTGGCCCCCGATATGGAGCTGATGGTGGTTGTCGGGACCCGCAGCTGCGCTGAGGACTTCCCTGATGGATTTTTCCGGCCTTATCGCTGGGATGTAAATTACAAGCGGTTTCGTCTGATGGGAGAGTGAAAGCCATGGCCTCCTTGAAACCTTGGCATCAAGTAGCGACGCCGCACGGGGATTTGCGGAAGGGGATCCCATTAGATGCCTCGGCCTTTGCCATCCACCTGGATCAAGTGATCGACGGCCGGGCATCGGAGGATTACCGCGAGCCGCATCGCTTCTTCGCCCGCACGTATCTGACGGAGGCCTTTCGCAAAATGGCCGCCGATGTGCTTCGCCGCCTCGCGGGGGAGCGGCTCGGTACTTCGCCGGGCATCAACTTGACGACCCAGTTCGGTGGCGGGAAAACTCACTTCCTTACCATGCTCTACCACCTCTGCCGAGCGGGCGATGCTGCCAAGGGATGGCCAGGAGTTTCCGAGCTTATCGAGGAAGCTGGCCTTTCCGCGGTCCCCAAAGCCCGTGTGGCCGTCTTCATCGGCAACCGGTTTGATTTCGTCGTCGGTGCGGGTGCGGAAGGGGAGCCCAGACGTAAAACGCCGTGGGGAGATCTGGCTTGGCAGGTGGGCGGCAACGACCTCTACCAGCTGGTGAAGGATCACGACGAACAGGGCGTTGTCCCCGGTGGGGAGATCCTTCAGAAAGTCTTCACGGGCGAGCCGACGCTCATCCTCATGGACGAGGTGTTAAGCTTCCTCCGCCGGGCCCGGGAGGCGGGGGATCCATACCGCCGCTTGGGCTCGCAGTTCTATAGCTTCTTGGATGTGCTCACCCGCGAGGTGACTGGCAGCGAGAACACGGCCCTGGTCATCTCCCTTCCTCTCTCCGAGTACGAGATGACCCAGGAGGATGAGGCGGAGTTCCAGCGGCTGAGCAAGCTGTTGGACCGCCTGAGCAAGGCGGTGCTCCTTTCGGAGAAGATGGAGATCGCGGAGATCGTCCGGCGGAGGCTCTTTGAAGAAGTCGGCGACCCCAAGGAGATCGCCCGCACGGCCAAAGCCTACGCGGAGTGGGTGCGCAAGAATCGAACACAGCTGCCCGAGTGGTTCCCGGCCGACCAGGCGGAGCTGGTCTTTAGGGCCACCTATCCCTTCCATCCTACGGTGCTGTCGGTCTTTGAGCGCAAGTGGCAGTCGCTACCGAGATTCCAGCGGACCCGGGGCATTCTGCGCCTTCTGGCCCTCTGGGTTTCCCACGACTGGCAGCGGGCGTATCGCGAAGGGACGAGGGAACCGCTGATCGTCCTGGGCTCGGCCCCCATGGAGGATCCTTTCTTCCGAGCTGCCGTTTTCGAGCAGCTAGGTGAGGGCCGCCTGGAAGCGGCGGTGCTTTCGGACATCGCTAGCCCAGAAGCCCATGCAGTCCGCTTGGATCAGGAAGCTGGGGGCTCGATGAGACGGCTGCGGCTGCATCAGCAGGTGGCCACGGCGGTCTTCTTCGAATCCTCCGGAGGGCAGGTGCGCAACGAGGCCACGCTCCCGGAGGTGCGCCTAGCGGTGGGCGGGCCGGAGATCGAAATGGGGTGGATCGAGGACACCCTGGAGAACCTGGTGGGCCGGTGTTACTACCTGGACGCGCGGGGGACGGCTTACTGGATCAGCCACCGGCCGACGCTGAACAAGATCCTCTCCGACCGGCGCGCCGCGCTTTCGGGCCCGGAGGCGGAGGAGCAGATCCGCGAGAAGGTCCGCCAGGCGATCCGGGAGGTCTTCAAGACCGGGGGCGCCGGCATTGAGCGTCGGTATTTCCCGGAGGATTCGGTGGACATCCCCGACGTGGGCGCTCTGCGCCTGGTGGTGATGGCCCCGGAGCACGGGTGGGAGAACGCTGAACGGGAGCGGACCAAGGACCTGCTGCGGCGCATGGTCCAGGAATTTGGGGGGCGGGGGAGGACTTACAAGAGCGGGCTGATCTTTGCCGTGGCTGAGAGCGGGGCGCACCTAACGGACGAGGCGCGCACGCTACTGGCTTTGGAGAGCCTGGAGGACCCGGCGGAGCAGGAACGGCTGCGGCTGGAGCCGGCGCAGGTGCGGGAGCTCAAAGAGAAGAAACGCCGCAGCGAGCAAAAGCTCGGGGAGCTGGTCTGGCACGCCTACCATCGTGTGCTCCTTCTGGGCAAGGACAACGAGCTGCAGGAAGTGGATTTGGGACGGCTCCATCCCAGCATGGGGAAATCGCTGGTGGACATCATCATGATGCGCCTCAAGCAGGAAGGCATCCTTGAGGAAACCATCAGCCCGGACTTCCTCGTCCGCCACTGGCCGCCCGCGCATCAGGAAGGATGGAACACCCGAGCGGTCCGCGATGTGTTCTACGCATCCCCGCTTTACCCCCGGTTGGTCGACCCGGATGCCCTGCGAGAAATCATCGCCTGGGGCGTGCGGGAAGGGAAATTCGCCTATGTGGTACGGGCGGAAGAAGGTCTTGCAAGGACAATCTTCGAAGATTCCGCCTTCACGGCGGACCGGGTGGAGTTCTCCGGAGAGGTCTTGTTGGTCCCGCCCGAGCAGCTATCCGCCCCGCCGCCCCCTTCTTGGGAGCGGCCTGAAGGGAAGGTCGAACCGCAACCGCCCTCCGTCCCACCTGAGAAGATGCCGGTTCGGCGCATCGCCTGGGAAGGCAACCTGCCGCCGCAACAGTGGGCTAACTTTTACATGAAAATCCTCACCCACTTTGCCACGGATTCCAGCCTGCGGATCGTCGTACGCTTCGAGGTGGCGCCTGAGGGAGGCATCTCCAGGGAGAAAGCGTCAGAGATCCGCTCCGCTCTGCAAGAGCTAGCCCTAGAATTTCAGAACCTACAAATCAACGAAGAATAACCGGAATCGAATGGACGGCGATCCGGACCAATTCCAGGCGCCCGCAGTTACAGAACCTAAAACAATAACCAGCCCGGCCCGTCTGCCGGTTGGTCAAGAGACTACCAAAACGCAACGATTTGCAGAGGAGCTTCCTGCCGGGGGCCAGCCAGCGGTGGGACGGCCGGCAGCGGATGCGGGTCAACTGGCAGGAGGTGGGTCGGCTGACAGTTGATTGCCCTTGGAGCCGACTGAACTGATGTCCAAATCGACTACTCAATACCACATCCGCCGGCGGCGAAAGGGGATGAGCCGCCTCCTTTTTGTAACAATTCAGCCGAATGGCCCCTGCTTGGTGTCATCGGCGCAAAAGCGCCCGGTGCCGAAACCAAACTGCCTTCCTATTCTGCACCGCCTAAGGTAGCGAGCCTGCTGCCCCGACAAGCCGCATATGCCCATAACCCAGCCTTCTCCCTCTGGCTGGCGCCAGCATGGGAATGGGAGTTTGGGCGGCGATCTAGGCTCTGCGATCCGCTGGCGGGCTATGCCTCTTCGACGACTTTCCAGCCGAGGCGGTCGGCTAGGGCGTAAACGGGCTCTTTCAGGTCGCCGTAGTAGGTCACCCGGTGCCAGCCCCAGCGATCCCACTCTTGATGGAGCTTCTCGAAATCGCCTACCGGGGCGCCGCAGAGTTTGGTTCGGCAGGCCCGGTCCTCTAGTTCGTTGCCGACTGTCTTGGCCTGATGGAAGAGGATCTGTTTTCGGTCCGGGGCCAGTTCCAGGGTGCTGGTCATATAGCCTTCGGGCAAAAGCGAGCGGACCGAAGCGCCTTGGCGATCCTCGGAATGGGTGAGGATTTGGAAGGGGTTGGCAGGGCCGTCGGGACCAAAAGGTTTGTAGCTGGCCACGCAGTGGGCATAGATGATCTGGCGTTTGGCGCTGTCGAGGACCGGATCGGAGATGAAGCCGGGCCGACCTTGCGTCATGGTGGTCATGACCACCATGGTAGTCGTAGAACGGACGTCGGCCTCGCAGGCGCCGATGCGTTTCTGATTATACAGTTCTACATAGCTGAGGCAGGGATAGGCTTCCAGATGACCGCCGTAGAAGCCGCCCAGACAGTTGATGGTAATCGCATGGGCGGCATGGTTTTTCATCAGGGCATCGCAAGCCAGGTACATGGCGGCGCTTTTTTGGAGGGTTTCTGGGGAGACATCGCGGATTAGTTGAGCAGCCTTGGCCCAGCGGTCGGCCAATTCCTTGGCTTGGTCCCTATTGGCCTGCTGATAAGCGTGTTTGATTTCGTCGAAGGTAATGGGGATGACGACGATGCCGAGCTGATCTTGAATGGTTTTGAAAAATGCCGGTCCGCCCCAACCGCCGCCGACCGTGAGAATCTTCATCTCTTTAACCTGCCGAAGCGTTTCTTCCGGCGAGAGGCATTGGAGCTGGTCCGGCTTGCAAGTCATATCGCCGGGCTGGGGCGTTCGGTCTTTGCGGACCTTGGCGACCGCAGCCACAAAATCGGCCATCGTGCCGCCTTTGCGGAGCAGTTCAAAACATTTCATGGCGGCCACATGATCGTCCCAATTCGAGGAGCCGAGATAGGCGAAATTGGGTTTGCCCTGGCGGAGAAAACTGGCCGTATAGACCAGAAACCCGCCGCTACCGGCAAAAAGGAAATCCAAATACAAGGTGGGTTTTCCCGTTTCGACGACTGTTTGGACCACTCGGTTCCAGCAGTTCATTTGATAGACGATGTAACCGTCAGGCGGGTTGGCTTGGTCTTGTTCGACGATCTTTTTTGCAGCATCGGGGCCGTTGGCCATGGCGGGCAGGAATTCCACATCAGGACAGGCTTCACGGAACATTTTTTCAATCTTTTGCATGACCGGGCGGAAGTCGAAGCCGATGTTCGGCCAATCGGGCTGTGGCTGCACCTCGCCGTGAAGGGAATAGATAAGGCGAAGGCGCATTTTGGGTTCGGCGGCAAATAGACGCTCCGTAGGCCGAAGGGCCGTCAGCGTCCCAGCCGCACAGGCCGCACAACCGGCCAAAAACCGCCGCCGACTCACACAACAAGCACACCCACTAGACACAGGCAAAGACCGAGACATTCGCATCGCTTGGACCTTTCGTAAAAAAGAAATCACACCTCTACAAGCTCTAGGAGGGCAAAGTTTCTTAAGGCAGGAAGGACGTATCCTCCAAGAGGGTACAGACCATTGTAAAAGCAAAGCCAGCCCTTGACAAGCAGCATCCCCATAAGGAATGATGCTTCCAGGGGCGAATGTTTGCGGCGAGTTGGTCCGGGAGCAAAGCCATGGGAGAGCAACCCTAGATTATTTTAGGAGGGTAAGCAAGATGTTAATTTGTTTATTTTTAGAGAACCCGTACCAGATACCGGAACAGTCGCCGAATCGATTGGTTCGGGCGGCGGCGCCCAGGTTGGCAATGGTGGCTATGGGGATAGTGGTTTGGTTCGCTTCAGGGGCAGCGGCGTCTGAATTGGCGGAGGAAAAGCCGACCAGGGCGGCGGCTGCGGCGGCCAGCAAGGCGGGCCACGAAGCCCAAGCGGTGCAGATTACAATGGTCCAGGGGCCCCCGACCGAGATGAAAAATCCGTTTTATGTGAGCAATCGGCCCCCGCTTGCGCCCAGTCCTTTCCTGAAACTGCCCATCGGCAGCATTAAGCCCCAGGGATGGCTTCGGCAGCAACTGCTTCTGGCCCGAAACGGGATGGTAGGGAGGCTAAAAGAAATTTCCCCTTGGCTCCGATTTGAGGAAAGCGCCTGGGCCAATAAAGACGGGCAGGGCAAACACGGCTGGGAAGAGATGCCCTACTGGCTCAAGGGATTCGGCGACCTGGGCTATGTGCTGGACGATCCGGAGGTGATTGCCGAGGCCAAAAAATGGATCGAAGCAGTCATGGCATCTCAGCGGGAAGACGGCTGGTTTGGCCCCCGGGCGTTGCTTACCGCTCTGGACGGCAAACCAGACCTCTGGCCGCATATGGTCATGCTCAATGTCTTGCAGAGCTATTACGAATATAGCGGCGACCGGCGGGTGCTGGACGTCATGACCCGGTACTTCGAATGGCAAAACCGCTTGCCTGTTAGCGCCTTCGGCGAAGGCTATTGGCCCAGAATGCGGGCGGGCGACAACATTGAAAGCGTGCTTTGGCTTTATAACCGGACTGGCCAAGAGTGGCTTCTGGAGCTGGCGCGGAAAATCCATGCGGGAATGGCCCGATGGGATGAAGATATTATCAATTGGCATAATGTCAATCTTGCCCAGGGATTCCGGGCCGGGACCGTCTTCTGGATGCTCTCGCAAAAGCCGGAACACTTAGCGTCAGCGGAACGAAATTACACGAAACTTATGGACATGTACGGGCAGTTTCCCGGAGGCGGTTTTGTAGGCGACGAAAACTGCCGACCCGGATTCACCGACCCCCGAGGCGGCATCGAAACCTGCGGCATCGTGGAATTCATGCACAGTTTCCAGATGCTTTTGCGCATTACGGGTCAACCCATCTGGGCTGACCGGTGCGAAGAGATCGCTTTGAACAGTTTTCCGGCGGCTATGACTCCGGACCTCAAGGGGCTGCACTATATCACTTGCGCCAACCAGGTGCAATTGGACCGGCACAATAAGTCGCCGGGCATTCAGAACAGCGGTACGATGTTTAGCTACAGTCCGTTCGAGTGCTACCGGTGCTGCCAACACAATGTCTCGCACGGTTGGCCGTACTATGCGGAGGAGCTTTGGCTGGCCACGCCGGACGGAGGATTAGCCGCCTCGCTTTATGCGGCCAGCGAAGTGGAAGCCCAGGTGGGAGACGGAACAAAAGTTCAAATTACCGAAGAGACAGACTATCCGTTTGACCAGACGGTCCGCCTTCGCGTTTCGACGCCAAAGCCAGTACGGTTTCCGCTCTATTTGCGCCTCCCCCGCTGGTGCAAGGGACCGCAGTTAGAGATCAACGGCCTGGCGGTTAGCACCTCGGCCAAGCCGCTCAGCTTCTTGAGGATTGAACGAACTTGGCAAAACGGTGATACGGTCAGTTTGCGGCTTCCGATGGAGGTGCAGGTCCGAACATGGACAAAAAACCATAATGCGGTTTCGGTGGATTATGGGCCGCTGAGTTTTTCGATCCGTATTCGGGAGCGATGGCAGAAATACGTCAATCGGCACCCGGATTGGCCGGAGTGGGAAGTGTTTCCGGATTCGCCCTGGAACTACGGGCTGGAACTGGTCGATCTGAAGCGACCGGCAGAAACGCTCCGGGTAGTGCGGAAAGAGGGGCCGTTGGCTGCCAACCCGTGGACGCCGGAGGATGTCCCTATCTGGATTCAAGCCCGGGGCCGAAAGATACCGGACTGGCAGATGGACGAGCGGAACATGGTAGGCCCGTTGCAAGCTTGCCCGGCCCTGAGCAGCGAACCGATCGAGGAGATTACGCTGATACCGATGGGGGCGGCCCGGCTGAGGATCGCCTGCATCCCGACCGTTACGGCCGGGCCGGAAGGCCACCGTTGGCAGGCGCCCAGCCGATGGAAGGTCTCGGCCTCCCACTGCTTTGAACATGACACCCTAAGCGCCCTGAACGACGGCCTGGAACCGAAAAACTCCAATGATCATTCGATTCCGCGGATGACCTGGTGGCCGCATCGGGGAACGGCCGAATGGGTGCAGTATGAATTCGAGAAACCCCGGCGGGTGGCCGGAGTAGCGGTGTATTGGTTCGACGATACGGGGCAGGGCCAATGCCGCTTGCCGCAGTCCTGGCGCCTGCTTTATCGAGACGGAGATCCGTGGAAGCCGGTGCCAGAGGTGAAAGAATTTCCCATTGCCAAAGACCGATATTCTCAGGTGCGGTTTCCAGCAGTAGAGACTACGGGGCTGCGGCTGGAGGTGCAACTGCAGGAGGGGTTTTCCGGGGGGATATTGGAGTGGAAGGTGCTCCCGTAGGCCGAGGCCCACTCCGAGGGGCGTGAACTCGGATGTGCTGGTTCGGAGAGAGGTCGGTTTTCGTTCGCCGGCAATCCTACCGAGGAATAAACCCGGCAGAACAATCGGTGCCGATAAAGCCTGATGAACTGGAAGAGTTTTACCGGGTGGTTGAGGCAAAAGGGCGGAGCGACGCGAGGATTTCTTGCTGTTCGGTTGGGGTGAACTTTTCGGCAACGATGCGCTTTGCTTCTTGAAATACATCTTCTGGCTGAAGGTGCCAAAACCGAACTACTGCCTGTCGAGTGTCTGGGGTGCTTTCGGAAGCGGTAACCAGCAATCGTCTATCCTCGCTAAGACTCATGAGGCGCACCCTGCGCGAATGGCTGCGTAAAATCAGCGGCTTTTCATTAGGATCGGAGGCAGTAAGGTCCCAGATCCGGAGCGTTCCATCGGCGCTGCCGCTAAGCAGGCGATGGCCGTCCGGTGTAAAGGCCAAGCAATGGATAGGACGTTCGTGTCCTTTAAGCAGGCGCGGCGATGGGGCCGGATTGGGTGCCTGGAGGTCCCATAGGCGGATGACGCCGTCGGCACTGCCGGCAGCGAGCCAGCGGGACCCGGCGTCGATAGCTAAGGCTTCGACCGAGTCGGCAGGCCCCGGAAGCAGCATCGATCCGTTGGCCGCTTCAGGAGCTTGTAAGTCCCAGAGTCGAACGGTTCCGTCGGTGCTGGCCGATACGAGCCATCGGCTATTGGGACTGATGGCTACTCGGACAACGGCTTTTTCATGGCCGGTTAGAATCCGCTGTTCTGCAGCCGGGTATTTGGCCTGAAGGTGATAAAGCCGAATGGTTCGATCTTCTCCGGCGGTCACAGCCCACCGCAGGTCAGCCGAGAAGGCTACCGAGCGGATGGGTAGTTCATGACCTCGCAGGAGGACGGATCGAGAGCCGGGCGGCTGGGCGTGTAAGTCCCATAGATAAGCCGGGTATTCCTTCTGGAAGGGGCTGCCAGCAGCCGTCAGAAGCCATCGGCCATCCGCACTCAAGGCAGCAGTGCGGATGGGCCCTTGAGCAGTGCCGATCCGCAGCGGCGATCGGGAAGGCCCGCTGGTATCCAGATCCCATAGGAGTAGCTGGCCATCGTGACCTGCTGTAATGAACCGGCTTGGGTCCGGAGTGAACAAAATATGATAAACTGTTCCTGTATGAGTCCGAAGCAGTCCGGTCAAGGTGGGCTGCTTCCCCTGCATATTCCACACCCGAACGGTTCCGTCTTCGCTCGCAGTGATCAGCCACCGGCCATCTCGGCTCAGGGCCAACGCAGAAATTTCCGGAGGTTGGCCTTCCAACCGACCTTGCCCCATCTGAGCCAACGCATCTTGAAGAGTCTGTTCTAAGCCCAGTTCGGGTTGGATCCCTTGGTCCAAGAAAATGCGGACTGCTTCCGTGGCCAGAAGGAGACTCCGATGAGGCTCAACAAAGACCCAATCTTGCGCCTGACGGGCTAACTGCCAAGCCCGGGCGATCTGAAGTTCCTGCTGGAGATGGGCGTTTTGGCTCTGGAGGTTCTGGCAACGAGTGTTCAACTGCTCCATCTCTTGATGGGCTTGGTGGTATTGGCGCTGGGCTTGGTGGGCGGCAGTTTCCATTTCCCGAAGTCGCTGGGTTTGATGGGCGAGCTGCTGCTTTTGGTCTTCGAGGAGCTGCTCCGAGCGGGCGATCTGTTGCTGAGCGGACAGAAGATCCGTGCGGAGTTGCCCGATGGTGCGAGCTGACTGGACCCACCCCCATATGCTGATCCCCCAGATCCCAACAAGGCCCAAGATGGAAACTGCTAAAGTAGCAGCTAGCAGGGGACGTTTACGGCACCAGCGGAGCAGACGCTGCACAGGCCCAAGCTGCGGTGGCGCCTGGGGCGGCCCGGAAAGCCATCGTTCCCAAAATTCCCACTCCAAATCCCGCTCGGTTGGGGACATAATACCCCCCTTACACCGCAACCTCTCTTCTAAACCCGAATCGGAAAACGAACTCCCATTGACTCCCCAGCCTCCCCGTAGCCGTAGCAGGAAGCCCTCCTGGCGGTTGGCTCCTTGTGCTACACATGGAACGGAAAAAGAACAGAAAGAACTGGTTGTACTTTTTATGGTGTGGCAGAGTTCCTTACCAGCTAAAAGTCCGTTAGCAACCAATGCGTTCCATATCCTGATCAGCCCTCTAAACCCAATTCCCCTCCGCCGAGGCGGGAGCAAGGGACCATCCGCCCGGGACAATCCTTATATCCCCTTCTGCAGGGAATCTCCTTTCTTTTAATTCGACTCCTTCCTCCTTTACCATCCACCAAACACGTTTCTCCCCTACAAACCATACATCCGATAAACTTTCAGCAACTATGAGGTTCCCTTGCTTTATTCTGGAGAAACCCAGTTCATGCATTGGGCAACAACTCTCCTGGGTATAGCCGATCTTCCGCCATCGTTTCCAGCCACGACTTTTGCGGACTTCTCCCTGAAGGAACCAAATTGGTATAAAATTGGTAAGAGTCTAGGAAAGAGGGTAAAAACGTGCCAGGCTGGCTTTCAAAGGTAGTCGATCAAATACCAAATAGGGTGGAAAAGATGGAGAGAGTTCCTTTGAGCCAACATCCGATCTGGGAGGTTGGAAGGTGTGCGTGCCAACCTTTCGGGAAGTTTCCCGTCTGGGGGCGGAGAGAAGGGAAAATTTGCATATTCTTGACTGGTCTGGTGTGGCTGTATCTGGGTTCGCCCCTCTGGAGTCAGAGCAGTTGGGTGGACGTCTGGGCCCCGGCGGAGTCGCTGACCGCTCAACAACAAGAGGAGCTGTATAAGCAACTTCAGAAGCAAGCGGAGTATTGGGAGCGGCAAGCCGCGGTGGTCAAAACGGTGGTAAAACTGGTTCGGCCCACGGTGGTCCATATTGAGGCCGAGCCGGGCATCCCTACTTCGCCTCCGCGTCCGGGCGCCCAACGGGTTGAAGAAGCTGGCTCTGGCGTCATCGTCCAAATTCAAGGGAAATTTTATGTATTGACTAATCGTCATGTGATCAAAGGTTCTGGTATCGGGGGGATTAAAATCTCTCTGGCTGACGGACGTCGCATCTTTCCTACCCGCATGTGGGATGATCCGGAAAGCGATGTGGCTGTCTTGGCGGTGGATGCGCCTGGCCTAGTAGCAGCCCGGCTGGGCAAAAGCAAAGAGGTGGAAATTGGCGACTTTGTCTTGGCGGTGGGTAGCCCCTTCGGACTGAGCCATTCGGTTACCTTTGGCATCATTAGCGCCAAAGGACGCCGGGATCTGGAACTAGGACATGCCGAGGTAGTCTTTCAAGACTTCTTGCAGACGGATGCCGCTATCAATCCGGGTAATAGTGGCGGACCGTTGATTAATCTGCGCGGGGAGGTCATCGGCATCAACACGGCCATTGCAAGCAATTCCGGCGGCAACGAAGGCATCGGCTTTGCCATCCCGATCGACATGTTTATGTTTGTAGCGAGCCAACTGATTCAAAAGGGCAAAGTGGAACGGGCCTTTTTAGGGGTGCATTTGGATTCCCGGTTTGGCCCGGCTATGGCAGCAGAAGTGGGTTTGCCCAGGCCGATAGGGGCCCGAGTGTCTGGAGTAACCGCTCAGTCCCCAGCGGCTGCCGCCGGAGTGCAAATTGGCGATATTATCCTCCAGTTTGATGGCCAACTGGTGGAAGATGCCGGGCATTTGATCAACCTGGTGGCTACCACTCCGGTGGGTAAAAAAGTCCCCCTGGTGCTTTTCCGAGACCGGAAAACCCTCACCTTGGAGGTTATGCTGGCTAATAGGGCCCAGTTCCTCTCTGCCCAATAGGTTTCGCTCTAGAAGGGGGAGAGGTGTTTGGGCATTGTTTTGGTGAACATTTATTCTTAAACCCTCCCAGCTACTCTGCAAGATCGGTTGGATACCTCCCCAATCGTGTTATCTCAAATGCTACCATCGAGGGGTTCTTGCCTCCAGTAAAAGCGGATTTTCTGGAAAAATTGGAATTCCAGGCAAAATCCACCCATTTTAACAGCATCTTCTGTGCCCGCCTTACCGATGAACTTATAGCGGAGGTCTTTTCGTCCGGAACCCAATAGCTCTTTTTTCTCGGCAACGGCAAAACTCTTTCAAAGTCGGGGCTTTCATAAGATGAGACAGAAGGTTGGAGTTCTTCTTTTAGGGGGGGTTATTCCCCATCTTTTTGGGTATATGTCCAGTGCCCAAGATGGAGTGCGTTGGGAAGCGGTTTCTCTACAAGTGGCCCAACAACGGGCTGCCCAAACCCGGCGATTGGTCTTGGTGCATTTTTGGTCCCCCAATTGTGGGCCTTGTCAGAAAATGGAGCGGTTGGTCTTTAGCCGACCCGATGTGGCTGCGGCCATCGAAACCTATTATGTGCCGGTAAAAATTAATGCGGATCAATTTCCGTACACCGCCCGGCAATTCGGAATTACTGCATTGCCCACGGATTTGATACTCAGCCCCAATGGACAAGTGATTCGGCGGTTTCAGGGGGCAGTACCGGCAGAACAGTACATCGCCCAACTTCACCAGGTGGCTATGCAGATGCAGCTGGCCGGCGCGGGACCTGCTGGGTGGACAGGTGGGGGGCTTCCATCTTCAGGCGGCCAGAACACTCTACCGGCACAATCTCCCAGTTCTGGGGGTGCTCCTCTAGGGATTGTCTCAGCCCCAGCTTCAGGACCCAACAGCCTAGGTGTTTCTCCAAATCCCCCCGGATGGCAGCCATCCTGGAACCAAGCTGCTGGGCCTATAGATCAATCCGGAACTCCTTCTTCTCCTGGGGGATGGCAATATCCCACGCCAAGCGAGCCTGCTGTTGGAAGGGATAGAGAAGTTAGACCGGAGGGCCCTGCAACTTCCTTTCCAACCTCTCCTGCTCCTTCTATTGGGGGGGTAGGTCTTGGGAACCCAGTATCCGGCTGGCCAGAACATCCAGTCCCACCTTTAGCAGAGCGAAGCATGGTTCCGGTTTCCAATGGGCAAACTGCCGGGGTAGCTTCTTCAGTGGGGAAACCCAGCGTTCCTGGCGGACCCTCTTCTGGTAATGAGGCTGTAACCCAGCAGAGGGGAATTTCTGCGAACTTGCCGATGAGATCCGAGTTGGTTCGACCGGAAAATGGGCCGCCTTTCTTAGAGCGGAAAGGCCAAGCGGCTGGGAGCCAACCCATGCAGGAAGGCCTTCCGGCAGGCTCAGGGGAGTCTGTGGGTGGATGGCCGCCGGGGCTGCCTCCGCTGGGTTTAGAGGGGTATTGTCCGGTAGAACTGGTTGAAAAACGCCGGTGGGTTTTAGGTACCCATCCCTGGGGGGTTATTCATGAAGGCCGAACCTATATGTGCGCCGGCCCAGAAGAACAGAAAAAGTTCCTAGCCGATCCTCAGCGGTATGCACCTGTGTTGTCTGGCAACGATGTAGTCTGGGCGGTAGAGCACGGCCAGCAAGTACCTGGCCGCCGGGAATATGGCGTGTTTTATCGGGGCCGGATCTATCTATTTGCGGAACCGGGTACCCTGGATGCCTTTCGTAAAAATCCTCGTCGGTACCTCGAAGCCATTTCTGGTATCTCTTCAAGCCCCGGCTCTGAGACGGCCTCTCGACGGTAAAGAAAATCCTCCCAGAGTTTCTGGAGGTGAAATACGGAGGGGGCGGGTTACCTAGCCTGAGGGGTGGCTATCCCCCCTGAAGTTCTCATCGGTTAGATAGGCTCAGAAAAGGGCGGTGGGGCCGGACTGTTTAGCCTCTCACGGGGACCAAGCATCTTCCGGTGGTGTACCCGAGGGATTGTTTCCCCCAGAAGAATAGAGTTAGATTATTTGCCTTCGAGTAATCGGCTCAGTCGGACGACCTGACAGCGCACTGCTTCTAGGCTGGGATTCAGTTTCAAAGCTCGCCGGAAGCTTTCTAAAGCCGACCGAGGATTATTCAGCCGGAGGTAGGCATGCCCCATCCCGGTAGCGGCGGCAAAGTGATACGGATTCAGTTCCAGGGTTTGGTAGCAATCCTCGATGGCGCCGGGATAATCTTCCATGCCGAAGCGGGCAATAGCCCGTTGATTCCAAGCCTCAGCCAACCAGGGGGCTTCGGTAATCAATTGGCTGGCCCGGTGGGCAGCTTCCTGATACCGGCGGGCCTGATTGAGCCGCACAATCACCGCTAATAGCTCCTGTTGTTTTGGGGTGCCTGCCCGGCGCCAGACAGAGCGGATACCGTTTTCTGCCAGCATCCGGACGGTGCGATCGTCGTCATGTAAAGCCCGGCCCATGGTAGCATTGACCTCATAATCGCCCAAAAAACCCAACGCCAGCACAGCCGCCCGCCGGATCTCCCGCACCGGATGTTTCGCCAATCGCTGAAGAGTCCCTTGGGTATAATACTGTTGAACATTCCGGATAAATTGGGCAGCATCTTGCTCAGCTAAATAGGTGTGGTAAAACGAAGCCAAAATCGGTAATCGGACACCTGGAGTGCTCACAGGATGCTCCTCCGCAGTAGGTCCGGCGCAAGCTTTGGAACCGGGCTTTGACGGGAATGCGGAAAATTCCTCCCACTCAGAAGGGTTCCCAACACCCTTCACTAAGGCCTTCCCTAACAGTTCAGCCAAATGAAAAGCTAGCTGGTTGATCCGAAGAAACCTTTTGCATGTTCCGGCCGCGCAACCGGCAGTCCAGAACAAATAAACCAGAACACATAAACTAGCCCAAAAAACTGGGCCCCTCCTTTGGCAGGAATGCCTTGGCGGAGCATTCGGCTGAACTGTTACGGCCTTGCTACTTTCGATTGTACCCAGAAATTTCCTTTTTTGCTACGGGAAACTTTGAGTAATCCGGCAGGATGGAGAAATAAAGCCAGTTTTTGAGCAAATCGGCTCCAGGCTGGGCTATCGCTTTCCACCCGAATCGCCAAAAGCCACAATAAAAAGAAGACCAATAAAAAGAAGAAGACTCAGGCATGGGAATAGATTGAAGGAGTCCGGGCGGGAGGAGCAACCCCCGGAAGACCAACAAAAGCAAGGGCTTTCCGGAGGAACGGCAATTCGGCAGGCAGGGGGGCTGCCTAAGGCAGTTTTGGGGAAAGACAGTCGCATGAGCTGGAGAATCCTTTTCGTGGCGGGGCTGGTGGGGATGGGCTGGCTGGAAGGCTTGGTGGGTTTTGGAGCGCCGCTGGGGCCAGACCAACGGCATGGGGCAGCTCCGCCAAATTGGCTTACCCAACCGACCCTAGCTCCTGCCCAACTCGCTGAGCGAAGCTCTGCAGAGGCAGTGGAGTGGCTGGTTGGGGAGGCGGCCTGTCGGCGTCTGAAAGAATCGGTTGGTCCGGCTGGCATGGTATGGAAACAGACGCCGCTTCGAGAGGCTTTGGAACATCTGGCGCAGAGCAGCAGGATTGCTTTTCTATTGGATCGGCGGGTGGATCCCGGGCAACTGCTAGAGGTAGAGGTAGAAAATTGTTCTTTGTTGGAGGCGTTTGCCGCTATTGCTCGAGATCGGGCGCTGGGAGTTTGTTTGGTAGGGCCGGTGGTGTATATAGGACCCCCAAGGGCTGCTGAACAATTAAACACCTTAATTGTGATGGCGGAGGAGCATGTTCAAAGTTTCCCTCCAGAGCTCCAAAGACGCTTTTTTGAGCCGAGGGTGTTGGCCTGGCCGGATTTGGCTACTCCCCGGGAAATTGTGACGGAGTTGGCAAGATCGGCGGGGCTGGAGGTGGCAGGAATGGATCGGCTTCCGCATGATCTTTGGGCGAGGGCTTCGTTACCGCCGCTTTCGCTGGTGCGCCGATTGTGTTTGGTCTTGCAGCAGTTCGATTTGACGTTTCAGGTGCAGCCGACCGGCCGACAAATCGCTCTCGTCCCGCTTCCCCCGCAGATCGCTTTGGTGCGGAGTTATGTTGCGGGAGCAGATCCTCAGCGTCGGCTTCAACAGATCCGGCAGGCAGCCCCGGATGCGGAAATCCGCCTCAGTGGCCAAAAAATCTGGGTCCGAGGCCGGCTGGAAGACCATCATCGGATTGTGCGCCTGCTGGAACCGGCCCAAAACGGTTCGGATTCTTTTTGGGAGCTGCAAAGCCTTTTGGATGCTCCGCCCAAAGCGGCAGGGAAAGCGGCCAAACCGTTGTCCTCTTCTAGCCGGCCCACGCCGATCGAGCAGATCCGCATTGAGAGTCTTCAGATTCGCAACAGACCGCTTCGTGAGGTATTGGAGGTGTTGGGCCAACGGCTGGGACTGGAATTCCGGATTCCGCCGGAAGTCCTGCAGAAGGCCGGAGTGAGCCTGGAGCGGCATATTTCGCTGGAAGTGGAGCAGGCCACCGTGGACCAACTGTTGGAAAAGATTTTTCAGCCGTTGGGCCTACGGGTTCATCGTCGGCAACGGGTGGTAGAAGTTGGCCCTTAACGAGTTGATGAACATTTGGAGAATCTCTCCTCCTTGGCTCCTGAGAAAATAGCAAGGCGGCCGAAAGGCCGCCCTAGGTACACGCCGCTTCTTCTTTCCATCGACGCCTGCCCCTGATGGGATCTGGTTGCTGCCGGCGCCTGGTGCTTCTGCTTGCAGAAGGCAAAAATACCGCCATTGGGATCGCTCTTTATCCTTTGGCGAGGCCGCTTGGCGGTGAACCAATAAAGCCAGCCAAAGGCCGCCGGATACTAATCTAATGTATTTTATGGCTAGACTTTCACGGCCTGGGGATGAGATTAGCAACCGTGTTTTTCTAGCTTTTCTCGAAGCACGTCTGCGGTAAACGGTTTTACTAGATAGTCGGATACCCCCGCCTGAATGGCCTGGAGGACCCTTCCTTTTTCCGCCTCCGTGGTAACCATGATGATGGGCACCTTTGGGTCTTGGGCCCGGATGGCCTGGACGACTTCTAGGCCGGTTTTGCCAGGCATGTTCCAATCCGTTAACACCAGGTTAAACTCGCCCGGTTTAAATAAGGCGATGGCTTCATTGCCGTCGGCCGCTTCTACCGCATCGGTAACCCCGACGGCCTGAAGAGAACGTAAAATGATCTTGCGCATAGTACTAGAATCGTCGGCCACAAGCACTTTCGTCATAGCAGACCCTTTCCGACAAGAACACCAAAGACGTTTCCGTCACCGAATCGAGAAAAGACGTTTGGAAAAGAGACTCTAAAAGCCGTCAAGAAAACTTAGAATATGGCCGGGGCCAAGGCAAATGCTTCGGAATCCCTCTGAAGAGGATTTTTCCGAGGGTGTACTGGCTGCTAGGGGGTGCCCCCCAAGCAGGGGGGAAGCACGCCCATTTTTCAGGTGAATTGCTGTTTCCATCGCTACACCTTGCCATCTCTGGGGGCCAATCGACCAAAAATATGGAACGCTTCATCTACGTGGTCTCCCAAGACATTCCTCCGAAAGGAGCAATCCCGTTTTTGTGATGGATTTTTGCTCTCTGGAGTGCGGCTTCCGCGGCACTGACAGTCGGGGGCATTCTCTCTAACCCCAGCAACCTACTTCAGTTCGGCGGAAATGTTACAAAGATGTTAATTTTGGCAGTTATAGGGGAAAGGCAAACAATATAGCGTCTTTGCACGCCGGGGGGCCGGTTAGCAGGTTTTCTCTCGGGGGATTTAGACTGCACTGGGGCGGACTGCAACCTATACACCTATAGGAAAGGGTATGCAGAAGCGATTTAGGTCAGAAAGGCTCTGGGGAGTCGGCTTCAGGGCCTAGGAAGGGGTAGCTATCGATCCGACAACACGAATGAACAGCTTTTTTAAGGGAGGATAAATATGCCCACATTGGTTCAAGAGCCCGTTTTAGCGGAAGCCCGTCAAAGGGAAGGTGCAGGGTCTCTGCAGCTGGTCAGTTTCCGACTGGGGCAAGAGGAATATGGGATCGAAATTACCAAGGTGCAAGAGATCATCCTGATGGGGGAGATTACCCGATTGCCGCAGACGCCGGCTTATATCAAGGGCTTGATCAATTTGCGCAGTACGGTGATCCCGATAATGGACCTGCGACTTCGGTTTGGTTTGCCGCCCCAGGAACCGACGGAAGAAACTCGGATTATGGTGGTCAATGTGCGTGGCAAGACGATTGGGATTATTGTGGACGCGGTAAGCGAGGTCCTTCGGATTTCTAAGGATCAGATTGCCCCTCCGCCGCCGACGGTTGCTGGCTTGGGCCGGGAGTATTTGACCGGGTTGGTGAAGCTGGAGAACCGGCTTTTGATCCTCCTGGATATTGAGAAACTGTTTGCAGGAGAACAAAGTACCACTGGATAAGAAACAGAGGCCAGCTTGGGCCTAGGTTTTTTGCAAAAAAACTCGGGAGAAAAGTCCGTTAAAAGGGGCCAGCTCGGCGGAACGGTTAGGAGAGTTTTCCTTGCGCAACTGGCGACAGCAAGGAATCACCGGCCTGAGCCCGCTAAGCGGGCGGAACGATTCGGAAATCGTTTGGCAGCACGGGCAGGCCTAAGAAGGAGGTAATAAGAAGCCCACGAAGCAGAGGGTGGCCGCCATGAGCGAAAGTTCCCATCTGATTGCGCCGATTCCGGCCATCGGGAATCTGGAGCAGGTAACTGATATCCAGTTGGCCCGATATGCCGAACTGATTTACCACAAGAGCGGCATTCGGATTTCCCCGCAAAAGAAGATGCTTTTATCGAATCGGTTGCGGCGTCGGCTTCGGGAGACCGGGATAGCCGATTTTGAAGCTTATTATCAGCACCTGCGGAACCTCCCGCCGGGCCATCCGGAATGGAACGCCTTTTTGCAAGAGATCACTACGCACGAAACGTATCTGTTTCGGGACGAGGCCCAATGGCGGTGGTTTCGGCAGGAGTATTTGGCGCAGATGTCGGCCGAAGCGCAGGCGGGCCGACGGCCACGCAGTCTGCGGATCTGGTCGGCTGCCTGTAGCACCGGGGATGAAGTATATACGATTGCCTGTTGCATTGCCGGTGCGTTGCTGAACTATCAGCAGTGGCATATTACCATTTTAGGGACCGATATCGGGGCCGGTGCCATTGCTCAGGCGCAGGCTGGCGTCTTTGGGGAACGAGCGATGCACCTGGTACCGGAAGAATACCGTCGGCGCTTTTTTATCAAGGCCAAGGATGCGGCGATTTGGCAGGCTGCTGCCGTGTTGAAGAAGATGGTGTGTTTTCGGCAGCACAATTTATTGGAGCCGTTGCGCACCCCGCCGTTTGATCTGGTATTTTTGAAAAACGTGTTGATCTATTTCGATGCGGCGTCGAAAAAGCGGGTTTTGGAGAATGTACGCAAGCTCATTAAGCCGGGCGGGATGTTGGTAACCGGAGCCGCGGAAGGAGTGGGCGAATTTTTGCGGGATTTTGAGCGACTGAATCCCTGGCTGTATCGGCAACGTATGCCAGTACCTGTAGCGGAGGTTCGTCGATGAGTGCTACGGACCAGCCTGGTAAGGATGAATTTTACGAAAGTCTTCTGGGGGACTTTTTGGACGAGTCGGCCCAGTTGCTGGATCGACTGAACGAAAACCTCTTGAAGCTAGACGAATGGACACAAGTCAGCGAAAATCTCCCAGAGCCCCGCTGTCATGAAGATCTCCTGAACGACATGTTTCGGGCCGCTCATAGCCTGAAAGGCCTCTCGGCTATGCTGGGCCTGCAAGAGATTAACCACCTGACACATAAGGTGGAGAATGTTTTTGATGCAGCCCGAAAAGGAGCACTCCGGGTTACCCGGGAGGTAGTGAATTTGCTTTTTGAAGCGGTGGACCGCCTGGCCGCCTTGATCGAAGCGCTAAAAGAACCAAACGGAGAACCGGTGGAATATGAGGGGGTATTGGCAAAGATTCATCAGGTTTTAAAGGCCAGCGGGGCCGATCGCGCTCAATCGACCCAGGCGGATGCGGAACGGGCTTTGGCTGCCATTGAACGGGGGCTGCAAGCCTTGGATGAGCCGACCCATTCGCCAGCTGAGGCAGATGCGGCGCTGGGGCCGGTTGTGCCCGTGGGGGGCCAGCCTCCGTCGGGTTTTGCTGCCCGCCTAAAAGCCGCCTCGCCACATCCCCCCGCCCAAGGCTCTCGAATCGAAGCGGACTTCTCCAAGCAGGGGGAGCAACCTGCGGGAACCCAGGCAGCTCCTTCCGGTTGCTTGCGTGAACAACCCGTGGCAGCGACCACTGGAGGGGCCGAACTTTCCGATCCCCTTGCAGGAATCGACGACGAAGCCGCCTTACCGGCCAAATATATAGGCATCTTCATCGATGAAGCCACCGAGACCTTGGATCAACTGACTGAGCTCCTGCTGGCCAACGAAAGGGTCGGCCAAAAAGAGACGGTGGAACAGTTGATGGTCTTGGCCCATAAATGGAAGGGGTCGGCGGCTTCGGTGGGACTGCATCGGGCCGCCAAATTGGCCCACCTGATGGAGGACGTTTTGCAAGGGCTTCTGGCTCAGCACGCGTTGCCCAATCCTTGGTTGACTGATACCCTTCTGCGAACTACGGATGCGCTTCGGCAGTTTGTGGAAACGCTTCGCCAGGGGCAGCCTCGAACAGACCATTTTGGACCAGTAGCTTGTGAACTTTTGGCAGTTCAGCAAGCCATACCATCCCAACCATCCATTCTACCTACTCCGCCCGAGGCTCGTAAGGCGGAGGCCCAAGCACAACCTTCTGCCGATCCGGTCTGTCCCTTGGCGGATTCCGGCACCGGCAACCTGAGTTCTTTCTCCTGCCAGGTGCCTCCGATTGTTAGCCCAGATTGGCGGCAGAAGGTGGTTGCCAAACTGCCGGAAGGCGCCCGAGCGATTGTCGGAGAGGTCTATTTCGAGAAGGAACTCCCGTTGGTGGGGTTGAAAGGGAGGTTGATTTACGAGAAGCTTTGTCGGCTTGGTGAAGTCTGCCAATGCGATCCGCCCCCGGATCGCCTGGAAGATGCCGAACAATTAGAAAAGTTTTCGTTTGCTCTGCTGACCGAACAACCTTTGGCATTGGTAGAAAACCAGTTAGAGATTGCTGGGATACGCGGGAAGGTTTTGGAAATTTGGCCACCTCAGAGTTCGCTCGGGACTCCGGAGGGATCGGCGGCCAGTCTGTGCGGTCCCGCCAGCTTGGCTGAGCAGCTAGGATCGGCGGCCCAATCTAGCGGGTCGGCTGAGGCGGCAGGAGCTAGCAGCAGCAGACGGTCTGCTGGGGTGCCCCCCGCTGGCCCTTCTGCGGAACCACCGTCTGGCGAAGCTACCCGACCTGCTGAAACGCTCCGGGTGGATATCGAACGGCTAGATGAACTGATGAACCTGGCCGGACAATTGGTGCTCAACAAGGCCCGGTTCACCCGGATCGGCGAAAGCCTCAAAGGGCTGCTTTCCGCTCGAAATCCTTTGCAAATCTTCGAGAGGATTTCGGCTGCTTTGGAGGCCATTAGCCAAAGCAGTTACCGGGAGGATAAGGAGCCTCACAAGGAATTGCAGGCGCTTCGGGCGACGGTCCGTCGAATCCACCAGGAGGTGGTAGAGCTAGGCAAAGAGTTACAAGTGCTTCCGCGTGCTCGGCAAGCGGTGTATGAATTTCAAGAGGCAGTGCATCAATTGGACCGGGTTACCGACGGTCTGCAGCAGACGGTGATGCAGACCCGAATGGTTCCGATTGGGCCGCTGTTTGCGCGGTTTAAGCGGGTGGTTCGGGACATTACCCGGCTGAACGGCAAGAGCGCTCGGTTGGTGATCATTGGGGAAAAGACCGAACTGGACAAGCGGATGATCGACGAACTGGGGGATCCGCTGATCCATCTGGTTCGCAATGCGTTGGATCATGGCATTGAGCCGCCCGAAGTACGGGAATCGCTCGGCAAACCCCGCCAAGGTACGGTTACCTTGGAGGCATTCCATCGGGGAAATAGCATTGTCATTCGCGTTTCGGACGATGGTCGGGGGTTGGACGCTGAAAAAATTCTCAAAAAAGCCATGGAAAAGGGGCTGGTCAGCCCGGCGGATGCCGAGAAGATGAGCCGGCAGGAGATTTATCAACTGATCTGGCAGCCGGGCCTTAGCACCGCAGAGAAAGTAACAGAGATCTCCGGCCGCGGAATGGGAATGGACATTGTCTGGGCGAAGATTTCGGAGCTGAATGGGAGTGTGGAGATCGACAGCACCCCCGGCCTGGGCACCACGATGACGATCAAATTGCCGCTCACCTTGGCTATTCTACCCAGCCTGATGATTCAGATTGATGGCGAGACGTTTGCCCTACCGATTGAAGCGGTAGGAGAGATCGTGCATTTGAAGGGCTCTGATATGTACACGATTCAGGGGCGTTGGGTGGCCCGGGTGCGCAATACGGTCATCTCAGTAGTCCATTTACGAGATCTGTTCCGCTGGAATCAACCCAGCGCCAACCAGACCGGAAAATCCGAACAGACCACCTTGGTGATTTTGGGAGATACGGGTCGGCAGATTGGATTGGCTGTGGATGGCGTGCTGGGAGAAGAAGACGTAGTGATCAAATCGATTTCGGAAAATTACCATAACGTGCCAGGTTTGGCAGGGGCCAGTATCCTTGGCGATGGACGGGTTGCCTTGATCCTGGATGTTTCGGCCTTAGTGGAGATGGCCTCCGGACGACATTCTGCTAGTTCATGTTAGGGAGTCTGTCATGAGTTCTCCATCGGTGCAATCGGAGAAGTTAAGAGTCCTTCATGAATTATTGGCGGCAGCGACCCATGAGGCATCGGTCACGATGTCCCGATGGACCAACGGCCTGATTACGCTCAGCCTGGATGAAGTACGGGAGCTCCCGCTGGAAGAGGCAATTGCCGAGTTGGGCATAGATGACCAATTGCTCACTATGGTCGTTTTGAGTCTAGAAGGACCGTTAAGCGGGGAAATGATTTTGACCTTTGATGAGCAGAATGCGCGCCAATTGGCCGCCTCCTTGCTCAATCGACCCGTACCCCAGCAAGAGGAATGGACGGAATTGGAAAGATCCGCTTTGACCGAGACGGGCAATATCTTGGCCTGTTCATATATGAGTGCGTTGTCTCGGCTGATTGGGGAAGATCTGATGCTGACGGCCCCTTATTTTCTCCAAGACTATGGCGGCAGTGTGCTCCAACAGGCCCTATTGCCTCAGGCCATGGCTGGGGATCAAGTCTTGATATGCCGAACAGGTTTTCATCGGCATGGTCAAGACCTGAATTGGCGGGGCTTGTTTGTTCCTAGCCAGCAGCTTCGGGAGGCGATGGAAAAAGCGATTCAGACTCCCGCTTAAACCGGCATAATGGATATAATATCACTTCCTGACTGCCTGGACCCAACCTTAAAGGAATCCCTATGCGGTGCTTTGCCCCTAATGAGGAAATCCAGATTGCTTCCGTTGGGATAGGGCAGATTCTCGTAGCCCACAAACCCGCTCGACTCTCAGCCGTTTTAGGCTCTTGTGTCGGGGTGGCCGTTTATCACCCTCGGCTTGGAGTAGGCGGATTGGCCCATGTAGCCCTGCCGCAGTCGAACGGCCGATCCGACAATCCGGCCAAGTTCGCCGATACGGCCGTGCCCGCGCTGCTTGAAGAGCTGCAAAACCAAGGGGTTCCTCCCGCAGGCTTGGTGGCCAAAATCGCCGGCGGAGCCTGCATGTTTCAAACTCGAGGTCCCTTGCAGATCGGAGAGGCCAATATTCAGGCCGTTCGAGCAGCTCTTGCTCAAGCCAATATTCGACTAGTCAGAGAACATGTCGGAGGCACTACCGGCCGACGCATCACGCTGGATTGCACCGACGGGAGTCTGCGGGTGGAAATCGCAGGCCGACATGTAGAAATCTTGTAATCGTTCCGCTGCCTCGAAGAGGAGGGGTTTGTGGTCGGCCGCCTACCTGGTCGCGCTCCGGCGGGAGGGGGGCAGCGAAGCATCGGTTTTTCTAGTTCGTTGCCCCGGGCTGTTCGCAGGTTTGGTTAGGAGGCGGCCACCGGTTCTGCGGCAGGCTGAAGACCAACCGCCCGAGCTAATTCGGCAGCCCGATGGGTTCGCTCCCAGGTGAATTCTGGTTCATTTCTTCCAAAATGTCCGCCTGTAGCTGTCTTCCGGTAAATCGGACGGCGGAGTTCCAAATAGTCAATCATGCCTCCTGGACTTAGGGGGAACATCTCCCGCACCAGTTCCGCCAGCCGATCATCCTCCACCAACCCGGTCCCTTTGGTATCGATCAACAAACTGACCGGCTCCGAAAGCCCAATGGCATAGGCTAACTGGACCTGGCATTCCTCGGCCAGCCCGGCGGCAACAATGTTTTTGGCCACATGACGGGCCATATAAGCGGCGCTGCGATCCACTTTGGTGGGATCTTTTCCACTAAACGCCCCTCCTCCGTGTGGTGCCCAGCCGCCGTAGGTATCCACCATAATCTTTCGGCCCGTGACACCGGTATCCCCATGCGGCCCACCGGTTACAAACCGCCCCGTAGGATTCACATGATAGGTAATCTTCCCTTCGACCAAGGATTTGGGCAGAACGGGCTTTACCACCTCTTCAATGACAAACTCCCGTATCTGCTTCTGTTTGACCCAGGGGGCATGTTGGGTGGAAACGACCACTGTATCCACCCGAATCGGCTTTTTGCCTTCGTACTGGATGGTTACTTGGCTTTTGCTATCTGGACGGAGCCAATCGACTTTCCCCTTTTGCCGAAGTTGGGTTAGCCGTTCCAAGATCCGATGCGCCAGCCAGATCGGCAACGGCATCAGCTCCTTCGTCTGCCGGCAGGCATAGCCGAACATCATTCCCTGATCCCCGGCACCGAGCGGCTTTCCTTTGGCCGCATTCTCGTCCACCCCTTGCGCAATGTCCGGACTCTGCCGACGTAAGCTCACCAATACCGCACACGTCTCGGCATTGTAACCCATTTGATCGCTGGTATAACCCACCTCCCGAATCACCTGCCGGACTACATCCGGATAGTCGATCTTGGCCTTGGTGGTAATTTCGCCTGCCACCAAGGCCATGCCGGTCGCCACCAATGTCTCGCAAGCTACCCGACTGGTGGGGTCCTCGGCTATCAAAGCATCTAAGATGGCATCGGAGATTTGGTCGGCCAATTTGTCCGGATGGCCCATACTGACCGCTTCACTAGTAAACAAATAACGCCGCTGTGCCACTGCTCATCCCTCCGTTGAGTTTCGAGGATTCGGAATTGCAGTTCCTGAGTACCTGAGGTTGTCCGTTCGGTCGGGTCTGACAGTCCGGGCACCAGGCTCTGGCCCGGAAAAGATCAGCTCCATCCCAGTAGGTTCCCTCCCTTTTCCCGACCGAATGAGAGCTACCACATTCAGAGATCCTTTACTCCAAATCTGGCATTATAAAATTTCTGGCCAACTCCTTCAATCAAAACAGGCGGTTGGGCGTTCTGCGGCTGGGTGTGGCTTCTGGGGTGGCCGAAGGGGGAGAAAAATGGGCGGGCAGACGTCCTTTTCTGGCTTCTGCCTCTTTAGAGGGGTTTGCGCCCCCTACTACGACTTAACCTTGTTCCCCCTTCCCTGCAAACCGTACAATAAAAATTCTTGAGAACATTTCTGCCGAATGGAAAGGGGGCTCATTGCAGGTCGGGCAGGAATGTAGGCTCCTAGCAGGCCATGGCTTTCTCATCGACCAAATGGAAACACCCACAGGTCTGCTGCAACCCCCTCGCCCTGCTTGGCCAGCGATCACCAAAAGGAAAGTTCTCGATCGGACGGAACTGTGGCAAATCGTAAACCTTTCCGAAGCGGATCAATCCCGCAATGGCTGTCAGTCAATTAATCATCCGAGGCGCCCGGGAGCATAATTTGCAGAATCTCTCGCTGGAGCTGCCCCGGAATCGACTGATCTGTTTTACCGGCGTCAGCGGATCAGGCAAAAGCTCCCTGGCCTTCGATACCTTGTATGCCGAAGGCCAACGCCGGTATGTCGAGAGTCTTTCCACCTACGCCCGTCAATTCCTGGGCCAAATGCCCAAGCCAGACGTCGATCACATCTACGGTCTCAGCCCAGCCATTTCCATCTCGCAAAAAACCGGGGCAGTCAATCCCCGGAGCACCGTCGGCACGATCACCGAAATCTATGATTATCTTCGGGTGCTTTTTGCCCGGGTGGGGCAGGGGTATTGTCCTCAGTGTGGTCGGCCCATTACCGCCCAAAACCGAGAGAGTATTTTGGAACAAATCGCCTCTTTGCCCCCAGGCAGCCGAGTCTTGATTTTAGCTCCCCTTGTTCGCGGCCAAAAGGGGCACTACCGAGATTTGTTCGAAGACCTCCGCCGACAGGGGTTTATCCGGGCTCGGGTGGATGGACGGCTCGTCTCGCTGGACGAAGACCTCCAGCTCCAAAAGAACGTCCGACACTGGATCGAGGTGGTCATCGACCGGCTCCGATTGAGCGGCAACTTTCGGCCCCGATTGGCCGAGGCAGTGGAACTGGCCCTCCGGCTGGGCGAAGGCACCCTGATTGCGGCCGTCGAACAGACCCCCAATCCGGAATCGGAAAATCCCCCCTGCCCGGACGGCGCAAAATCAAAAACCGGCCACCAAGCAAAAACAGGCCGAAGGGGTTCGGCAATGGCCGAGCTATTCGAGTCGGCTATCGGCTCCCCTGAGCCGTTTGAGATGTCAAACCCACGGGCCGGGGCCTTCCAGAACTCAACCGGCCCCGCACGATCTGGTGGCCAAACCGTTGGCCGTGCCGCCGGCGCTTCTGGGGATATTCTGTTTTCCGCGGCGTATGCGTGCGGTCATTGTCGGCGGAGTTTTGAGCCGCCCAGTCCGCAGATGTTTAGTTTCAACAGTCCCCAGGGGATGTGTCCGGCTTGCGAGGGATTGGGACAAATATACACCTTCGATCCCGCCCTCCTCATCCCCAATCCAAGCCGATCCTTCCAGCAAGGCTGCATCGAACCAATCGGCCGCTGGCAAGACCTCAGCCGCTGGCAACGCCATATCTACCGCGGCGTGGCCGAAACCCTGGAACGCAAATACGGACTGGAACCCGGCACCATCCTCGAAACGGCCTGGGAAGAACTCGACCCAAAGTTCCAACAGGCCCTCCTGTGGGGCACCGGCGAGGAACATATTACGTTTACCTGGCGGGCAGGGCCGACCGGCTACAAATGGGGCGGCACATTCGAGGGGGTGATTGCCCAACTTCTGGCCCAATATAAAACCACCTCCAGTCGAATCCACCGCCGCGCCCTCGAAAAATACATGCGGATTATGCCCTGTCAGGCCTGCGGAGGGCAGCGACTGAATGAACAGGCCCGCTCCGTCAAACTGGCCTCCGCCTCTGATCGGTTTGCCCAAAACCCTTGCCAATCCCTGCCCGAAGTTTGTGCTCTTTCTGTGGCCGACGCCGAAGAGTTCTTCGAGCACCTGCAGCTCGATCCAACCGGCCAAAGAATCGCCGAAGAACTTCTGAAAGAAATCCGAGCCCGGCTCCGATTTTTGCGAAACGTCGGTTTGGAATATCTAACGTTGGATCGGCCTGCCCCCACCCTTGCCGGCGGCGAATTACAGCGGATTCGTCTGGCCAGTCAAATCGGCGCCGGCCTGGTCGGTGTCCTTTACATTCTAGACGAACCCTCCATCGGTCTGCATGCTCGGGATCAACGGCGATTGCTGGATACGTTAGCGGCGCTCCGTGACCAAGGCAATACGGTCATTGTGGTCGAACACGATGAAGAAACGATCCGATCGGCGGATTGGATTGTTGATTTCGGTCCTGGCCCAGGAGTTCGAGGCGGTCGGATCGTCGCCCAAGGGACTCTGGAAGATATTCTCCGAACCCCGGAAAGTATTACCGGCCAGTATCTAGCAGGCCGACGGGCCATCCCCGTACCCGTTCAGCGTCGGCCAGTGCCGGATCCGACTCCCCTTCTACAAACCGCAGCTACCTCAGAGGATCCCTCGGGCAGGGCCGACCTGAATACGCCCGCTAGCACCAGGAATCTCAAAGAACCCCCTTCTGGAAAGGCGGAACAGACCACCTCGGCGGAAGGACCCTTCCTAGGCGGGGGTAATGGCCGAGGCCAACGCCGCCCACGGCGCCGTTACCGCGTTCCAGAGGCCTTGGCCAGTGCGGAGGGAGCGCCCGGTTGGTTGGTCGTCCGAGGCGCTACGCATAACAACTTGAAAAACATCGATGTGCCGATCCCCCTGGGCCGGTTCGTCTGTGTTACCGGCGTAAGCGGTAGTGGGAAAAGCTCCCTGGTAAGCGACATCCTGATCGAGGCCCTCCATCGGGACCTCAACGGCGGCCAGGGTAATCCCGGCGCCTACCGCACCATCGAAGGCCTCCAATATCTGGACAAAATGATCGCCATTGATCAATCGCCCATTGGGCGAACGCCCCGCTCGAACCCGGCCACCTACATCAAATTGGCCGAGGACATCCGAGACCTGTTCGCCCAATTGCCGGAAGCGAAGATGCGAGGCTTTGGACCGGGCCGGTTCAGCTTTAACGTCCGGGGCGGACGATGCGAAGCCTGCGAAGGCCATGGCGCCACCAAATTGGAAATGGACTTTTTGGCCGATATCTGGGTCCCCTGCCCCGTATGCGAAGGCCGCCGATTCAATCGGGAAACCTTGCAGGTCCGCTTCAAAGGCCGCTCAATCGCCGACGTCTTCGATATGGATGTTCAGGAGGCCCTGGAACTTTTTGAAAACCAACCCAAAATCCACCATAAACTCCAAACTCTGCATAAGGTGGGTCTGGATTATCTGAAATTGGGTCAGCCGTCCCCCACGCTTTCCGGCGGTGAAGCGCAGCGGATCAAGTTGGCCCGAGAGCTTGTCCGACCCAGCACCGGCCGAACTTTCTACATCCTGGACGAACCCACCACCGGATTGCATTTTGCCGACATCGAACTGCTGTTAAAAGTCCTGCATGATTTTGTAGATGCTGGCAATACGGTTCTGGTAGTCGAACACAATATGGAGGTGATCAAGACGGCGGATTGGATCATCGATCTGGGTCTAGAGGGAGGCGAAGCGGGCGGTCGAATTGTGTGCATGGGACCACCGGAACAAGTGGCTCAATGTGCTGATTCTTACACTGGCCAAGTGCTCCGAGGCTATCTGCCCGCGTTCCAGCGAGCCCCAGGCGATGGCCGATCGACTGTCCGCATTCGGCGCCGGGTACTTCCTGCAAAACCGGTCGGATCGGGCCTGCCGGTTTCCCCCGGCGCTCCATCTGCAGGCCGCCGAAAAACTGCTGCCGGCCATGGGCCTCCCCAACAAGCCATCTTCGTTCGGGGCGCCCGCCAAAACAACCTCAAAAGCATTGATGTGGTCATACCGCATGAACGGATTACCATCTGCTGCGGCCCGAGCGGTTCGGGCAAAACCTCCCTAGCCATGGAAACCCTCTACGCCGAAGGACAACGCCGTTATGTGGAAAGCCTCAGCCCGTATGCTCGGCAGTTCGTCAGCCAAATGCCCAAGCCGCACTTCGAGCATATCGAAGGCCTGCTCCCGGCCGTTGCCATTGAACAAAAACACCTGGGCCATACGCCCCGTTCCACCGTCGGTACTGTAACCGAGATTTACGACTATCTTCGGGTGTTAATGGCTCGACTTGGCCAGCCGTATTGCCCCCAATGCGACCTGCCGGTGGGGACGCAAACGGCCGATCAGATTACCACCAAAATTACTAGCCTGCCGCCCGGCAGTCGAGTGTATCTGACCGCCCCGGTCGATCTGGAACAGGGGGAAACGTATGAAGATCTATGGGGGCGGCTGAGATCGGAAGGCTATGTGCGAGTGCGGATCGACGGCCTCACCTATCCCCTGGATCAACTGCCCGAGCTAGAGCGGCGGCGGAAGCACACCATAGAGGTGATCATTGATCGCTTGGTGGTTCGGTCGGACCAGCAGAGCCGGATTGCCGGCAGTGTGGAAAATGCTCTGGCGGTGGGGAAGGGCATTTTGCGGGTCGTGCATGTAGCAGAAGGGGTGCCGGAGCCGATTTGGAAAACTGACGTTCATAGTCAACATCTGGCCTGCCCACGGTGCGGCCGCAGTTTCGAGCCGCTCACCCCGCACCATTTTTCCTTCAATAGCCCGATGGGCTGGTGCCCTGCCTGCCAGGGCTTAGGGGTCCAAATTGGCATCGATCCGGCCGCCCTCCTTCGAGACCAAAAACTGCCCCTGGTCGAAGGAGCCATGCTAGGTTGGCCGCTGCCTGAAAATCCCCTGTTTTCGCCGATGCTAGACGCCTTTGCCAAGGCCAGCGGCATTCCGACCGATCAAGCAGTCGAGCAGCTCAGCGCCCGGCAGCGTCGCTTGCTCCTGCAAGGCACTGGAGAGCAATGGTTCGAAGTGCCAGCTAGCGCCCTTTCCCCCTCCCAGCCGGATGCTCCCCCTGGCGACATCTGGGCCCTATTGCCGAGGGGCGAAGGCGGCTGGCTTTTCCGCTTCCAATATAAGGGGCTGGTCCGGGCCGTGGAAGAGGCCTCCCGGATTGCGCCCGCGCTGCGGAGCCGATTAGAACCTCTGGTGGCCGAAGTGGAATGCTCCGTTTGCGCTGGCAGTCGGCTCCGGGAGGAAGCGGCCGCCGTACGCCTGCAAGGCCAAACCATCGACGAAATCTGCCGACTCCCCTTAGGCCGATTGCTCCAACAAATCCAACAGTGGCACCTGACGGATCGGGAACAAAAAATTGCCGGCCAGTTGGTGGAAGAAATAAAAAGCCGATTGCAATTTCTAATAGATGTGGGTTTGGATTATTTGACCTTGGCCAGGCCAGCTGCCGAGCTTTCCGGCGGCGAAGCCCAACGCATCCGATTGGCAGGCCAGTTAGGCCGGGCCCTGTGCGGCCTCCTCTATGTGCTGGATGAACCGACCATCGGCCTGCATCCTAGGGACAACCATCGGTTGCTCCGGGCCTTGGCCAAACTCCGGGACCTGGGCAATACCCTGGTGGTAGTCGAACACGATCGGGAGCTGATCCGCCAGGCGGATCTGCTAATGGATTTTGGACCGGGGGCAGGTCAATACGGCGGCCAGATTGTGGCCCAGGGGAGGCCCTCGGAGCTGGCCCGACGGCGCAGCTCGGTAACCGGCCCCTACTTGTCCGGTCGAAAAGCCATCCCGATTCCGCTCAACCGTCGGATGCCGCACCAATGGGCCCAAGGACCGTTGCCCAGTTCCACCGCTCCGACCCACCGCCAAGAAGAATTCTTTTCCGCCACGGTTGTTTCGGCTGGCAGGCAGGCACCCAGCCGGAAAACCGCCGCCCAAAACTCCACCGGCAAAATCTACCAACCCGATAGCCCCCGGGCCCCGATCGGTTGGCTGGAAATCATCGGCGCCCGACATCATAACCTGAAAAACATTACCGCCCGGATTCCCTTGGGCACCTTGACGGTAGTCACCGGACCGAGCGGCAGCGGCAAAAGCTCCCTGGTGGAGGAGATCTTGTACCGGGCTTTGGCCCGTCAGCTCCATCATGCCAATACCGTCCCGGGCCCCTATGACGCCATCGCCGGCGTGGAACATATTAACAAGGTCATCTGGGTGGATCAGCAACCGATCGGACAAACACCTGCTTCCAACCCAGCCACCTTTACAGGCCTTTTTGATCTGATCCGGGAACTGTTTGCCCAATTGCCGGAGGCCAAACTGCGGGGCTATACACCCCGGCGATTTAGTTTTAATGTGCCGGGCGGACGGTGCGAAAAGTGCGAAGGCTTGGGCCAAATCAAGGTGGAAATGCACTTCTTGCCGGATGTATGGGTACCATGCGATCAGTGCCAGGGCCGACGCTTCAATCCCGAAACCCTGGCTGTCCGCTACCACGGCAAATCGATCGCCGATGTCCTGGAGATGTCCTGTGGCCAGGCATTGAAGCTGTTTGAAAATCTGCCGAAAATTCGGCGGATTTTACAGACGCTTTGTGATGTAGGACTCGATTACTTGGCGTTGGGCCAGCCGGCCAATACACTATCGGGCGGGGAATCGCAGCGGGTGAAGCTGGCTGCTGAACTAGCCCGGCCAGAAACCGGCCGAACCTTGTACCTGCTGGATGAACCGACGACCGGCCTTCATTTTGAGGACATAAAAAAACTGTTGGATGTGCTTCAGCGCCTGGTCGATCTAGGCAACACGGTGGTGGTCATCGAGCACAACCTGGATGTGATCAAATGTGCTGATTGGGTGATCGACCTGGGGCCCGAAGCCGGCGAACAGGGCGGCTATGTCGTCGTAGCCGGTACCCCGGAAGACCTGGCCACCTACGCCCGCCAGTATCAAGCTGCCTTGCACCAACCGACACACGCCGCCCCAACCGGTGGGCCTGTCAAGGTAGACGGCAATGGCGCCGGACTGCTGCGCTCCTATACGGCCGAATACTTGGAGCCGGTCTTAGTTGCCGGCCCGTATGAAAGGCGGCCTCTTTACGATCCGGCAGCCCAGCACCAAGCTCAGCCCGGAGATATAGACCTGGAAAACCTTGGTCAGCAGGTTCGGATGCCTTGGCAAGTGGATGGACGGCGCTGGCACTGCCAGGATCGGGTAGCCCGGAATGGACGGCCTTGCCGATGGGACGGCCGCATCCTAGCCGAGCTGGTCGACCGGATCGAAAAAACAGGCCTCTTTGCCCCCACGAATTGGAACTCCCGCAGTCTGGTGGAAATCTGCGGGCGACGAAAGACGGACGGCTGGTTTTTCCACGCCCTTACCGGGGAGGAATGGCTCCTAAAGATGAAATTCCGTACCGCTCAGCGGACATTCCAACGGACCCAACTGCTCGCTCAATTGGACCTCAAGCCTCTGAACGAAATGCCCAATCTGCCTATCTACGGTACCGAGCCTCGGGTACGATGTAAGAATTTTTCTGGTCCTTGGCAGGAGGTAGAACTGCAGGTCCATAGTTACCAGGAGATCGACCGGCCGGAGTTTTGGCAGTTTTTGGATCGGGCGATCGAGGGGTTTAGACGCGTAACCCAACGGCTTCAGCAAAAACCGGAAGAGCTTTTGCCGTGGAAGGCTCTGGGGCGGGCTTGGCACTTGGCCCGACGAGGCTTCGGCCGAGGTACAACGCCCCAGTGGGAACCAGCCTTGTTGGAGAAGCTGGTGGAGCTTCTTGCTAAGGCGGCCCCAGATGCCCAGTTTGATTGGTCCCACCAACAAAGGGTCCCCCTATATTTGCCAGGCCGAAACACCCCCTGGGCCATTCTTCTTACCAAAAAGCCGGAGGCCGTGTATCTAGAATTGATTGGGCCGCCAGGCCGATTTACCCTAGGACAAACTGCTGCCTTGGCCTCCAAAGTCCAGATGCGTGCCGGTCAGTCCGACGGCGACCACCTCCGATTGGCCTTCCACAGGTTGGCCGACCTTCCTTCCGAAAAGCTACTCCAGTTCCTGCAAGAACACTATCAATCCCTGAACACTGCATAAGGAGTTCCCAGCCGTATTGACCAGTAGCCTTTCTGCCGAATAAGGGGTGTTCCTTTTTCCATTCCCGGTAACATGGTGGAGTGTCAGTTTTAGAAGTGGATATTTTTCTAGGAAGCTCTGCGAAATCCTGAATATCACACGAACTTTATGACCATTTGCTACGTTCCTTTGCCTATCGGTTCCCATTGCTGGGCAGTATGTATGGAGTCTCATATTGGCAGTGCCACTATATGTTGGGGCAACGGAGGGAGGTTCCGAAATAGTGTAAAAATATCTCCTTTGGATTATTCAGAGGTTCCTCTATATTTCTCTGCCCCAGAAATGACCCCCCTAAGCGATCAGAGTGTCTTACCATCGTTCCCTTCTTTGCTGGAGGGAGGAACGAGTTTTGGGATGGATACACTCCCCCCGCTAATGCTCGGAGAGTAGGTAATCTGGGCGATTTTCGGAGGGCGACAACATGCGGGCAATGACAATCCAATTTAAGTTCACGATGTGGACAGTGGCGGTCTTGCTAGTGGCCAATGCCCTGTTGGCCATGGTAACGGTCGAATCCATTGGCCGTCGGTGGTTGGACGAGGTGCAGACGCGTGTACGACTGGATTTAAACTCAGCGCGGGCGGCCTACCAGAGCAGGTTGGAGCGTCTTGGTTGGTATCTTCGGGCATTAACATTTAGTCGTACCATCACGTTGGGATTGCAGGAGGGGGACTGGCAGGCCATAGAAGCGCATCTCCAGAAGGCGTATCGCACGGGCAAGATGGACATTTTAACTCTTCTCGACGCCCACGGCCGAGTCGTCTGTCGGGCTCATCATCCCCAGTACCGAGGAGACTATCTTGTAAACAATCCGTTGATTGCCCAAGTGGTTCGACACAAGCAGGGCGTCCAAGGGACTGTGGTTCTTACAGCTCAGGAACTCCAGCGGGAATCGGTCCAGTTAGCCAAACAGGCTTATTTGGAAGTCCTGCCTACGCCAGCGGCGCATCCGACCCAAGATACTTTCCGGGCGGATGGGCTGATGCTGGCGGCTGCCGAACCGATGTTCGATTCTCAAGGGAATCTTTTGGCGATCCTTTTTGCCGCCGAATTGCTCAACAACGATTTTACCCTGGTGGATCAAATTAAACAGGAAGTCTTTGCCGACCAACAGGATGAGGGCCGAGACATCGGTACGGTAACTATTTTTCTGGGGGACCTTCGGATATCGACCAATGTGATCCGAGAGGACGGCCGCCGAGCAGTGGGTACCCGCCTCAGCGCCGCAGTGGCCGATGAGGTCCTTGGACAAGGCAAAACCTGGATCGGCGAAGCCTTTGTGGTAAACGACTGGTATATTACTGCCTATGAGCCGATCCGTGACCCCACCGACCGAGTCATCGGCGTCTTGTATGTGGGGCTTTTGCACGCCCCGTTTTTACGAGAGCGCTACCGGATTACATGGACATTCGTAGGTTTTATTGCGGCGGCTTCTCTTATCAGTTTGATTTTCATTCAGCTCGGTAGCATCCTGGTTCTCCGGCCGATCCGTCGGATCCTGACGATGGCTCGGCGAGTCATGGAAGGGGATTTGTCCGCCCGGGTGGGCATCCGCCCGCCGGGGGAAATGGGGGTTTTATGTCAAGCCATTGACCAAATGGCCGACGCCATTCTTCACCGAGAGGAGCAGCTCAAAGCCGCTATGAGTAGGCAGATTACCAGAAGTGAACAGTTGGCTTCTGTCGGGCGATTGGCTGCCGGTGTGGCCCATGAAATCAATAACCCGTTAACCGGAATCCTCACCTTCGCCCATATCCTACGGGAAAAACCAAATATGGACGAACAGGATCGGCAGGATCTGGACCTGATTATCCGGGAGACTACCCGGGCGGCGGAAATTGTCCGTGGGCTTCTGGATTTTGCCCGGGAGCGGCCGCCCGACAAACACCCTTTGCAGATCAACGACGTGCTCCGCCGAACCTTGCGCCTGCTGAGCAATCAACGTGCCTTTAGCAATATCATGATTGTTGAAGACCTTCAGGAGGGGCTCCCCCTGATCGACGGCGATCCGAATCAATTGCAGCAGGTCTTTTTGAACCTCGCCCTGAACGCCTGCGAAGCAATGCCCCAGGGCGGCACCCTCCTAATAAGCAGTTCGGCGGACAAGGAGAAGGTCGTGGTGAAAGTGACCGACACCGGCTGCGGCATCCCACCGGAACATCTGGATCGCATCTTTGAGCCATTCTTCACCACCAAGCCGGTCGGCAAGGGCACCGGCCTGGGGCTAAGCGTCAGTTATGGCATCGTCCAGCAACACGGCGGCAATATCGAGGTGGAAAGCAAAGTGGGTTTCGGCTCCACGTTTACGGTGCTCCTGCCGGTCCGAACTTCTCCAGGACCATCCCCTTCTGAATCCCCAACACCGGATTTAAAATAACTCCATAGGGACTCACCCTCGGGAAGCCATTGGTTCCCCCATGGGAAAAGGTCAATCTACGGTCCATGGACCCAATGCGAAGAACCTGGGGCCGGAGCCTCTCTAGCGGGGGGATTTTTGGGCAAGGAGGTTGTCCAAATGTTCCCGGATCGCCTAAGGAGTCTGTTCCATGAGTAGCTCCGAATTAGCCTCCCAGCAATCCGAACAGGAGACCTTCCGGCTGAGGATTCTGGTAGTCGATGACGATCCGGCCGTCGGGGCCAGTTGTCGGCGGATTCTTTCGGCGGAGGGGCATGAGGTCGTCGTATTTGAGAATCCGCTAGCGGGCTTTCAGGCGGCCCTGAATGGACAGTATGACTTGATTCTGTTGGATTTGGTGATGCCAGGCTTCCATGGAATGAAGTTTCTGGGACAATTGAAAGCAGCTGGTATTGCCACCCCGGTAGTGATTATCACCGGCTATGCTACCGTAGAATCCGCCGTGGAGGCGATGAAACAAGGGGCGGCCGATTATATCTCCAAACCCTTTTCCCCAGACCAATTATCTACTTTGGTCCGGAAATTAGGTACTCGGGCAATTTGGTTTCGGCACACGCTGCCCGGCGGTAAACAAACCGAAATCTGCCAAGGCTTTGAAGGTATTCTGGGCCAAAGTCGGCCTATGCAGCAAGTCTTTGCGCTGATCAAACGAGTGGCCCCCACGGACGGGACTGTACTGATTACGGGGGAAAGCGGCACGGGCAAGGAGCTGGTGGCTCAGGCCATCCATCGGTTAAGCCCACGCCGCGACAAACCCTTGCTCGCCTGCGATTGTACCGCCTTGGCCCCGACGCTCCTAGAAAGCGAGCTCTTTGGGCATGTCAAAGGTTCCTTTTCCGGCGCCATCGCTACTAAAAAGGGCCTGTTTGAGGTGGCCGACGGCGGCACTGTTTTTTTGGACGAAGTCGGTAATCTCAGTCTGGAAACCCAGGCCAAACTACTCCGGGTTCTGGAAACACGCCGCGTCAAAAAGGTCGGTGATACCGCGGAGCGGCAGGTTGATATTCGCCTCATCGCCGCTACCAACCGCAATTTGGCGGAGATGGTTGGTGCAGGGCAGTTTCGGGAGGATCTTTACTATCGGCTGAATGTGGTGCCCATCCATTTGCCACCTTTGCGAGAGCGCCCCGGCGATGTGGCTCTATTGGCCAATGTGTTTTTGCGCCGGGCCTGCGCCAAGATGGACCGGCCGATAAAGGGATTTACCTTGGAGGCGATGGCTCGGCTGGAGAGCTACGCTTGGCCAGGAAATGTAAGGGAGCTAAAGAATATTATTGAACGAATAGCCATCTTATGTGAGGGAGAATATATTGATGTGGTTCATTTGCCTTTGGAGATTCGGCAGGCACCGGTGCGGCCAACCCTGCTCCCTCTGCCCACCACATGGGAGGAATTTCGACAACTGAAAGAACAGGTGGCCGACAGCACTATCCAAGAGCTGGAACGCCGGTTTATCCTGGAAGCCCTACGCCGGGCTGGCGGCAATGTCTCTCGGGCGGCAAAACAAGTCCGGATGCTGCGGCCTAATTTCCACAAGTTGATGCGCAAATACGGGATTCGCCCAGAGGATATTCATTCGGAATAACAGGCTTCCTTCTCTTTCCGGCTTTGGGATATTTCAGTCGACTGATACATCTTTTGTCATTCCTGCGCAAGCAGGAAGCCAGGTTTTATCGGGGTGCCAGTCTGGGTTCCCATTAATGCGGAACCAAGTTTCTGGACCGTCGCTTGCGCGGCACGGACAACAGGGGACCTTTCTTGGAAAAGGTACGAAAATTCTTCCTTGGGCTGACCTGTTACCTGCCTTTTTCACTCCAGAGGGTGGTATCGGCTGCGTTTGCCAAATCGGGCATGCTGTTCTGGGGGGAAGTCGGAAGGGGCCTTTGGAAAAGTTGGGTCAGAGGGGGGGTGTCCTTCGGAAAGCAAACAAATGATTACTATTTTCTGCTGCTCCCACTTTATTGGGCGGCCGGACCCTATAGGAAGCCCTAGCGTATAATAAACAAAGATATCCTGTATCTTAAAAAGATACACTCTGGCGGAATGTTTTCCCTCCTATGGGGAAAAGGAGATTTTCCATAACTTCTGAAATAATAAATAGTTATGTCCATGCTTCTCAGAAAGTTTCTTGGATACCACCAAATAGGTATTTGTAATTCCCCTATAAGATGACAATTTGCTTAACCTCTTTCGGAATAAAGAGTTGTGTTAAATTTTTCTATCACAGGCTCCTTTGGCACCTTTTTTGCAATGTTTGTGGAAAGCCAGTTCCTCCCCGCCGGAAACAAAATACGAACCTTTTGTCGAGGAGACCAAGCCATGTCCCAAACCCGGAAACTGCTCGTTGTGGATGATGAAGAAGTCATCTGCCAAGCCTGTCGTCGGATTTTCACCCGTCAGGGCTTTGAAGTGGAAACCTATTTGGATCCCCGTGAAGCCTTGGCGAAAGCCATCCAACAAGATTATATAGGTATTCTTTTGGACATTAAAATGCCGATTATGGACGGCATCGAATTCCTAGAAGAACTCCGGAAGGTAAAGCCTAATGTGCCGGTGTTGATTATGACCGGCTATCCAAGCATCCCGAATGCGGCCGCTGCCATCCGCCTCGGTGCAGCTGACTATATTACCAAACCCTTTACTCCCGAAGAGATCACTCAGGCGGTGCATCGGATGCTTTCGGTTCGTCAGGTAACGCCGCCAGAACCGACTGAACAACCCCCTGCCCCTGCAATTCAGCCGGAAGGTTTCCTCTTTTTTGACCAATCCTGGTTCCAGTTGGAGGCGGACGGTTCCGCCTGTGTAGGAGCGGTGCTGCCGGGCTTACAACGTCAGCCAATTACTGCCCTGCATCTGCCGAAAATTGGTGAAGTGGTCTATCAAGGATTGCCGTTGGCTGCTCTGCGCCTGGCCGACAAACCCTGGACAATCATCCGGGCGCCTCTTTCCGGAGTGGTGGCAGCAATTAACGAAGAGCTGGCCCAAAAGCCGACGCTTTTGGCCGACGACCCGTGCGGCCAAGGCTGGGTAGCCTGCCTCTGTACCACCCGATTTGAAGAAGAGGTGAGTCGGTGCCGACGCCGCAGCTTGATTCTGGTAAACACCAATTCATCTACCGGCCAAATGCAGCGAGATAGCCTCGTCGGCCTAGGATGCGAAGTCCACTGGATCTGTTCCCGGGAGGCCTTGGCCGAAACCATGCCTCGTATCGATTCGGAGAGTGTAATCTTTTGGGATGCAGCGTCATTGGGCGAGGAGGGCCCGATGCTGGTCGGCCAACTGAAGAGTCTGGCCCCCGCTGCAAAGATTGTGGTGTTGGCTTCTCCCCAGACCCCCTGGGAAACCGCCTACCGCAAACAAGGAATCTTCTACTATGCGGTAGACCCATTTGGCGACCGAGAGATTGTCGAAATTGTGGATGCTGTATTTCGGGCCGCCGAACCTACCCCCCCACCCCCAGCCAAGTTCCAAAAATCCCAAGCCGAGGCCATCAGCAGCATCACCATCACCAACCGCAACGGCCATAAAGTGCACCTATTGGCCGCTCCAGGCCTGCTGTGGCGGAACGAAGGCTTGGGCGCTCTAATCCGGCAGAAACTGATCGATATGATGCTTCCGGTAGTGATTACGCCGGGCGAAGCTAGCATGTCAGCCTCGGAGATTTCGAAAAGCGCCAGCAAGTGCGACCGGCTGATGGTGCTCAAAGTGCGGGATGCCGATCAACTGCCCGGCGCCTTGGCTCGGGATATCAAAGCGGAAGTAGGTGGAGAATCCGGAATGCCGCCCGTGCGAATCACCCTGCTGATGATCCAACCCGATTCCCTAGGTGGCCTATCTGGCTTGGATCCGAAAACCCTGGCCGCTCTAGCCGACCATATCGTCCACGAAATGGCTACCTATTAATGGAACCTCTGAATAACCCAAAGGAGATATTTTTACACTGTTTCGGAACCTCCGTGCATAGCCACCACATATAGTGGCACTGCTAATATTAGACTCAATATATAGTGCCCAGCAATGGGAACCGATAGGCAAAGATATGAATCAAATATTCATAAAGTTCATATAATGTTCAGAATTTCGCAGAGCTTCCTAATCAGTTTCATCAGTCCCACCGAGGTTGATCGATAGGTCCCCCCAATGGTGCTACTCATGCTTATCATCTTGGTGGGTTCCGAAATACTGGTGAATCCTTCGCACTTGGCTTGCTGAATAAGAATCCATTTGTTGGGGACCCTCCATGAACTGCTCTTGGATTTTCGCTTGCCTTGCTGAGTATGGGGCAAGCAGAACATAGTGCCACGATACTTCTTAAAACTTCTCTTGGCTTGCTGAAGTGATTTGTCCGCCAGAGGTCTCTAGGTGGGGCCGGCTGCGAAATTCGTTCGGAATATTCGCTTAGCCTGCTGAAGCCCCGGACAGTAGCGAAGCCGAAGGGGTTGCAAGCAGCATACTCACTTCATTCACGTTGGAGGTTGCCCCCAGCGTCCACACCCTCTCTAAGTGGAGTTGCAGGGGGCATGCGAACTTCATTCTCCTAGGATGGGAGTACGTGTTTCCGAACATCCAAGGGAGATTCTCCCTTCACCAGAGTAAAAGAAAAGGACTATTTTTCGGAGACGTCAAGAGAAGAGAGGTCGAAGTTAATACAGGAAATTTACATCATATAGATAAACTTTGGGCGGACCTCAAAGCTATGTTTTGAGAATATATAGAAAATAGGCAAAATAACAAGACCTGACAAACGAATCGCATCTAACCAACATAAATTCAGAAAAATCATTCTTCTTCCATCCTGTTAAAAATTTGCCGACAACTCAAAAGAACCCCCTCCAAAAACCAGTTGGGCCCCAAAAGGAGGGTCCCCATTTCATCCAGAGGAAATGGGTATCTCCAAAAAAGCTCAAAAGCTCTTTCCGGGGAGCAAAGCGGTATGGAGATGGCCATTCCGATGAGCGGAGATGTTCAACCTTCCGGGGTTGGGTAACGGTGTCGATGGATCCGTCCGTGTTATTTCGCTCAAGTGGGCAGCGAGACGATCGCCGCCGATTATTGCTCTGTGAGCCGAGCCTCTCGGCCCAGGTGGCTGCTCCGCGCAGGCGGTTGCGCCGAAAACGTCCGCAGTCGTTATCCCCCCATTATGGGGATGGCGCCTTTATGGAGCATATTCCGAAGCTCACCGATTTAATCCCCCGGTCCCTGTGGCCCTATGGACTGGTTTTGCTGGTGGGCCTGGTCATCATTGCTGGTTTGGAATGGCTCTATGCTGGGCTAATGCCCCAACTTGCCCCCTGGACTGCCGACGGGACCGTGGAAAGTTTCGACTTGAAGGCAGAAGGCAGCTTAGCGGTCTGGTTCTCTTCGACCAGCCTGCTGCTGGCTGCTGGAGTCTCGGTCATTGTGTATTTGGTGCGTCGGTATCGGCGGGACGACTATCAGGGGCGGTATCGGATTTGGTTGTGGGCGGCAGGGTGTTGGTTGCTGATGAGCGTAGATGAGTCGGCCAGCCTCCATGAAGGCTTTAAAGAGATGATGGTTCTGCTGACAGGCCAGCGCCTGGGCGGGGACGGTTCCTTGTGGTGGGCGGCGGCTTACTTTTTCCTCCTGGCCGGAGTAGGCATACGCCTGCTGGCCGATATGCGCGAATGCCTCCTTTCGTGCGCTGGATTGATCGGGGCAGCAGTCTGTTATGCCACGGCCGTGGCGGTCCGGTTAGAATGGCTAAGTGCCCCTTCGGCCATGCAGGGGGTGATGATCGAAGAGGGGGGAGAGATGCTCGGCGATTGGCTGCTGCTGGTGGCCATGGCCCTACATGCCCGCCATGTGATCCTGGAGGCCGAAGGCCGACGGGCACAAACCGATCCGGCCCATTCCGCTCTTTTCGCCGAGGCATCCGCCTCGGACGGACTGGCCAGTGGGCAGCTATCCGGCGGCGGCATTTCCGGCGGCTCTTCTGCTGGTGGTACCTTGACCCCGGCGCATAGCAGTTCAGTGGGCACTCCATATAGGGGGGCTTCCTCAGCCAGCCTAGGGCCAAATCCCTCGGCCTCATCCGCTTCCTTCACAGCCGGCGCTGCCTGGGAGAACATCGCCGCTTCCGGGTCCAATGCGGCGCCGAATATTTCTGCTGGGGCTGGGTCTGCTTCTCCAGGTAGCGGGCTGCCCGGCCCCACTCCCACCAGCCAAGTCAGTTCTCCGAACCCCTCCCTGTGGTCTTCTCCCCCTCGGCGATTGACCGAGGCAGAAAAGAAAGCCCTCCGGCGCAAACTGGAAAAACTCCGCAAACAACGTGAAAACCAAACACAAAACTCGTAAATAGCCCTCTGAAAACACTCCCGTGGGTAGAGCCGCCACCTCTCCAAGCACCTTCTACGATCCATATTTGGGGAACCCTTCCGCCCAATAGCGCACCAAGGCATTCCTCCGAAAGCAGCAATGCAGTTTTTTGTGCTAGTTTATTTGTTCTGCACTGCCGATGGCCCGGCAGTGGCACCCAAAGGTGTTGCTCGGGTCAACCAGGCAGCTTCTTCATTCGGCGGAAGTGTTCTTTATGGTGTGGGAGTTCTGCAAAATCCGGAACATTACGAGAACTTTATGAACATTTGGTTCATTCCTTTGCCTATCGGTTCCCCTTGCCGGGTACTATATATTGAGTCTCATATTGGCATACCACTATATGTTGGGCCCGGTTAGCAGAGGTTCCTTGTTATTTTTTCCTTAGCAGCATCTTTTCCATGGCTTGAATAAACCGGTCCACGTCGGCGCCGGAGACATCCAGGTGAGTAACCAGGCGGATTTTGCCTTCGGCCGTTGGGAGAACCAGGATACCCTCTTTCCGGAGGGCATCGGCTAGTTGCTGAGGGGTACCCCAGCGAGGCGAAATCCGGAAAAAGACCATATTGGTTTCTGGTTTGGGCGGATCCAGTTCCACCAGATCAAACCGCCGGAGGCCCTCGGCCAATCGCTGGGCGTTTGCATGATCCTCGGCCAGCCGGTCGATATGGTGGTCCAGGGCGTAGAGGGCTGCTGCTGCCAGGATGCCAGCCTGGCGCATGCCACCGCCTAAGACCTTCCGATGCCGATGGGCCTGCTGGATCAGGTCTTTTGGTCCGGCCAAGGCACTGCCAACCGGAGCGCCCAGTCCTTTACTGAAGCAAACGGTAACCGTATCAAAATGTTTGGTCCAGTCGGCTGGCCGGATGCCAGTAGCTACGGCGGCGTTCCACAATCGGGCGCCGTCCAGATGGCGGCGCAGCCCGTGCTGGGCGGCCCACTGGCAGATTGCCTCCACGAGCGGGTAGGGCTGAATAGTGCCGCCGCCTCGGTTATGCGTGTTTTCTAGGGTGATCAAGCGCGTTTGGGCGAAGTGGGCGTTGGGCGGCCGAATAAGGCCTTCCAGCTGCTCAACGGTAATCACCCCGTATCGACCTTCGACCGTTCGAGCCGCCACACCGGCAATCTGAGCGTAGCCGGCCTGCTCATAGTGAAACAGATGGCAGTGTGCCTCGCAGATCATTTCGTCGCCTGGTCGGCAATGGGTACGGATAGCCACCAGATTGGCCATGGTGCCCGACGGCACAAAAAGGGCCGCCTCTTTGCCCAAAAGCTCGGCCACCCGCTCTTGCAGCCGATTGACAGTTGGGTCTTCGCCGAAAACATCATCGCCCACTTCGGCCTCTTGCATAGCCCGCCGCATCGCCGGCGTCGGCCGGGTTACCGTATCGCTCCGAAAATCAATCCACCGCTCCGCCATGAAACTGCCCTCCTTGCTGAAACCTTTGCAGGATTCTGAATCCGTTAGACACCGGCTGGGATTGGATTATGGTTTTGGATCAGGGGAACCGCTTTTAGGGGAAAAGTAGATTTCCAGGATACGGCCGAGGATTTGGGCGCCGCGCTGATTAGCGTGGACCGGGTCTCGCATAAAATAGCCTCGGCATTTGTCCGAGCTGCGGATGTACTCGCCCCAGGGAGCGGTCATATCCAAAAATTCAACCTTTTCTTCTTCGGCCAGCCGATAGAGACGTGCGCGGTAATCTTGGCCAGCCGGGTCGAACTGCGGGCTCCAGTTCCGACCGGTTTTCGGGTCCATCTGGGCGCCGAAGACCGGAGTAATCAACATCAATTCCGTTTCCGGCGCTTTGGCTCGCACTTGCCGGATGACTTCCCGGATGGACTCGACATCGTCCCGCTGGCTGATGCCGCCGATCATCACTAGGTCCGGCTTATGACGGAGCACATAGGACTCCACCCGGTTTTCTTCCTTGTACCACCAGCAGCCCGTGCTACCTCGGACGGAGACGATTTTGGTAATCTTGCATTTTGGCCAGAGCCGCTCCAGCAACAGTTCATACTGCGACGAAGCCGTGTCGGCGACAATGCTATCGCCGAGCATCACGATGCGGAGTTCAGGGCCTTGTTGGAGTTTTTGGATGGTTCGGGGAATATATTTCCATCGGTCAGCGGGTGGGGTGTATCGGACCGGTTCCATCGTCTTGTAAATGGCGTCGATCCGCTCTAGGGGGCTTAAACCCCGGTAAGGGTCTTCCAGTTCTGGCCGACCGTCCAGGAGGAAATAGCCGATGCGAGCCGATCGGCCTTGGCTGCCCGTAAGCGTCTGGTCAGGCACCCGAAGTTTTAGCTCATGGAGAGGGTTCGGGTCCAGGCCGTCGGCCAAAATGGCGGCTTGGGGCCGAAACTGGCCGCCGTGCTCTGGCCGAAACCACCGGAGCAGTTGCCACGGGCCGCCGTCTAGGCTGTATTCCAGGTCGCCGCTATCCGGCCCCAGCACGCCGAAAATCCCCACCAAACTTCCGTAGAAGCGAAAGGTTACGGTAGGCCCTGGCTGATCGGCGGTCAAAAGGTGGCGGAATCGGCCCACCGCACTGGTGTAGTGAAATTCTTCGACCGGATTTTCCTGGCCTATCCGCCAGCCGGGTTCTATGGCAGCCTGTTCGTAAGAAACAAGCCGGGCCTTTTCCAGCGGCAAACTGCTCATCGGCGGCGGCAACAGGTGCCGACGTTTTTCTCCCGGTTGCTGAGCCAACGGGGCCGACTGTTTCAGCTCTTCCAGCAGCGCCTGGAAGGCTTGCAGGAAAAGTTGATGACCTTTTTCGGTGGGGAAAAGGCCATCCTGGCTATACTCTTCTGGTTTTAGTTTACCGGCGGCGATCTGGTCGGCCACCAACTGAGCCACGTTGACGCTCGGGATGCCATAATGTTCCGCTACCCGCTCATGCCAGGCAATGCTTGGAGGCAAGGCCGGTTTAGCGGCAGATTGGCCGTCGGCAGAACCGTTCCCAGAACCCACCGCACCCGGACTGGCAGAACCGGCCGAACCGCTCCACGCACTCACCATTCCGGGGCTGCCTGAACCGCTGGCAGCACTGGATGGCTGGGCGGCGGCTGCCTGCCCCACCTGAGGAGAAAAAGCATAGACGAACACAATCTCAGCGTAAGGATGCGCAGATCGGATTTGCCGGACGATGCCTTCCATGGCAGCGACGACCCGGGCTTCCGGCAAATCGGCGTCGTCGATGGCGAACTCTACCACCGCCAAAGCCAAAGGCATATAGTGCTGGACCACATCGGTTTGGGTTCGGCAAGCGCCGAGGGTGCTGTCGCTTCGGGCCAGGCCGTGGTTGAACACGCCGAACGCTGCGCCGGGAATGGCCCGTCGGATTTCACCGGCCAAAAGGCCAGGCCAGGCGTTTTTTTCTTGTTCTGGGCGGAGTGGCTTGGTGGCTGATCCGCCCAGAAAGACAATCCGGGCCGAGTGCCCGGTGCCTGCTTTGGCCTGTGCCTGGGCCTCCAGGATGATCCGAGCCAGATTGGGAAGACCGGAGCGCTTTTGCACATAGGTCGGAGACGGCGGAGGATTAGTATCCACTGCTTGGCCCCATCCGGCCGTCTCGCCTACTATGACCCAGATCATGCCGCAAACGATCAGCCCAACCCAAACACCATGGACTCTTCCCCGATGAGGATTTGACGTTGGTCGCATTCCCCCCGTGGAAGAACCAGATTGCCCGCTCCAAATCCCTGACCAATACGTTTGCATCGCAATCGCCTCCTTAACACAGAAACAGGAAAAGCTACCAAGGACATCCTCAGGAGAGTGATGCCCAAGCGGTTTTGCATCTCCCTGCCCCGCAACACTAACCCACCCCACAGGGAGCCACATGGAAGGAGAGATTTCCTCGGGAAGGAAAAACAGACACGGAGGGAGAAAAAATACCCCCTTAGGATACCACTTGGCCAGTGGGTTTCCAAGAGTGGGGAAGCGGCTCCATTAGAGCCTATCGGTATGGCACACCGTCTGTCAGACAGTAAGAACTTCGCTCCACAGAGAGGAAACTCAGCTCACCGATTACTCTCCGTGTATCTTCGACTGCATTCACAATGGCATCAGACGGTAGGTATTTCGCTCAACAGACAGGAGGCTCAGTTTGACAATACCTTAGAGGAAGCTCCCTCAGCAGAACCAGAGCCGCCTTTTCAGGAGCATTCAAGCCCTTCCGATGTTTTCATGACCGGACCAACTGCCGCTCCGCCTTGCCCTCTGGCAATTTTCAGCAGCATTCAAGCCCTTCCGATGTTTTCATGGGCAAACCCTAATTGGGATGTTTCCTTTCGGAAAGAGAAAAGGGATTGGGGGAGGAGAAGCCATCTAAGAACGGAAAATGAAATACACCGCTCCCAGCAGGCACAAACCAGCCCAGAGATAATCGAGTTTCAAGGGTTGCTCCATGTAGAAGAGCGAAAACGGCACAAAGACCGACAGCGTAATTACCTCTTGCATGATCTTTAATTGAGCCACCGATAACTGGGTATAGCCAATCCGGTTGGCAGGCACTTGAAGCAGGTATTCAAAAAGGGCAATGCTCCAACTGGCCAGTGCTGCAATATACCACTTGGTATGGTGCAGATTTTTCAGGTGCCCATACCAAGCAAACGTCATGAAGATATTGGAAACGGTCAATAAAAGGGCCGTTCTTACAACAACAGAAATCGCATCCATAGGAGGGCTAAAGGCGATGGGCAACGGGCTTACCAGTAGGATGGTGGGGAGTGGATAGGAACGTAAAATGCTCCCTGATAGGCCTGGTGGCATAAGGGGCTCTGACAAAAATGACTCCAGCCGAAGACGGCAGGAGGTGTCGGTCGATTCTTTCGAGGCGCTTGGTTAGAGTCTCTAAAAGGTGGATGGAGAAATTTATCGACAAAAACGCTCCTTTTAAGGAATTCAATCTCACCGGAGGAGAGGAGCAAGGAGTTAGTCCACTTGAGGGGGTATGCTCCCCCTAAAGGAGTAGAAAAACCAGCCTTCTATAAAAAGGCTGTATGAGCATGGCCTGCGTGCATAGCCTTTTATTTTAGGACATAGTTCTGGCTGGGAAGCCCTCCCCCTACAGAGCATTTCGGGGCTCAGGAGAGATGGCAGGCCGGATTATGGTAGCCGGAAGGGGAGCATCATTATTGTTTTAGGTAGATCATCCGGCAGCGGGCCTCGTCTTGAATCCACACCTTGTCTTCCCGGGCAAGCCAACCGACCGCGTGCATAACCATATCCCGGGGCAGGCCCACCGCTTTGACGAGTTTGGCCATGCTTAATGGCCCTTTTTCATTTAACACATGCCAGACCTTTCCGGCTGTTTCCCCAATTTGTGCGACAATGGAGATGGAAGAAGGTGCTGAGAACATTGCTCAAGCCTCCTCCGAAAGTAGGTTGGCTGCCTTCCTGATCCGCATATAAAACGACATTTTTGGATTATATCGAATATAGAAAATATCTACAATAAGCGATGGAGAAAGATTGGAGCACTTTGCACCGGTTTTCGATAATTTAGAAATTCTGCAACTTTTAAGGTATCTAGGCTATCTACAAAGAATAGGGCATAAAAAATGCGGCGATCTTTGGAGTTATTTCGTTTGAAGAAACTATTCAAACTGGTGGGAATACACCCCCTCCCTAGGAGAGCTTTTAGGAATCCCCATAGTACAAACAAAAAAGGCTTGGCAGGCTGTTGGATAAAGCCCGCCAAGCCTTTGTACCGCGAAAAGGTGGCAACCCCTAAACCATAAAGGGGGGTCAAATCGGCTACCACACCGATTGACGGCCTAAGATTCACGGTACTCCTCGAAAGGGGTGCCTGGTGCTCCCTTCCTTTCCAAAGCTACCTGTTTAGAGTTGCATATAGCGTGCCAAATGACTTTAAAAAGAGAAAAATTAACATAAATCATCTTATTTCAAGGAGTTAAGAAGTCTTATTCAACGAGCGTTTGGAATCCTCACTCCCGGAAAACCCACGAGCGGGAGTAAGAGATTCTGGTAACACTTCAGCCGAATGGGCTACCAAAGAATTCCTCCGAAAACAGAAATCCAATTTTTGGGCCAGTTTATTTGTTCTGGAGTGCCGTGTGCGCAGCAGGGACACCCCAATGCTTTCTCGGATTAACCAGGCAGCTTCTTCCTTCGGGTGAAGTATCCCAGATTTGTAATTTTTACAAATAACAGGCCTTAAAGGGAGGTTTCCCCCAGGAGGCACCCTTCCTCTGAAAATCCAGGCCGATTTCCGAACGCAGACGGCAATTGGGGGAAAGAGCGCGGAAACCTTCCTTTAATCCCACAAATGGGGGTCATCCAAATTCCTCAGTAGGCTGGTTGTCATAGCCTGAAATATTTTTTCTACGGCAGCAAACTCACGATCCTCGCCTTGGCAGAAAAAGGCATAGGTACCGTAGCGAGTGCGGAGGGTCCGTATTTTGGCGGTATTGGTTAAATCCAGATAGAAAAAGGCCAAGTCATATCCGATCAACTCATGCCCTGCTGTAACCTCCCGAACTTCCTCGACATCTAAATCTTTGTATTCTTCCCGCATTGCCTGAACGATCAAGTCTGCCAATTTTAACGGACTGATCTCCCGAGGATGCAGGGCCACCGTCCAAAACGCCCCACCAGGACTATAGACAGTAACCGAGGCCCGACCTGCCCCTGGCCGATCCTCCTCCAATTGCCAATTCTCCGGATATTCAAACCGAAGTCCTGGCTGTCGATATTTAGCAGGCATTTTTCATCCCACACCTTAAAAAGCCACGAAAAGAACAATTTTGGGGCTAGCGCTTTCGGAAAGGGGCCGATGCAAAGGGGGAGATCAGTAAAAGGCAGTTTTTCCACCCCGGAGCCCCCCAAGCAACCATAAAATCACAACGGGCAATGCGCTGCGTATGGATCCTTTTTGGGGGGCAGATCAGCTTCCTCGCCTACCCCGCCTGGTAGTTTTTTTCCCCAAAACCAAACGCTTGCTCGGCCCCCTTCCATAACCAACACGCTCTTCAATTGTTAGGAATTTTAGACGGCCAAGGAAGTCTCTTCAACCAACTCTACTCCGAGTCCAGACAGTGATCGAAAAAACCGAAACCCATTCATAGAGTGAGCCCAGTGGTAGGGGTTTAGAGATGGCAAGCAGCAACCGGTTATGGATTTTAGTTCTTTTAGGGGGTGTAGTGGGGTGGTATGTATGGAGGCATTATGAGTGGAAAGGCCTGGAGCAGGTTTTTTGCCCTTCTGGTTGGGCTGGAAAAGAATCGGCCGAACCGACGGCGCTGACGCCTCCGGTGCCTGCGGGCCGAACTACCCTCCGGATTGGCACTTTCAACGCTAATCCGCTAGATGCGGAGAAGCTGTCTCATCCTGCCCGGTTAGCAGCCCTAGTGCAACTACTCCGACGATTTGATGTGGTGGCATTGCAAAATATTCAACTGCCCACGGCTGGGCCGCTTTTTGAGCTTCGGGACCATCTGAATGCAGTGGGGCGATATTATGAGATGGCGTTTGCTCCCAATGCGTTCCAGCAGCCTGGCAGACCGATCAGTGCCTTTCTCTACGACCGAGCGATGGTGGAAATAGATCTGGGCAAGCTCTATTGTGTGGAAGATCTCCGGGGGCGGTTGTCTGACCGGCCGTTGGTGGGCAGTTTTCGCGCTCGGGCAGCGCATCCTAGCGTAGCCTTTACCTTTACCCTGGTCAGTGTGTATATCCGGCCGGATCGGTCGCAGGAAGAACTGCCGCTGATCGAGCAGCTTTATCGCACGGTTCGGAAGCACTCTCCGGGCGAAGACGATATCCTGCTGGTAGGGACCTTGCAGGCCGATGCGGAGTGGCTTCGCCAATGGGAATCAAGTGTTCATATAGTGGGTGTGGTAGGCACCTCTGGGGCTGGGGTGCCGGGACAGACCCTCTGGGTGGATAATATTCTCTTTCCCCGCCGGGCTACGGTGGAATATACGGGTCGAGCCGGCCTAGTGGATCTCGTGCGGGAAACAGGGCTTTCTGTACAAGAGGCGATGGCACTGTCGGAGCATTGGCCGATCTGGGCCGAGTTCAGCATCTATGAAGGGGGTGAGCCGGCCGGCATGCTCTTGCAGCCTGAGCGGGTTGCTCAATAGACCGGCGGCCTCGCCCGAAAATCACCGTCCCCATTGCCCCTTGCCAATCCCCTTAGAAAGAAACCGATAGCCTGGCGGCCCGGTCCCTTCTGTTTTCCTTTTCCCATTGGATGTTTTGGCTGGCAGAGTGGGCGGGGAGCTGGTAAACTTTTCTTTTAGAGCCTTGCCGTCAGTTGGGGCGCCTGTCGGAAGCCTCTCAGGAATTGGTTTCCCCTTCTATCGTCGGCATGGTTCAAGAGGCGATAGGCGGCAGCCATCCGAACATGCCCGCCTAAAAGGTAACAAAACAGTTGGATTCTTTGCGCCATGCTTCGTTGACCTAAAGAGACCTCCATGATGAATCAGCATATCCCTCCTTCAGCGGAAACGTCCGGTAGAATCCCGTTGGACGAGCGGTTTGCCCAGGCCCTTCAGTATGCCTGGCAGCTTCATCGGCATCAGATGCGGAAAATGGGCCAGACGCCGTTTTTCGCCCATCTGATGGCCGTGGCCGGTTTGGTGCTGGACTACGGCGGCAGCCAAGAGGAGGCCATTGCCGCCTTGCTCCATGATGCGGTGGAAGACCAAGGCGGCCTGGAGCGGTTGGGGGAGATTCGGCAGCGTTTTGGCGACACCGTAGCGGCAATTATCGAGGGCTGTACAGACAGTTTCCAGCAGCCCAAACCGCCCTGGCGGGAGCGGAAGGAACGGTTTCTGGCCCGACTGGCGGAGGCGGGGGATTCAGTTCGGCTTGTTTGTGCGGCAGACAAAATCCACAACCTACGGAGTTTAATCCGGGCGTATCGGGTGCATGGGGAGGCGGTTTGGTCGGCCTTCCGCGGCGGGCGGGAAGGGACGCTTTGGTACTATAGGGCGGTCTTGGAAAGACTCCAACAAGGCCCGTCCATGCCTATTGTGCAAGAATTCGCCGAGCTGGTCGATCAATTGGAAAAGTTGGTCTCTGCCTGAATCCTGGGGTTGACAGTCTTGTAACTGATTCTGGCAGACTGGCTGCATAACCGTCCCTCAGATGGAGTTCCCTACGAGAACCTGTCTTGTCTGTGATGGTCAAGGAGCCATGTCGATGAAGCGAACCATTCACGGGGCCACGCTGGAACTGGTGCAAGGCGATATAACGCTTCAGCAGGTGGATGCGATTGTCAATGCGGCCAATAGCCGATTGGCCGGGGGCGGCGGCGTGGATGGGGCCATTCATCGCCGAGGCGGCCCCGACATCATGGAAGAAACCCGCCAAAAGTATCCCCAAGGCTGCCCGACCGGTTCGGCCGTCATTTCCGGGGCGGGCCGATTGAAAGCCAAGTATGTCATCCATGCGGTCGGCCCGGTTTGGCGGGGCGGCAATCAGCAAGAAGCGGAACTATTGGCCAGCGCCTATCGGCGGTCCCTGGAGTTGGCCTTAGAGTACGGCTGCCAAAGCGTGGCCTTTCCGGCCCTGAGCACCGGGGCCTATGGGTATCCGATGGACCAGGCCGCCCAAGTGGCCCTGCACACGGTGCGGGACTTTCTGGCCGAGCACGGCAAGCCGGAACTGGTCCGGTTTGTGCTCTTCGACGAGCGGGCCTTTCGGCATTTTGCCGACGCCCTGGAAGAACTGATCCCCGAACAGTCGCCTAACAAAGGCTAACCAAGGCAGTGGTGCGTCTCCAATCACGGAGTGCCCTCATTGTTTTTCTTTTTGCCAAAAGGAGAACCGCTGCGATGAAACCATGCCAAACAGTTGGGCTTCGATGGTTTGGGCTTGGGCTAATGAGTCTGATGTTGGGGCTGCTTGGGTGGATTGGCTGGTCGGACGGTTCTGCCAGATCCACCTCAGAGAGCCAAACGCCGGTAGCGGCCTTGGCTGAGCCAGCCAGGAAGTTGTCTGCGTCGTCCGCCGAAGCCCCGGCCATGCCAATAGGTCAAGCCTCCCAACAAATCACGCCCGCCGAGTTGGTTTTGGGCGGCCAAGGGTTCCCGGGAGGTCGGACCTCGGTCCGGGAGTTTGGCGCCCGGGGCGACGGCCTGACCGACGATGCCCCGGCGGTCCAACGGGCCGTCGATGCCCGACCGGGCGTCCTTTATTTCCCGCCAGGAACGTATCGACTTGGAAAAACGATCACCATCGATTTGGACAAAACCGGGCCGCTGGCGATTGTCGGTTCCAGTGGGGTTCGGGTGATCATGGCGGGAGCTGGGCCGGTCTTCCGTTTTATCGGCACGCATCAAGGTACCGCCAGTCCAACCACCGTCCAACCGCCCGTTTGGCAGCAGCAGCGCATGCCTACGGTCGAAGGCCTAGAAATCCTGGGCGATCATCCGGAGGCCTCTGGCATTCAAGCCGACGGTACGATGCAACTGGGCGTCCATCGGGTGCTGATCCGGCAGGTGCGGCACGGCGTGCACCTGCTGCGCCGGAACCGAAATGTCATCATCAGCCAATGCCATATCTACGATAACCGGGGTGTCGGCGTTTTTCTGGATGATGTGGATCTCCATCAGATCAACGTGGTCGGCTCCCATATCAGCTACAATAAAGGTGGCGGCATCGTCAGCCGAGCCGGTAATGTACGAAACCTCCAAATCTCCGGCTGCGACATCGAGACCAACGTGGTCAACATCCTCCTGGACGCCACGGGCAGCCGATACGGCACGGCCGAGGTGGCTATTACCGGTTGCACCATCCAACACGGCGGCGGGCCCGACTCGGCCAATATCCGCATCCTCGGCGCCGGCGAAAAATACCGATGGGGACATATGTGCATCGCCAGTAATGTCTTCTCAGATGTCGATATAAATGTCCACCTAAATGACGTCGAAGATGTCACCCTGACAGGCAATACCTTCTGGATGGCCTACCGATATAATCTACTGGCTGAGAATTGCAGCCGTCTTGTGCTGAGTGGGAATGTGTTTGGCCGGAATCCCGGCTACGATTATGTGAAACAGGTTTTGCCGAACGCCTTCCGACTTGTGAGTTGTCGGGATGTGGTGCTGCAAGGAGTAATCATTCACGATGTGCGGGAGGCGGAGGCCGGTTTGGTGCTGGAGGATTGCGAGCGGGTCAATGTGGTGGGATGTACTTTTGTCGATTGCTCCGGGGCGGGCCTCCTCCTGCGAAACGTCCGCCGCAGTCGGATCTCGGATTGCCTGGTGGATCACCAACAGGCGCCGGAAGGCTGGGCAGCCATCCGAGTCCAAGGCGGCCAAGATAACCTGATCACTGGCAATCTCCTGAGCGGCCTGTTGGAAATGGAACCTGCCAGCGGCCAGGCCTTCGGCAACTTAGAGCGTCGCCGGGGCCCAGAACCTGCGCCGGAAAAAGGCCTGGTTCCAGAAATATTGCCGGTCCAGAAGAAATCTCCGATGCTGGAAAAGGCTCCTATTCCGGAGAAAGTGCTGGTCCCGGAAAAGGCCCCTGGGCTAGAGAATCCCCCAGCGACGGAAAGGCAATGACGTCGGATGCGAAGACAATAAACCCCCGCTGGCAGAGGCGAAACGAATTCCCTCTCCCCTCCGTGGGAGAGGGTTAGGGTGAGGGGGGCCTGTCTCTGCCAGCTGCGGCAGAGGCGAGGTAGTGGAATTATCAGAAATAGTACAAAAGTTCCTCTAGGAATAACTCCAAGGCGTCCTGATGCACTTAAGCGAAGCGATCTTAGCGGCCACTCCTTCCGGCCAACTTGTCTTGGGTGGCGGGATGGTCTTGGCCGCCGGCGGGGTGGCGGTGGGGCTGCGTCGGTTGCAGCCAGCGGATATGCCTCGAACAGCCATCCTCAGTTCGGCCTTTTTTGTGGCCTCGCTGGTGCATGTGCAGGTCCTGGGGACGCCGGTGCATTTGGTGCTGAATGGGCTATTGGGGTTGGTGCTCGGATGGGCGGCGATGCCGGCCGTTTTGGTGGGGTTATTGTTGCAGGCGGTGCTTTTTGGATTTGGGGGACTATTGGCCGTCGGCGTCAACACGGTGGTTATGGGCCTGCCGTCGGTGGTCTGCTACTATCTGTTTCGGCGGTCGGCGGCGGGAGGGTATGAGGGACTGGCCTGGTGGGCGGGGGCGGCGGCTGGGTTTACCGGCGTGATGCTGGCCGCCGCACTGGCCGCCGGCGCGCTCCTGGCGGCAGGAAAACCATTTCACCATGTGGCCCAACTGGTCCTTCCGGTCCAATTGCCCGCCGCCTGTATCGACGCGGTGGTTACCGGCGCCGCCGTGGCCTTTTTGCGCAAGGTCCGACCGGAGGTCTTCCGTCGATTCGGCTGATGGGATGTCTGCTGGGAGGGGTATCTGATGCAACATATTCTCCATAGAGAAACGAGGCGGTTTTGGTTTGGTCTGGCCGCCGGAGCGGCGGTTATTCTGTTCGGTCCTGTGCCGACTGCTTGGGCACATAAGATTTATCTGCATGCCGAGGCGGTGGGCCAGAAGATTGAAGGTCGGGCATATTTTCGAGGCGGGGCCCCGGCCCAAGAGAGCAAAGTGGAAGTCTTCCTGCCCGATGGCCGAAAACTATTGGAAACCAAAACGGACGCCAACGGCGAGTTTTCGTTCCCGGCACCGGCCCGGTGCGATTATCGCCTGGTGGTGGATACCGGCGATGGGCATGGAGCGGAAACCATCCTGTCGGGCGCTGATCTACCCGAATCGTTGCCGCCGCTGGAAAAGGCCCAGCTCCAGCCGCCGGAAAAGACTTCACTGGCCCCCTCAGAAAAGGGTGCATCGCCGGACCAAAAACTTCTCCAGCCCTCCGGGAAAGAATTCCCAGCGCTATCTGGGCAGAAACCGGCCGCGGCAGCCAAAGCGGACGCTTCGGCGCTAGAAAAAGGCCCACTTCCGGACAGCCCAAAGCAGTGGCAGGAACTGATCGAACAGGCGGTGCGTCGGCAGGTCCAGCCGCTAGCCCGGAAAATCGAACAATTGGAAGATCGCCTCCGGTGGAGCGACGTGTTGGGCGGGATCGGGTATATTGTGGGGCTTACCGGGATGGGATTTTATCTTTTGGGGATTCGCAAAAACGGGCGCCCATCCAGCGGGGCCAACCCGACGGCAGAGCGTCGTTCGAGCGATTGCTTGGAGGCCCCATAGCGAAAGCGTTCCGGAAAATTTCTTTTTTACCGATTTGCCGACGGAGGCTTTGGCCGCCGATGACGCCGCCGAATTGGCTTTCCAATGGACTTACACCCGAGGGTTCCTGGGTGCATGGGGTGGATCCGCGTGCTCGGGTTTTGGCTGCTGTCGGGGCGGCGGTGGTATTTGCTTGTTTGCAGCAGACGGCGGCGCTGATCGGGGCGCTAGGAGGAATGGTCGTTTTGGGCCTGTCAGCTCGGATCCGGCCTGGGGCGGTATTAGTCCGACTTTTGCCATTCAATATCTTGGCGGCGATTTTGGCGATTCTGTTGCCGCTTAGCACGACGGGGGATGCGGTTTACCAGTGGGGACCGTTTGTCTGGACCCGACCGGGCCTGGAACTGGCTGGCCAAATCGCCTTGAAAGGCAACGCCATTCTGCTGGGCTTGTTGGTGTTGGTAGGGACGATGGAACTGGCGGCCCTAGGCCACGCTCTGGACCACCTGGGCGTGCCGACCAAATTGGCCCAGCTTTTGCTCTTTACGGTGCGCTATTTGGAAGTGCTTGGGCAGGAGTACGAGCGGCTTCGGGCTTCGATGAAGATTCGGGGGTTTCAACCGAGACTGAATGGGCATACGTTGCGGACCTACGGCGCGTTGGTGGGCATCCTCTTGATCCGGGCTTGGGACCGCTCCGAACGCGTCTTGGCTGCCATGCAATGCCGAGGGTTTACTGGCAAGTTTTGGCTCCTGGAACATTTTCGGTACCGGTGGACCGACGCCCTGTTTGGCGCTGGTTGGCTGACGGGCTTGGCTGCCCTTATCTGCTGGGAACTTTGGGGGTAGAATGGAAGGCTTGGGCTTTAGCTCTCCAAATGGCCAGTCACCAAGAAACGTGTTTCCCATGCCGGCAGGGGGATCGTTCTGCCACGGTGATAGCTCTCATGGATACCTCCACTCCCTCACCCTCTGGAGATAGGCCGCTCATTCGGTTGGAAGAAATTAGCTTTGCCTATGAACCGGCTCGGCCCGTATTGTGTGGGTGTAATTTTGTCCTCTGCCCGCGGGAACGGGTCGGGTTGGTGGGACCTACCGGGGGCGGCAAAACGACGCTGTTACACCTGATTGTTGGCCTGCTACGCCCCAGCACAGGCCGGGTGGAAATCTTCGGAAAACTGCGGACCAAAGAGGACGATTTTCTGGAAGTCCGACGCCGCATCGGACTGCTTTTCCAAGACGCGGACGACCAACTGTTTTTCCCTACCGTGGCCGACGATGTGGCCTTCGGACCGCTGAACCTCGGCAAACCCAAAGACCAGGTCCGCCAATTGGTCCGGGAAACTTTGGCCGAGCTGGGCCTAGCCGGCTATGAAGAGCGAATCACCTATCGGCTTTCCGGCGGGGAAAAACGCTTGGTAGCCCTCGCCGGGGTACTGGCCATGCAGCCGGAAGTCCTCCTGCTGGACGAACCATTTGCCGGGCTGGACGAACAAACCGCCCGCCGGGTGCTGGACATCTTGGCCCGCTTGCCCCAAACGCTCCTGGTGGTCTCCCACCATCAGGACTGGCTCCGACAGATCGCTAGCCGCTTCGTCTGCCTCCACGGCGGCAAACTCCACGAACAGTAACCATAGCCAAACCATCGGATCCATGGCCTGCTATGGCATCCGGCTGCCCAGCCGCAGACCCCTAAGCCGCCCCGGCGATCCTGTTCGGCGACTTCCCCATGAAAGGCGCGTTCCTCTCGAGAAAATCTTTCTAGGGATTTTTTCTCCACATGCTTGCTAGTGCAGGGAGGAGTAATTAGAATACGATTAGTCGAAGGAATGCGTGTTTTTTCGTTCTCTTAGGCTGTGGCAGCTATTGATGGCCACAAGCCCAAACGGCTTAAAAACCGGCCAGGACGCCAGGGCCTGGTTATTCATTTTGGGGGTTGCTTTCCGCCTGTAGACGCCGAAGCGCCGGGGCTAGTTGGAGGTTTCGCCTTCTGCCGGCCGCCTCCTAACCCAAAGATCAATCCGACAGAGCAGTTTGTTTCGTTTCGGCATAACGTGGTAGGTTAACGGTCTCTTTTTGTGGAGGGCTTCTCATGCGCACGCTGCAGCAGTATTGGAAACCTTGGGCGGTCCAGGCGGTGCTGGGATTTCTGATGGTGCAGATGGCCGGCTGGGCCTGGGCGGTAGTGATCAATGTGGATTTTCAGCCCGGTGGCGCTGGCGGAGGACAGGCGGCCCCATACACCGGCCAGGGCGCCTACCCCGATCCGGGCAATAACACCTGGAACATCGTAGCCCCAGCAACCAATGGAGCGTTTAATTGGTCGGGGTCCTCCGGGGGATACTACAACTCTAATGTCGTAACTTCTTTGGTGGACTCCACCGGAGCGGCTACAGGGGTGGTCCTGACTGTTTATGCCGATCCCAATCCTCCTCCGAACAATACCGGAGCTTACGCTACCTCCAATTCCGATATTGCCCAAAATGCGTTTAATCTTTGCCGGGATTATATCATCGCTTTCAATAGCACGACGCAGCGAGTGGAGATTACCGGCCTGGATGATACGGCCTGGTATGACCTTTATCTGTATGGTGTTGGGGCGCACACCGTTCGACGCACTTTGTTTCAGATTACTGGGGCGAATCTTCATAGCCAAAACCTGCGAACCCGGGGTATCCCCGGCGGGCTGCATAACCTGCAAAAAGGCAACGATTATGTGATCGCCCATGCCGTTCGACCCACTGGCGGAAAAATTACCATTGAATATTCCACCGCTGGCAACACTAACAATGCTGAGGGGGTCTTTGCCGGGCTGCAACTTGTCCAGCGAGCGGATATTTATCAGGTTCTTATCAACGATCAGTTTGACGAAGGCGGCCCGGCCAGCAACCCCAGTGGGATCGGTTCCGGCTTTGAATATAAACAAATACAATCCGGAGTGCGGATAGCCCAGGAGGGCCTGCACGGCTCTGCGCCGGCAGAGGGCTTTTTGATGTGGTGTATTGATGCCAACTGGGCCTTTGGCGGCCTGAGCAGCAAAGATTCTTGGAAGCCACTACCGGCGGTTACCGCTCATACCCGTTGGACCCACCAACGCGTATATGTCGATGCGGATCAGGGGGTCACCTATCCCCAGTTTCCGGGGGGCGAGCAGAGTGATTTTCGCATTCAATATGGCCTTGTGTCGGCCAATCGACCAGTTACCGGCAATAACGACCTTTACAATAACACAAGCGGCGGCCTCTATGTGAACCTGTTCTACGAACGGGAAGCCAGTGCGACGAACCTGACGCTTACCGGCAACATCCGGGCAGTTACAAAAGCCAAGACATCCGCGGGCGATACGGAAGGCCTGGCTGGTTTGGTTACCTTGGCCACCTTTCGGTTGGGCGAGGTGGCCGGCATTACCGGCGGCGATTTCGGCCAGATATTGGACGTGATGATTGACGCCGACCTGAACGGCTGGCGGGTCTCGTTCGCCGACCAAAACGGCCCAATTACGCCCACGGTGCTTTCCGGTTCGTTAAGCGGCGGCTGGATCAACCTCCGCAGCGTCCTCGACGGCGAAACCATCAGTTTTACTGATGAATTCGTAAACGGCGCCTTTCTGTTCGCTGGCGCTCAAGGGATAGGCGCTGGCCGGGGAAGCGTGGTGTTCGACAGTGTGTTTGTGTATCTGAGCGTGCCGGAACCAACCACATGGACCCTGTTTGCCCTAGGCAGTCTCCTTTTGGCAGGGATGGGCTACCGGCGCCTGCGGCGGTAGAATTGAGGCGAATGCGGCTTCGACCACCAAAAGGAGGGAGTTTGCTTTAGCGGGCGGGGCCTGAGAGGGCGAATGCCCTCGCCTGCAAATTCCCCTCTCCGGAGTGGGGGAGAAAGTTAGGGTGAGATGGCCTCCTTTCCGTGTCATCCCCGCGAAAGCGGAGATCCAGAACAACAAGGAAGCAGCACCAAGCAGCGTGGAGTGCCGCTTGTGCGGGAATGACCCCTAGGCCTTTTCACTCGGCTTGGCCGAAGGCCAAGCCAGCCTCTCCCGCCAAGGTAGAGGTGAACCAAATCCCCTCTCTCCGCCAAGGTAGAGGTGAATGCCAACGGGACCTTTACCGTCCTGGCAGACAGTAGGAGGATCGGCCGGGCGCTCCTAGGGTTTCCAGGGCAGTGCCAGAGCGGGTTCCTTTCGGGGAAGGAGGATGCCATGCGGTTAAGTAGGAGAAGCAGGAGGATTTGGGCCCGAGCGTTCACGCTCGTGGAGCTGTTGGTGGTCATTACGATCATTGGGATTTTGATTGCGCTATTGTTGCCGGCGGTGCAATCGGCCCGGGAGGCGGCCCGACGGGCCCAGTGCGCCAATAATCTCAAACAATTGGGCCTAGCCATGCACAACTTCCATCAGGCGCATGGCAAGTTTCCCACCGGCGGGTGGGGATTTAAGTGGGCGCCGCATCCGGATCGGGGCTTTAGCCAAGATCAGCCGGGCGGTTGGTTCTACTGCCTGTTGCCCTACATCGAACAAGAGGCATTGTACCGGCTTGGCGAAGGCGTGGGGCGAAATAATGATACGGATTCCCGACTTCTACAAGGCAACGCCCAACGGCTCCAGACGCCGGTGGCGGTCATGTACTGTCCCTCCCGGCGAAGGGCGGTCAATTATCCGGTCGGTGTGAATATCTGGTATGTCAAAAAGCCAATTCTCTCCAATGAAATTACCGTCAGTGCTCGGTGCGATTATGCGGCCAACGGCGGCGAAGTCTGGAGCAGTTTCGGCGCCGGACCCGATACCCTAGCCCAAGGCGATAGCGGCGCCTACGCCTTTCCCTCCCCAGCCAACAGCACCGGCATCGTCTTTACCCGAAGCCAATTCTCCATCGACGACATTCCCGACGGCACGTCGAATACCTACATGATTGGCGAAAAGTTTGTGAACCCCGATCATGCGATGACTGGCCAATCGTACGGCGACGACCAAGGGCCGTATGTTTCGGATGAGCGGGATGCGGTCCGCTATGCGGCCTTGGGTAGCACCTACCAACCGCCGTTGCAAGATCGAGCTGGACTGGATTACACGTGGAACTTTGGCGCTCCCCATCCCGGCGGATTTCAGGTCGTGTTTTGCGACGGTTCGGTCCGCTCGATGAGCTACTCGATCAGCGAGGTGGTACACCGTTGGCTTTGCAACCGCAAAGACCGACAGGCCATCGACGCCAGCCAGTTTTAGGTTTTAGCCGCTTCGACCCTCGTCCGTTCTTCTAAAAGCTTTCCGCAAGCCATCGAGCCAAGCAGGCGGCGTTGGGCTGAAGGATTGCCAGGCTTAGGAAGGGGGGTGCTAGCAATGCTAGCATTGGGAGGGCATAGGCAAGCTTTTACTCGAGGCCGCCGGTGGGGGTTATTCCAGTTCCACGTCGATTTCGTTTCGGATGAGGAATTGGCGACCGGCGGCGGTCATGGCAGCCTGTTGGGCAAGTTGTTTGACATAGTAGGTCGTACAGCGTCCGAGGAGGATAATTTCTCCTGCATGGATGTGTACCTGGAGGTTGGCGATGGCCTGATGGGTTCTTTCTCGGACAGCCTGTTGGATGCAGGCGGCGAACTGCTGCATCTGTGGGGAGATTTCGGGGAGGGAAGGATTTATTTGTTCATCTATCTTTCCCTCCGCCACCAGACGACCCTCGCACAAGTCCATAGGGTTCTCCTTAAGCGGCCAGTAAGATCCATCCGTTTCCGATTGCCCAGGCAAAAAAGAACTCCTGGCTTCCCTTTGCCGAAGCCAAGCCCAGCCTCCTAACGAAAATCATGCCAGGCCTCCAAGGGCCTGATTAGGTATCCCTCCGGCTGCAGCGGCCACCTCAAGAAAAGCAACCATCAGTCGGTTAGGGGTTAGAACCCAATGGCTCTTTCCATTCGACTTTAATCCGGTTCATCAGCGAAAACCCTATCCGCTCGCAAAAGCTGCGCACTAATTCCTGGGCCAATTGTTTATGGTAGTAGCTGGAGACCGTCCCAGAAAGAACCAACGCATCTTGGACGGATTCCACCTGTAAGGTGCGCAATTCCTGAATAGGGCTTTTTGCCAGCGCCGAGCGAACCTGGTCTATAATATCCGATACCAGCACTTCCGCCATGAAACCAAGACTCCTTACCCGACTGAAATAAGACGAGAAGAGCTCTCTATTACCATAGCAACCCAAACGGACTCGTCAACCCCCCGTGGGAAAAATTTCAGCCAAAAACAGTAAACACTGAAGTGATGGGCAACCCCGGGAGGGTTCTTCTGGAGAGAGGGGACCCTTCCGGCTCCGGGGGTAAGGAAGGCTATGGAACCGAAGACCTCTCCAGACCTGGAGGCTTCTTGTACAAAAAAGGGGTTCTGGGGGTATTCGGTTTGGCAAATAGGGGGAAGTTGAAAAGTTGGGGAAATTAGGAAATTAAAATAGATTCAGACGAATTCCCTATGTGCTCGGATCAAAATTGCCTATTTTGTCTATTTTCACCAAAATCGCTCTCTAACCTCTCCTGGGCAATAACTCCCCAGGAAACCCAACCGGATCCCTGAATTTCCTCCTATAAGCGGCTCAATCTTATTCCCATTCCTACGCAAGGGGCACTCCATGGTCCCCACTTCGAACCCTCTCCCACAGAGGGAGAGGGGATTGTATTCGTCTCTGCCTGGTCGGGAGAGGCCGGCTTGGGGGAGCTCACCGGGGGAACATACGGTCCTGTAGCTTAGTCTGTTAGAGTCAATTTCCTGGTAATCGAGCCAACAATACTCAGCGTGTACCAGAAGGTGCTTCCTCCACGGGGAGCTCATGTGTTATTCCTGCCCAAGCGGCAATTCAGGCGTTCGGTGGGGACGTCCGTGGGATTTCTGGGGCTTTGGGTGGGCAGAGATGAGAAGGTACTCCTTTTGGCTGAAATGGTCCTAGGGGTTGGGTTTCGGGTAAATGGTAACGGCCCATCCGGCTGAAAAGATACCGCAATTGGGGCCGCTTTGGGGGCTCTGCAGGTGGCCGGAGCGGAACTGGTAGCTGGGGATTCGGGGCAGAGATGGTCCTAGGAAATATTCCCCGGATTGTGGGGCCAGGAGGTTACAGCCGCCGATGAGTAGGGGTAAGATAGCCGGAGGGGAAGCCTTTGCGGAAGGCTTTCAGCAGAGCCAGCAGGATGAAGAGCCAGCCGAGCACACTGGGCCAAAGCCAAAGCCACCATATCCCTCCTGCCAGCAGGCCGAGCAGATGGGGCGATTGGACCAGCCACCAAGGCCGGGGCAGTTTGGCCCCCAGCCAACCTAGGGCTACCGCAGCGCATGCGATGGCAGCGGCCAAATACCACCGCCAGAGATGCGAGGAGGCTTTTTTCGGCCAATAGGTTACCAGGAGTGCTTGGGGGGGTCCAGGAAGGACTGCCCGGCAAACGGTGCCTCGGCCCTGGAGCCACTCGAACCATAGCTCGGCCTCATCCGCGGAAACCCGTCGGGCCGAAGCCTCTCCGCTGGGAGGCTCCGAGATACTCAGCGATTCGGCTAGTTGGGCCAGTTTGAGTTGGAAGGCTTGGGCCTCGGCCCGGAGAGTGCGGTGGAGTTCTGTAGCTGGAGGCAGGGCCAGTTTTCGGTGTACCTGGCGTAAAATGGCTGAAAACCGCTCCCTCCACACCCAATACCACCGCAAAAAGTCTTCTTTCGGTTCGCCCCATTGGCGGGAGCCGATTTCCAGCAGAGTGCCGATAGTCCGAACCCGATAGGTATCCATTTGTAATTCACTGACTCGGCCGATCCCCTCCGGATCAGCCAATTCATACCCAGCCGGAGGGTAAATTGTCCACAAGGAAACGGCCACCGGCCAGTTTTCGATCGCAGGAGCGGGGAAGGGCTGAAGGCCATCGACCACCCCCGCCGGTAACATCCCGTGAAAACTTACTTCCACCACCTGCGGTAGCACCGAGGAGCCCAGAAGAACAGTATAGCGCGGGGGTTGCCCCTGAATGATTGGAGCAGAAGGATTGTTATCCACCTGCACCTGAAGCAATCGGAACCCAGCGGGCAAGCATACGACACAGCGATCTTGGCCTGCTGGCAAAAGGTAAAACCAGGCCTTCCCAGCGCAGCTTCTATCGGTTTCCCAACGAAGGTGGATATCAGCCAACCGGACTTCGGGCTGTGGGGTTTGTTCCGCCCCAGCTTGGAGCCGGGCCGTAAACTGCGATCCCCTCATGCGATACGCTTCCCAGGTACCCGGTCCCAGCAATGGCTTGGCCAGGGGTTCCGGAAGTGGCACTTTTTCCAGCCCTTGGATCTGCCAGACCAAGGGCCGAAGCGCATCTTGGATGGGCAAAAGCACCAGATGCTCTGTAACAGGCACTTGAAGGGGGAGAATAGCAGATAGCTCCTGGGGGCCAGTTTTAGGCCAATAGATCGGACCTGCTATTCGGAACCGATACGTCTGTTCTACCGACGTGGGAGGCCGAAGTACGATGGCCCGTCGTCCTTCGGGCAACTCTTTGATAGAAAGGTTCAGCGGCGGGCTGGTTTTGTAAGGTCCTGGCCACCAGGGGGGGACTTCGAAGAGGATTTCGTCCACCAGACCTTTCTGGACCTGCAGGTCGAGTTCGACCTCGGCGAGCCACTGATCTGGTTCCGGTCGAATCAGGGTAATCTGTTGGCAGGCGGTCTGGGGCCGATTGGGCAAGACCTGCAGTTCTGCTTCGACCATCTGGCGGGTATCTACCACAAAGGCTTTGAATAGTCGGCCTAAGCTGGGTTTTCCCTCCATGCTGGGAGGCGATTCCATTTCGGTAAGACCATCCGTTTTGATCAGCCGAAGTAATACCTCCGGCTGACGGCAGAGGACCAAAGTGGCCCATTCGGTCTCGGCGGCTTCGATTTCCACCTGGGGGATAGGCTGACGTTGGAAAAGTACGTTGGGGTAAGAGCCGGTGAGCCGGATTTCATACCTGCCGGTAAGCGGTTTATAGGAAAATATGTTTAGTTCTCCCTTGCCACTCCCAGCCCACCGAATCGGCACCGCCGCATTGTCTTGCCAGATCGTAATGGTTTCGACTTGCAGATCCGAAGGAATGCGCAGGCGATGTTGGAAACTGGATCCGCTGGTAGTGCTCAACCGAGCCTCATACCAAACCCAGACCATTTTCTCCCCATAGCTGAGCCAAAGGGTCTGTTCGACCGAGCTGTTTGGTGTGCGAGGTCGGCTGACCAAACTCCAGGGGCCGGGCGAGGCAGCCAGATTATCCACAAACTGGGGCGGCAAATCTGCCGATCCCCAAAGATTCAAAAACTCCTCGATCGGGACGGCCTGGGGGCGATCGGTCGGCGGTGGGGGATATTCCAGGCTCGCATCGACGGACACAGCCAACCACCGCCGCCCCAGGCGCACCTGTAAAGGTTCCAGCTTCGGCAGTCGGAGATTTCCTAAGCCGGTCGTATCGGTTAGGAGCAAGCGCAGTGCCAGCGTAGGCGCTGGGTCCGAAGAAGCAGGCAGGAGGGGAAATTCGAAGATCTGGCCCCCTGCCGAAGAAGTGATGTTTAGCTCCTGTTGGTTGCCGCCACCCTCCCAGCCAAGCAACCGAAGGCGATTGTCTGCCATCACCCGCAGGACCGGAGGAACCATACCCCCCTGGCCTCCGGAGACCCGAAACCGGACCTCTACCAGTACCGCCCCTGGGTGGACCCGAAGCCAAACCAACTGATCCACCTCCGGGATGGCCGCCTCGGCCGGCGCTGAGGCGCTGGCAGGCCAACGAATCCATAGACGCTGGGTTGGCCCCAGTTCCGCTGTGAATCGGCGGGTCGGTTCGTCCGATCGACGGACCGTCCCCAATGCCCCTTCCAGATCGACTTCGGGTGCATCGGGCGGCGCTGCAAGCTCGAAGCGTGCTTGGGGCGTGGGCGGCATGGCCATCTCGATCCCTTGCCAACCCGCTTGCTCCAGCACCATAGGCCGCACCTGTCCATCTATGCGTACCGTGGGGGCAGAGGTGGGGATCGGCAGCCCCAGCATGGTCCCCGCTTCGCTCCATTGAGGCTCGATCGGTTGCCCTTCCACCAGCCAACTGCCAGCCACTATAGGAAACCGCTCCCGAACAAGCGGCAGGCTAATCTGAGCTATTTTACCCGCCAAGTCACATTCCCAGGTCAGCTGGATCCGGGGGATTTCCCATTGGCCGGTGGTAGGATTGCGCGTCAGCTCTGCCCGGTAAAGAGCTTGGCGAAGTCGCCACCCGGAAGGCGCTGGCGTGGCCGTCTGTGCACGCCGCCGCAGATACTGATAAAACGGTTCTGGTACTTGATATGGGTCTCCGGTAGGTTGTTGTGTATCGTCGATGGGGATAAACACCCGATACAGGGGACCGGAACGCGCCGGGCGGGAGACGGCGCTGTTTGGGTCGGCCCCCAAGGCATCCGCCATCCACAGCGTCGCCGCCATCCACACCACCCCCATGGTGAGGAGCCGCTCCGAACAACCCCCTGCCAAACCACTTAGCGAAGCCCCGGCAGAAGTTGATCCCCTAGAGGCGGCATCCTCCGAAGCCGGTTGGGCTCTGGGTCGGATAACCCTCACCACTACCGCTGCCAGGATTCCTCCCAAAGCGCCGCTAGCCGGGGCCACGTACCTATCCGGCGCCATCAAGGCCGCCGCTGCCAGGAGCCCCGCGGCTGCCAGCAACCAGGAGCTAACTCGCTTTGCCAGCAAAAGGGCCAGTCCTCCACTTATCAGAAAAGCCGCCCAATACCATCCTGGAGCCTGATTCTGGTCCAAAAGTTCAATTTCTATGGGTTGGAGAGAAAGGCCCGAATCGGGCAGTTCTATCTGAGAAGCGGTCCAACCGAGCCCTCCTGGGGCGAAGGCCCACTCCACGGGTCGAAACACTCCTGCGGGAGAAGCCTGGGCACAGTCTTGCCAAATATCAGGCGAGACCAGCAGAGCCTCTTCGCTCAGGCTGCCCCCGTGCAAGAGCCGATCCCCTACTTCTGGGGCAATCCTCCAGAGCAAAGGATCGCCGAGATTTTCTGCCCAACTCCCCCAGCCCGATGCCCGCTCAAAACTGGTAATCAAGAGGATTCCCTGGTACAGGGCCAAGGCTAAGCGGGCCTGCCAAAGGGCTTGCCGGGCAAGGTAGGCTTCTGGTTGCCCAGGGCTGTCCCCTGAGCTGGCAGGCAAGCTGCAAACCCAGACAGGACTGTTCGGCTCGATGCCTGCTTCCCAGAGGCCTTGGCGATCCAGGAGAATCTTACCGACGTGGCCGACTGCTTCTTGTTGCAGGAGTTCTGCCCAGGTCCATGGTCGGTTTGGAGAGGAGCCGCTGCGTGCAGACTCGGGGGAAGCCTGGCTAGGAGGGGCCCGGCGGAGCAAGGCGCCGAGGGCCTGCAAAAAGGCCTCCGCCTGCTGCCGCTGCCGCTGCAAGACAACATCCTGCTGCCCAAGGCTTTTCCAATGTTGCGGCAAAAACGGATCAAAGGGCTGCCGATGTCTAGGTCGGGCCAAGATACCAAACAACCGTTCGCGCAGGGAAAGTTCTGGTTTTGGTGGCTGGAGGGCATCTTCGGTAGGGCAGCGGATCTGCCAGCCTGGCGGCAGCCAGAGCGCCCATGATCGACTCAGCACAGGCACATCCAACCGGGGGAACCAGGGGAGGAGGTGCTTGCCACTGCGGAGGGGGGGCTGGCGGGTATGAAAAGCGATCACCAGAGTGGAAAAAGTCCTATCAGTTGAAATGTCCACCTCTACCTCGAAATCGGAACCTTCCTTCTGTGGCAGGTTTCGCACTTGCCAGCGGGCTGGCTGCTGATTGAGCCAAACTCCCTCAATCCACGGGGACGGGGCATCCGAAGGGAATTGGACGTTCAGTTGATCTCGATGGAAGTTAACAAACCAATAGGTGGCAATATGTTTTGATAGACCGTCGGGCTGGTACCAACTTTCTAACCGAGCTTGCCAAGCCCAGGTTTGTCGGCTTGCTGCCGGAGCCTGCAAAGGACGCAGTACCAGAGCCGGACCTTGGGCTCCGGAGAGTTCTTGTTTGGGATCGTATCGGAAGGCGGCTAATTGGGTTGTCCAGCCTGGCAGGAGAGCTTCTCTGGGGGAGGGAATCGGCTGAATTCGGCTGGGAAGAATCTGCGGGCTGTCCGGGCCAAGGGTCTGGAGGCGGATGGTAGCTTCCTGTTGAACGGCTTGAGGCAGAGCGGCCAGAGCCAGCGGCATCTCGCCACCTAAAGCAGTGGTTCGCTGGGCCAGCAGCACAAAGGCCTCGCTTCGGGAGGGACGAAGCTGGATCTCCCAGGCTTCTCCACCAGGGGGGATTTGGTCGGTTGGCAGTTCCTTGTCCCTCAATCGCCGTGCTGTGCACTGCCGCTGGGGATCTCCGCTGAGCCTCCATTGGAGAGGTTCTGGCCGAGAATGGGAAAAAACGATCACTATCCGCTCCAGCCGAGAACCCTCCGGAATACATTCGATCCGATATCGTTCCAAGACCGATTTGGAGGAGGCCGCCACATCCATCTGGATCGTTGCCCGATACTGCGGAAGCCGAGGCCGAAGCAGCCATTGGAAAGATTGACTCTGCGGAGTGACAAAAAAGAAAAAGCCTTCGGATCTTTTGTCCACTAGGTCCCAATCCCCTGCTTCCAGTTGGCGCGGAGGGACCAGCTCGTTGGGTTCCGGCGTCAAACAGATCAGCTCATAAGCCGCATCCGGCGGACTTAGGGCGACAAGGTGTTTGCCTTCCTGTACGCCCGTAAACCGAAGAGGCAATAGATCCTCAGTCCGCCAAGACCGACCCACCGGACTCTGGAGCCGACGCGCAGTAATCTGCAAACTTACCGGTCGCTGAGCCGTTACCGGCCGACTGAGCCGAATCGTCAACCGCTGGCTCGCCGGTTCTAAAGTCCAATCCTCCACTTGGGTGGCAGGATCGGCTTCAACAGCATCGATGAGCCAACGCCGAGCAACCTGGGCTTGCAAGACAAAATGTTCTCCCGCCTGGGTGTGGACTCGTGCCCGGACCCGAGCCTGGATCAGCCGCTCCGTGAACATCACCCACGAACCGGTCTCCACCTGAGCCAACGGTTCCGTCCGGGCCAAAATCATCTCCACTGCGGCATCGGGACTATATGCCTGAAACTCGAAAGATTCTCCTCCCCGCCCCGTTTCTGGAGCCAGCTGCTCGGCTTTCGATTGTCGGCAATTGGAGCAGCCAATCCGCTGCACCTGCAAGCCAGTTGCAATCCGAAGGGCCAAGCTCCCCTGTTGCCATATGGCCCCTTCTAGCCGAATCCGCGGCAACTGCCAGGGCGCATCCAAAACCACCGGCCCCACCATCATCAGTTGGAGGGACTGAGCTTCTTTGTGGATTGGCTCCGGCAGCAGCACCCACAAACGCCGAGCCGACAAACCTGCCATCGTCTCCCATCGCCAACGGAGACTTTCTCCAGCAAGTTGGACGGCCCTCGGTTCTAACCCGCCCTCGACCAGAAAGGATAATTCAGAAACCGGTTCTCCTAGGGCCTGGATGGTAAAGCGAACACTGGCATCCAAGCCCTCTGGGCCTAGGGTATATTGGCTTTCCTGCTGGAGGAGCATTCGGGCCGACCAAGAAGCCCCTTGTTGCTCTACTAGGCGTAAAGGCCCAGCTATCGGGCCGCCCCACTCCAAAAGCCAAACCTTTCGGCCTGGCGCTGAGCGGGGCTCTTGCGCACGAATCAACGCTCCCGGCAGCACGGGCTGGTACCCTTCCGGCAAATCCAACAGCAGCTCCGTATGCGGACAAGCAGGCCACCTCAGATCGAATCGCAGGCCGCCGGTATCTTGTTGGCCCTGCAACGACCAGTGGAGACGGACCTGGCCGCTTCGAGGCACGAGGAGTTCGGTTTGTGTATATTCGTTCATTCCTAGCGAAGCCGGCTCCTGTGGTTTGCCTTCCCGATCCACCCAAACAGCGGTCCGAATCGCCAACGGCCACTTCGGCAAGCGAAGCAAAGCAGATTGGCCGACAGGTACGTGGACCGCCATGGTGCATTCTCCTTCAAGGAGCATGCCTGCAGAAACAGAGGCCCGACACGTCAGCCTGGAAATCTTCGCTTGCACCGGAGCTCCAAAATCCGACTCGGTCCCAACCCGAATCAACCGCTCAAATTCCTCCCCATCGACCGGCACATACTTCATCGGGCCCCAAGGCCACTGGCTGACCCGGTCTGCTGGGGCATAGACCCGAATGAACCGCAGTTCCGGAGGAGTATTTTTGGTCGAAGAGGGGCTGCTGGCTTCTAGAGAAAGTTTCTCTTCGGTAGCAAGGCACCCTGCTGACCAGAGCATCAGCCATACCCACCCAAGCACTATCTGACCAATCCAGCCACGCCGGTTCCCTCCGAGGGAGTTGGTGCCCGGCGGTTTGGCCTCCGGGCATGCCCGCGGCAGAGCCTTCGACTGATACAACCTCTCCCCCTTGTTTTGCCAGCGTCCGAAATCTTCCCCGCTGCCAAGCCCAGGAGCAGGGGGTAGGGCTTGGAAAGGTGGTATCAGTTCATTAAAGGGAAAAAAGTACCCTATCATTCCGAACTCACGAACTCAAATCCGCAGAGACATTGGAAGCCGGCACCGAGGGCATAAGCTGCGTAGACCCAGTGCTTCCAGGCGGCGGGGGTAGATATTGACGTTGGGTAGATTCTTGTTCCAGGCTGGCGCCGGGGATACGAGCGGTTGCCCTCTGACGGGCAGCCATCTTCCCCTGAAGCCAAGCCGCCACCACCGCCAAGATCACCCCTAACCCGGCTGCCTGAACGCCTAAAACCGTTTGTTCCGGCCAGAGCAAAGCCAAGGCGCCTAATCCGACTCCAGCGGCCACTGCCCAGACGGGATGGCGAAACGCAGGAACATAGATGACCAACAGTCCGAGGCCCAAAGCAGCCAGCGAGGCGGTCAGGACCAGCACAGATCGGCCCGTCGTATAGAGGGAAGTGGGGTGCAGAGCGCCTATAGTACTGAATAGATAGGTATTAAGACCTTCCGGGACTAGCCCTGCTGGGCTGGCGCCGATCCAAGCCTCTAGATCGGCATGGGTCCATCGGGGGACACGGGCCCACGACCAGCCATTCCATCCCCATCGGTATTCAGGGACGAGTCCTGTGGGGTTTATAATCAAATGTTCATCTCTCGGGAGATGACACAACCAATAACACTGATCCATCCAGACAGAAGGCTCCGGCTCCGGAAAAGCGACCTCCAACCACCCCCGAGGCGGCCGAAACTCTCGGAAATGATAACGCAGTTCCACCACCCATTCCGGGCTTTCTGGGGGCAACGGTACAAGCAAACGCCCTTCGGCTTCCAGTTGAAAACGGGCAGGCCGTCCGTTGACCCAAACTGCCACCTCCTCCGTATTGGCCCCTTCGGGAAGGCGAACGGTAAACTCTCGGTTTCTCCCACGCAGCCGATACACCGCCCGATCCTCCCGACCAGAACGGGTCCACCAGGTCTGGACAAAGGCTCGGCTGATCTGCAAGGGGCCTGCCTGGTCAAGCGATTTCCGATATACTCCCAAGGGGAGTTCGGCCAGCGGCTCGCTACATCCAACCAGTAACCGATTTTCTTTCCCCGCCGGTTCCGGAAGGCTCTCCAACGGTTTCCAGTTGGCAGAGCGGACTTTGACCTCCAAACCTTCCTGGCCGGTAATCGTTACTCGCCAACCAAGCCACTGGCCCTCCGTGGGAACCACCAAGGGAACGTCACGCAGTTGACTTTGATTGGTCGGTAGCTTTTCCCATTTCAGCCGATACCGAATACTTAGATCACATGGGCCGATCCGAGGCTGTGGCAACGGAATAGCCAGTTGCGCGGAGCCAACCTCTTCTGGCCCCTTCGCCGAGGGAGAAATCGGCACTGGGCTGACTGGCTGGGTATCCACCAGCACCTGCAAGGCCTCGGGGGGGATTGCGGGCGGGGCCCACAGGGTGAGGGTGCCGACCATTTCATAAGCAATGGTGTACGAAAGTTTCTCTTCTACCTGCACCCCCTCAGGCTCCACCAGCAGCTGGGCGGTTCCTTCCACTCGAACTTGCCGCTCATGGACCCGCAGCCCAGCCAGGAAGGAGCCAGCGCCTGAGTCGGCCCGATAGGCCAGGATCGGCTGCTGACGTTTTGGCAACCCGCTCAGATTCGCCGCCACTTGCCGGACCCAGCCAGACATTTGCTTCTCCTCCGGCGTCAATTCCACGTTCTCTTCTGGAATGACCACTACGGAGGCCGGAAGCAACGAAACCATGCCGCCCGGGGGCCACTGCACCTGCCAGCCCTGGGGCAACGGGACGGCCAATTGTTTGGTCCCACCGGGGATCGCTCGCCGAGCCACCAACGTCAGTTCCAGATGCCCTCCGGTCGGCTGTTTCAACGAGATTTCCACGACCGGTCCCTCCCCCGGCGAAGGCCAATCGCCCACCAGCTCCTCCGGTCCAATTTCTTCTAGCTCCCAGCCGGGCATTTCCACCCGAAGGCCGTGAACCTTAGCTCCTCGAACAGTACATTTCAATAATGCCTCCAATTTGACATCCCGGGCGCTTACCCAAAGCCGATATTCCGGCTCCACCGAAACTCGTACCTGTGGGTGGATCAAGCGGAGCTGCAGCCAGTAGGGCTGACTGGTGTATTCAAAACCGGCTAAGAAGCCCTCCCCCAGCAGACTGGCCGGCACCTGCTCGGTCTGGCGCACGGAGGCCGACGCCCGCCATAGCAGATGGGCTTGTCCAGGCCCCCAGACCGCAATATACCCCCGGTGCTTGATCGCCCCGATCACCTCCAGGCCGCCTACTTCCACCCAATCCTCCGCAGCCCGCGTGCCTAGGGCCTGCTCCCATTCCAACCGCAGCCGATGCTCCGTCGCTTTGTCCAAAAAATGCAGGGTGATGCGGTCCGGTTTTTCCATGCTGTACGTACAGCCAGGCTGATTGATCGGACGGAGTTTGGCTCCCTCCGGCAGGCGCAGGGGGAGCTCCTGGCAGGGTTGACCAAATACTTTGACAAATAAATTCACCTGCGTGGTGATCTTCTGCCCCTCTAACCGGGCTATGGTTTCGCCGGTAACTTCAAAGGTGCTCGACGGCTCAAGCGAAAGATCTCCCGCAGACCACCACACCAATTCTACATTCCCTCCGAAGCCCTCCAGCTTCAGTTGGCTCTGGCGTTCGGAAACAGCCTCCAGTTGCAATAGCACTGCTGGGTCCGAAGCCTCCACTTTCCAGCCTTGGCCTGGGATGCGCAGTTGCATCTGCGAGACCGGAGCTCGCAAACATCGAAGTCGCAGCCGATTCTGCTGCCCCACTTGCTGGACCGGTACCGCTCCCTGCAGCCGAAGCCGATGGCTGCTGTCCGGCCCACTCAAAATCCAAACCACATATCCCTCCCCCTCTTCCCAATCAAGCAGATAGGCTTCTTTAGGCTGTGGGGGGCTAGCAGCTTGGGGGTCCAGAGAGTCCGGCTTGGCTTGTCCAGAAGAGGCCTTCGGTAGGGAAGAAACCGGTTTAGCCTCCGGAGAAGGAGGCTTGGCCTCGGAGGAGCTAGGCTTAACCTCCCCGGCGCCCGGTTTGGCCGGCCCAGGAGCCGGTTGGCTCTTCTGGGAACCTGCTGCCGAAGAGGAACTACCTGCTGCGTCCGGAGAATCCTCCATCCCTTCAAACTTCCGAATCACCACCCCCTCCAGTCGCAGCGGAATCCGAACCGGCACGGACCGCACTAACACCCGAACCTCGATGGTCAGCTCGGCCCGAGCGCCTTGTACTTCCCCTTGGATTTCTACAGCCTGCAAACTATATCCCGGCGGCTGCGACTTCTGCTCCAACAGATGCTTCAGTTCATACAGCTCCCGAAACTCTTCCAGGGTAAAACCGGGAACCGGCTGCAGATTGCCCTGTTTGTCCTTCAGATAATACAGAGAAGGCTTCAGTTCCTGGATCTGTTTGGCTGAGGGCAGTTCGGCTCCTGCAGAAGAGGGGGCTTTGGGGGAGGGTATCTCTGAGGGCGTCGGTGGGGAGGGGGGTTCTTCTGACGAACCAACAGCCGGAGGGTGCTCGCCTAGATCCGAAGGCCAAGGCATTGGCTGGGCACAAAGGGGGCTGCCCACTAAAACAGCCACCGCCCAGCTTATCGCCGCTTTCCAGCCGATTCCTCTAGAAGCTGCCCAAATCAAGTTTCCGCTCCTTCCGTTTCGGCTAGAGGGTTGCCAAGCCTTTCTTCTGCCCCCTTGCTGGCCTAGAATCAGGCCTCCGAATAAGAAAAGTGTTGCTTCTATTAGTGTACCCACAACAGGTTACAGGATAAAGGATCTACTTTCTTTTGGGTTTTTTTCAGGCGGAGGCGGAATAGGTCTGGATTCCCAAATATAGGGGGATTGGCCCACCCAAAATAAGTACGAAACAGAGATAATCTTCCCCGAGAGGATTTTTAAACCACCTAATAGAGCTAGTATATTCTCCCTCAAGAGGGTAAAACGTGCGCCATCCGGACCAATCGGCATAAGCCCTGGTGCAGCCTCCGATTGGCCGCTGCTAGAAACTGGCCGGTATGGAGTTCGATTTTCCCCCCGTAAGGGTTGCTAACTACCCCTCCAGCTTCTTCAACTAACACTACTCCTGCCGCTATATCCCAAATCTTAGTGGAAAAGGACCAGAAAAGATCAAACCATCCTGCGGCCAAATACCCCAGATTCAATGCGGTCGAACCGGTGCGCCGAACGGTTTGGCAGTGTTTGAGGGCCTCTAAAAACACCAGCAAATCGGGCGAATCTTCCCGTACCTGGGGCGGAAAACCCGCAGCGGCAATTGCCTCGGCAAGTTCCTGGACCTGACTGGTCCGAAGCCGTTGGCCGTTCCGCCAAGCGCCGCCTCCCCGGCTTGCTACATATAAATCCCCATGGACCGGATCAAATATCACCCCTGCCCATACAGTGCCGCTTTCCTCCACGGCTACCGAGACGGCAAAATGGGGCACACCATGAAGGTAATTAGTCGTCCCGTCCAGCGGATCGACCAGCCAACGCACCCCTTGGGCCATTTCCACCTGGGTCCCCGCCACACTCTCTTCCCCTACAATGGCATCCTCCGGGAAGGCTTCCCGAATCACCCCACAGATCGCCTCTTGAGAAGCCAGGTCGGCTTCGCTGACCAAGTCGCCGGGGCCTTTTTCTCGGCTTTGGACTTTGCCCATCATTTCCAAAAGCACCCGGCCTCCCGCTTGGGCTGCCTGCTGACATACTTCCAAATATCTTCCAAGACGATGAGGATTCACAGGGGGCTTCTCCTTGTAAACTGGAACTGACTTTCTCGGCCTCTACCTGGTCTAGACTGAGCTAATACGCTTAGATAGACGCTGCTTTTCCTCTAAGAGGCGGTCTTACTATGTAGACTGTAAATTAGTTTATCTACACTACGCCAGTGGCCGTCTGGACTGAGGGCATTGCAGCTAGCAGCCCTTGCCCAGAGGCTGTTATCCTACTGCCTAACGCTCCTGTCTGTTATCCTCTGACCCAGACCAGTCCTTCAACAGGATGGAGGGGACCAGCGATTGGTTCTCTCTCGCCCAGGCCGACAAACCACCCCTCTTGTCAAGAAGGGATATAGCTTAAAATGAAATGGAGGGTTTTAGAAGGCTGGGCAGGCAGTCCGGGAGCGGAGCGAGGGTCCGGAAGCTATGGCGTGGGTTAATGCGCTTTATTTTGGTGATAACCTAGATGTTTTGCGCCGGTATATCTTTTCGGAAACGGTTGACCTGATTTACCTGGACCCGCCATTTAAGTCGGATGCTACCTATAACGTTCTTTTTGCGGAGAAAAACGGCACTCAGGCAGCGGCTCAGATCAAGGCCTTTGAGGACACCTGGCATTGGGACCAGGCCGCAGCCGCCGCCTATCAAGAGGTGGTCGAAGCGGGCGGCCCGGTCAGTCAGGTCATGCAGGCCTTCCGCACCTTCCTGGGCTGTAACGACATGTTGGCCTATCTGTCCATGATGGCCATCCGGCTGAAAGAACTCCATCGGGTGCTTAGACCCACCGGCAGCCTCTACCTGCACTGCGACCCCACGGCCAGCCACTACCTGAAATTGCTCCTGGACGCCGTCTTCGGCGTGCGAAACTTCCGCAACGAAATTGTCTGGAAACGCACTAGCGCCCACAGCGACGCCAAACGGTATGGCCGAAACGCCGATACCATTTTTTTCTATACCAAAGGAGATTCCTGGACGTGGAACCAGCTTTATCAAGAATACCCCGAAGAGTATAAAAGACGTTTTCGGCATCAGGACCCATATGGCCGACGTTGGACAGATGCCGATCTGACGGCAAAAGGCCTGACAGGAGGTGGATATAAGTATGCATACAAGGGGATAGAGTCCCTTTGGAGGGTACCTTACGAAACGATGGAACAATTGGATCGGGAAAATCGGCTCCATTTTACCAAAACGGGAGGCATTCGGCTTAAACGGTATTTAGAGGAATTGAAAGGGATTCCGGTTCAGGCATTATGGACTGATATACCTCCTATTAACTCCCAGGCCAAGGAGCGGCTGGGATATCCAACCCAGAAACCAGAGGCCTTGTTAGAACGGATCATTAAGACTAGTTCCAACGAAGGCGATTTGGTGCTCGATCCGTTTTGCGGTTGTGGGACCACGGTGGCGGTTGCCCATCGGCTCCATCGACGGTGGATCGGGATTGATATAACGCATTTGGCGATCAATTTGGTGCGGGCAAGGCTTCGGGACAGTTTCGGCCCGGAGATTGAAAAGCAATATCAGGTGATCGGCGAGCCTACGACAGTGCGGGACGCCAAGGCCTTGGCGGCCGAGGATCCGTTCCAATTTCAGTGTTGGGCTCTGGGGCTAGTAGGCGCCCGACCTACTGAACAACAGAGGGGAGCGGATCGGGGGATTGACGGCAGGCTCTATTTCCATGACGAAGGACCCAACGGAAAAACCAAACAGGCCATTATTTCCGTCAAGTCGGGCAAAATAAAACCCAGTGATGTCCGAGACCTCCGAGGCGTTGTCGAACGGGAAGGGGCGGCTCTCGGAGTGCTCATTAGTCTAGAGGACCCCACGCCGGCCATGCGCCAGGAGGCGGCCGAAGCCGGTTTTTATACCTCTCCGGCCGGCACGCAGCATCCGAAAATCCAACTCCTCACCGTTGCCGATCTGCTAGAACAAGGCCGACGGATCGACCTGCCCCCCTGGACCGATTGGCGAACCTTCAAACGCGCTCCCCGATCCAAACCCCGCTCCAACCCCCAGCAAAACGAATTGGATTTCGAGGAGTTGGAAGAGGAGTCTTCTTGAAGCTACTCCAGAACGCT
>CALIRO010000019.1 GCA_938042245.1 uncultured Thermoguttaceae bacterium
GCTCTTAATCTTTTCCCCAGATGGGGTTTTAAGCTTTTCGCCAATGGAGTGTTAAGCTTTTCTCCAGTGGGGTCTTAACTTTTTACCCAAATGGGGTGTTAAGCTTTTAGCCAAATGGAGTTTTTAACCTTTTACCAAAAAACGAGTTGCGAGGGGCCGCCAATTTTTTTCCACTAGGCCAGAAAACTGGGGATAAGTCAGGAGAAAGAGAGATTCTCAGAAGCCGTCTGGTTAAGGTATAATCCTCCTAATGCAACTTCCTGGAGGAAAGGGAATCGATGCGTCTTTTTTCCCGTTTTCTAGTCCGACTCGTCTTTTCGCGTTGGGCAATGTGGATGGGTCTTTGGGGCTTCGGGGGCGTCCTGCTGGGATTGGGGGGTTGGTGGTGTTTATTTCCCGCGCGCCCTCCTATTTGAGCAATGCTCCGGAGACTTGTATCAATTGCCATGTGATGAGCGACGCCTATCTGAGCTGGCAACATAGCAGTCACGCCCATATAGCCGTCTGCAACGACTGTCATGTACCGCAGGATAACCTTCTGAAAAGCTACTGGTTTAAGGCGCAGGACGGTTTTCGACACGCCGCCATTTTCACCTTTCGGTGGGAGCCGCAGGTCATTCGCCTTTCGGAACGGTCCAAGCCTGTGGTGCAGGCCAATTGCCGACGCTGCCACCAAAACCTACTGGAACCTCTCTGTTTGTCGTATTCCGAAACGGTGTGTTCCGAGAGAGCCCTGAGGCCCGCCCAGAAAGCGGTGCACGAAGAACGATTTTGTTGGGAGTGCCATCGGCGCACTCCGCATGAGCAGGTTCATAGTTTGTCCGGGGCGCCCGGCGTGTTTCGGCCCAGACTGCCGCCGGCGATCCGCTGGAACCAAGAGCCGACCATTTCGGGGCGACCTATTCGGAGCAGTCTCAACGAGGCGGTTCATCCGAAGCAGACCCAGTAAATACGGGGGGGAATCGACGTTTCCAACTCGTACCATTTCAGCTGAATGCTGTAACCTCTTATTCCTTCGAAAGTAGGAATCCTGTTGTTCCAATGGATTTTTGCTCTCTGGATTCCCGGTTCCGCGGGAATGACACTCGGAGACATTCTCCTTGAAAAACAGAAAGCTTATTTGATTTGCTGAAATGTTACTCAAACTCGGCCTAGAAGAAGCAAAAGAAATAGTCCAGTCAAATCATGTTTCATGTTTTGAGGAGCGTTGCCGATGAATGAAAGAAATTGCGGCTGGCAGATGGGCGAAGGAAAACTGCCCATCTGTTGGGGATGCGGGCTGGTAATCCTCATGGCCGTAGGGACGTTTCTCCTGGGGCTTTTGGCGGCTTCGATCTGGGAGCGTCGGCAGGAGGCGCAGGTTCGGCAGGAGCTTCGGCCCATTGCCCGCTGGGAAAGCGATAGCCAGGCATGGGCGATCAATTACCCCCGGCAATACCACGCCTATCGACAGATGGAGGAGACGGAAAGCCGCACCTGGTATGGCGGCGGGTTCCCAAGAGACCTTTTGGAAGAGACGCCGGCCAATGTGATCCTATTGGCGGGGATGGCCTTCAGTCTGGATTACAAACAGGCCAGAGGGCACGTCTATTCGGTGGAAGACGTGCTCAACACGCAACGGATCACGCCCAAGACGCCGGCCACGTGCTGGACGTGCAAAACGTCGGATGTTCCCCGCCTCATGGCCGAGCTTGGCGGCGGCGACCTGCTGGCCGGCGATAAACCGTTCTACGCCAAAAAGTTCCACGAACTCAAACCTCAAATGCAGCATCCGATCGGGTGCCTAGACTGCCATGATCCAGCGACGATGCAACTTCGGATCAGCCGACCTGCTCTCATCGAGGCGCTCCGGCGGCGTGGCGTCCAACCGGAAAGGATTTCCCACCAACAAATGCGCAGCTTAGTTTGCGCCCAGTGCCATTCGGAGTATTACTTCGGACCGGAGAATTATCTGATTTTCCCCTGGGACCGCGGCCTGGAACCAGCCCAAATGGAAGCCTACTACGACAGTCTCCCACCGGAAGGTTTTGCCGATTGGACCCATGCAATCAGTGGCGCCCGAATGGTCAAAATGCAGCATCCGGATTATGAGATGTATCAGACGGGCGTCCACGCGTATCGGAACGTAGCGTGTGCGGATTGCCACATGCCGTATCGAACCGAAGGCGGCCAGAAATACACCGACCACCACGTCCGAAGTCCCCTCTTAAACATTGCCGGTAGTTGTGCGGTCTGCCATCGGTGGAGCGAAAAGGATATTCAAGATCGGGTAGAAGCGATCCAGGATCGGGTTCGTTCGGCCCGGGATCGAACCGAGCGGGTATTGGCGGCAGCTCATTTGGATATTGCTGCGGCCGTGCAGGCCGGGGCGGAACAGGAGGAACTCCAGGAGGTCCGCCATTTGGTTCGGCAGGCCCAGCTACGGTGGGACTACGTGGCGGCGGCCAATGGCATGGGGTTTCACTCCCCCCAATTTGCGGTACAGGTGCTGGCCGAAGCGATCGACCTGGCCGCCGAATGCCGAGTGCAATGCGCCCGGATTCTCGCCCGTCGAGGAGTGCTAGGGCCGATCTCCTACCCCGATACGACCACTAAAGAAAAGGCCCAAGCAGTGGTCAAAGCCTTCGGGAAAAGTCCCCTCCGAAACTTCTCCCGGAACAAAAGCAGGCCGATTCCTCTAGTAGTAAAACTCCGTAGTAGGGAGGAAGCAGTTCCAAACATCTCTTTGGCAGGCTTTCTGGCATGGGAAAAAAACAGACAGTAGCCCTTCGGGATGGTTTCCCTTCTAGTCCGGTGGATCCACAGGCGATACAATAAGCCCCAAAAGGGATGGGAAAGAGCCGATCTTTCTTTGTCCTTACTAAGAACTTTGAAAACCCACTCATAAGTGAGGGGTATCCCTGAACCCTTTGAAAAACGCCAAATTGGGGTACCATTTCAGCCGAGTAACGTAGGCTGGTGTTTTTTAGGGCGAATGCTTCCTTTATAGGAAGAATGCCTCCAAGGGGCATTCCCGGGTAAACGGGAAGCCAGAGAGCAGAAAGCCATCGAACAAAACTAGATTCCGGCTTTAGTGCAGGGAGAGGTTGCATCAATCGGCTGACATGGTACCCCAGTTTTTCTCGCCCTTTCTTGTCCTAACTGCTTACTACCTAATGGTTTAACAGCACAGTCCGAGGTGAACCAAACGCTTCTCAACTCCGTTTATTCCTCGGAGGCCAAACGGGCAGTTTGACAGGTCTAAAGAGTTTAACCCTCGGCAATGTAACCAGTTAGGTCATTTCGAATGGGCTTGTCTTTTTAGAGAAAGTTCAGTAGAGTGGGCAGCGGCCAATTCGGAGGATACAATTCCCATTATAGAGTTATTATAACTACATCTTTAGAGGGGGATTTGAAAAGCTTATCCCCTCTGGCGGGTTATTCCGATTCCCCCACTTTCTACAAGAGGAAGAATCCCAGGGAATCCACCTCGGCAAAAGCGAAATTTAGGGGAAGGGTCTCCAGCCGGGACGTACTCATCCCTTCTTTTAAAGGGCTACCTAGCGACGGAAGGTACCAGAAGAGGTAAAAAAGTCCGTTGGAGGAAGGTTTTCTCTTGCAAGGGCAATTGGGGCTTTTACAATGGAAAGTAGAGGCCCTGATGGAGCTTAGGTAAGGAGGCCGGTGATGAAAAAGGTTATCTTGGGCCTAGTCGGGTTGGGAAGTTTGGTGTGGATGGCGGCTGGGGTGTTGGCCACCCCCAAAGAGGAGAAACAAGGATGGGTGGTTCAAGGGGGTGAGGCAATGGCCCCTAGCGTCCAGACGCCGCTGATTGCCTTTGCCACCACCGTGGCCGACAAGTATCAGCAGATAACCATTATCGACCCCAAACAGCGGGTCATGAGTGTGTATCACATTGATTTGGCAGACGGGAAGATTCGCCTGCGAAGTGTACGAAACTTTCAGTGGGATTTACAATTGATTCATTTGAACGGCCAGCCGCCGCTTCCCAGAGAAATTCAGGCCATTTTGGAACAACCATCGCCTTAGCCGTTGGGAGAGAGGTCCCATGACCAAATTTTACACTACGCAAGAGGTGGCCCAGATTCTGGGGCTAACGCCCGCCGAAGTGAACAAACTGCGGGAAGAAAACAAACTGCACGGGTACCGAGACGGGATGGACTGGAAATTTAAGGCCGAGGATGTCGAACGATTTCGGGCGGAAGGATTAGCCGAGGCGGCCTCCGAAGACTCCTTGGCGCCGGATGTGCTGCTGAGCGAAGTGGAGTTAGGCGGTGCTGGATCGAGCAAGTCGGGCACCGTTATCAGTGGAGAGGCGGCGGGGACTTCGCCTGCCGAAAGCGATCTTCGCTTAGCAGAGCCAGAACAACCGGCTCCCCCCGCTAACCAACCAAAGCAGTCAGCTCCCCCCGGTGAGCAAATGGGCAAAGAGGAACTGGACTTAGTGTTGGAAGAGGATCTTGCGGTGGGCGAAAGTGAGATACCTCCTAAACAACCGGAGGGTGCACCTGCTGCTGAGAAAAAGGCCGTCGGGGAGTCGGATGTCGGGCTAGGGGCAGTCACGGAAGACGAGGAAGTGGTCATTGGCGGCAGCAGCGGTTCGGGAAGCGATGTGACCATGGGTGCCGACAGTGGTATTTCGTTGGTCGATGCCAGCGATAGTGGTCTTTCCTTGGAGCAGCCGTTAGAGTTGGCGCCGCCCGGGGAGGAAACCTTGGAACTGGGTGAGGATGATATGATCACCTTAGCGGAGGAGGAAGCCGACCTGGAGTCGCCTACGCAATTGCGGAGCGAAGAGTTCGATTTGACCGGTTTGGAGGAGGGCGGCGAAGAAGCAGAAAGCGGTTCCCAGGTGATTGCTTTAGAGGAGGTGGAAGAAGCGGCGCCGGCGGCTGGGATGCCGGCAGGCCGTGCGCCGATGCTGGAAGAAGAGCTGGTTGGGGCGCCGGCAGTCGGGCCAATGATCGCTCCGTTTGGCGCACCGCCGGTAGCAGCGCCTGGGGAGGTGCCTGGGGCTGCCGCATTGGCTCCGCCGGCTTTACCCGAAGCTCCTTATACGATCTGGAATGTCCTGAGTCTGGCCCTGTGTGTGCTGATTTTGGCCGTTACCGGCATGATGATGTTCGATATGATCCGAAACATTTGGAGTTGGGACTCGGAAACGGTGCTAAGTAGCCCGATCATGGATGGTATCCTAAGCTTGTTTGAAAAGAAAATCCCTTAGGAGGAAATCTCGGGCCAGGGGATTACAGGAAGGACTGTTTTTGGGCGGCTCTGGACCGAACAGGGGATCCGTTTTGTGGAATCCGGGCACGGGGACCGGTTGGTGGCGGCCCAGCTAGAACAAGCAACTCCAAGTTAACGGAAGACAAGGAAGGTTCCAGCCCCTGTACCATTTCAGCCGAAGGAAGCAACCTGCCACTGCTCTGAAAGGAAGAATCTAGTTTTTTTCAATGGATTTTTGCTCTCAGGATGCTCGTTTACGTGGGAATACCATGCGAGGGTATTTTTCCTAAAAAACGGGAACCTATTTCACTCGGCGGAGATGGTAGCCGGTTCCGAACGGCCGGAGGGCTGCTTCCGACGGATTCGAAAGGACTCGAATCATGTTGAGCAAGAGGCGTCCGAGTAGGAAGCTCGGGGTGCTGCTAGTGCTGAGCGTCTGCGGTTGTATGGTTCCGAAGGGGCAGTTGAATACGTGCCAAACGCAAAATCGGGCGCTGGCAGAAAAAAATGCTGCTCTTCAGGCGGAGGTCGAAAATCTTCGGACTCATCGGGACCAGTTGGTGCACAAGCTCCAACAGGCAGAGGAAGAAGTTGCGTTAGTACGGCAGGAAAACGAGCTGATCCGCCGGCGCCTTGCTCTACGAGAACAAGCTATTCAAACGACGGATTCGGCCTATGGGGCTAGCCCGATGGTGCTGCCAGCGGACAGTCGGGTTCGACTGGAACAATTGGCCAAGCGATTTCCTTCACTGGGTTTAAATCCCCAGAACGGCCAATGTCAATTGCTTTCAGAGAGACTGTTTCCGGCTGGGCAGAGCCAACTGTCTTCGGAGGCAGAAGGGTCTGTTAGGGGCCTGATCCAGGTGCTGCAATCTCCTGAGGGGAAAGAACTTCGGGTATGGATCGTGGCGGAGGCGCCCGAGGGGTCTTCGCCGGGGCGGTCCGGGGGCCGGGGGGCTGAGAGGATCGGCTCTTTGGCTGCCCAGCAAGCTCTAGCCCTGAAAGAAAAACTCTGCCAAATGGGTTTGCCGAGCAATCGGGTTGGGCTAGCGGCGGTGCCCTCGAGCCCTGCCTGGTCGAACTCTTCCGGCCCCCAGTCCACCGCTGCCGGCTGTCAACTAAAAGTCTTTCTGGTACCGCCGGAAGTACCGATTATCGGATGGCTCGGCCAGGAGAGCCAAAGATTTTGAAAAGGATGCAGCAAAAGGTAAAGTTGTTTAGGCGTCCCCTGTTTGAAGCGACCCCCTGGAAGGCAGGTGGAAGTATGCGGGTGGTGTTGTTAGGATTTGGCGGCAGGCCAGGGGTATTGGAGGGGGCGGAGCGGCTTCGACCGCTCATCCGCCAATATGCAGACATTGTGGCCGAGGATTTCACCGGCACGCAGAACCTATCGGAGGTGCAGGCCGACTTGGCTATTGTGCTTGGGGGAGATGGATCGATTCTTCGGGCAGCCCGGCAAATGGGATACCACCAGTTACCTGTGGTGGCGGTCAATCTAGGCCGATTAGGCTTTCTAGCGGATTTAACGCCGGAGGAGCTGCCGAAACTCCTTCACCAGATGGCCGACGGCCAAGCCCAGATCCTGGACCATTTGATGTTTGAATGCCGACTGTTTCGGGGTGGTCAGGAAGTAGCTTGTGTGTTGGGGCTGAACGAGACGGCTGTGCTGGCAGGCCCGCCTTTTGCTCTGCTAGAAATCGAACTGTATATCGACGGCGAACTGGTAACCACCTATAGCTGCGACGGCCTGATTATCAGCACTCCGGTCGGCAGCACGGCGCATAGTTTATCCGCCGGCGGCCCGATTTTGCGCAAAGAGATGCAGGCGTTTGTGATTTCGCCTATTAGTCCGCATACCTTGACGAATCGTCCTGTGGTGGATTCGGCGGATCGGATCTATGAAATGGTGGTTCCCCATCCGCAGGCGGGCACTGCCCTGGTGGTCGATGGCCAGGTGGTCGATTCGGTGCAGGCCGGGGATCGGGTCCGGGTGGAGCGAGCGGCGGTCCGATTTCGGCTTGTGCAGGCACCGGGACACAGTTATTATCGTACCCTACGGGAAAAATTGGGTTGGGGAGGCCGATGGCGTCCCTGAACCAAAAAAACGGCTTCCTGCATCATGGAAGAACCGACCACGTTGCCTACACCCATGCCACCTGTTTGGCCTGTGACAAAAACACAACTTCCTCCACCACAGAAGATTCCTATCGGGGCAGGAGCAATTTTCTCCCTGTCGAAGGAGTTGTTTTAGGCACTGGCAAAAGACCAGAAAAGCCCTCTCATCCCGGTAGGCAGTAATCCAGCGAGCAAAGGAGTTGTTCTTTTAGCCTCTAACACGAAAGGATTTCGCGATGAGACGGATTTTGCCAGGGAAGGCAGAGCCAATGGGGTTGTTCGTGTTTTGGACAGTAGGGCTTTGGCTGGGGATGGCGGTTTCTGGTTGGACTCAGGAAGAGGTTAGTCAAACACCAGAAGCTCCGCCCGTCAGTCCGGCGCCGAAGGCCTCGGAAACGGATTTTCGTTCTTCGCCCAGTACGGCTGCAGGGACTTCGGCTCCCAGGAACCCTACCAGCAAGCTGCGGAAGGAAGATTCAGAGCAACCGGAGCAAGGCCGGTATCTGCTCCGCTACAAGTTCCAGCCTGGGGAAACGATCCGGTGGGAAGTAACGCATCAGGCCTTGATCCGCACCACGGTTTCCGGCGTGAGCCAGACGGCTGAGTCGGTCAGCAAATCCGTAAAAGTCTGGAAAATCCTTCAGGTGGAAGCGGACGGGACAGCGGTCTTGGAGCACCTGGTGGAAAATGTACAAATGTGGCAGAAGCTGACGGGCCGACAAGAAGTCCGCTATGATAGCCAGACCGACAAAGAGCCGCCGCCCGGCTTTCAGACCATCGCCAAGTCGATCGGGACGCCGCTGGCTAGGATCACCCTCAGCCCGGAAGGGAAACTGCTCCACCGGCAGCGATACCTCAGCCAGCCGCAAGACCAACCCGATTCGCCCATCACCATGCCGTTGCCGGAAAAACCAGTGGCGATCGGCCAAAGCTGGTCCGAAATTTTCGAGTTGGAGGTCCCCTTAGAGACGGGGGGAGTCCGGAAGGTAAAAACAAAACAAATATTCATTCTCCAAAATGTTCAGGATCAGATCGCCACCATCGAAGCAGCCACCCAAATCCTCACTCCCAACCTGCCTCCGGAAGTGGAAGTCAAACTCATCCAACAAGCCTCTAGCGGCACCATCCGCTTCGATCTGGAGCAAGGCCGAGTCATCCAGCAACAGATCGAAGTCGATAAACGGGTCATCGGCTTCCGCGGTGAAGCCAGCAGCCTGCACTGTCTGAGCCGATTCCAGGAAAAGCTCCTGCCCGCTGAACAAACTGCCCGACGGCCATAATGATCGCCCCCCAGCAGCTCCCTAAAAGGGTGGCTGCCCCTTGGAGAAGTGGAACATCTTTCGGCCGGAAAACCACCTCCACTTATTGAAGAGAGCGATGGTAATTGAAGTAGCAAGGCTCTCGAGAGGACCGAGGACCTCCATGGAGCCATTCGCCTACCGGATCTGGAGAAGCTACTAGATCGACTACCAGATTCTTCACTCGGATCCGCGGATTCCGGAGCCGACGCCAATCAAAGGGCGATTCTGGCCGAAAGACCCAAAGCCCCCTTTCTCGGTGGGCGATCATGCGCAGGGCTCGGCGGTCTTCGAACAGGCGGCCTTCGTATTCTGGGTGGAGTTCGGCTCGGCTGATGGCCAGCGGAGGTCGTCCAAATACATAAACGGTCAGTCCTACCGGCGCTTGTGCGCAGAGGTCTTCTAGCTGGCGGCGATCCGCTTCCAAGGAGGCGGTAACGGTTCGGGCGCCGAGTTTGCGGAGCATGGCCGCAGCCAAAGGATTCAGCACCCCGAGTCCCGGACCCGCCTCAAAAGCAATGCCTGCCTGGCGGGCGATCCACCACGTCCCCCAACTGTTGACCTCCACGGCCAATCGGGCCTTTTTGCATTGGGCCACCAGCTCTTCCAGCCAGGGCAAATCCCCCTCAAAACACACCGCCGGCAAGGCCACTACAGGGCGCTGTTTTCGGCACTGCTGAGCAATCCAACGGACATCTTCCGGTTCCACGCTTTCCAAGATGATATGCAACGGCGTTTGCAGGCGGAGAAACTCTTCCAGATGGTCTTTATGGAGCCGGACGCAGTTGGGCGGATCGCCAAGGGTTCTTATGTTTACACTGGCTGGCTCCAGCTCTGCCTCGCTTATCAAGGACTCTGGAGGCAGCCGCAGAGGCGCCGGACGAGCAGCCGCCCGACGCATTCGCCCTAATTCGGCACTGATCCGATCCACAATCGCATTGGCGGTACGACGTACCAATAAAAACTCCGGATCATCGGTGCTGGCCGATTCGACCAATACCCCTTGAATCCAACTGCCCTCCAATTGGGCGCAGAGACTGCCGGCCGAAACCGCTTTATGCGCCCGATGGATCACACTCTTCGGATACTGCCAACAAAGCTCCTGCTGATCGATCCACAGATGGCAGGAAATCGCTGGCCCGGCCGAACTGAGCAGAAAACGGAAGCTCCGCCCACCCCCTGCCGAGGGCATTGGGGTTTCGGGAGTTTCGGGTAGAGCCTCCTGGCTGATTGGGATTTGCTGCACCAGGTTCTGGTCCAGAGCTCTCAGGGGGAGAGCTTGGGCTTGTCGGCCGCGGTTGGCGCCGGTCAGCCCCTGGCGTTGGCCGGCGAGATAGCCACTGGTGAGCTCTCGGCCGGTGTAGTCGGTCAGTCGCTGAGCTTCCGATTTGAGCGGTTCGATGGGTTGGCCTGCCAAGGCCTGCCGATAAATCCGCACTGCGTGTTCCACCCAGGCTGGTGCCTTCAATCGGCCTTCGATCTTCAGGGCCGCCACTCCCACCTGTTGGAGCCGATCCACCCAGTCCAGGGTGCACAAGTCGTGCATCGACAGGGGCTGGCCGGCCGGTTGCCCATCGATAGTCCATGGAGCCCGGCAAGGACTGGCACACAGCCCTCGGTTGCCGCTCCGTCCGCCTACCCAACTGGACATCAGACATCGCCCGGAAACCGAAAAACATAGGGCCCCTTGAGCGAAGACCTCCGTTTGGATGCCTGGGACCTGGCTGGCAGCCGCGATTTCCTCCAGGCTCATCTCTCGAGCCAGCACTACCCGTTGGGCCCCTAGTTGCTGAGCCGCCGATACATCCGCACTATTGGCCATGCCGGTCTGGGTGCTGAAATGAAATTCTAGGTTCGGGAAAGCTGGCCGAAGCGCCAACACAGCCGGATCCCGAACCAGCACCGCATCCAAGCCCGCTTCCGCCGCTGTGCGGAGCATCCGCAGAGCTAGGCCCAGCTCTCGGGTAGCTAGGTCAATATTCAACGTCAGATAGGCGCGGCGTCCATGCTGGTGGAGAAATTGGACGGCTTGGCGGGCCTCCGATTCAGTGAAATTTTTTGCACGTCTTCGGGCGTTCAGATGACTGAAGCCAAAATACACGGCATCCGCCCCAGCCCGCACCGCCGCCTGCAGACACTCCCAATCCCCCGCCGGCGCTAAGAGTTCCATCGGCATCTAGAGATTCCTACCTGAAAAGATACCTTTGCTCTCAACAGAAAAAGGGGTTGTGCCCTTGGTCTATTGCTAGGCTGCCAACCCCCAGCCAGGCTAAAGAAATTGTTCGGAGCAAAGACCCTGTTTTCAAGGCTTGGCCGACCCTGTCAGTTTCCGCCCAGGGGCAACCAGCCTTTTGGCTCTCAGGAAGGCCGATTCCTACTTTGGCCCCCGCTCAGTTCCACCACCAGGAGCCAGGTTTTTTGGCGGTGGCCTGACGCACCGCCCTGAGCGAATCGCTCTTTTCGGTCTTTTGAACAATCTGCCAAGAGGGAATCTGCACACCTCCGGAAGCAGTGATCACCCAGTTAGTGCCTTTTTTCACCGCCCTGGCAATCGTGGGCGTCTGCTTGGGCGGGGCAAACTTAAGCAAGGATACCTGATTGCCCTCTAGCAGCACCGGGAAGCTATAACCGGCCTTTTCCGGTAGCCGATATTGCACCATCATTGCCCCGAAGATGGCCAGGTCCATGCAGTTGCGCAGTTGGCCGAAGATCGGCTCAGCCACCGCCAGCCGATCGTATTGAGCGGTCATCATATCGGCCCATTTTTGAGCTACCGGATTGGCCCGGCCGGTATGTTGGCGTTGGCCGGTGGTGGTGAGGAAATCTTCCTCGGTCATGGCTTTGACGCTAGCGCCGCGGAATTCCCACGTCAATCCTTCTTCGTCCCGGAGCAACGGCTGATAGTTCGGCGCCAGCCACCAGCGAGGCATCAGGTTGCTAATGCCTTTCGGCCCAGCACTGATCATGGCTAGATAGCTGGGCAACCGGATGCCCTTCGGCGGCGGGTCAAAGCCCATGGCCAGCCGTTTCATCCGATAGTCGGCAGCCACCAATACCCGAGCAAAATGGGAATCCGCAGGCACTCCGTGCACGGTGATTTGCTGGAGCCCTAGGGCGTGTTCGATATTGCGGAGGGTTACATCCGGCTGGCCGATGGTGCTCAACGTGCTTACATAGGCTTGCAATTGCTGGAGCCCCTGGGGGGTAGGATCAATCGAACAACTGATGCCGCCCTGAGCCGCCTGCTGGGCAGTCCGAAGGGCTACCAAAAGATCGTCCAGGAGCATCACCGGTCGGCCTGTGGTGATTCCGACCAAAAAGCCTCGATCATCTACTTTCCAACCCTCGGCTGGACCAGCCAGGATAATATCCTGCTGGTCCGGATCGACGAGGACATAACGGATTTGCTGTAAGCCGGCCAGATATTTTACTTCGTCGGGCAACGGCTTGCCGGTCCGGAGTGCTTCTTGGATAGCCGATTCCAGCCCCCGAAGCGAGATTTTGCGCAGTTCGGTAGGCTGTGCCAAATCTTGCGGGACCGGAGCCAGTTGTTTCAGAAGCATTTGGCGAAGCTGTCCGGTGGCATCTACCTGGGCATTCTGTAAGATGCCTTCTGGATCAATGGAAACCCCCCCAACCGCCCGGTAATAGCGATCGTCGATTTGACCCCATAGAGGGTCAGTCATCCATAGCTCCACCGCTCCCAGTACGCAAAGACTCAGAATAGTCCCTACCCACCGCCCAGGAAATACCTTCTGGATTTGCATAGAGATGCTCCTTTAAGGAGGAAAAGCCGACCCTTCACTAAGATTTTAACATAACTTCCTTTAGAAAGTTTTGCAATAAACAGCCTTGGAAAATCCAGCAGAGGGAGGAGTGGAGATTGGAAGCAGAATCCCCCATTAGGGGGGGCCAAATCATAGAGGGATGATTCTGGGCCCCAATCTGCCATCTTTTCCTAAAAGTAATCCACAGTGGGGGTATTTTAGAGTCTTGGATACTTCAGCCGGGGGAGGCCCTTGCCTTCTGGAAAGGGCTATTTGGGATTTCCCCGCATCCAGCCGTCCAACACATATCCCCCTCCTTTCTCAGGAAGGTGAGGTTCCTAGGTTGGATGTTGTTGCCTGTTAAGTGTTATTCGGTTGCTTTCGGATGGGGGGGAGTCCAGCTAATAACTTGGACTCCAGCTAATCACTTCCAGAAGAGGGGATCCGAACAAGTCAATAACAAAACCCGGAGGCTCCTGCTTGCCAAAAGGGCTACTTTCGGGATAAGTTGGAAAAAGGAGGATTTCTGTTGTGGGTAGTGAGGGTAAACCTAGCTGGGGGCAAATACCCCATCCAGAGGAGTAGGTGGAACCCCATCTGTTGGACGCATAGCCGGATCGTCTGACACCTGGTCTTACCCACAAGGGGATGGCCGTGCCGCAGTTAGCTTATCTAGTGATTCGGGAAGGGGCGCATTGGACGGATGTGTTCCGGCTGGTCCCTGGCCAGACGGTAACCATCGGGCGTGCGCCGACGAATCAGATCGTCTTGAAAGACGAACGGTGCAGTCGATCTCATGCCGAAATCTTTATGTCCGAAGGCCAATGGGTGCTTCGGGATTTGGAGAGCCGAAACGGCACCCTGGTAGGCAATCAACGGGTGCAATACGAATGGATCCTTCGGCCAGGGGATGTCATTCATATTGGCCGGTCCCAATTGGTCTTTGTGCATAGTTTGACGGAGGCCTTTCCGGAGAATCGGCCTGGCCGCTTGCCGTCCAGCTCAGCCGAAAGCACTACCTCTGCCTCTGCGGTGAGTGAGGACGACGATTCGAGTGTGCTGGCAGCTTATGAACCAACGACCATCACCCATCGGCGGGGCCAAACCCGCTTCTTAGAACCCGCGGAGGTGGATGAGGCGCAGGTAACCCCGTTAGGACGGGCTGTTGCCCGATTGTGCCGACTGGCCTTTGAATTGACGACCGCCTCTAGCGCGGCGAAAATGGCCGAGTTGGCCCTAAACGCTCTGTTCGAGGCCACCAAGACGGATGCCGGTGCCATTTTGCTGGTGCCGCGCGGCCTGTCCGAACCCGTGCGTCCTTCCGACTTAGAAATCGCTGCTTCTCGGAGCCTATCAGGTCGGGCGTACCATCGGGTTTCCAACTTCCTGGCCTCCACGGTCATGCGGGAAGGGGAGGCTGTTTTGGCCCGCAATGTCCTGGGCGATAGCACCCTGGGTACCCGGGACAGCCAGGGAGAAATCTACTCGACCAGCGTTTTGTGCGCGCCGATCCGGCGAGGCCGAACCGTGCTGGGGTTAATCCATCTGTATTCGACCGATCCGGACCGGGTCCCGGATCCAGACGATCTAGAGTTTACGCTGGCGGTGGCCGATACCATGGCTGTTGCTCTGACGAACCTGGCCCGGCAGGAAGAACTCAACGAAAGTCTCACGCAAATCCAGACCGAAAACGTCCAACTGCGGGAACGCTTGGGGGTGCAAAGCGAGATCATTGGCCATAGTCCGGGCATTCGGCAGGTGATGGAGCAGATTGCCCGAGCTGCTGCCACCAAAGCCACCGTGCTCATCCGGGGCGAAAGCGGGGTAGGCAAGGAGCTGGTGGCCCGAGCCGTGCACTTTTCCAGCGATCGACGGAATAATCCGTTCATCTGCCTGAACTGTGCCGCTTTGTCCGAAAGCCTATTGGCCAGTGAACTTTTCGGCCATGAGAAGGGGGCCTTTACGGGGGCTACGGAACGGAAGATCGGCAAATTTGAGGCCGCCCACCGAGGCACCCTGATGCTCGATGAAATCGGGGAGATGAGTCCCAGTTTGCAGGCCAAGTTCCTCCGGGTGTTGGAAGGGCATCCGTTCGAACGGGTCGGCGGCAGCAAACCGATTACCGTCGATGTACGCGTGATTGCTGCCACCAACCGAGATCTAGAAAAAGATGTGGCCGAAGGCCGATTCCGTCGGGACCTGTACTTTCGCCTGCGCGTGATCGAAATCGTGGTGCCGCCGCTTCGCAAACGGCCCGAAGATATCCCCGAACTGGCCCAGCACTTCCTCCAACGCTTTATCAGCGAAACGGGGAGGAAAATTCGCGGCTTTACCCCAAAAGCCATGGACCTGCTTCTTCGTTACCATTGGCCGGGCAATGTCCGAGAACTGAAAAACGTCATCGAACGCGCTGTGGTGCTCTGCCGGGGCGAATACATCGATGAAGAAGATCTAGTGTTGTCCAATTTGGCCAGTGCCGGCGAAACGGGCGAATCCCGCCTCCTAGGCCGAGCCCGTTTTACTCCCTGCACCTTGGAAGAAATGGAACGCCGCCATATCCTGGCCACGCTCGAATACACCGGCTGGAATAAGAGCCGAACCGCCAATTTGCTCGGCATCGAACGCTCCACGTTGGATCGAAAGATCCGGCGGTATGGAATCCCCGAACCCAGGGCGTTTGGTCCTTCGGGAAATCCTTTGCCTGGGGAAGCTACCCCGTCTTGACGCACGCGTACCTTTTCTGCCAGCCAGAGGATCCCCAGCACCAGCTCGGATTTACCCCGTTTCCGGACAGCAAGCAGCAAACCTACTTTCCGGAGCTTTTCCTTGAATACCTAGCCGTGGTGGGCAGGGGAGTGTGCGGCTCCTCTTCCGCTCCTGCAGTTAGGTGTTGGTAAGGGGAATCTGGGATTGCTCGGAAGGGCAGAAGAATCGGCGTCTGTTTGGCTACCAGGCTAGCAGGCTTCTAAGAGCAAAATCTTTCGGCCCGGGCGGGCCTGCCAGGCTGGCGGTTGGGTAAGCTAGGGGCGAGAGCTAGGAACCAAAGTCGGTAAGGCCCCCTCGGGTTTTCGTTCGGCTTCCAGTACCAAGGAAGTTTCTCGGATTGGGATTCTTTGCCCAGCAGCCCCCAAACGGGCCAGCATCTCCGGCGATGCTTTCTGGAGAACAAAAACTTCACTGTTGGCCTGAGGATCGTCCCTGGGGCGGACGATGAAGATGATTTCGGCACCCTGCCGATGCCGGCGGGCAAGCTCCGCTAGCAGGGCTGCTTCCTCCGGACCCAGTCCACCTCCCCCAGCGGATTGTTCCCCTCGGGGGCTATTCCCGCCGACTGGTGGAGCCCCACGAATCCCTCCGACAAACCCAGTGTCAGCACCGTTCGGATGGACAGCATTGGGGTCGGCTGTTTGGTCCGGACGAACCCCTCCGGCCGTCAACCCACCCCAGGAAGCGGACGCCAGGTTCTCTGGGGTTGTCCCGGCCGGGGTGGTCCCAGAAGGACCAGGTGGCCCTGGGGAGGCAAACTGCCGGTTCGGCCAATGGCGTGGCGTTGGAGCTTCCGACGGCACTGCCGCCAAATGAGCTCTTTCCGAACCCCCCCATACTATGGCTGCCAGCTCCATCAAAGGCCCACGTCTGGGTGGTCCTGAAACCGAAGCCTCTGAGGCGAAACCGGACTCGGCAGCTTTTGGGACCGGCCCAATTTCCTCCGAAACTTTTTCCACCTCTCCCAAAGCATTCTGGCCGTCTGCCATCGGCTGCAGACGATTCCCAGAGGCCGAATCCTGTCGGCTGGATTGGGCTGCAGCGCCCGGCAGAACTGCCCACTCATTGCCGGATGGCCCACCTGGGCCAAAGGCGGGATTCGTAGCGACTGGCCAGCGGCTGGGCAAAGTCGGCCCCGAAGAGGGCAGGTTTTGGGCCAAGACACTTGGATTCTTGACGGGTGTCTGCGGGCAGTGCTGATAGACAAATTGTAATCCTGCTTCGTCCAGTTGGGCATGGATGGCCGGCAGTGCACTGAAAAGCCCTTCTCGATCTGCTGGGTCCGCTGCATTACACACTCCAATCAGATAGCCTTCCTGGCTGAAAAGTCCCCCTCCGCTTCGCCCACTGACAGGCTGATCAGCCACTTGAAGATTCGGAGCCCCTAAATACCGATTCACCGAAACGATCCAGGTTTTCCGCACGGTAGGTTCTTGGCCGTGGTCGCAGCCGACGCTGAAGACAAGCAAGCCCTTTTGGAGCGGATAGCCCACCGGGGCCACCCGGGCGGCCAGGACCGGTCCGGGTGGCCTAATGCTCAGCAAACCTAAATCCCGCTCATCGTTCCAGGCGATCAGCCGACCCGGAAGGTTTTTGGCCGGTGTGGGTCCAAACAGATCCACCTCAATCCGGCCTCGGCCTTGATTTTCTCGAAACAAATGACCACAAGTAAGGATCAACGCCTCCCCCTGGCGAGCGTCAATTATCGTGCCGGTCCCGTGGGACAAACTATCCCCATGATAAACGCGCAACCGTACCGTGACAGCCAGCAGGTCCTGCTCGGGTGCTATGGCCGGTGCCGTTACCCTGGCAGTCGCTGCCAGAGTGCCTGGCCCCGAGGCCCCAATCCTGTCGGCCGCAGCATCCGGCTGGCCCTCCTGAAGCCCAGCCGCTACACCGATTCCTGCTACCCCCCCATGAGCACCCGGAGTTTCTCCGGATCCGTTCGGAGAGGCGGTTTGCCCAGACGGCGATCTTGGCACACCAAACTCCACCCGGGGGATGGGCAAGCCCTGTTTGGTAGTGGACACTCCCACAGGACTGGTTAACTTGCTGCCTCCCGGCAGATTTGAAGAGCCGGAGGAGGCACCAAACAATCTCCCATCAGGGGGATTCCGAGTACCTCCACCACTATCCAGGTGGTATTGACCTAACAGGTTTTGTTGAGCTCGTTGCCAAAGCTGTTCCAATCGAGCTAGACTTACTTGGCCGAGTTCTCGGCCCACCTCCCGACCATGGACCAACATCACAAAACAAGGCACAGCCCGAACGCCAAAACGGGCTGCCACCTCCGGATGATGGTCGATATTGATTTTGCGGATCGGACAGCCTCGCCGGGCCAATTGCTCAATCACCGGGGCCATCGCCCGGCATGGACCACACCAATCCGCATAAAAATCCAAAAGCACCGTTTCATTGCCGACTGTACCCAGCACACTCCAGACGGCCACCTGCCAGATTGCTCCCACAACATCCCTCCTTGGATAAACTGGTTTTTGCCCATCCGGGGGTTTGTCCGCTTAGAAAAAGGCCGAATCTTTTCAGACTGCTCTCTCGGAAAAGTGTGGTTTGTCCTCTTGGTGGGAAGTCCCCCAGCCTAACACGGGCTATACGATAGATTTCACACAAAGACCACTTAAATCTTCGTGTTCTTGGTGCTCTTGGTATGAGACACCTCCAGTCCAACACGGGGGACAAAAGGGTCTCACCGAAGGCACCATTGGAAAGGCTGGACTTTCTATATTCCCTCTTCCAAGCCGGGGATTGTCCCTAGAAAAAGCCCTTAGGACAACACCAAATTTTCAATTTTGCGTAATTTCTCTCTGCTTCTACCACAACAGGGGGATATTATATACCAAAAGGTGGTGTTTTAGCATGAAGGTCAAGGGAATATCTCCCCATGGGGGGACTCCCCCAAGGCGCGGAGAACTTTAAGGGTGCTTCAAATTGGCGGCATATATCCACCCATACTGGGGGTCCAACAAGAGAGCACTCCCCCTCCAGCGCCCCTTTGACGAAAAGGCACTTTTCGCGTAAAACTAAAAGAGGCGGTAACTCCTGGGAGAAGATGAGCAGAGGCACGTGCTCGGCCTCCAATGGGGGGCCCCTACAATGGGGACTTGTGAACCTGGTCAGGGACGAAAGTCAGCAGCCATAAGCAAGGTAACCATGTGTAGTGGGCCTCCCGTTGGGGGCCGAGCCTATTGTACTTTCTGTACTTTGGCAAGTGAGCTAGGGAGATAAAGAGCTCTTTGGACAAGGCATTCCGGGGTGGTCCTGCTTGTATTGGAGTCCCAGTGGGGGGTTCTGAGTGCCGCCGAAGGGATTCGGATCCGTCTTCCTGGAAAGTGGATGATGGGGAAAGTGGGAGTATATCGGCTCCCCAAGGCAAAAACACCCAAAGGAATCCAGGGCCCAGATGAGGCGGAGGTGTTGGAAGATTGGGCTGGCAGAGGGCCTTGAGCAGGTTTTCGCGGAGTTCCTTTTGGACTGAGAGGTCTTTTTTTGGGCACGCAGGGGGCCCTTTTTGAGCAAAGGTTTTGACGATGGCGGAACCTGGGGGAGGAAAGAAGTCCAAACGATCTCTTGAAAGCCAGGAGGCTGGGGGGAATCTTCAGGTTTGGGTGGAAGGCCCGGGGCTGGGGGCCACCCAGAAGAGCTATATGGTAGTGGCTCGCCGCTATCGGCCGCAACGTTTTGAGGAGTTAGTGGGGCAGGAGCATGTAGTCAAGGCCCTGGTCAATGCGATCCGGAGCAACCGGGTGGGGCATGCTTATCTTTTTACTGGCGCCCGGGGTGTGGGGAAAACGTCGACAGCCCGGATTTTTGCCAAGGCCCTGAATTGCCAGCAGGGCATTAGCCCCCATCCATGTAATCGATGTGAGATCTGCCAGGCCATTAGCATCGGGGAAGATGTGGATGTGCTGGAGATCGACGGGGCAAGCAACCGGGGGATCGAGGAGATTCGGGCTCTTCGGCAAAACGTTGGGGTTCGCCCAAGCCGGGCAAGGTTCAAAATCTACATCATCGACGAAGTGCACATGCTTACCAAAGAGGCGTTTAACGCCCTGCTGAAGACCCTGGAAGAGCCGCCGGAGCATGTCAAGTTCATCTTCTGCACCACCGAACCAAACAAAATTCCGATTACCATCCTTTCCCGTTGTCAGCGGTTTGATTTTGCTGGGATTGGGACGGAGGCCATTCTGCGGCGGTTGGAGCAGATTGTGCAGTCGGAGAAGGTATCAGTGGAACCGGAGGCGTTGGAGGCGATTGCACGTCGGGCGGCCGGGTCCATCCGGGATGCCGAGTCGCTGCTAGAGCAACTGTTGGCCTTTGCATCGGGGGAGATTCGGCTAGAGGATGTGCATGAGCTGTTGGGCACCGCCGGGGATGAGCGGATGGAGGCCTTAGTGGAGCGGCTGATCCAGCAGGATCCAGCCGGTGCCTTGGCGGAGCTGGATGCTGCGGTGGCCCAAGGGGTAGATGTGGCGCTGCTGGTAGAGCAGATGTTGGGATATTTTCGGGATTGCATGGCCGCGGCGGTGGGGTGCCCGCCGAAGATGTTTCTTTATACACCCTCCCGAATGGCTGACCAGGTGGCTGCAACCGGTCGGCGTCTAGGGCTCCAACGCCTCCTGGCCATGGTGCAACTGTTGGATCATACCTTAGGCCGAATGCGCTTTAGCACTCAGGCACGGATTTTGGCGGAGTTGGCCTTGGTACGGATCTGCCAGTTGGAGGATTGGGAGAAGATTTCGGAATGGATTGCCGCTCTTCGGGCAGAATCGGTTCCGGGAGCTACAGCGGAAGGATTGAGCAAAAGATTCCCCTTGGCCGAAAAAGCCTCAGAAAAGCAAACCGAAAGCCCCCGGGGGATGGCGTATTCCGGACCGGAGAGATTAGAGTCGGCCGGGGAGGGAAAAAAAAAAGAAGTCCAGCCCCCCGCCCAAGTCCAGCCCAGCTCGCCGCGGATCGACCCGCTCGTAGCTGCTCCGGAAACTCTTAAGCGTCTGAAAGGGCAGAAGTTAAACCAAACGAATGCAGCCGAAGTTTGGCAAGCGGTTTTGCGACGTGTGGGGGGAATGCTGGGCGAACATGGCCGATATTTTTCTGCCCTCGCAGCCCCAACCGAAACTCGTCTGGTAGTTTATTTCGATCCGGCATATACTTTATCCAAGGCGTTCTGCGAGCGTCCGGAGCAATTGAGCCGGTTTGAAAGCGCTTTGGAAGAACTGTTGGGTTATCGGGTGCAGGTGGTGTTTCAGTTGGCCGATAGCTCCGTAGGCTCACCCGACCGGCCTTCGCAGTCGCCAGAACGTTCCTACCAAGATCGATTGGCGGAGGTGCAACGGCGCAGTTTTGTCCAACGGGCTATTGACCTATTCGGCGCCCAGCCGGTCCAATTGACCTTGCCCGAACCCCCAGAACAGCAATGAATCGAATCCTTTTCTCCTTTTTCAAAGGAATATATGGCAATGAGCAAGAAGAAACGCAGCAGGAAGAAATCAGCCCAACCTGCGCCTCCGCTTCGGGTGGATTTGGAAGGCTTCTCGGAGGACCTTGCCGACCAACTGATCGAGCTGCAGCACCAACTCGAGGGCAAACGGGTTTGGGGCCATGCAGGGGGTGGATTGGTCAAGATCGAAATGGATGGCATGATGCAGGTCCTTCGCTGTCAGCTGGCCCCAGCCCTGCTGGACAAGAAAGATCGAGAATTGATAGAAGACCTTTTGGTCTCGGCATTTAATGATGCGGCGGAGAAGGCCCGGGAACAGGTAATTGCAGCTTTATTGTTCATTTGGGCCGATCAGGGAGAGTTAGAAGGGCTGGACGAGCAAGACCTGATCGAGATGGCCAAGGCGATTCTCCATGACAAAGATTCTAGGGGGCGGTTGGAGGCCACAGTGATTCCATCGATCCCATCATTGGTGGAAATCTGGGCGGCCTTGCAAGACCAGCAGGAGGATGAAGAGGACCCTCCCCCCAAAACCCAGCGCTAACCGTTCCGATTCGGTAGCATCTCGGAAGAGAGCCGGTCCAAAGGTTCTGGGATTTCCTTGGCTCCGCGGAATGTGGTTTGGAATAGGAAAAGATCGGAGTTTCCTTATGGCCGAGCTGACTGGTCCGCTCAAAAACCTTATTGAGCAGTTGGCGCGGTTGCCTGGGATCGGCAAGAAGACGGCCGAACGGCTAGCCTACCATCTGTTACGAGTACCGAAACAGGAAGCCTTGCAACTAGCCGAGGCCATCCGTCAGGTCAAAGAAAATCTCCGACACTGTCGGATTTGTTATAATTTGGCAGAGCAGCAGGAGTGTGCCATCTGTCAGGATCCCCGACGAGATCGGCACCTGTTGTGTGTGGTAGAGCAGCCCCGGGACCTGATGGCCCTGGAACAAACGGGGGTGTATCGAGGGATATACCATGTGCTATTGGGCCGGATTGCCCCGTTAGAGGGGATTGGACCAGAGGATTTGACCATCGGGGCGTTAATCGAGCGGGTCCGGCAGGGGCAATTCCGAGAGGTGATCATGGCCACTAATCCTACCGTAGAGGGGGATGGCACCGCATTGTATATTGCCCAGCAATTGGCTCCGTTGGGGGTCCGGATCACCCGATTGGCTAGGGGCATTACCCCTGGAAGTGTGCTAGAATTTGCTAACAAGGAGATTTTGACCGACGCCTTGAGCGGTCGGCAAGAGTTTATGTAATGGGTAGCAAGCCTGTCTGCAAGGGAAGGGGCCCCGGCGGTGAAGCTCATCGAGCCGTTGGCTAGAGAAGGGGGTTGAGGAGGCTTGGAGTCGGCAAAGGAGGTTCTGCGATGCGACTGTCTTTAGGACAAGAGATGCGCCAGGTCCAGAAGCAGATTCTGGCTCCACGGATGATCCAGTCGATGGAAATCCTGCAACTGCCGATCCTCGCCCTGCAGGAACGTATCGAACAGGAAATGCAGGAAAACCCCGTCTTAGAGCAACTGGAAGTCGATCCGGATCAGATGCCAGAGGAGGCCGAACTACCGGAAGTTTCTCCTCCGGAACCCATTGCCGAAAGTGAACGGGAGCTAGTAATCGACGAAAGTAAACCGGAAGCCGATTTCGAGCGGCTTGTGGAAATGGACGAACAGTGGCCGGAACATTTCGATGAGCAGACTCGGCCTTCCCGCAATCGGATTGAAGAAGAATCGGAGCGGCATCATGATGCGATGGCCAACTTGACGGATCGGCCTCCCACGTTGCAAGATTATCTGCGAAGCCAGTTGGCCTGGTTTGATCTGGACCCGCCGCTACGGGCTATGTGTGAACGGATTATCTATAACCTCGATTCCAACGGATATTTGACCACTAAGAATCTCCAAGACTTGTTGGGACCGGAGGCCACCGAAGCGGACTTGGCCTTGGCAAACCAGGCCTTAGCCGTGGTCCAAAAATTGGACCCCCCCGGCGTCGGCGCTCGTGACCTCCGAGAGTGCCTCCTGTTGCAACTTTCTGCCGGAATGCCTTTCTACGAAGAACTTCGCACCCTTATTACGAACCACTTAGAAGATATTAAAGAAAATCGGCTTCCGGCCATTGCCAAAAAGACTGGATATAGTTTGCAAACCATTCATGCTGCCTTGCAAGAGCTCCGCAAACTCAACCCCAAACCAGGGGCCGATTTTCAAGAGGAATTCGTTCCCCCAGTTACCCCGGATATTTATGTGGAACGAGACGAAGATGGCAATTATAAGGTCCGTCTGGAAGAAGGCCAGTTGCCTCGATTGACTATCAGCTCCTATTACCGGCGCCTGCTGACGGATCCCCAAACCAACGAACAAACTCGGGAATATATCAAGCGAAAGCTCAATTCGGCGCAGTGGCTTATCGATGCGATTTCCCAGCGACGAAATACCCTTTTGCGGGTCGCCCAGGCCATTGTCGATCACCAAAAAAACTTCCTAGAGAAAGGCCCCGAGTATATCGAACCCCTAAAGATGCAGCAGATCGCCCAAAAAGTGGGCGTCCATGTAACTACGGTAAGCCGGGCTGTCGATGATAAATGGATCCAAACCCCCAGGGGTATCTTCCCCTTGAAGCGATTCTTCTGCGGGGGCACCCTCAGCGCGGACGGCGATGAGGTAGCCTGGGACACCGTGCGTCTGAAGCTCCAAGAGATTATCGCCAACGAAGATAAGCACAACCCCTTAAGTGATGAGGAGTTAGTGAAAGAATTGGCCAAGCATGGCATTCATGTGGCCCGCCGCACGGTAACGAAATATCGCAAAGCCCTTCGGATTCCTAGCTCTCGGCAGCGGCGAGAATGGTCGGCGGTCATGGGGAAAGTCTCTCCATCCTCTTCTTCGCCCCACGATTCGTAACAGTTGGCCTACTAGGAGGGGTTCCGCCCTCTCTTTTTCATCCCGGTAAAAGCAGGGGATCTAGGTTGGCCAAAGGTTTGTCTTGGGGATTGGTGCCTCTAGGGAACCGTTCCCGGAGTAAGGTATCCCAGGGAAATTGCTAAGGCCGTTAAACTCGGCTTTTGAGTTTTATAGGAAGCCAGTGCCGAGGCTAACAGGGGGCTGGTTAGTTACTCAGGCGGGCTTCTACTTAATCAGGCGGGCTTCGACGTCGGCAATATGCCGGTTGGTAAACTCTTCGGTGAGGAACCACTCCTGGAATAAGTTTTCAATCTGGCGTAAATACCACTCGACCGAGCTGCGGGTGGTGGTACGGGGTAGCTCTTTGGGCCGATCCTCATCCCGGATAGGCGGTCGGACCCGAGTGGCTGGGGGTTGATAGCCGGGATTAAAGACCAAAGCAGGCAGCGTCTCGGCCGGTAGCAGGTGCCGCCACAAAAACGCCTGCATGCGATCTTCGGCCGGCACGGCTCGACGAACAATCTCCTGATCGCCCACTTTGGCTACGCCGAGGACGGTGAGATTGACCGGCTGATCCATCTCCGCCAAGGTGGTTTTGATCCCCAGATTCCCGACCTCTTGTTTGGGGCCTAAGGTAGCGCCGCTAGATTCAAAGCCTGGCGGCAGGTCTTTGAATCGGAGGCTAATCGGCCCGTCGAAACCGTCTTTGCGGATAGCAAACACGGTCAGAGCTGCTGAACTATTGCCCCGGATGTTCAGCCGGGAGGGAATCACCCGGAGTTCGAAATCTGGCTGGGGGGGGCTGAGCCGAAGCCGATAGGCGTACTCCTTACCCCCGTGTTTGGTGGTTTCGCCAAGATGCACCAGGTATTTTCCATCGGCTGGGAGTTTGACCATCAGATAGGAATCGGCATGGTGGGTGTTTAGGCCGGAGCCAGCGTCGAAATGGTCGTCGTTGAGTGCCAGGATTTTGCCGTCCGGTCCGGTTACTTTCAGAAAGCTATCCACCGGCGAAGCGAGCCGACGGGCATAGACCTCAGCCACGATCGTCTGGCCTGCCTTGCCATCCAGCTCAAACAGGTCCCAATCGCCCGGCCGATCGATCCGGCCGTTGACGATGATCGGCAGTGGCACCTTTTGGGCCTTATCGGGTTGGTCATTGGGTTCGGTTTCAAGGCATTCGGGCAGGCTGTCCAAAGCAAACGGGACATAATTGGAAAAGACCGGGCCCACTTGGGCGGCAATCAGGTGGACGCCAGGACCGGCCTCCGCCGGTGGCGGCGCAATGGTCGCACCCGCCAAGTTCCAGCCATCCATCTCAATCTTCACCTCCTGCCCCACCCGGCCGCCCAACGGAAAGATGCTGGTAAGGTAAGGCAATTCTCCGATGGTAATCCGATAGACAAAGCTTTCTCGCCCCCGAAACAGGGCATCGTAGATCGTTAGCACATACTCGCCATCTTCCGGCACCTCCCAATAAAGGACCGGATCCGGATGGAACCGGTAGTCGTCGCAGTAGGCCATTTCCCGGCCGTTGGCGTCATACAGACGAATCACCGCCTGGAACCAGCCAGGCACTCCGTCCGGCACATAGGGGATCAATTCCCGGGCCAATACGGAAATGACCAGCCGTTGGCCCTTTTTGGCTTGAAACCGGTACCGGTTGATTTCTCCCGGGCCTACCTGGCCGTTCATCGTGCAGGGGATAGGGATTCGGACTTCTTCCTCTTCGGGCGGGCGATGCCGCTGAGCCAGATGTTCCCGACCAAGGACCGGTTGTTGGCATGTTTTCATCGGTTTGCGCGCCACCTCCGGCACTTGGCCGACATAAAACGGCAAGGCATTGGAAATCCCCCGTTTGGTAACCACCCGGATTTCTCGACGCCCAGGTTTGGCATCCGGAGCAATGGTTACCTCAGCAAAAATAAGTTCACATTGAGATCGCACCGCCGGAAACCGTTCATCCTCCGCAAAGATGCTCTGCAGACGTCGGATCAAGTTTTGCTTAGCCAATTCTTGGGGAGGCAGAACCGCCGCGTTAGCAATGGCTGCTTTTTGCGCCGCAATTAGCTCCGGCGGACCGATCGGCGCAGGAAACTCATAATAGGCCCATTTCGCCACCATAGCTTCACTGAGGGTGGTTTCCGGCTTTTTAAGCTCATTGAGTTGCTGGTGAAGTAAATCCATCTCCTGGTTGTTCATCACGCGGTAATAATCCAGCAAGCGCACGGAGACGCCATCGCCGGTCACCACCAGCCCAGACGGATAGGTGAGCCCTTGGCCGCCCAGGCGGATCGAGAAGGTGCTACCCTGCTGGCCGCCGGCTGGATACACATAACCGATATACTGGTTCTGTGCCCAAACCGGGCTAGTTATCGCCACCAGAATCCACAGAACCGAAATTCCGACCGTTTTCTGACGCCGCATGGTTTGCCTCCCATGGAAAGGTTCTGTTATTACCAAAACGATCCAGGCACCCATCGACCGGGCCCCCCAGACCTTGTCATCCCCGGAAACCCAGCGGGGAACCAGGAAACACAGGAGAAATGGGCGAAATTCTGGATTCGGTCTTCCTCAGGAATGCCACGGGCTTTTCCCAACACGAGCAGGAACCGACACTTGTTTCGGCTGAATAATTACAAATACTCTCTCTTGCCGGCGGTGGGAGGTAATTTTCCACCGCCTGCCATCAGCGGGGGCTATTTTCGCCACCGGAATGCTTACAGGAGTTCTGCCAGCATCCCGGCGGATTTCATGCCTTCGTTTTCGGTATCCAACACGTGGGCTTCCAGACCCAGCGGATGGGGCAACTGGGCCGATGGGTCAATGCCGGCCAATAGGTAGAAGGTCCCTAGCAGGTCGCCCGGATAGACGGGGCGTTCTTGCACATTGGCTGCCTTATCATCGGTGGAGCCAACCACCCGGCCCCCTTGGATCCCGCCGCCAGCCACCAAGACGGTAAAGACCCTTCCATAGTGATGCCGACCGCCGTTCCACGGCGGGGCCCAATCCACTTTGGGAGTCCGGCCGAACTCGCCGGTGCACCAGACCAATGTGCTCTGCAACAACCCCCGCTCCTGCAGATCCGCCAGCAAGGTGGCCAGCCCCTGATCCAGCATCGGGCACTGCCGTCGCATGGTGGCAAAGTGGCCTGCATGGGTATCCCATCCGCCGGGGAAGCTAATGGTAATATAGGGGACCCCGGCTTCCACCAATCGGCGAGCCACTAGGCATTCCTGCCCGAAGGTGTTCCGTCCGTATCGATCCCGGATTTCTTTGGATTCATTGTCTAGGTTGAAGACTTCCCGGCCTTGACCCAACAGGAGCTGATAGGCGCGTTCCTTGGCCTCTTCGATGGCGGCCATTTCTGCCGCCCCGTTCATCCCATAACCCAGCAGATTCACCTGCTGGAGCAATTCTCGGCGGGCCTGTTGCCGACGGTCGTCGATACCTCGGTTGATGATCCCTTGGACTTCAAAGCGTTGGGCATTGGGATCGCCGCCGGTAGCAAACGGCTTATAAGCGGGTCCGAGGAAACCTTCCTCCGAAAACCGGCCTGCTGGCTGAAGCATCACAATGTAGGGAGGAAGCAGGCCCTTATATTCTTGCCGTCGGAAGTAGGTGAAAATGGCTCCAATGCTGGGATACGAGAGGTTGCTGCCCGGTTTGTGGCCGGTTTGCATCAGGTAGGCTGCCGTTTCGTGCCCGTCGTTGCCATGAGTCATACTGCGGATCAGGGCATACTTGTCGGCCACCTTAGCCAGCATCGGAAACAAAAAGCTCAGTTGAATGCCATCCACATTGGTTGGGATGACCCGGTCGAACTCGCCGAGGTACTCGTAGCCGCTGCCCGGCTTCGGGTCCCAGGTGTCGTTATGCGACATCCCACCCCAAAGGAAAATTTGGATGACGGATTTAATTTTGGGTTTGTCTTTGGCCTTTTGTTTGGCTGCTTCATCACGGGCTGCTTTTTCGCGGGCCAATTGGTCTTCGTCGGCTTTGGCTGCTGGAGCGGCGAAGACCAGGGGATTTAGACGGCTGGTGGCCGCCAAAATCCCGGCTGCACCCCATGCTCCCCGGCGCAGCACTTCTCGTCGGGATAGAGCTTCGGGCTGGTGTGAGGGGTTGATCCTCATGGCTTTGGCCTCCTTCCAATGGGAAATGAAATACCAAACTGTACCTTTATTTATATCCCGTTTTCCTGTCGCACCTAGCCAACACCGGAAAGGATTAACAACCTCTAGCAAAATCCGCTTTCCTGGGACCGTGGTCCTCGCAGGAGGATTAGGGAGCCTGTTGGCCCGGTCCCAGGCCTACCCAGTGCGAGGGCCAGGTTTCTACCCGTTGGGTTAGGTAAACCTTTAGTGAACTCTTTTGGGGGCTCCCTTTTGGGAAAGCCTCTAATGGCGTAAGAGGAATTCGGGGTTATTGATCAGCGACCAGGCAATATCGTGCCAAAGGGCCGGACCTCGGGCTACACCGGCTTTGGCATATTCCTCGGCCGCTTGCAATTCCGTCTCGGTCGGAAAGCGGGAAAGGATAGTCAGATAAAGTCGTTCGGCAATTTCTCTAGGTTGGCCGGAGGAAATCAGGGCGGCCAATTTCGGCCCGTTTTGAATCTTGTTCTGGATATGGACTGAATTCAACATATGCAACCATTGTAACGGGCCCAATTCGTTGACCCGTTCGGTTTCCATGCCGGTGGAGCGAGCGGATCGGCCAAACAACGTCAGGAAGGCGTCCGTTACACTGCCGTCGGGAATCGTCGTGGCCGTCATCTCTTTGGGGATGTAGGTGAACGGTTCTGGCACGGCACTGGTGTACAGATCGGAAGCGCCGGTAATTTGGTTGATCATATCGATGAGCACTTCTGCTTCCACCCGGCGCAAGGGATAGTGGGCGAAATGGGCCGCCGCCTCCGGACGCTTATCCCGCACAATCGACGAAAATTGATAGGTCGTCGAAGTTAGAATCAGCCGCTTCAAATACCTCAAGTTGTACCCGCTGGAAACAAACTCCTTTTCTAAATAGGCCAACAGCTCTGGATTGCTTGGCGGATTATCCGGCCGGATGTCATCGGGTTCATGGATGATGCCTCGGCCCATGATCCAAGCCCAGGTGCGGTTGACAATCGCTTTGGCAAACCAGGGATTTTCCGGTCGGATGAGCCAATCGGCAAACACCTCCCGGGGATCCCGATCCGGCGGGATGGTGACTTTAGTGCCGTCGGGGAAGACGGCTTCGAGGGGGCCGTTGGGACTGATCGGTTCGGGCAGGTTTTGAGGAATCTGATTGGTGGCGGCAACGGCCAGGCCGACCGCATCCACTCCCTTGGCTATGCTGCTGTCCATGGCCGCCGATTTTAGCGGATCCCAAAAGACGATCTCTTCTTTCCACTCGCTGGTCGGCTTATAGCCTACCTGGGAGAAGAAGACGGCCAACTGTTCCCGCTGCTCTTTGGGCCATAGTTCGACCCGGGTGCCCATCAGGGCCAGCCCTACTGCAGCGGCAATTCCTTCGGGAGTGCGGTTTTGAATCGCTCGGTAGAAGTTGACCGGTCCGACCCGGAAGTTGCTCCCGCTGGAACAGAGTAGCTCCCGAGCAAACCGATCGTAGGGTTTATTCTGGGCGATGGATTCCCAGACCCAGCGGTGGTACGCCTGAGCGGCGTTCGGCCAAACCTTGACCGGGAACTCCGCCTTGATGCGCAAAATGTCGCTCCAGCGCATCGCCCAGTAATCGAAATGGGCAGGCTGATCTAGGAGCCGGTCTATCAAAGCGACCCGTTTCTGGGGATTGCTATCCTGGAGGAAGGCTTGGGCCTGTTCGGCCGTGGGCAATTTGCCCGTAATATCCAAATACGCCCGCCGCAAAAACACCGCATCGGAGCAAAGGACCGGCTGAATGCCCAGGGACTTCAACTTGGCAAAGACGATTTCGTCGATGCGGTTGGCCGGCTGGGGCGGTTGGGGGCTTTCCATGATCTGCGGCAGCCGTTGGGAGGCCAGCAGTTGGTACAGAGCGGCTTTGGCCCGTTCGGCCTGGGCACGTTTTTGCTCGGCCAGTTTTCTGGCTTCCAGATAGGCGGCTCGGGCTTTTTCCGCTTGCTGACGGAGGGGTTCGGCGGCGGCTTCGGCCTGTTTGGCTGCCTCCTCCTCCGCCTGCCAGCGCTGCTTGGCGTCTTCGATCCGTTTTTTGAGGTTTTCTAAGGCCTCTTCCAAGGCTTTTTTCTGTGCTTCAGCTCGAGCAAGATTCTGAGCGGCGGTGTTGGCCTGGATGGTAGCCTGTTCTAATTTCTGCCGAACCGGCGCCAGCGTCTGCCAAGCCTCTTGCAGGGCTTTTTGCTTAGCGGCGGCTTCTTCGGCAGCCCGCTGGGCTGCCTCATCCAGTTGGACTAGCTCTTTAGCTGCTTCCCGGGCCGCTTGATGCGCCGCCGTCGCCGCCGCCAACTCCTGATTGGCCTTTTGCAAGGCCTGGTCGGCGGCATTTTTCTGGGCTTGGATTTCGGCCAACTTTTGTGCAGCCGGATTGAGCTGGGCTTCGGCTTGTTGAAGGGCCTGCTGAGCTTTACTCAGAGCGGCTTTGGCTTCCTGGGCGGCTTTTTGTTTGGCAGCCGCTTCCTCCGTTGCTTGCTTTTTCTCTGCTTCTGGCTTATTGGGGTCAGCAGCAATCTGTTTGGCCTTGGCGTCGGCTTCCTGAGCGGCCTTTTCCGCGGCTTCAGCGGCTGCACTGGCAGCAACCAGTTGGTTTTTGGCATTGGCCAGGGCCTGCTCGGCGGCTTTTTTCTGGGCTTCGGCTTCGGCTACTTTCTGGGCGGTCGCATTCGCCTGGGCCTGGGCTTGCTGCTGGGTTTGCTGGGCCTGGGCCAACCGCGTAGCGGCGTCGGCAATCGCTTTTCGTTTGGCAGCCACCTGGGCAGCCTCCTGGGCCTTTTGATCCGCCAGTTTGACTGCCTCCTGCGCCGCCTGTTCTGCCCCTTGCAACCCGGTTATCCGTTGTTGCACATTGGCCAGGGCCTGATCGGCTTTTTGTTTCTGGTCCTGAACATCTGCCAATCGTTTAGCGGCTGCCTGCGCCTGTTTCTCGAGCTGAGGAATAGCAGCCTGAAGTTTGGCTAAGCTGGCCCGGGCCTCTTGGAGGGCTTTGCGTTTGGCAGCCACTTGGTCGGCTGCCTGCTTTTTCTCTGCTTCGGGTTTATTGGGATCCTGGGCGAGTTGTTTGGCATTGGCCTCGGCCTCTTGGAGGGCTTTTTCGGCGGCCTGGACAGCCCCCGGGGCGGCGGCCAGTTGATTTCTGGCATTGGCCAGGGCTTCCTCGGCCGCTTTCTTCTGGGCTTCCGCCTCGGCCAATTGCTGAGCAGCCGCCTTGGATTGATTCTGGGCGTTTTCGAGCTCGGCTTGGGCTAGAGGCAAGGCGATTTTGGCCGCCTCGGCAGCTTTGCGAAGAGAAAGGGCTTTGGCCCTGGCCAAGTCGGCTTCGATCTGGTGTCGGTTAGCGGCATCAGCGGCCAGTTTGGCAGCTCGTTGAGCTTCCTGAGCAGCCTTCTCCGCCGCTTCATAGGCCTGTTGCACCGGTTGGGCAGCCGCTCGGGCTTCTTCCAACGCTTTGTCTGCCTCTGGTTTGGCCTTGGTGGCTTCCTCCAGGGCTTTAATCGCATTGGCCAAGTTGGCCTCGGCCTGCTGGAGCATCTTGGCGCCTTCTTCCCCGGCCAGGGTTTTCAATTCAGTGGCCTGTTGGCGTTTGGCATTTGCTGCTGCGCGGGCCTCTGCATAGGCGCTGTCCGCTTTTTGCATGGTCTCCCGCAGCGGGGCCAGGGCGGCTTCGGCCTCCTGGGCAGCCTTTAAAGCCGCCTCATACTCCGCCCTGGCTTTGGCTTCCGCAGTCGGCTCCGGCTGGGCTGGCGCTGGCTTGGGCTCCTCGCCCCCATACGCTAAAAACCCACCCAACATCCCAACACACCACACACCCACCCATAGCCCTCTAGCTTTCATTGCTATTCCCCTTTTAAAAATAAGTCCGCTCAGTTTCCCCTTAAGGCCTATACCAACCGGCTCCATGAGGACCAAAACCCGTACAAGCATAAGAGACTCCGGAAGGGAATCCTCGTATCCTCGGCTTTGCCAAATCATTATCTGGCCCTTCATAGGAACGACTGCTTGAATACCGAACTACCTGAGATACCTAAAAGCGATTTTTTCGTAACATTTCAGCCAAATGCTTTACCAAGGCATTTCTGGGAAAGCAGGCATCCAGTTTTTTGACGAACGGATGTGTGCTGGACTGCCGCTTGCGTAGCAGGCAGACCCAAAGGCTTTGCTCAGATCAACTAGGCAGATTCTTTATGGGGCTGAACTGTTACGGTTTTTCGGATTGGCCAGTGGGCAGCGTGGGAATATAGCTCAGGTAGCCCTTCCGTATCCAACACAGGCGTGCTTTCCAGGGCAGGTTTTCGCGGTCCTTTTTAGGTAGGCCTTCTGGTTTGACCGCAGGGAGGAAAACGTTCGGGGGGAATCTTTCCCGGCCATCTCAATTTTGTATTATGCCATGGAGGACAGGAAGACTCAATCCCCCAATGGGATTTTTTCCAAGCGCTGGGGGCCATTTTGCGCAGCGACACTTTGCTGGATTTCGGGGAGCCGAAACTGCCCGATGGAAAGGATCGGCCCCTAGGCCTTTTCGGGCAGGAAGGATGCCGGCAACTGAGACTGCTCATTGGGTGGGTGGATGATGGCGAGCACGGAGTTGATCCCGGATTTGGGCGGCTAATTCGTATTGTTCGGCGGCAATGGCCTCAGCCAGCCGCTGCTGCAGAAGCCATTCCTCTTGGCAATTCTGATGAACCCAGTTCCGGAGGCGTTCTAGTTGTTCGAGCATTAATCGTTCTTCCGGGCCGGGGGGGTGCCTCAGCAGGGCAATGGCGGTCTGGAGTTGGGCCAGTCCCCGATCCGCCTCCTCCGCAGCCGCCTCTGGCCCCTTATGCTCCAACACATATAAGGTAGCTGCCTGGGCCCGATGAAACAGCACCAACGGCCGACTTTGCTCATGCAGGCTCACCCATTGGGGGTCCGGAGCATGTTCATGGGCAAAATCCAACAGAGCCAACGCATGATCGGCATCGGCAATAGCCCGCCGAAACTCTCCCAACGCCAACCAACCCAGGCGACGATGATGATACTGAAAAAACTCCCGATCTATCTCTTGACATTGGCGCTGGGAGAGGACAAAACGGCCTGAGCTTCTGGCCGCCTGCTCCATCAGGTAGTCCAAATAACTTTCATATCCATGAGGTCGGCGCCCGTCGGGTCGGCCCACAAGCTCCATTTGCAGCAGGCCTAAGTCAATGCGCATTTGCAGCACCTGCCGACCATCCCCCGCCCGCACTAACCGAGCTTGTACCATGTCTGGCCGAAACCGCCAACGCCGCAAAATCGGATCAATATCCCGAAACCGAGGCACAGAAGGTCCTTAAAAATTAGGAGAGCTGGAGTCCGCTTTTGGTCTTTGCGAGGCGCCTGCCAGGAGTCGGGCGAAACTCTCCTTGGCATGGATCAATAGATTCGGGTAGTCTGCCTCGGAGAATTCTTCGCCCAACAGCTCTACATCATAATATCCATCATAGCCGGCCGAGGCAAACGAGGCTACCATGTCGGCGAGGGGGAGGATACCCTCTCCAAGGCGGCATCTGTTTCCCTCAATGGTGGGGGTCGACCGGGTGTCTCCTAATTGCACCAATGCCACCCGGGGCGCTAACTGCTGGATCCGGTCCACAATCCGCTCAAACAACCCCAACTGATAGGTGTCAAAAACCATTTTGGCCCGTGGACTACCCACCATGTCCAGCACCATTAACGTCTCCTCTAGGGTGGTTAAGAAGGTCCAATTGCCTGCACAGGCCGGGTGCATCGGTTCCAACGCCACCGATAGGTCCAAGCTTTCGGCCAAGGGGACCAACTCTTGTAATGCATCCCGCACCAATCGGCGGGCATGGTTGTAGGTGTGCCCGGCCCGAGTGCCGCTATAAACCACCAAACAGCTTGCCCCAAGCCGCTTGGCCAACCGAAGGGCCTCCTTGGCGTCTTCGACGCTTTCTCGGAAGGATCGGCCATCGCTGCCGGTAAACCCCCCTGCCCAAAATAAATGCGATACCTCCAAGCCATGCTCCCGCAGCAGGCTGATTGCTTGCCCTTCCTCATAGTCGGACAGTTTCTGCCGCCATATCCCGATGGCTGGAATACCGGCCGCTGCATAATTCCGCACATCTTCTTCAAAGCTCCATCGGTACGTAGTCGTCTGACTGACCGAGAGCTTGGCCATCTTCCGGACCTCCTTTGGATGACGCCCAGCTCGGAGAGCAACGGAATGGAGTCCTGAAAACCACTATATATTGTGGGCAATAGCCCTCTTGCCACAATAAATTGGGCTAATTCCTCCTCTCAGAATCCATTTCCGTAGTATGGCTTAAAAATAATTTCCTGTAAAGACGACCAGGGGTCAGAAACTCCGCCCCGGCGATTATAAACAAACCCCCAAAATTCCTCCCCATCCCAAACGGAATCTCTGCAACATCCTGAACATAGCATGAACGTTAGCCCCATGGAATCCGAGGGATTCCAAAATGTTTAAGGAAGCTCTGCAAAATCCTGAACATTACGTGAACTTTATGCATATGCGCTCCATATCTTGGCCTATCGGCTCCCATTGCTGGACACTATATATTGAGTCTCATGTTGGCTGTGCTACTATATGTTGTGGCTATTAGCGGAGGCTCCGAAATAATGTAAAAATATCTCCTTTGAATTATTCAGAGCTTCCTTTAATGTTTTGACTCCCATTGGTTGGGTGCTGTCATTGCTAGCACCCCAGATATTGGAGGATCCGGACTACTCCACAAACTGGGCTTTGCACCAGGGTGCCGACCAAAAGCTTCGCCCATCCGGCCATTGGAAAGCCCCGTACCACTCCAGAAATTGGACCTTGCACTTGGAGTGGAGGTCCCTTATTTTCTTTCTCCCCCATAGCCAATTGGCTATCCCCGTCGCCGAGGGCGGAGAAAAGTATCTTTCTCATTTGGGGCCATATGCTTGCATTTTATTATACCTCTAAATACGGAGGAATCCCCTCCCTTATTAGGGGGACATCCTTCCTAGAGAACATTCCGCTTCTCACTTGTTGGGAAACCAGCTTCTCCTTTTTTCATTAGGAAAAATCCGCCTTGGGGGTATCAAGCTTCTGGCTGCCGCAGCCTTGGCTCCCTCTTGACCTTCTAAACCCGGTAGAGCCAAACTACTGGGTATGCCTCTACTTAGCCGATATGTCGTTACGGAATTGCTCAAGGTGTTTTTGCTGGCCCTGGCCGCCCTGAGCCTATTGATTGTTTTAGGCGGGGTGGTTCGGGAGGCATTGATTCAGAATCTTCCTTTAGCGCAAGTGGTGCGTCTAGTGCCGTACATCTTGCCGGATGCTTTGCGCATTGCTATTCCCGTTACGCTGCTTTTGGCTGCTACGAATGTCTACGGCCGAATGGCCGGCGCCAACGAAGTGGTGGCTTTAAAAGCCCTGGGCATTTCGCCATGGCCTATCCTTTGGCCTAGCTTATTTGTTGCCACGCTGATCAGTTTCCTGGCCGTCTGGCTGAACGATCTAGCCGTCTCCTGGGGACGAGCCGGCCTGCAACGGGTCATCGTCCAATCGGTCGAACAGATCGCCTACCACATGCTCCAGACGCAACGTCGGTATAGTTCCCATCTATTTGCGATCAATGTGGAGCAGGTGCAAGGCAGAAAGTTGCTCGGTCCGACCATCTCATTGTTGCCCCGAGGGAACATGCCTCGCATTACCATCCGGGCGGCCGAAGCCGAGCTCAGTGCGGATTGTGAGGAAGGCTTTTTGCGGATTCGGCTCCGGAACGGCAAAGTGGATGTGGAAGGCGGCATGTCGATCCGCTTTCCGGACGAATATGAACAATTAGTTCCATTGACTCAGGCCAGTCGTGCCGCCTCGGCCAATCCAACGCCCTCCTGGATGCCGCTGCGCCAAATCCAACAAGAAATCCACAACCAACATCAACGGATCCAGCAGGTTCGGGAGGCATTGACTCAGGAGGCGGCACTGGGGCTGTTCCGAGGGGAGCTGGGGGAGTTGGCCAACCGGAGCTGGCAAACCCGCTGGCAACAGCTTCAGGAGGCCGAAACTTACCTGGCTCGGCTGCGCACCGAGCCCCATCGCCGATGGGCCGCCGGCTTTAGCTGCCTGTGTTTCCTCTGGGTGGGTGCTCCGATGGCCATCTGGCTTCGTCATCGGGACTTCTTGAGCAGCTTCTTTGTCTGCTTCCTGCCGATCCTGGTGGTCTATTATCCACTGATGATTTATGGCGTGGATGGGGCCAAAAGCGGCACACTCCCCCCCTGGTCCGTGTGGGTGGCCAATGGAGTGCTGGTCCTCTGGGGCGCTTGGCTTCTGCGAAAGGTCTTCCGCTACTAAGCGGGCTTGCCTGCCGATTACGCGGAAACCACACGGAGCGAATCTCCTCCCAGGGAAAACTCCCGAGCCCGGTCCCCCTCCCCCAGCCCAGAGGAGAAACTTCCCATGCCCCCCCGAAGAACCTTCCTATAAACTCCCCTCTTCCCCCGGCAGGGGGTAGACTCAGGAGGCTCCCTTCTGCATTGTCATCTCCCCAGCCAAAGCAGGGATCCAGCAATGCCAAGCAAGCCACATAAAAGCCGTTTACATTGCTGCTTACCCAGGAATGATAAACAAGGGACTTGCCCGGCAAACACCAGCAGCTTTTCCTATTCGAGCTGAGCCCAAAAGCACATTACCTCCATTTCCACCGCCTAATGCTCCAGGCTTTTTTAGATTGTCCAGATTCTTTTTTGGGCTGGGCTCTTCGGTTGCAGTAGGGGCCGTTAGCTGGGCAGGTAGTCGCTGCGCAGATTGTGGGTGTGGACGTGTTGGCCGGGCTGGATCGGCTGAGTGGCCGATCCGATCGGACAACCATATTTGATCACCTTCTCGCCTGGAGCAATTGCTTGGATAGCCAATTTATGGCCTGTGGGAATCCGGTCCAGGACCTGCACCCATTGGCCGTCGACCCACACCCGCTGGCCCGGCGTTAGCTCCTGCAAGGCCACCCGAATGTTGTCCTCCGGCGACAAACGCAACAGGCGCGGATCATTCGTCAAAGAAGTGTTGTTCATGGCTATTCCTGATGTTCGACAACGACTAAGGTATGGCCATCCCACAGCGTTGGAGGAGGCTGCATCGGTAATGCTTGTCAAAAACTCTTCCGTTTAATATACTGCCCGTTTTTAGAGTGGAAAAGAGTCGGCTGAGGAAATAGAAAGATGGGCCGTCGGCAACGGCAACTACGGAAGACTCTCGGTTGCTTTTCTGGAGGCTGGCTGGACGGAAAGAAAGGACCATTGGCATGGGCGAACCGCTGATCTATCTGCTATTGGATGCTGCAGTATTTTTCGGCTTTATTGCGGCGGTCTTGGCGGTCGGTATCGGCATGAGCCGACATGAAAAAGACACCGAAGCCTACTTTTTGGCCGGGCGGGGCTTGAGCTGGTGGCTGATCGGCTTTTCGCTTATTGCCGCCAATATTTCCACAGAACAATTCGTCGGCATGTCGGGTCAGGCGGCCAATTACGTTGGGCTGGCCATTGCCAGTTACGAATGGATGGCGGCAGTAACCCTGGTGGTAGTGGCTTTCTTTTTCCTGCCGGCTTTTCTACGCGCCGGGGTTTACACGATCCCGGAGTTTCTGGAATATCGTTTTAGCCGGGCCGCCCGAAGTATTATGTCCCTGCTGATGATGGTCATCTATGTGCTGGTTACCATCGCGGCGGTGATCTATTCGGGGGCAAAAACCATCGAAGTGCTGGCCAAGGAGACCCGCCCACCACTACTAGCCGCCACTGACGGCCCTCCCACTGCCCATCCGGCGCCTTCCGATTCGGAAAAAGCCGGTTCTGAGAAAACCGGTTGGGAAACCGCTCAGTCGGAAAAAGCTGATTCCGAAACAGCCCGTTCGGAAAACCTCACTGAGTCGGCCCCAAAGACAGCCGATTCCCAAGCCCCATCGGCCGGATCGCCCGGCGCCGGAGAACCTGTGCACTGGGCCAGCCTGTGGGGAGTGCCGATCAATCTAACCACAGGGGCCTGGCTGATCGGCTTGCTGGCGGCCATTTATGTAGTGGCCGGTGGGCTGAAAGCCTGTGCCTGGGCTGACCTGCTGCAAGGCTCCGCTCTGATCCTTGGCGGGGCCATCATTTTGCTGCTGGCCCTGGGCGCTTTAGGCCAAGCCGATCCCCACCACATCCAACCTCATCCTAAGACAGCCTTCCAGAATCCCCAGGCAGCTGCCCACACGCCGCCTGCCGATCAACTGGCCCAGGCTACCGGCCTCCAACGCTTCTGGCAGCTCAACCACGGCAAACTCCACATGGTGCTGCCGGCCAAAGACATCTTCGTCCCCTGGACTGCCTTGGTCCTGGGCCTATGGATTCCTAACTTCTATTACTGGGGATTGAATCAATACATCGTCCAGCGAACCCTTGGCTCCCGGTCCCTGGCCGAAGGCCAAAAAGGCGTCGTCTTCGCCGCCGGCCTGAAACTACTCATTCCGTTTATCGTGGTCTTTCCCGGCATGATCGCTTTTAACCTCTTTAGCGAAGAGATGCGCCAGGACGCCCAGACCGGCACCAACCGACACACCCTGGCCGCATGGGAAAAACTTAAAAATAGCCCCGATACTGCCCGTATCCTGTTTGAATTTAATGACGATTTTGCCGCTCTATATCCCGAATTGGCCCATCAGATGCTCCGGTTTAATCGACAAGTGGCAGACCGAGTGCTCGGCCCAGATGCCCTGCCGAAACAACCGCCTGCCGATCCCTCTGCCGAACCAGATGCAACCCAAAAGCAACCGGCAGATGCTTCGGAAAGACCAGCCCAAGGGCAAGCTATTGCGATGGCCTCCGGTGCTCACCTAGCTACCCAAAACGACGCCCTGCTAAAAGTGGTCCGGGCCAAAAATGCCTCACTCCCCCAGGCCGAACAACTTACCATCGCCAAAAAACTGATCGGCTATGAATACGATTCGGCATTTGGGCTGTTGATCAAACGGCTGGTCTATCCGGGCCTTCGGGGGTTTGTGTTGGCGGCCATTTTGGGGGCGGTTATCAGCTCCTTGGCAGCCATGCTCAATGCCGCTTCGACCATCTTCACCATGGATTTGTACCGACAATATCTGTTTCCCAACGCTTCGCAGACGCATCTGGTGCTGGTGGGCCGAACAGCAGTGGCAGTGTTTGCAGGGATTGGCTGCCTGATAGCGCCGCTGTTGGGCCATCCGGCCTTCGGCGGCATCTTTACCTATATCCAAGAGTTCCAAGGTTTTATTTCGCCCGGCGTGTTAGGCGTGTTTCTCTACGGGCTATTTGTCCCCAAAGCACCTCGGGCCTGCGGCGTGGTGGGCCTAGTGCTGAGTCCGGTGGTTTATGGGCTGCTGAAACTGGCCGCACCGGAAATGGCCTTCCTGGACCGCATGGCCCTTACTTTTCTCGGAGTTTTGGTGGTATTGGGCATTCTGACGTTAGCCCGGCCGCTGCCAGCACCCGTGCGACTGCCAGAACCGGAACGAATTGAACTGCTTCCCTCTTCCGGAGCCAAACGCTGGGGTGTGGTGGTCGTCCTGCTGACACTGGGCCTCTACATCCTCTTCTGGTAATCCTTGGGCCATCCTGCTTCGACAAGCCAATCTGCCCGACCCGCCTCCGGAATACTCTCAGTGGGGGAGGCCGGTGGTCTCCGCTACCCCTCGTTTGCACTAGCCCATCCGACCGACTAGGTTCGGTCCCACCGGCTGTCAGACGGCGGCCTCATCTGGCAATGCCACTAGGAAGCCTGGCTGCCAGACCGGGCTCCGTATCCGCCCTCTGTCCAGAAGGTAGCTCTGCCAGTGTAACGGCGGGGAGGTTGGTAGGGAAGCATTCGACCGGCAGGTTCTCGGGATGCTGAAGCGATACCTAACAGACCACTTTTTTGTGCCCCTTACGAAGAATTGTTTTTTGGTACCATTTCCCCCCAATGGTCTAACCCTGTCATTCCTGCCGCAAGCTGGAATCTAGGTTATTGGAAGGATTTTGCCATCTGGACTGCCGCTTCCGCGGGAATGACAATCGCAGATGCTCTACCTAAAAACAGGAACTTATAAAAACAGGAACTTAGTTTGCTCGGATGAAGTGTTACGATTTTTGAAATATCCAAGATAAGCCAAGGGGAAAATTTTAAAGTTACAATAGAATAGGAAAACTGAGCAATATAAAGAATATAAGTTGTTTGGAACATATGGGGAAAATGGGATGTATAGAAAAAATTGGCAGAAAAACCCCAGGGGGCTATATCCCCTCCAATGCAGGATAGCCATCTGTTGGCTCCTGCTTGCCGGAACCGCTTGGACCTGCAGGCTTTGCCCCGAAATTGCCCGGGGGGCAGAAACAGTCCCGGCGGAGCCAACCGCTGCCCAAAAAACTCTCCAGTATTGGCGGTTCGGGTTTATAGTTCAAGCGGTGGGCAATTGCTCCGGCCTGACCGCTACGGTAACCATCCCCACGGATTGGCCCGAACAATCCGTCCGCATCCTTAAACAAGAGGTTTCCCGAGGGGTGAGCCTCCGCTATCAGATGGTCGAAGGGGCAGCCCGGCAGATGATCGCCAGCATCGCCCGACTCGACAAGGGCGCCGAAGCCAAAGCGATTCTGACGTTAGAAGTGCAGATTGGCTGGCCCGAACCAGGCGATACCTCCCGCCTGCAAGCGCCCGATCCTAAAAAATTGCCACCACCAATGCGCCCCTATTTGCAGCCTAGCCCGCTGATCGAAAGCAACGATCCGCAAATCAAAGCCTTGGCCGAGCAGATCGCCAAAGACCATCCGGAACCCTGGGCCCAGGTGGAGGCCATGTACGACTGGGTTCGGCAACACGTTCAATACAAGAAGGATTCGCCGCTCAAAGGCGCCCGGGCCGCCTTGAAAGACGGCGACGGCGACTGCGATGAACTGACCGCTTTGTTTATCGCCCTTTGCCGGGCCAATCAGATCCCAGCCCGCACGGTACGCGTCCCTGGCCATGTATGGGCCGAATTCTACCTGGAAGATCAGACCGGCCAAGGAAGGTGGTTTCCCTGCGAGGTAGCCGGGACACGTGCCTTCGGCCAAATCCTTTCGCCCAAACCGATCCTGCAAAAAGGCGACGCCCTGAAGGTGCGAAACCCTCGGACTCGACAGATGGAACTGATGCGGTTTTTGCCGGAAACCCTGGTGGTCAGCCATTTTGTCCCAGGCGCCGAACCTCAACTAAAACTCGTTTGCGAACGGCTCCCATCAGCCCATGCCCAGGAAAAATCCACCCCGCCGTAATTGAGAAAATACCGACACCAAACGAGGAGGTCTTCGATGAACACTCGTAAAACCAATTGCCGGATGGATAAACTTATTAGGAGCCATTTCCGAAGGTCGATTTTGAGACGGCCCACTGCCCCAACATCAGTTCTTTCCCCCTGGATGTTCCGGAACCCAATGGGCAGCATCTTAATAGCAATGCTGGTAGGAGGTTGGGGGCCGGTAACGCTGGAGCCGTGGGCCTTTGCCCAGTTTAAGCAGCAGGATACCAAAGGGTGCCGACTTGGCGAGTGGCAAACCTTCTACTGGCAAGCTGGCCTAACGATCCAAGCCACCGACGGACCCTGCAAGGGTATCGAAGCCTATGTGCCGGTGCCTTCCGATTGGCCGGAGCAGGAGGTGGTGGTAGCCAAAGAGGATGTTTCCAAATCAGTCAAGATGGACTATATCACCGCCGATGGCGAGGTGCGGGTGATGGTGATCCGAATTCCTTATCTGCCAGCCGGGCAAGAGGCAAAAGCGCTGGTCACATTTGAAGTTCGCCGAAGCCTCCAGCTTCCGCCGGAACAGCCAGCCATTTACCGTATCCCGAATAAAAATAAACTACCTCGTAAAATCCTTCCTTATCTGGGGGCTAGTCCTTTTATTGATCCTCGCCACGGGAAGATACGGGCTTTAGCCAAGGAGATCGGCCAGGATAAAAAGACGGCCTGGGAGCAGGTAGAAGCGGTCTATGACTATGTGCGAGATAAGATCCAGCAGACGCCCGGACCGCTCAAAGGCCCGCTGGCTGCCTTGAAGGAGGGTAAAGCTAGCCATGAAGATATGATCAATACCTTTGTCGCTATCTGCCGAGCTAAGGACGTGCCCGCCCGCACCGTCTGGGTACCCGGCCATGCTTACGCCGAATTTTATCTAGAAGACGACGAAGGCAAAGGCCACTGGTTCCCTTGTCAAGTGGCTGGGAACCGGGCCTTCGGCCAGATGCCCGATCGGGCTGTCATCTTGCAAAAAGGGGATAACTTTCGGCCTCCCTACAACAAACGGGAAACCCAGCGTTTCATGGCCGTCCATCTGTCCATTGTGGACGTGGATGCTCCGCCGAAGTATAAATTTGTTCGCCAACTCGTTTCCGCGCCATGATCGGCCGAAGCTCTGCTCCGCCCAAGAAAAAAAGGCTGCCCTTTTCGGGCGCCCTCAAAATCTCCCTTCCGCTCAACCGGCAGTCCAACTCCCCCTTGCATGTAAGCCTCTTGGATGTAACGTCTTCTGTTAGACAGCAGTTCGAAGATTTTCCCACAGTCTAACACACTTCGTTACCACACGGGATGCTCCGCCAGCCTCCCTGAAAGGCAATACCGGCCTCTCCTGTCAGCAGAGAGGCGAAACACAAGAAAGCAGGCCTACGGAATCTGCACTGCCACCTGCACAAGAGACAATCGATGGGAACCTCTGCGTAACGCAAAGGAGATATTTTTACACTATTTTCGGAATCTCCGTCAATAACCTCAACATATAGTAGCACTGCCAACATTAGACTCAATATATAGTTCCAGCAGTGGGAACCGATAGGACAAGGAGTGGATCAAATGTTCAAAGAGTTCACGTAATGTCCCGTCTTTTCCAGAGCTTCCTAAGGCTCTTGACACTAACTGCAGAAGGAGTCATCAGTTCGGCTGAATAGAAAGGAGCCATCGCTTCGGTTGAATAGATACGGATGGGAAGGGGCACAATAGGATGCACAAGGCCGGAAAATCGGTATAACACCGATAGATTCTGGGGTATAATTATTTAGCTAAGGGGGTGGTTTTTGGTCTTGGGCACTCGATTTTTCGGGGGGCGAACTGATGAACCCATCTGGGGCTCCGGTTGGTTCTTCTGGTGCGCCGGCGGAACCTTCCCAAGAGGGTAAAAACTGGTGGTGGAATGTGGTGATCTTGTTGCTAGCGATTGGGGGGTTGTATGGGGTATTTCATTTTCGGCCATTTCGGCTCTCTTTGGGCACTGGGCATCCTTTGGTGGGCGAGCCGTTGCCGACAGTGAAGTTAGAATCCCTGGATTCAAATCAGAAAGGCCTTAGCCCAGAAGATCTTCGGGGGCAGGTGGTGCTGGTGTGTTTTTGGGGGGCGTGGTCGGAGATGTCCCTGCGGGCGCTGCCGCGGGTGGCCGAGGCAACGGCACCCTATCAGAAACGGCCCGACTTCCGCCTGGTAACCATCGCCTGTCCCCAGCAGCCCCACTTCCCAACAGAGCAACTCCGCCAGGAAGTCCGCTCGATCCTTCGGGAATGGAAACTGCCCGTACCCGTATATATCGATCCCGATGGCCAGACCCTAGCCCGATTCCGCGCCCGCCAAGGACTAGAACAATTGCCCACTTTTTATTTAGTGGATCAACAGGGGAATATCCAAGCTGTTTGGCCCGGCTATCGCCAAGAAGTAGAAAAAGAACTCCGAGAACTTCTGGAAGAATACCTCCCCGAAACCAACATCCCATAACATCTCCTCCTGGCACACAGGGAAAGCACCCACGCAGGACCAAAATATGCCTACCACCCCCTGGCAAGAGCAATCTTCCGAGTCGGCTGCCGGATGGGTCTCCGAGTCTTTGGAGCCGAAAGGTTGCCTAGGCCTCAGTGGAACTGTCTTGGCGGCGGCGGCAATATTGGTCTCCGTTGGTGTCCTGGCTGGCCTATGGTGGATGAGCCGACAACGGGAAGACCTGCTCCAGAAAAAACTTCGCCTTCAGACCGTGCACCTGGAACCTCTGGTTCACGCCGAAGGGCCGATCCGTTTGGGAGACCTTCACGGCAAAGTGGTGGTGTTGAACTTTTGGGGCACGTGGTGTCCGCCTTGCCTGATGGAGTTGCCTCATCTGGCCGAGTTGCAACGCAAATACCGGGCTCAGGAGGGAGTGCTGTTTTTGGCAGTCTCTTGTGGGCCAGCATCTCCGGAAGACCCGGAAGAAATCCGCTCTCAAACGGTTGCCTTCTTGGCCAATCAGGGCTTCGATCTGCCCACGTATCTGGATCCGGGGTTTGTAACTCGCCAGGCCGTGGCTCAGGCCGTGGGTTTTCGTGGCTATCCGACAACCTTGGTGCTGGACCGGAATGGATACATTCGTAAAGTATGGGTCGGCTTTGATCGGCAAATGCCCGAACAACTAGACCAGCTCATCCAGCAACTGCTCGTCGAAGCACCATGACCGGCAACGGCACACATCTTGAAGCAGGGAGGTTCTATGGTGGTTCCTCTCCGGGGAAAGGAGCCCCAGAATGATGGAGTTCTTGCCTATACAAACCGGGAAAGGTTTTGTCTCCTCTCTGCGAAAGCAAGCATCCAGAAACAACAAAGAGGTAACCGCACAGGAGCCGGGACGGCCGCTTGTGCGGGAATGACATTCTTACACCGGATCGCCGGTTCGGTGGGAATGCCACGAATTCCCCCTCACCCGGCTTGGCCGAAGGCCAAGCCGGCCTCTCCCACGAAGGGGAGAGGCGAATAAGTCCCCTCTGGCCTCTGTGGGAGAGGGGACCCGGGCGTAAACCCGGCAGCGTGCGGATGGGGAAATCTTATCCCCCCGAAAGTGGGGATCCAAGGAAAGACATAGGGAGAGGATTCAGGATGGCTGGATTCCCGCTTGCGGGGGAATGACACGTTGGGCCTCGCCCCGCCAAGGGGAGAGCCGAATAGTTGCCAGCTGTCAAGGTCTTTCCGAACATGGTCTTTGTTTCCCTTGGGGAGGGATTCCAGTTATTCCCCCTAGCTAGGGGATGGAGGTAGTCTTCCTGAGTAGAAATTGCGGGTTTTGGGGCCTTTTTGCCTGTTTCTGATCTTTTGGCAAATAATCCTTTTGGGGGGAATGACCTCCCGAAATTAGTGAGCCTTTTTAACCTCTGTGCACCTCCATTTTTGGGGGGACCCGGAAGATCGAAGCCATAGCGAAAATGCCAACCCTTTTAGAAGGGCCCTTTGGGGACCTTCTGGCGGATTTGCCAAGTTTAACTATCTTGGGTAATTTTCCGATTCGGAAAAAATCCCGTAGGTTACTTGAATTCTCTGGCCGACTTGGTATGTTAGCGGAGTAAGACCGGTGGTGGTACGTACTCCGTTTGTCTGTGTTTCCTTTCCTGAGGAGGAGTAGATTGATGAGATCGAGCAAACGGCTGATGGTTTGGGGGCTTTTGATTGGGGCGATGGTGCTTGGGTGTTTGGAGCTGCCGAAAGCACAGGCCCACTGGAGGTATTGGCGCCTGGGTGGACCGATTGTTTGGATTTCTCCATATGGAGACTGTGATGAGGGCTGGTACTTAGGGCTTCGGCCGGGGCCGATCCGTCGGCTCCTGTTCGGACGGTATCGGTGGTACTATCTCGGCCCGAGCTGTTGCTACAGACCTTGCTATGTAAGTACTTGCTCGGTCTGCTGGACCACACCATGTTCCTGCTGGGATCCTTGCTGGGGCACTACGGTGGTTAGTAGCGATGTGCCGGTGGAAGTCCAACAGCCCACTGAGCCGCAAGTGCCCATGAGTCCGAAACCGATTTCTCCCACTCCGAAACCGGGGCCGGAATTCGAAGTTCCTTCCAAAGCATTTCCTGGTCCGGAAGCCCCTTCACCTACCCCGGCTCCGCCGACTGCTCTGCCTACACCAGGCCCGGCCCAAAGCTTCCGCGAACCGACCCGTTCTGACAGTGGACTGTTGACCCTGTATGTGCCGTATGATGCTAAAGTGTTCATCAACGGCCTGCAAACCCGCACTACGGGAAGCCGACGGGAATACGTCTCTTATGGCTTATTGCCCGGCTATCGGTACAAATACGAGGTACGGGTGGAAATCATCCGGGACGGCAAAATTCTGGAAGAGACCAAGGT
>CALIRO010000020.1 GCA_938042245.1 uncultured Thermoguttaceae bacterium
AAGCGCTCCGGTTGTGTAGGAGCCTCCGCATTGGTGGCTGCTACCGACCTTCTTCAGCTACAGCCCCCGCATTGGGGGCCAAATATCCTCTGAAGCCGCCGCTTGAGAGGCGGAATCCGTAATGGCCTCATCATGGCGGAAGGCGCCCCTCGGGCTATTGCCCAGGCATTGAGCTACCATCGGTAGGGGGCAGGGGTTAAGCAGGTCGGTTTCGCCACTAGGCTGCAAGTTGGGCCATGGCCTAGGCCGGGGATGTTCCTCTGCCCGTCGGATAATCTTGCGTAGGGTGATCCGTAGGTTGGTGTTCTGAAATCCACCAGCTCTAAGGCCTGCCTACGGTATTCTTCGGGGATAAGGCAAACGCTTCCGGTTCTGCTAGCTCAAAGGCCTCTCCTAGGACCTTCCGGACCCTGGGAAAGAGGGGCATAGCGCGCAAGCCGGTCTTGGGGCTCTCGACAATCCGTTTCCCCTCTTCCCAAAGCAGATCCGCCGATTTCAAAGGGAACGATTCGCTGCGGGTTCGCAGTGCTGCAGATCGGTCTCGTACTAGCAAAAGCCGCCATATCCCATTTCGGACAATAGGACAAAATCCATTTGCTTCCTTCCGTTGGGATGTATTTACGGCCCTTCTGAATAATTCCATGATAATTCCATGGAGATATTTTTATACTGTTTCGGGACCGCCGGGCATTGCTCCAATCTATGTGGGATTGCTAATGTTGGCCTTCCTATATCGTGCCTGGTAAGGGGGAAGCGCTGGGCAAAGGAATGCATTAAATGTCCATAAAGTGGATATATATTCATGTTTTGCAGAGCTTCATCCGAGGTCTCCATAGTTGGCAGGGTGTTCAGGATTTTGGAGAGGTTTCTCCTTTTAGTTGGTTGAGGCTTTGGCGGATTTCCCGAAGCTCTTCGGGGGTGAGGTTCCACAATTGGGCCGCCAACCGGTCTATCTGCTTTTCCAGAACCTTCAGCTTTTTCTGGGCTGGTTCATTTCCTTTATAGGCTGCTGGCGCTAAACGGTGGGCCTCTCGAGAAAGGTTTTCCAAATGCTGGTGGGGGAGACTGTGAGGATCGAAGCGTGGAAGCCGAATTTTCTCCAGAATGGAGGGTGTGCCGAAACTTTTTCCACCCGCTTGCGAATAGGCATAGGCGGCAAATTGGAAGGGCGTGGAATTAATGAGACTAGCAAGGTAATAAGCTTCGTTCTGGGTACTGCAAGGCAGGAAGGTGATGGTTTCTTGTGGGATTGCGGTAGAGAGGGCGGCGGCTTCCATTCGATTGCCTAGTCTTGCCCAGACGACTTTCCAGGGGGCGAACGTGTAGGGGCCGACGCCGAACATCGAATAAAACGGGCCTGTGTGGATGAGGGTTCCGTTTTTTTTGCGGGTGAAATAACGTTGGAAGGCAGAGCGTTGGCGGAGGATAGGTTCATGGCGTTTCAGATAGGCCCAGGTTTTTGGCCAGCGGGTTTGCAACTGCTGCGGGTCGATGCCGCGGCGAAGTTGGGGGTCTTGGGTCATGAGCAGATAGGCGGAACAGTGGGCGTGCCAGCGGCGGATGTCCCGTCGGCGAAGCAGTGGATAAAGCAGGTCGGGTTCGATTTCCACCGGGATCGGTTCCACGTGGCGTTTGGCTCCTTCGGTGAGGTTTCGGACAATCCAAAGCCCATCCGGCCGCTCGGCTAACTTCTCCAGCCAGTAGATGGCATTGGCGCCGCCCGAATTGGCTCCTTCATAAGCACGGTAATCTGATTTTCCCAGCACTTTTTTGATGGCTTGCAGTGCCTTTGGCTGGGCGGTAAGCCACGGGCTGGTGGGATCCTCAGGATCGACCGGGGTAGCTTTCAGATGCAACCGACGGGTCTGGTGGAGGACCTGCTTCCAGCTGGTATCACAATGGAGCCCTTTGGCTCCGATTTTCTTTTGCCAATAGATGTAAGGGACCGGATAGCGGGTGGTCTGTGCCTTTTGGAGCACGAAGATACTGGTGCGGGTGGTAGCGCCTGGGAAGACTTGCAATTGGCTGAGATCCTCTACCCGGAGGAGCCGGAGCGGTTGTCCATCCTTGCCGAGCTGAAACCGCCGGAATCCCTGCGCAGCGCCGCTCGTTTTCCAAACGCTTTGAGGAATCAGAAAGGCCAATTTGCCGCCCGGCTTCAGATATCGGTCCGCCGCCACATACGTGATGAGCGTGGAAAGATCCTTCTTGCTCTTGCCTAGGATAGTGTCCATGCCAGAATGTACAAACAACCCATACTGATGCCAAAGCGGCATGGTACGATACCGATATTCTTGGGGCAAATGCTCCCAGTTGATCCAGGGGGGATTGCCGACCACATAGTCGAACGGCTCCCAGCCCAGCGGCATCAAGGCGTTTTGGACTACCTGAGCCCAAAGGCCATGGCAACCTTGGCGATGCAGCTGTTGCAAACGCTCGAACCACTTCTGCAAGAGGCTTTGAGTGGGAAAGTCGGCCTGGAAATGCGGAATTTCCTCCAAGCAGCGATCAATAAAGCCCCGCAGGGCCAACTGCCCGGTGCCATCCTCCTGTACGAGATTCCTGAGCCGGTCTATTTCGGTTTGGTTCCCCACGGACCAAGGGAGCAGCAATGGACCAACCACCGTCTCCAGCACCAGCCGGGGATTGCCTAAAAAGTCTTTCCGAGCAGGTGTGAGGATACAGTCGGCCAGATAGATCGGCAGTTCCACCGCACGTCGGCGATAGGGTAATAAATCCGCAATGGTCAGCAGGAGGTTCACTTGGGCTGCCCTTACGGCCAGCGGATTCCGATCGAGGCCTGCCAAGCTGTTAAGAATCCTCTCCAGAGTGTCGGCTTCATCCAGCCGGGCTTGGCGACAATGGGCCTTCAGCGCCCGGGCTGCCAAAACCAAAAAGGTTCCCGAACCACATGCGGGGTCCAAAAGGCGCTTTTTGCCGATAGGGATGCGCTGGCCTGGCTTAGGCATCAGAAACAGCGGCTCGTCAAGGTGCTCCAAAAGCCGCTCCGCCAACCAGTCGGGTGTGTAGAACTCCCCCAGATCGTGGCGGAGCTCTCGTGGCAATAAACAATGATACAGCTTTTTGAACAAGTCCCGGGCTGAGTACGGATCCTCCTCCAGCGTAAACGGATTGTAATGCACCAGGCGCCCTAACACCTGACGGAGAGCTTCTTGCAGTTCTGCATTCCAAGCGTCCAAATACCAGGCAAAAAAGTTTCCTTCTGGGAAGTTTTTTACGCCGAGCTGTCGGTATATATCGCCCTGCTCCCAGGAAGTCAATTGTTGGCGTAAGCCTTGGCCATCCAGACTGGCCGTTGTCGCCAACGGCGGAACTTCCACTCGGCCGCCCTCATAAGCCTCCAAAACCAACCGCGCAATATTTTCTACCAGAAAGGCAACATAGGTGTGCAAGGCAAAGCAAAACCGAGATAAATCTACCTGGTGCGGATTGAGACCCATGCTTTTCAAAACCATGTGGAGCTCCGAGTGGTGGGGGAGCTTGCCCGAGGCTGCCTCCCGGCCAGCCGGGTGGCCAAAAAAAATCTTCCACTGCGCAAACAGCCAGGCCGGCCTATCCTCCCGATGCTTCTGCAACGCCCGATATAAGGCGGCGATAAGCTGCTGCGCAAGCCCATTCTGCCTGCCAAAATCTTCCACCAAATTGTCCGCAATCAACGCCCGGCCTGAAACAAGACTGAACAGCAACCGTAAAAACTGCTCCGAGGAGGCAGCCGTAACCGCCATCGGCGCTTCGATAATCCAATCGCCTTGCTGATACCGAACAAAAATGAAAAAATATCCATCAAAAGCCACCCCCAAGAACCGTTCCCGTTGATGCCCTTGTTCCTGGACCAATCTTAGGATGGCATCTTTTAGTTGTTGGACAGCATGGTGGGTGTGCTTGTGATCAAGCTGGCCTCGCAGCAAACCGGGTGTCTTATACAGCAGGAGCAATCGGCTATACACGGCATCCGCCCGGCCCACGGCCAATGGATATTGCTCCCGAAAAAGCCAATTCACTCCTAATCGCTTGCCCACCCGCTCCATCTGCTTGTTCATCTGCCGGGGGAATTCGGTCGGATTAAGTGCGACGGAGGTAGCCTGCCGAACCTCCTGGGCAAAATCCACCGCTAAATGCCGAATCCGCTCATACGTTCTCCACATATCCATTCGTATCCAGCTCCTTAGATTCCGATCCTTTGCCCTCGGTTAGTATGCTCAAAATTTCACAAACCCTCGCTCCGATTTCCAAACCTCTGGCAGCTTCTCCGTTTGGAGTGCGTTTGCCGGAAGCTCTCCAAAATCCGGAATATCACATGAATTATATGAACATTTGATCTACTCCTTTGCCTATCGGTTCCCATTGCTAAGCAGTATATAGGGAGTCTCATGTTGGCAGTGCCACTATATGTTGAGGCTATTAACGGAGTTTCCGAAATAGTGTAAAAATGCCTCCTTTGAATTATTCAGAGGTTCCTTCTGTTTTTTCGGGAGAAACCACATTGTGGCACTGCCGCGCAAGCCGCACTCCAGCATGGGAAGGCTGTTTTTTTCTCCGGATCGCGTCCTTTTCCGGGGATAACAAGAAAGATGCTCCGTTCGGCTGAATTGCTACCAGACCGTACCATCCTCTGTCAATCTATCTCTCCTGCGATACTCGGCAAACCCTCTCCCTCCGCTCTTGCAAGGACTAACCTGGCAGAGATGTTTGGTCTACTTGGAAAAGATAGGCGGAATGGGACCTCTCTAGCAGCTTCCTGAAAATTTAAGAGGTTGTCGCAAAACAGAGCAAGTTCCAGAGGTGTCGAAGCGTCGTTGGGTTTTCAGAATCTCTCCAAGGTGGAGAGACCGTAGAGGGAGAAACAGACCTATTGGCGAAAGAGGATGGATTGGTCTGGGCTGGCGTCATAAGCTGTTCCATCGCCGAGCGAGAGACGGAAAAGTTGGTTGGAGAGGATGGAGGCAGGCAGCGCCATAGGGGAGCAAGCACCTCCCCTCATTTTCGGCGAAGATGGGGGTTGTGGGGTTTGGATGGGCTAGGTGCTCACGGCAGCAAGAGGCAGCCTATGGTTGAATCTTAGGCCGTTGCATCAGGCAGGCCCAGGCCGGGTAGCCTTCGGGCCGATGGAAGGTCTGCAGCCGACAAGGCCGGATCTGGACGCATTGGAACAGTCGGCCCAATTCCAAGCGGATGGTCTGTTCGGAAACCTGCGGCAGGCCATCCTGGATACTTGGATCGGGCGCCCCGGCCAAGGTCAGATAATAGGAACCCGGTTCGGTAACCCGCCAAAGTAAATCTAAGAATTTGTCCAAATCGGCAAGCCGGGCGTAATGGTAAAAGCCGTTATCATACACCAATTCAAACGGCCCACAATGCCGACCAAAACTGTAGATATCATCCAGCACAAACCGGATTAAGGCGCCGGTGCGTTGGGCCCGGTGGCGCGCCCGTTCCAAGGCGATCGGCGAGCTTTCTACGGCGGTTACCTCGAAGCCTCGTTTGGCCAGCAAGACTGCATCCGCCCCAGTGCCACAGCCAATCTCCAGCACCCGACAGGGCTTGAGCAACCCTTCGTCCAGAATCCGCACCAGTTCTTTGGCTGGTCCTGGGGCTTCCCAGGGCGGCGTACCCATCCGATACATAGTATCCCAATCGGGCAGAACCGATTTTCTGCTTCGTATCGTGCGTCGGAGAGGTGATTCGGAAAATGCCGGGCTCATAAAGGTTTCCCTTTTGAACCAGTTTGTCCAGTGGCGACTTTTTGGCCTACCAAGAGGAAAGTCCGATCCCTCCCAGAAACATATAACTTCCACTTCCCAATTCAGCTCACCCCGGCGAAGGTAATCGGGGCTTTCAGAACGTTAAGCCGAAAAGCCCAAAGGCTCGCTCTTGGACCCCGAATGGTTCATAAGAATTCTTCCGGAGGAGAACCAAGAGTTTTTCCCCAGCAGCAGACCTAATGGTCCTGGTCTGGGAGATCGGGTTGGCCCAGGAGCACCAAACCAACCGCGGGCCATCCTCACCCTTCCCAACGAACAAAAACACCACCTCTTGGCTAAGCCTTATTTCTATCGTAAAACCAACAAAATGACCAAGTCAACAGGCTATAGGACTCTTTTAGGATGAAACTTTTCCGTCGTATGAGGTTATCTATTCTGAGTGGGAAAACGTTCGATCCAGGCAACGGGTATCCTGGCCCAAGGCAGGGCTCCGTTAAAGAATTACTAACACAGTCCTCTGAAGTAGGTTCCTCTTTTTTAGGGAGAATGTTTCCGAGGCTCCCAACCGCATAAGCGGGAATCCAGAGAGCAGAAATCTTCGACAAACTGGATTCCTGCTTACGCAGGAATGACAGGGTATGTCATTTCGGGGAGATATTCCAAGAAAGTGAATTCCCTGGATTCCTCCTTTCGGGGGAATAATCGGATGGTGGGGTTGATTTGGCCTCACAAGCACTAGCTGTTTTTCTTTTTGGGGAAATGGTCCTGTGTGTTGCAGGAGCAGGGGAGATGATGTCGGAAGGCCGGCGAGTGGAATGGGACGATGTGCGCATGCGGGGCTTTGCCCGCAGAAGGCCGGTGGCGGAGGTGTGGGCTTGGTTGGAGGCGAAAGTAGCTCGGCTAGGTGGGGAAAAGGTGCCGGTGGTAGAGGCGGCTGGCCGAGTGTTGGCCGAAGATCTGACTAGCCCCCGGAATGTACCGCCGTTTGCCCGGGCGATGATGGACGGGTATGCGGTGCGGGCTGCCGATACCCTGGGGGCCTCGGCCTACAATCCGATTCGGCTCCAGATGATTGGGCAAGCTTTGCCTGGTCGACCGTTCCCCCAGCCGGTGGGCCCAGGGCAGGCGGTCCAGATTATGACCGGCGCCCCCATGCCCGCCGGCGCCGATGCAGTGCTACCGGCCGAAATGGCCGAATCCGAACCAGGGACGGTCCTGGCTCAGGGCGAGGTTTCTCCCGGAAAGCACATCGGCGAATTGGGCGAAGACATTCGGCAGGGCAGCCTGGTGCTACGGGCAGGTCGGGTGCTTCGCCCCCAGGATGTGGGTCTTTTAGCTTCTCTGGGCTTGACTGAAGTGCTGGTGGTTCGGCGTCCCAAGGTGCGAATCCTAGTTACCGGCGATGAACTGCTGCCGGCCGGCGCCCCTTGGCAACCGGATCATATCTACGACGCCAACGGGCCGATGCTCCAGGCCTTGGTACGCCGAGACGGTGGAGTGCCGGAGTTTTGGGGCATCCTGCCGGATCGACCAGAAGCCCTTTTGGAAGCTCTCCGACAGCCCGCTCCTAGCCATGCGCGTTTCAGTTCCAGGGACCGACTGTGGGATCAGTCTTCTGGGGAAACCAGTCGAACCTTTTCTGGCCAACCGGAGGGGCAAAAGCAGGCGGAAGCTGTTCCCCTGCCCCCAGCCTCTCAGAAACCGTTTCCACCAGAGGCGGCCATAGCCGGTGCAGCGGTCTCCCAGGCCCAGATGCCGGATGTGTTTTTGATTTCCGGCGGTTCCAGCGTGGGATTGGAGGACCAGGCGCCTCGGCTATTGGCGGAGCATGGCCAATTGGTTTTTCACGGTCTGGCGATGCGCCCGAGCAGTCCGGCTGGGTTAGGCCTATGGGAAGGCCGATTGGTCTTTTTATTGCCGGGCAATCCGGTCTCTTGTTTATGTGCGTATGATTTCTTTGCCGGACGAGCTATTCGGGCTTTGGGAGGCCGAAGCATGGATTGGCCCTACCGACGCCTAACTGTTCCGCTGGCCCGAAAGGTCAGCTCCATGCTCGGCCGATTGGATTACCTTCGGGTCCGAGTGGTCGAAGGCCGGGCAGAACCGATCAGTGTTACCGGGGCGGCCATCCTGACTACCACCACCCAGGCCGATGGCTTTGTGCTGATCCCGCCGGAAAGCGAAGGCTACCCAGCCGGCACGCCGGTGGAAGTGTTTCTGTATGATTCTTAGAAGCCCATGCTTAACCCCGCCCCATTCTTCTTTCCTGGGAGGCAGCTTCCATGGGAAACTGGGGTATCTGAAAAGAAGAAAGACCGGACGTATGATGCCCGAAATAGAATCTGGTAATTGGCCAAAAAGGGTTCAGTTGATTTTGGCTAGTCGGTCGCCGAGGCGGCGGCAGCTATTGGCCGAGGCCGGCTACCGGTTTGAAGTGATTATCCCCTCAGACCAAGCCGAGGAGGAAAGCCTTCAGCCTGGGGAAACGGCCGCAGAATTGGCTGCTCGACTAGCCTGGCAAAAGGCAGCCGATGTGACCAGGCGGATTGCCGCCCGGTTTCCCAGACCCTCCTGCTACCCACTAGGGGAACAACTGCTTCCTGATCGGGCCAGCCAGCCTCCGGTCCAGCAAGCAGTTGCCGATTTCACCAGGCCAGTTCTGGCTGGGCAAGCAGGCGCTGATTCGGGCAGCCCGCTTTCGGCCGAACGGGCCCCGCCCCATCCTCCCACCCAACCCGAGTCTGCTAGCCCTATTCAGGCCATTGTGATCGGCTGTGATACGGTGGTCGAATGTCAGGGCCAGATTCTGGGCAAACCCCACGATTGCCAGCATGCACGAAAGATTCTAGAAACCCTCAGTGGGCAGGAGCATTGGGTTTACAGCGGGTTGTGCCTGTGGCCGCTGCCTGTCGGCCAGCCCCAATGCCGGACCGCTGCCAGCCGACTCCGCATGGATCCGCTCCGCCCAGACCAATTGGAAGAATATCTTCAGAGCGGCCAATGGCAGGGAAAAGCAGGGGCATTTGGTTATCAAGATCGGCTCGGGTGGGTGCATCTGTTAGAAGGCAGTGAGTCCAATGTGGTCGGCTTGCCCTTAGAACTGCTAGAGGAGATGCTGGTCCAGATGCTCACCTCTAAGCCGGCGCCGTCCTAGCCCACGGAGCCTCTCGGCTTCCGGAATGCAACCTTTTGCAGCAACCTATCTGCTAGGATCACAACCGACAGGCCCCTTTGCAGGAGAAAAGTTTTTCCATGTGTTTGACGGTGGTGGTAGGTCGGCATGCCACTGTAGATGGTTCGGTTTTGGTCGGCCATAACGAGGAAAACCAGGGCCCGTATTTTGTCAATTTTCGTCGGGTCCGGTTGGACCAATTGGCCAGCCCGGCATTGGCTGACCGACGCTCCCGATGGCCGAAAGAAATCCAAACGCCTCAGTATGGCTTTTTGTGGAGTCAAATCCCCGGCCGGGAATATAGCGACAGTTACCTGAACGATGCTGGTCTGGTCATTGTGAGCAACGGCTGCCCAAGCCGAGAAGATGACCTGGAAACCCTTATCGACCGCCAGCAGATCCAGCAGGAGGGCATTGGCGGGCTTTTGCGTCGGGTCGTGGCCGAGCAAGCCGCCAACGCGCCACAGGCCGTGGAACTGATCGGCCGGTTGGTCGAACAATTCGGCTATCGGGATTCCGGCCGAACCTATGTGGTGGCTGATCCCCAAGAGGCCTGGCTGGTGGCGGTGGTTCGGGGCCGACGTTGGCTGGCCCACCGAGTACCCGACGATGCCGCAGTGGTGGTTCCGAATGTGTTTATTTTCGATCAGATCCGGCTGGATGCGGTTGCTGCTTCCTATCAGGAAACCTCTTCCCATACCATTGGGGATGCTCTCCCGGAGAACCTTTCGTCTCGTGCAGCCTACCCAGCGGCTTCAGCCTCGCCGGAATCTGCCGTCCGAGCTTCCGCGGATTTGGTTTCCTATGCAGCCAAACGGGGTTGGTACGATCCGGGCTCTGGCAGAGCGTTTTCGTTTCGAGAGGCGTATCAGGCGGCGGAACGGAATCGGCCGGATCCCCGCCAATGGTGGGGCCAACGCTTGCTCCAGCACCCCCGAGGTGGGTTGGCAGCTTTGGGAGGCAGTCCGGTGGAACCAGCCCCCCAATCCCAGCCCACCGCACCAACTGACGCCTCTGGGGGAACAGAACCAGCCGTTCCTACGACCGAGCCGCTTCCTTGGTACGTTCGGCCTGGCCGAAAGCTCTCGGTGCAGGACGTGGCCGCTATTTTGCGAAATCAACAAGGCCCGATCCCGTTATTCCATCCTGCCACCCAGGAGACAGCGGTTTTCCAGCTTCGCAGCGGGATGCCCAGACCGATCGGATGTCTCTATTGGCGCACCGTGGGCCGACCAGATTGGAGCCCCTTGTTGCCTTGGTATTTAGGAGTGCAGGAGGTACCGGAGCAGTATTGCCATCCAGCCTTTCGGGCAGAACTGGAAATCTGGAACCCCAGTGAACCGCTGGCCCCAGAAATTTTCCAACCCCATCCGGATTTCATCTGGTGGAAATTTCATCTCCTCCGCCAGATCGGCGCCAGTGTGCCAGAAGAACTCATCCAGCAAGTCCAGACAGTCTGGACCGAAATGGAGCAGCGCCTTTGGCGCCAGCAAGCCGACCTGGAAACCGAACTGCTGGCGCTCTGGTCGGCCGATCCTGCCGACTGCTGCCGCCGAATGACCCAATATTGTATCGCCCACTCGGAAACGGCCTGCCAACAGGCGGACCAGTTTGTACACCAATGGCTCCAAGAAGGTTTCCCGAATCCCTTGCTGGACAGAATGCTCTCCTAGCTCCAACCGATACCCTCTTTAGCCTCTTGGAGAGCTCTTTTTAAGCTGGATATAGAGCACGCCAGGTGAGCGAACAGCCCGCTGTTTGCCACTTCTTAGTAGTGTGTAAAATAGAAAATAGGTTGGAGGAAGGCAAAAGACTGTTTGCTACCACAATGGGTTAGCTTGGGAGGATGGGATGGCCAGGGTGCAAATTCCCATGATGCTAGCGGAATATACGGGCGGTCTGCGCCGTCTGGAAGCGGCTGGCGCCAATCTTCGGGAGATCATCGCGGACCTGGACCGGCAGTTTCCCGGGCTGGCAGGGCAGATTTATCAGGCAGAGAAGATTCGCCCGACTTTCGTGGTGACTGTGGATGGAAAATTGGCCGCCGATGGGTTAGATAGCCCCGTTGGCCCCAGCAGTGAGGTCTGTTTTTTGCCCTTCTTAGGTGGGGGCTGAGGAACTGCTAGACCTCCATTTTCCTATTCCGCCTGGGCGTTGGGGGTTTCTTCCAGCAGGGCAACGAAGGCAACCCTACGGTTCGCCAGAGAAGTCCCCCGGCTCCTTTTAACAAATCCCTGCCAAACTAAACAGGTTTCCCTCTCCCAGCAACACAAGAGAATCTTCTGCAGGAGAAGGAGATCCTCTGGATTCCCGCTGGCGCGGCAATGACAAAAGCGTTATTTGTCCCAGAGACAGGTATTCCCCTCAGTCGGCTAAACTGTTTGGATTCCGTTCGGCGCAGAGCACTGGACCTGGCGTCTGCCAGTCAAAAGCTTTGTAGGTGAGGAGGAACTCTTGGTGGCCGAGGCGTTCGCTGGCCGTCGGCTGGCCGGTGGCCACAGCCAAAACCCGCTCATAGATTTCCCGGCCCACCTGTTCTAGAGTAGCTTGGCCTTCCAGAATCCGGCCTGCATTGATGTCCATATCTTCGCTCATCCGTCGATAGGTTTCCGGATTGGCACAGACTTTTAGTACCGGGGCAATCGCTGAGCCAACCACCGAACCCCGTCCGGTAGTAAACAGGTTCAGATGCACGCCACAGGCCATTAGCTCGGCAATCTCCGCGTTATCACAGATATTCGGAAAGCCCCACAAGGGCTCTCCATCCGGCACCACATCCATCAGATACAACCCAGGGCCCGGAGGTAGTTGGCCTGGTTTCAGATAGCCGGTAATCGGCGATTTGCCGGTCTTACTGTAGGCGCCCAGGGATTTTTCTTCAATGGTAGTCAGCCCTCCCTCGGCGTTTCCGGAAGCAAAACTGGCATGGCCGTAGGCCTTGTAGTATCGGGCTGCTTTTTGGACGGCTTGAACCAGTTGTTGAGCCACCTCGGGACTGACCGCCCGCTGGGCCATAAACTGCTCACAACCGATCAGCTCGCCGGTCTCTTCAAAGATGCAGGTAGCCCCGGCCTGCAGGAGAAGATCGAAGGCATAGCCGCAGGCTGGGTTGGCCGTCAGCCCGCTGGTGGCATCCGAGCCGCCGCATATCGTCCCCACCACCAGTTCTTCTACTTCCATCGGGACCCGCTCCGCCCGGCGAAGCTGGGCCAACGTTTCCCGGACCCAGGCCTGTCCTTGCTGGATGGAGCGGCTGGTGCCGCCCGCCTGCTGAATGAGCAAAAGCTCCACCGGCCGAGCTGTTTGCTGGATCGCCTGAGCCAATTGTTCCTTGGGAAAACTTTCGCATCCTAAGGAGACCAGCAGGACGGCCCCCACATTCGGATGGGTGCAAATCCGTTCCATCATCCGCTGCGCATACACACTCGGATAACAGCCCGGAAAACCGATCAGATGCACCGGTTCGCCCCGGAATCCCAGGACAATCTCTTGGGCTACATGCCGGGCGCATTCGACCAAATACGCCACGGCCAAGATGTTCCGAATCCCTTTTCGGCCGTCTGCTCTTGGATAACCTTCCCACATAGAACTTCCCTTCGGAGCATGATTTTTCTCAGGCGAAACCAAAGAGGTAAGCCTGGTAGATTGGCTGTTATTGGAGGTGAGAGTGGATTATGGTATGCCAGAGAGTTCCCAAACCCCTTATTTTGCCCAGTTTGACAGGAATCGGTAGCTGATATTGGCCACCTGCTCTCAATGAGAGTGGGCTGGAAGCCAGGTAGCTGAAAGAATTCCCGGCTAATCCCGGCTAACGGCAAAAGATACATCCACCGGGGGAGATGCCCCCCAAAAGCGGGTTGCCCGGATCCTCCAAGGAATCGAAAGATCAAAATATTACTCAAAATATTGCATTTTGCATTTTTAGCTTGGTCCTTTTATATTACCCGGTTCGGAGGATTTTCTCTAGGGGGCGGTTGACCGTTTGAGACACCCGGGCCATACTTTTTCAAAATCATCTCAATTAAGGAGATTATTAGTATGAAGATCAACAAACTAAGCATTCGAGGCTGCCAATATGCCTATCTCCAGCAAGGCCAGGGGATCCCATGGTTGTTTATTCATGGATTTCCCCTGGACCATCGGATGTGGCTGCCGGTGGTTGAACGGATGCGGAGTGCGGTGCGGGCAATTGTTCCGGATTTGCGAGGCTTCGGGCAATCAGAAGCTGCTGGGGAGCTGGTAACCATGGCGGATTTTGCCGACGATTTGGCTGCCCTGTTAGATGCCCTGAACATCCAACAGCCGGCCGTTATCTGTGGGCTTTCCATGGGGGGATACATTGCTTTTGAGTTTTACTTTCGGCACAAGAGCCGGGTGGCGGGGTTGGTACTTTGCGACACCAGAGCGGCAGCCGACACCCCCGAGATGGCCCAACTCCGGCAGGCCACCGCAGAACGGGTACTCAAAGAGGGACCGGCTTTTTTGGCCGAGACCATGTTGCCCCGTCTTCTGGCTCCAGCTACCTTTCAGGAGCAACCGGCTCTTGCCGAACAACTGCGCCAGCAGATTCAGGCCGCCCATCCGCAAGGGGTAGCAGCGGCGGCCCGCGGCATGGCCCAGCGCCGGGATATGCAACCGCTGCTTTCCCAGATCGCCTGCCCCAGTTTGGTCCTGGTGGGAAGTGAGGATGTCATTTCGCCGCCTGCGGAGATGCGGGCTATTGCCCAGGGCATCCCGAATGCCCAATTTGTCGAGATTGCTCAGGCCGGGCACATGGCCCCGCTGGAAAATCCCGGCTTGGTAACCGCGGCTTTTCTAGAGTTTCTCGATCAGGTGGCTTCCGCCTCTGAGGCGTAGATCAATAGCCGTCTGCTTGCGCCACCAGACGCCCAGCCACGCTCATTTTGAATCGGTGGATTTCTGGATAGATAGCCAGCGGCGGCAAGCAGAAGAGTTACGGCAGGAGCAATTTTTCCAATTGGAACGGAAACTCTTCGGTAAGCAGGAGGCCGGGGGCTTCATAGATAAATATATATTTATCTATCTCCTCCACTCCCTCCCATTGGTACCGCAGACCAATCTGGGAGTCAGTGTGCTGAAATGGCTCTACGCCTGTACTCATGATCTTTTGGCCATTTGGAGATTCCAAATAGGCCTGGTTCCGATAAAACCAATGGTAATGCGATTGGAAGGCCTCGCTGGGCCGATCGTAGCGTAAAAGCACCTCGATCTGCCAAAGGCCGCCTTCTTTTCGTACATCCTGCAGGCTCAGGGTAGCTCCAGCCCGACGCTGCGTCTGATTCCGGACAGACCGGATCGTCTTGAAGGAGAATCGCTGCGTCGCCCCCGGTAAGGTGACCGTCAGTTTCCCCCGGACCGATTCCAACCGACTGGCCGACCGATCCGGCAAAGCCAAGCGGACTTCCAATTCCGCCGCCTTTTGGCCGATCTTGACCGGCACGATGGTCTGGGCATCCGGTCGGCTAGGCGGAAGCGGTCGGCCCTGGTCATCGGTCGCCTGAAGCGTCTGATGCGCCAGCCGAAGCACCACCGGTCGTATCCTCGGCTCCCAAGCCGCCTCCAAAACCAACGTCAGTTGATCCCCCAGCCGGGACCGATAATCGCGTTGGGCCGTTAATCGCACCGGTGCAATCCGCAGCGGTCCGACATAGCAAGCCCGTTGGCTGCGTGGCTGTTCCTGCTCGGAGCGAGGGACCAGGAGCAGCTCCTCGCCAGGATCGTACAAATAGATCGTTATGCCTGCTTGATCCAGCAGTTGGTCCAACAAAGGCCAGAACGGTTTTTGCTCCACCGGACCAGAAAACCGAAGCTTTTTGCTCAATTCTTGTAGGTCGCTTCGCAGTCGGAGTCGATTGCCTGTTTGCTGATAAATCTGCTGAAATGCTTCCCAATAGGAGATTTGGCCTTCCGGTAGGTGCACCAGGGAGGGTTGCAGGACCGACTCGGCCCAGCGGCGTTCGAGTTGCTCTCGGATGCGGCGTAGGGTTACCGCGACCTCGGCCGAGTCCTGGGTTTCCGGGTCCGGTAAAAGCGGCAGGATGGTAGGGCCCAAACCCAAGAGGGCCTCTTCAGCCTGGGCACGTTGGGCAGCCTGCGGAGCGTCCAATTGCCGAACCAACCGGCGCACCCGACTGGCTAGGTCGGCTGGCGCATGGTCAGCCTTGGTGTTCTCCTGGATAGTTTTCTCCGGGGCAGTTTGTGGAGCCATATCGGCCGCTTGGGCATCCTTCCACCATGCCAACTTCACCCCAAGCGCCGCCAGTGCCAGAGCCACACTCAAAAAGATCAGGCACTGGATCTTTAAATCCGAGCCTATGGCGCGGGACCATTTTAATAAACATGTATTCATCTACGAGGGTGTCTCCGTTTCCCCTGGGATGGTCGGATACGAAGCGATCGATTCGGCAGCTAGGCCTTATTGGGATTCAATTTTGGTCACCATCTCCCCAGAATAATGAAGACGCATCCGGTATTTCTGCAAGATGCCGCTCCAAATGAACAATTCTTGGTTTTTGTTGGGTTCTCGCCGGGGACTGCCTTGGATCAGTTTTTCCAGGTCTTTTTTGGCTAGGGGCTTTTGTTCGTCGTCGATTTGAGAAGCGATGGCATTATAGGTGGCATTCCATTGGCTTCGGACCCGCAGTTCCGAGACGATCACAATGGCCGCCACAATCACAAATACAATCAGTACAATTCGGTAGATCGGCATCAAAGGCTTTTTTGCCCCTTGCTCTGGCGCATTATGCATAACAGAACTCCTTACTCCGAAAGGAAACAAAATCACCCCATTCCACAAGCCCAGGTGTTTACCTTTTGGTCGAGAAAGCATCCCTCGAAAAGCACTCTAGCTCCTTTTCCGAAATCTGTTGTATCCTACCTGCCAGGCCAATACCCCGCAAGAGGTGTCTCTTCGCAAAGAAGCCGTCCTTTTTCTCGGCTCCTGGGGGGCCTTCCGAGGGGAAAAGTGGAAACTCAGCAGTCGTTTTTATAGCAATGCTCTCTGGTCCTGTCCGGAGCAATGCAGTAGTTTTCCCCAAGGAATTCTATTTCCTGCTGGCCTAAACAAGCCGCTGAACAGTAAAATAATAGAAACGGCGCACAGGGCGGTGCAAGGAATTGTTGGACCTGGGGTTGGCGACGGAGTTTTCTCTTATGGGCTGGTCGGCGGATAAGCAACCCGAAGGTGAGTATCGGCGCTGGCTGGAGGCCTTGGCCAAGGCCATGGGTTCGGATAAAGCCGACCAAGCGGCGCAATCCCCACCTTGGTCCCCAGAACCGGCTGGGCTGTTGGAGTCGGATGCTACGGGTCTTGAAGGGGCGCAGAACCCTTTTGCCCAATCGCCGCCGGAACCTATTTCTTCCCAAAGCGGCGCCTCTCCTGCTGAGGCGGGGAAAACCCTGGCTATTTCTTCCCCTCGAATATGGGATCTTTGCAAGCCGTATGTGTTGCTTGTGGCGGTGGTTTTATTGGGGGGATTAGCAGGGATAGGCAGTTTAGTGTGGCTGGCGCAGTGGTGGATTCCGCCGACTCGGCCGCCCGCCTCAGAATCGCCGATTGAGGCCCAGTGGGAGGTACGCCGTCGGGGACTGCACATTTTGCCAGATCCTGATATGCCCTCCCCCATCCTCAAACCTTCCGCCGCGGAGACCTCTTCCGAGCAGTCCGCTTCCGAACCGCCAGGCGCCGAAAAACCTTGAAAAACGCTGCTTGGCCGGCTGTTGGATGACCCCATTGCATCATTAACGTTTAATCCCTCCCGAAAGCCTCGGATAACGCTGTTTGGGTAGTCTTGGGAGAGCCACTGTTTTCAGCAGGCAAACAGCAAAGTTCTGGACTGCCGCCTGTGTGGCAATGACAACGGGGGAGCCTCAGAGAATGTCATCTCCACGGAAGCGGGGAGCCAGGCTGCCTTGGGCCGCTCCGTTGTTCTTCGTCTCTCCCTCAGAGGCAAAAGAAGATTGTCCCCCTGGAGGCAGTACGGTCTAGCAGACGGTAGGTCGTCTCGGTCAACGGACGAGAAATTCAGTCCACCAGCGTTCCATGGCACAGACTCACTTACAACCCGGTGAGGGGAATGCGCACGGGGTGTGCAGGCGGCCAGAAGCCCCCTCACCCTAACCCTCTCCCACGGAGGGGAGAGGAATTTTCTTGGACTGCCGCTTGTGCGGCAATGGCCACCCTGCAATCCCTTCTGTATATCCTTTGGGCAATTTTCGGACGGCCGAGGTGTGGCGTTATCGGCTCAGGGCCAAGCGGAAGATGATCCATACTGCGCCGAAGGCTTCGCGGAGATTGATCTTCGAGCTGCCCGCCTGCCGATCTACGAAGACAATGGGCGTTTCGGCAAATCGGGCGCCTGCCCGGCGCAGATGCCAAAGGATTTCTTCCTGGAAGGAGTAGCCGCGGGATCGGACCCGATCGAAGTCGATGCGCCGGAGGGTTTCGACCCGATAACAACGGAACGCGCCGCTGCAATCTCGGGCGGGCAGGCGGAGGAGCAGACGGGCGTAGAAGTTGACAGCTCGACTCATCAGATGTCTTCGCAGGGGCCAGCCTTCGATCCGGCCGCCCGGCACATAGCGGGAACCGATCATCACATCCACTGGTCCGCCTTCCGGGCCAGCCGTCTCCATACCGCCCACCAAGGCAGGCAGATACTTCGGATGATGGCTGAAATCGGCGTCCATGGTAACCAGATACGGATATCCTTCGGCGATGGCGTATTTGATGCCGGCAATGGTAGCGGTGCCCAGGCCCAATTTACCTGTTCGGTGGATACACTGGAGGCGGGGTTCTTCAGCAGCCCGCTGAGCCGCCCATCGGCCAGTGCCGTCCGGCGAATTGTCGTCGATGACCAGCAGTTCCGCCTCCGGCAGATAGTGAAAGATCTCCTCCACCAGCCGAGGCAGGTTCTCCATCTCGTTATACGTGGCCACCGCCACCAACGGATTGCTCCGAACGGACATCTTGATGGCCCCTCTTCTGGAAAGACCCCATACTCTTTTGCACTCGGTCAACTGGGGGCAGATCCATGCGGTTGGCTGGGCAAAATGCGGACCCGTCGGCCTTCCACCCGCACCCGGCCTGCCGCAATCAGACGAATCACCTCCGGATAGAGCTGGCACTCCTCCGCAAACACCCGGGCAGCTAAGGTTTCCGGGGTATCGTCGTCCAGGACCGGCACAGCCCGCTGGGCAATGACCGGCCCGTGATCGTACTGATTATCCACAAAATGCACGGTGCAGCCGCTGATTTTGGCCCCATAGGCCAGCACCGCCTCATGCACATGCCGGCCGTAAAAGCCCTTGCCGCAAAAGGCAGGTATCAATGCTGGATGGATGTTTACAACCCGAAGCTCGAAATCCGGCGGTATGGTCAGTTGCTTCAAAAAGCCGCCCAAAACCACTAGGTCCACCGCCGCCTGCCGACACTCCTGGAAAATCGCCTCGCTAAAGGCTTCCTGGTTGGGGAACTGTTTGCGCTGGATGACTCGAAGAGGGATGCCCGCCTGCTGAGCATACTGGATGCCGCCGGCGGCCGGGTTGCTAGAAATGACCAGCACAATCTCAATCCCTTCCAGAAGGCCCGCTGCTTTTTTCTGAATCAGGTTCCGAAGCGTAGTACCGCCGCCGGAGATTAACACGGCAATCCGAAACGGCCGGTTCGACCCACTGCTGGTAGGGTATTCTTCTGGTTTGGTGTCGCTCATGGATTTACTCCCTTGTTGTTTTCGTTCACCTATAGGACGCCATAGGAGATGGTCAGATTTTCCTTGAGGCAAGCAAACGAGGAAAAATTCCTGCTCCCCCCAAGGAGCCCCAAACGCCGGTCCATCGGCTTTCTGGTTGCCCTGCCCGGTTACCCTCCAATGCGAACCCTTGGGGATCGCGGACATCCCTTCTGGTCAGGCTGACTGGCTATTCATCGATTAGGAAACCTATCGATTTTCTACCATATTTTGGATAAACTGAAAACCTAGCTAGTTCCTTCATGAGCTTCGTAATACTTCAGCCGAATGAAGAAGCTGCCCGGGTGATCCGAGGAAAGCCTTTGGGTGTTCCTGCCACACAAGCAGCAGTCCAAAACAAATCCACTCCCACAAAAAACGGGACTGCTGCTTTTGCAGGAATGTCTGGGTAAAGCATTCGGCTGAAGTGTTAGTGATTTTTGAACTTCCTGGCAGCATTTCGCTTTGCCTGGGAGAACAGTCTCCTTGGTCCTCTGGCTGGAGGGAAGGAGAGTCCCATGAAAATGAGGATCCAAATAAGCCGAAGGTATTTCTTTCCTCTGGGGGCAGTGGGGGTCGTCGGGTTCCTGTTTGCCACCGAGACGGTTGCCGAACTGCTTGCCCGAGATGGGTATGCCCAGGTGGGGCCGGAGACGACGGCAGCATCGGTGCAGATCACCGGGCCGCTCATGCAATGGCATCGGGTAACGCTCACCTTCCAAGGCCCGGAAACCAGCGAAACCGCCCAGCCAAACCCGTTTCGAGATTATCGGCTTCAGGTGGAGTTTCGGTGCGACGGGCGGCGGTATGTGGTACCGGGTTTTTATGCGGCCGACGGCAATGCCGCCCACACTGGGGCCGATCGGGGCCGGTGTTGGCGAGTGCACTTCTGTCCGGATCAGCCAGGACTTTGGCACTATCGGGTATCCTTCCGCACTGGGCCGGATGTGGCCATACAGGAGGATCCGGCAGCCGGTCGGCCCATCGCCTTCGACGCCCTGGAAGGCAGCTTCCAGGTAGCGCCAACCGATAAGAAACCGCCCGATTTCCGCGCCAAAGGTCGCCTGGAGTATGTAGGCCAGCATTATCTACGGTTTGCCGGCACGGGAGAGTTTTTCATCAAAGGCGGCACAGATAGCCCGGAAAACTTCTTGGCCTATGCGGACTTTGACGGAACCTATCGCATCCCCAAAGGCAAAGCAAAACGAGCGCCCGGCGAAGCGACCGCCTCCACCGACGGCCTCCATCGGTACCAGCCCCATCTGCGAGATTGGCGCCCGGGCGATCCCACCTGGCGGGATGGCCGAGGCAAAGGCATCATCGGCGCCCTGAACTACTTGGCCTCCCAAGGCGTCAATAGCGTGTATTTCCTTACCATGAACGTCGAAGGCGACGGCCAGGACGTTTGGCCCTGGATCCGTCCGACCCAGCCGGACCGCTTCGACTGTAGCAAACTGGACCAATGGGAAATCGTCTTCTACCACATGGACCAGTTGGGCATCCTGCTGCATATAGTAACCCAGGAACAGGAAAACGATCAACTGCTCGATGGTGGGGAACTGGGTCCGCTCCGAAAACTATATTACCGAGAACTGATCGCCCGGTTTTCCCATCATCTGGGCCTGGTCTGGAACCTCGGCGAAGAAAACACCAACACCGACACCCAACGCCGACAGTTTGCTCAGTACATCCACCAGCTCGATCCCTACAAGCATCCGATTGTGGTGCATACATTTCCGGGCCAATATGAAAAAGTATATCAGCCGCTTTTAGGATTCCCCCATTTTCACGGTGCGTCGCTCCAGATGGGCAAAATGCGGCAAACCTATGCGGAGACGCTCCGGTGGGTCGAGCGTTCGGCTCAGGCAGGCCGAAAATGGATCGTCTGTTTGGATGAAATTGGCCCGGCTGATGTGGGCGTAAAACCGGACGTGGATGATCCGGAGCACGAGGAGGTCCGGCGATACGCCCTCTGGGCAAACCTGATGGCGGGCGGCGCCGGCTGCGAATGGTACTTCGGCTACAAATACCCGCACAACGATCTGACCTGTGAAGACTTCCGGAGCCGACAGCGACTCTGGCAGCAGACCCGAATAGCCCGAGAGTTTTTCGAGCGGTTGCCGTTGGACAAGATGCGCCCGGCGCCGAAGCTAGTCCGGTCCCAGGCTGCTTGGTGTTTTGCCGAGCCCGGTCAGATTTATGTGGTCTATCTGCCCGAAGGAGGCTCCGCAGAATTGGAGCTCGAACCGGGCCGATATACGGTTGGTTGGTACAATCCCCGGCAAGGCGGACCGCTCCAAGCAGGCGCCATCCGCACCGTCAAAGGCCCCGGTTTCCACCCGCTGGGCCAGCCGCCCTCCGACCCTCGGCAAGACTGGGCCGTCCTAGTCCAGAAAGAGAAAAATTAGAGACTCTAACGCCACCGAAAAACATTGAAATGCTCCTCTCCTAGAAATCTTCGGAGACGGCGCCGTTGTCAGGGACAGGCAATCCCCACGCAGCTACGGAGATCCCGGAAGAAAGCAGATCACCAGAAAGCCCTCAGGGGCCTGAGGGCAATAACCAGGGGGCGCCATGAAAGGTCATTCTGCTAGAGGCTCGAAAAGGTCAAGGGGACTTCATCCGAATCGACGGCCAGCAAACCAGCCGACTCCAAAACCCAGCAAGGTTCCGCCCAGGCTTACCCCGCCCTGAAGCAGTGCCTGACCAGCAAACCAATTGACAAGCTGGCCAAACACCACCGCTGTACTTACCAAGGTGATCAAGGCCATCAAAATCACGGCCACGGTCAGCCGGTCGATCCGCCGTTGGAGTGCTTCTAGCAAAGCCGGTTGCTCCCCTGCTTCTGGGGCTGCACCTGAGGATTGGTGCGAGGGTTCCTCCGAGACTGCAGGACGTAATTCCGCCATCGCCTTCCTCCCTCCAAAACGTAGGTGCCGGAGCCGAACAGTAACTCGGCTCCTCCCAAACCGTAAACAAAGACCACCACCGAACCTTCCCTTCCGGTGGTGGCAAAGGAGCAAGCTGCTGTTGCTTTTATCCGGCAGAAATCGAGCCGCTTCGGCCCTTGCCGCTGGGAATAACCTTACCTACCCGCCAGCCTAGGCAGCCCAAAACCGCCAGCGGCCAGGAGCAACGGTTAACCCAAACAAGCCCAAGGACTTACCGGAGACCTTTCAACAGGGCTTCGGCCTCTTGGCGTTTGGAGAAAGGCCGTTTGGTTTGCAGGGCTTGTTTGAGCAGCTCTTTAGCACGGTCGGTTTGGCCCCGATCGACCATTACTCGAGCGATGTAAAAGGCCGTATCCGGGCTGAGCTGACCACTGGCGGCTGCCCGACCAAGAGCCTGGTCTGCCTCGTTGAGCCGACCCAACCGATATAACACCCAGCCATAGGTGGACCATGCTTCGGCCACATTGCCGAAGGCCTGCACCCCGATCTGAGCCACTTCGAAGGCTTTGCGTTTTTTGGCCTCTTCATCTTGCTCAGCAAGGGCCAAGGCCCAGTTGTTCAAGGCAGCGAAGTTGCTAGGGGATTGCAGATGGGCCGACTCAAAATAACTCTCCGCTGCTTTGTAATCCTTCATGAAATAGGCCACCAGACCAGCCAACATCTTGGCCTGAAAGGAATCAGGGTCCAGTTTGAGGGCAATTTCCACTTGGGATTTAGCCTGATCGTATTGTTCGGTGTCGAAGGCCCATTGGGCGGCGGCTAGGCGCGTCTGGACGTTTTTGGGTTCGGCGGTCAAGGCCGCCACCATCATCTTGGCCGCCTGCTCCCGCTGACCAGCCGCCTCATAGAACTGGGCCATGGTCGCTTCCGGCGTGAGCACTTGGTCGTTGGCCTTTTTGGCAGCCCGCAATTTTTCCATCGCCTCGTCAGTTTTATTCTGTTGGAATAAGGCTCGGGCAAGCCGGTGCAAGGCATTCACATTATCCGGATCTTCTTTAAGCCAGGTTTCCAGATATTTTTGAGCGGTGGGCCAATCTTCGGCATTCTCCGCCAACCCAGCCATACCAGAACACATCCGCTGCAAAATTAACTTCTTCCGCCGGGCGGTGCCTTTGAAATCCTTCAGCAATTGCTCTGCTTGGCTATAGAGGAACTTGGCAGCCGTAATTCGCCCACCACGAAACTCCAGATCCGCCAGAATCACAAAGGCCTCCGGATCGTTGGGCGATTCCTTCAGAGCAGACTCCAACGAACGAATCGCCTGATCCAATTGACCCACCGAGGCAAACAGTTGCGCCATGATCACATCCGCCGGCGGCAAATCCGCATGTTTCTTGCATGCAGCCACCAGCAACGCCCTGGCCCCATCGATATCGCCGTTGCGAAACCGTACCACTGCATCCTGCACTTCCTGGATCTGCTGAAGCGGCTCAACTACCGGCGGAACTTCGCCTACCGGTACCGGCTCCGCCCAAACGACCGACGCTGCCCAGCAAATCAACCCCACTCCCATCAGCCCCATCCAGGACCAAGCTCCAGAAACCGGTTTCATAAATCCACTCCCTCCAAAAAAGAACATGTAAAGGACATCCTACCGAAGCTCGTCTTTTGAATCCCAATAAATTAGTTCCGGGGGACTACCATTTATTGTAGTAAAATTTTAACTCCTACTATATATGGTGGGTACCCCTTTCCTTTAGACCACGCCCTCTAGTACCCCACGAAAACCGCCTTCCTTAATTCTCCCAATTATACCACCTGGGAAGGATTCTGAATGGGCTGGTAGGTTGGTTTTTGGAAAAGGATGGCCCCACCTTTTCGGGTAAGAAAACAAAACCCCTCTTATTTGGAACGCTCTAACAACTAAGAAGTCAAAAGATGCTCTTTAGGATAATGGTCCGTGATGAAAAAGGTCCAAGTGCTTAAAATGGCAACCCATTGCAAGAGAAGGAGAGGGGATAATAGCCAATTATTAATCCAAGGCCTGGGCCTCGTGCGTTTTTCTTAGGGATCAAGAGGCCATCAAAAACCTTAGTGCTTAAATGACGGCAGGTTAGAAAAAAATTGTCGTTGGAGGTTTTTGGCAGCAGAGAGAGGGAAGAGGAGGTTCAAAATATTACAAAGTAAATTGCTAAAATAAACAATTTTTGGGCTGCCCAATCGGCTTCCCCCTAAAGCTCTCCTTGCCCCACCCCTTTCGGTCTTCCATCTAGGCGGCAAACTATCCGAAGGACTGGTCCTTTCCATAAATGCCCTTCTTTCAGCGGGCCAGTCTTACTGTACAAAAGTGCCACACTCCTGCGAGGCGGCAAATGGACCCACTCCTTGCTTCGCATAGAAAAGATAAGCTCCTGTGGGAGAAAATCCGGGGGGTTGGTCTTTTCTGGCCAAACTGGGTCGGGCCCAGTGGATTTTCCCGAAGGGCCTAGATATGATAGAAACGATTTTTCCAGGACGTCGGGTTTGCAAGGCCAAGGAACGTGGGCGCAGACTGTTAGGTAGTTTCGAGTCTGTGGAAGGAGATCGGCTATGAGAGACTTCTGGCGCGCATTGGGTTGGGCTGGCATGTTGACGGCAATGAGTTGGCTGGCTTGGGTGGACAGAACGTTTCTTTACGCGGAAGAAGCTTCCGCGGAAAAAAAGCCTTCCCACGTGCAATCCGCTGCCAAAGCAAAGGAACCTAAGAGTCCTTACCGCCGGTTGCCTCCCTACTATGGACAGGTGGTAACCCCGGAACAACGGAAACAAATTTATGCCATTCAAGATGAATACGGGCCGAAGATCGATGCCCTCCGTAAACAATTGGAGGCTCTGATCGCCGAACGGGACGAAAAGATCGCCGCCCTGCTTACCGAGGTGCAGCGGAAGGAAGTGGCTCGCCTTCAGGAAGAAGCCAAGGCAAAACGAGCACCCAAAGAAAAAGCTGCCCCACCGGGTGAAACGAAACCTTCGGGCGCTGCCGAAAAGGCGGAAGCCAAACCAACCGAAGCCACTCCGCCCCCTTCCGTTCAACCAAGCCCACCCCAAGGGCCGGAACCCAAACCCCAATCCTAATTCCCACTAACCCCCCGGAATATCTGAGCAAATCCACAAGAACTGGGCCAGAAGAAAAACCCCAATCTTAATCCCCTTACCCTTCCGAAACCCGAAGGGCATTAGCTGAAGCCTTCTTTAGGATAAGCCCCCGCTGGACATTGGGTAACAGACCGGAGGCAAACCCCCGGGGCAACCCAAAGGGCGTGAAGGATTTTTTTTCTTTTTGGTCTTCCTTAGCGGGGTTGCCCACTGGGGCCCCTGGGCGGATGGCCTTTGCCGATTTCCCACCAACCGATTGTCGAATGGCTTCCCTTTGACGGAGGATCCGGTTATAGGGCTGCCCTTTGCCTCCGCCTGGCCTCTCTCCATGTCCAGTGTCCATCTATATCTATATGTACCTTCTCCCTCCAGAAACCTTGGGAGGAAAGGAGTGGTTTATGAAAAATCTTCGTCCCATCGGATACTGTTTTTGGCGTTGGTCGTTTGGAGGTCTGGTGGCCTTGTTGGGGAGTTTATTGGGGTTGACAGCGTTTCTAGGGGCATGGGCGGCAGAGGCTGGCCAGAAGCACAGCGCTTCGGGTCCTGAGAGGCCGATTACCCCCTTGCCGGCAGAGTCGGCCCAAAAGGATTTTCGTGTTGCGCCCAATTGGGCGGCCATTCAGGAGGTGGAAAGCGGCCGGTCTGAGGTGGCCCGGTCCGATTGGTGGGGCTTTGACGCGCAGGATGCCACCCAGGCTTTGCAAGCCGCTCTCCGCTCCAAGGCCAAAAAGGTTATTGTGCCGAAAATGCCCAGCCCGTGGATTGTGGATAAAATCGAGCTGGTGGGCAGTAAAGAAATCTTCTTTGAGCCGGGCGTGGAGGTGGTGGCCAAGCGGGGCGCTTTCCGCGGCAAAACCGATAGCCTGCTAACCGCCTGGAATCAAAGCCAGTTGAAACTCATTGGGCCAGGGGCCACGTTGCGCATGTGGCGGGCCGACTACGATCAGCCCCCTTATGAACATGCTGAGTGGCGGCATGTGCTTAGGTTGCAAGGTTGCTCCGACGTACTGGTCGAAGGTCTTACCTTAGCCGAAAGCGGCGGCGACGGCATCTATCTAGGCGCTGGCCGAGGCGGCGAGCCGAACCGAAACATCACCATCCGCAACGTGGTTTGCCTGAACAATTATCGTCAAGGCATCAGTGTCATTACGGCCGAAAACCTTTTGCTGGAAAACGTCGTTCTGCGGGGCACCCGAGGCACACCGCCGCAGGCAGGCATCGATTTTGAACCGAACCGGCGCCAAGAACTGCTGACCAATTGTATCCTGCGGAACTGTCTTTTTGAAGACAACGCCAGTTTCGCCATTATCCTTTCTTTAGGCGCCTTGGACGCCACGAGCCGACCGATTTCTATTCGCCTGGAAAAATGCACCACCCGTGGAACCAACGCCGGCTCATTGCTGATTTACAATCGGAACGGGTCGGAAGAGGCGGTACGTGGCCAGGTGGAAGTGGTGGGTTGCCGGTTTGAGGACACAGGCCGCGCACAGATCGTCATTCAAAATCCGGTTGGCGGCCTGCAGGTGCGGTTTTCTGGGTGTCGGCTGGCCGATCCAGCACCAGAACCAAAACCACCCGCCCCGATTCTGTTCCGTTCCCGCAGCGGCGATGACCAAGATGTTGGGCAGGTCCGGTTCGAGGATTTTGTGATTGTCGATCCGACAGGCCGAATGCCGATCGGGTTTGCCAACGCCGCCGGAGTATGCCTGAAGCAAATCCAAGGAGAAATCCTTGTTCAAAAAGGCCCCCAGACCATCCGGTACGATCTGGGGCCGGAGTGGCTCCAGCGGCATTTTCCCTGCGATCCGATCCGTCAATTGCCGCTAGTACCTCTGGACCGGCTGCGGGTGGTGGAGAATAAGCTGACGGCCGGCGGGCTTCATCCCCTGCCGCTGCATCGGCTCCGAGGCCAGGCCCGGTATCTACTTTTCGCCCAACAAAACGACTTGGTTCAATTCGAGATAGCCTACCAACAAGTGGGCCGATATGAAGGAAAACCTCTGACGGTAGAAGTGCTTGGGCCGGACGGCCAGCAGATTCAGCGTGTCCGATTGCCTTTCCAAAAGACCACCCCGGTAGATTTTCGGGCGCCGGCGACTGGGATATACCAGATTGTTGGCCAGCCAGGGGCGAATACGCTTCGGCTGGTTCGGAGCAGCCATCCGGCGGCCATCGCCGGCCAGCGAGGCCTGATCCATCTTTTAGGCACGACAGGGGTATATTACTTTTGGGTTCCGGCCCAGAGGGCGGTGGGCATTTCGGTGGCTGGAGAGGGAGATAAAGAAAAGTTCAGTGTGGAACTAAGGGATTCGGCGGATCAGCTCCTCTGGCAGCAGCACAATGCCGATAGCCCCCGCTCCATCCTTCTTGAACCGGCCCCGCAGGATCGGGTGGTCCAACTCCGGCTTCTCCGTCCCCAGCAAGGCACGCTAGAAGACGTGTACCTGCAGTTTCGGGGGATTGCTCCGCTGGTCAGCTTTCAGCCGGAGTTTCTGCTAACTGGAGAGTTCGCTCCTACCCAAAAATAAACCTGCCCTCCTAGCTCAGCCATGTCAGGCAACTGAAGCCATGTCAGGCAACTCGGGATTAGCCGAAAAGACCATGATGCTCGTTCCTGCGAAAGCGGCCATCAAGGAAAAACCTCCTGCCAGAGAGGTTCCGAGACCGGCCAGAGGAACGGCTTGGTAGGCCCTGGCTTGGCGTTTGGGGAACACCGGGGGCGTTCTGTACGTGGAGAGACGGCCGGAGGATTATTATTTCCCGGCGGGTTGAGCTGGGCGGAAATTCGCCAGAAACTGCTCCAGTTGCCGGTGAACCGAGGCGGTTTGCAGAACGATCAAGTATTTGCTGGGCGGATCGAAATAGAGGACGCCTGGGCCTTGGGTGTCTTCCCAACTGCCTCGGCCCACCTGGTCTTTAATCGCCTCCAGCAGCGCTTTGGCGGACCCGAAGGCTGAAATCGTCTCGGAAACTGGATAAAATTCCACCTCCAGCCGTAGGGCCGCTTCCTTTTGCGTGGTGATCTGAAGCAGTTGGGGCCCGGCAATCCGCCAGGTCAATCCCAATCGTTCCAGCAGAGCGGTTAGGGTTTCGGCCAACGGCTGTTGGTTAGCCCGAAGGGTAGCTGGAATAGTAGGTTGAAGTCCTTCGGCCCGCAGCGAGACCCAGTCCACCAGGATCGGTACTTCTGCCAGTTGTTCTAGGTAGGCGAGGATTTCCGACAAAGGGGTGGGCGAAATGAAATTGGCCGTCATCGGCCGCTCCAACACCGGCCGCATTTGGCTCAAACGGGTTTGGAGGCTAAGGTCTTTTCGATTCGGATCGATTCGCAGCGGCAGGCCCCGGGCCAGCCGAAGTTTCTCCAACAGTTCCGTTACTCGCCGATGCCCCAGATCGGTCTGATACACCAGGAGCAGATCCTCGTGGACTTCGATTTTGCCTCGGCCCCCGCTTGCCTGCCACGATTCGGGCAACACAAACCGCTCCAGCAGTTTGGCGAGCTGTTCCGGATCGGTTTCTGAAGGACTCGTCAGATCCGAAACTTCGTATCGGAGTGTTTGCCACTGCTGGCGGGCCGCCGGTGTCCGGCTGATCAGGACATCCTCCCCATCCACCACATAAACAAGGCCTAGTGGCTCCAATATCCTCTGAAGGATTTCCCCCACCCTGAGGTCCGTTGCTCGGAAGCGGACCGGCATTTCCAACGACACTCCAGCGGCTTCCATTTCCTCCAGCTCATACGTGATCCAAACTCCACCCAACGCTTCGAGCAAGCTCACTGCTTTGCGCAGAGGGAGGTCTGGTAATTCGATGGAAGCCACCTTTTCGGCCAACCGGGCCTGGGTGGCTGCCTGCAACTGTTCCCGGCTCGGGCCGGGCGTTTCTTTTTCCATGCCCGGCTGTTTCATTTCCGCCCCCGGTTGTTGAGCAACGGCTGGGGGTTTTTCCGAAGGGTCTTTGGCCGGTGGCTTCGATTCTGCCGGCATGGAATCTGAACCTGCTGAGGGGAGTTTGGTTTGGGTGGGCTGCCCTGAGGAGGCTTTCGAAGGAAGTTTGGCGGTTTCCGAAGGGCCAGGACCCACAGGCAGCTTGAGGCCCGGGGCTTTGGGAATTGGTTGCCTGGGGGCCGTTCCAGGCCGGATCAGCTTCGGACCGGCTTCCCAAGCCAGCCCCTCGATCCGCTCCATTCCCCGGGCCGTCGCCAACATCTCCAGCACCCCGGGATCTACATCTTTTGAGATGAATCGGACCGAGCCGTCGGCCATCCCGACGAACATGCCGTCCGGCTGGCCTGTGCCGAAGCCATCCGGCCCGTTCACATAGGGCGGTTGAGTCAAGGGGCGAACCGTTGCCGATCCGCCCGAGGCCCATGGCCCCAACCCACTGTTCACGCCAGCAATAGCAATGGTATGGCTCAGGCCGTCGGTAATTTCTGCCGGTTTCAGAGTTCGGCCAAAGCCGAACACGCCAATTCGGCGCTGGTCCGCCTGAGGTTGAACAGCATCTTCCCCCAGGCCGCCAACGCCCACATAATGGGTAACCGGAAAACCGGCCTCGGTAACCCGTTGCGGAATGGCCGGATTGAGCACCTCTTCCAATGGGCGTTGCACCACCGTTTTGTTCAGCGGACTATTCCACGGATAGCGGAGTTGCAACTGCTGGTACCAGTCGGCCCGGCCCATGTACGGCAACAGCAGAGCAATCCAACTAAGCCGAGTGGCGGGGTCCCACAACGGACCGCCTTCGGCGCCGGGCGGGAAATGGCCTTCGGCTTTGCAGTAGGCGGCCGCCGCCTCCAAAAGCCGCTCTTCCTGCTGCTGGATCACCCCACAGACCGCCTCCCGCCAATCAAGCCACAGCGCCTCCTGGGCCGACTGAACGGCGCCGATTACCTCCTGCCAAGGCTGCTTCCAGCTGGTACGTGCCCAGACAACTGTCTCGGCCAATTCCACCCGGGCTGACTGGACCCCCAGGTGGAGAAGTTTCAACAGTTTTTCATACTGGGCGGCCTGATCTGCTTTCCACTGACCTGCTTGAACTTCTGCGGTAAGCCGCTGCACCCGTCCGCTCAGGCCAGAATCCCCGGCGCTCAGAAGTTCCTCCACAGCAGCCTGCACTTGCTCGGCCTCTGAAACCGTCCGACACCACAGGCCGGTTTCCCATCGCACCGTCTGCCCCATATACCCGGCCGTAGAAACTCCTTCGGGCAGTTGCCAGAGAATTTGGAACGGCTGACGAGTTTCCGGCCAAACTGCCGTCAACCTTTGGAAGCTGGTCCCGGCCATCGAGCGAACCCAGGAACAATCCAGAGCAACCGCCAAATCTGCATCCCATGGCCAATTGTCCATCATTCGCTCTACCGGCCGACTTTGCAACTGCGGCTTCGGCCGCTCCGAAAGGTGCCGGAGCAACACTTCCGGTCCACTCAGCACCCATCGGGCACCTACCAGAGCCACCGGATGCGGCCAGCCGGAGCTAGGGTCCCTCCGAAACTCGGCCTGGCCCAGTCGGAACCCTGCCGGCTGGCCCCGTTGGGAGAGTTGCCCAATGGCAGTCTCTTCGCTCATGGCCACTAGGATCACCGCTTGAGTGGCCCAATCCGCCCCATCCACGGCCAACCATATCAGATGCTCCACTTTCTCCGGTTGGAGCTGGAGGTGTTTCAGAAGCCGATCCGCCACTTGGACCGCTTTGGGAGAAAAGGCTTCCAGGGCTTCCAGGAGGCCACTGGAGGCGACCAGCCGATTCCACCGCACCCCTACCACCAAGCCGGTTGGGTCCGGAATCCACTGCTTGTCCAGTGTTTTAGGAGTCTGTTTGGCTCCTGGAGGGCTGGCAGGGATCGGAGGGGGAGTTTTCGGTATCTGCCCGGTCTGGGTGGCTGCTGTCGGGGCCACTCCAGGAGACTCTGAAGGGGGCGGGGAGGCCTGGAAAAGGGCCAATAGAGCCGCTGCCACCAGTACCCCCCCCAACGGCGCAATTCCTAGTACCACCCAGGAGGGTACCTGGCTTAAAAGACTCCATCCCCGAAGTGCCCACCCCCAGAGGGGGAAAAATCGGCTCCCAGACACCTGAAGGGACTTTTCTTTGTCGGACAGAGCTTGTTTCTCAGTTTCCGAGTGGGGTTTCGGGGGAGTTTGTAGAGGGGATTGGCTTCCCTCTAAAGAGGTACTAAGTCTCCCTGACGATGCTTCCGAAGGAGGGGAGAGAGGAGTTCCGGCCCCCTTTGCAGGTGGCCGAATCACCGGAGGAGGAATAACTTTGGGTGAAATCGGGGATGCAGTTTGACCTTCGAGAGGGCTAGGTGGAGGAACTGGAAGATCGCTCCCCCTTGATGTTGATGCCATTTCTGCCCCTTTTGGAGGGGGGGGCGGAGGGGGAGAAGCTTGAAAAGAGTGGAAAATACCACTTTTTTGGGAGGATGAATCTATACTTTGGGAAGGGGCAGAAACCGAAACCTTTTCTGCTGAACCCCCTGTAATGGTGGTTTCTTTCCCAGATACAAGGGAGTCTTCCAAAGAAACGGGTTCCCTACCGGAGAGCGGTAATTCCTTCTTCTGAGGGGTTGATGTCTCCTCTGGAGATGTAGGGCTCGATTCCACCCCCTTCCAATCCGGCGGCGGTACCACCTCCACAAAGCTCTGGCATTTCGGACAAAGCAAAATATTCCCAATGGCACCCGGGTCCCGTACCGCCAACCGGGCCTGACAGGTCATGCATTGGATGTAAAACAACGCCTTCGCCACAACTCAGGCCTTCCGCAAACCAGGCCCCCTTAAACTCCCGCCAATTTTCTCCGAACCCTTGGGAAAAATACCTTATTTTCCCCAAAGAAAATCCTTTTCCGAGCCCAGGAATGGCTCTGGGCTCGGAACCTCCTTTCTACTGAAGCACTCTTTCTCCCAGCTATGAAAAACTGCTTTTCCGGAGTCGTCCTACTTGTCCAACCTAAGAAAAGCCGCCTCTGGTTCATTGTAAAACACATCACCTTCCTGTTCCAGAAGCCTGGAAAACAAATTATTCTGTTTATTCTGTAAGACTTCAGCCGAATGATGGAAGTTCCTATTTTTTCGGGAGAGCGTCTGCGAGTGTCATTGCCGGAAAAGCGGCAGTCCGGAACAAATAAACTCGCAGAGCAGAAAAAAACAGGATTCCTGCTTTGGCAGGAATGCCTTGGGTATGGGATTCGGCTGAACTGTTACGAAAACAATGCAAAAGTCGAGGAAGTTTTTAGAAAGGCGAAAGGATCGTTCATGGAGTTTCATAGGCCTAGAGGTTGGGTTGGGGCTTGGAATGGGGCGATGGGTTTGGCAGGAGGTGTTTGGGTCTGGCTGGCAGCTGCCGCCAAGGGGACACTATTTGGGTTGGGGGAGGGTGTGAGCAATGTTCTTTGTTCGAGACGGCTCCGGGAGCCGTCAAAGGAACCATTTTCGCACGTTGGGAAGGCAGCAGCATATCGAGTCTTTCGGGCCTTTTGGGATTAGCCTTCCTGATCAGCAAGGTTCGTCAGAGGAGGTTAGGCGTGGCTGTTTGGTGGGTGGGTTTGATCGGTTGGCTTGGCCTTATGAATTGGGCTGGCCTGGGATGGGCGGGGGATTGGCAGACCGGTTGGCAGAGTGGTTGGTATTTAGACGGAGGCGGCTATTGGGCAGCCCGGGTGCAGGTTACTGTAACCAATCGGACCGATCGGCCGATGGAGGGGCTGCCCGTACCGGTGCCAATCGGCCCAAAGCAGGGCGAAGCAAACCTGGTGGGCGCCGAAGCCAGGTCCATCCGGGTGGCTGCCGCCGATGGCACAGAACTTTTGTTCGCCCTGCTAGGCCCGGATGGAAAGGAAATCCGTAGCGGCGCCATTCCCGCCGGGGCCGCCTTGCTCATCCCGGTGGACTGCCCGCCGAAAGGCAAAAGCACCTATTGGATTTATTTTGACAATCCCTTGGCGGGCCAAGTGCCGGATTTTCTGCCCGATCGGTTGGGATTGGTCAACGGCGACCTGGAGGAAGGGGAAGGCGACACGCCGACCGGCTGGGTCCATGACAGGCCAGATGCCCAACACCGGGCCGAGTGGTACTTTAACCAGTTAGGGCTTCGGCACAGTTATACGCCCTGGCATTTTTATCTGTTTGGTTGGGGGCATCCGCCGAAGAAAGTGGGCAACGAAGCTCCGTATGCAGGGGAAACGCCTTACCGGGAGGCGGACCGGGCGGCGCTGCGGCCGGAATATAAACATTTGTTCCAAGAGGCCCTTCGGCTCTTCTGGGACCATGTGAAACAGAAAGGCTGGGCCGACCGCTTTGTGCTGTAGATCTCTGACGAACCGTTCTTCCGCCAGCCGGAAATCCTGGCCCAAATGAAGGCCCTCTGCCAGATGATCCACCAGGTGGATCCGGCCATCCCGATCTATTCGAGCACCTGGCATCATGTGCCCGAGTGGGACGATGCGCTGGATGTCTGGGGCATCGGGCACTATGGGATTGTGCCGTTGGAAGAAATGCGGCGTCAGCTTCAGCGGGGCAAACGCATTTGGTTTACTACGGATGGGCAAATGTGCCTGGATACGCCGTTTTGCGCCATTGAACGGCTTCTGCCCCACTATTGTTTCCACTATGGTGCCGAAGCCTACGAGTTTTGGGGTGTTGCCTGGAGTACTTATGATCCGTACCGGTATGGCTGGCACGCCTATATTCATCAATCGGACAAGCCGGGAAAACACTATTGGGTGCGGTATCCGAACGGGGATGGGTATTTGATCTATCCGGGCGGACCGATTGGCCATGATGGGCCAGTAAGCAGCATTCGCTTGGAGCAGGCGCGGGAGGGCGTGGAGGATTATGAATATTTATACATACTTCGGGAGTGGTTAGCCAAATTGCCCGCCGATAGCCCGGCCGCCCAACAATTGCAAAAGGTCCTGCAAGAAGCGGCCCGATTGTTTAGCTTCCCGAACCCTGGCGGTCGATACAGCAGCCGGATCCTTCCCGATCCTGACCGGCTTCTGCACCTGCGCCGCCAATGGGGCCAGACCATGGAAGCCCTCTCCGACAAACCGGAAACCCAAAGGTAGCACCTTGGAACGGAGTTCCCACTCCATAGAAGGCAGCAAAAGGCCCCCCAGGGGGCTACTGATCTGCTTGGAAGGCGGCGGGGAAGTGTTCAATGTGGGGGCGACGTTGGCCGGCAGGCCAGGTAACGGCCACCACATCGAATCGGCAAGGATAGCCCTCTAGGCCATGGAAGTGGAGGAAGTTTTGGGCGGTCCGGATCAGACGGTGCTGTTTCTTTAGGTCGACGCCTTCTTCCGGCGGGATCAGTTCGGAGGAATGTCGGGTTTTGACTTCTACAAACACAATGGTTCGGCCATCGAGGGCTACCAGGTCCAATTCCCCCCAGCCGGAACGAGAGCTTCGGCACAAGATGCGGTAGCCTCGTCGTCGCAAAAAGCGGGCGGCAGCCGCTTCGCCTTGTTGGCCGAGGGTCTTTTTCGGCCAAAGCCAATCCTTGCACCGGCCCAACCAAGCTATCGCCTGACGCCGCCAGTCTATCAGCCGCTGCTGCCAACCTTGCAGATTCATCCGACGCCGCCTCATCCAGGAAGATGGAGCACTGCCTGATCCAGGAAAGAGGTGGGAGGGCCTATTGGAGATGTGGTTCGGCTGGAGCCAACAGGCTTCGGCCTTTCTGTTGGTTGGTCTGTCCCCTGGGAAGGCTGCGGATAGTTGCAGGAGAGGACTTATTGGGTTTGGGGGGGCTGGGAGGTTTGTTCTTCAGTTTCTGCGCCGGGCAGGACCACGCCGTGCCGCTGGCGTAACCGGGTCGCTTTACCCACTCGCTGGCGCAAGTAGTAGAGCTTGGCTCGACGCACCCGGCCAGAACGCTTGACCACGATCTTGGCGATCCGGGGCGAATGCAGGGGGAACTTACGTTCCACGCCTTCGCCAGCTACGATCCGGCGCACGGTAAACATCTCTCTGGTTCCGGAGCCGCTCCGGGCGATCACCGTACCAGAAAATATCTGAATGCGTTCCTTTTCGCCTTCCAAGATTCGGCAATGCACCTCCACCGTATCCCCGATGGAAAAACGGGGCGGCTTTCGCTTCATGCAGATTTTTTCCACCCGTTCCATAAGTTTTTGCGTCATGGGGTCTTCCTTTCCAGCTAGCTAATGGTTGATTTTGGTCAAAGGCGATCGACAATGGAATGATTTGGTTTTTAGGGCACATTGACAAAGGTTGTTTGGGAGTGGGTTGGTACGGCTGCCGTCCTGAACCACGTTATTGCTGGGGTGGTTGTGGGAGGGGGCAGCTCAAGGCGGATGGTTCCGGAAGAGTTAATAGGTCTGCGCGTCGCTGTCGGGTACGCTGGAGGCTGTTTTCCCAGCGCCATTGGGCAATCTTGCCATGGTGGCCACTCAGGAGCACCTCCGGCACGCGCAGCCCCCGGTACTCCCGAGGTCGGGTATATTGGGCAAACTCCAGCCCCGGCATCTTTTCGGAGAAGGAATCCCAGTGGGGTCCTTCTGGATCGCCCACCACGCCAGGGAGCAGGCGAATGACGGCATCCACAATCACCATGGCCGCCACTTCGCCGCCGTTTAGAACATAATCGCCGATGGAAATTTCATCCGGCTCCAGCAGCAGTCGGACTCGTTCGTCAAAGCCCTCATATCGGCCGCACAGTAACAGGAGGCGCGGCTGCTGGGCCAACTGCCGGACCACGGCCTGGGTGAGTCGACGTCCTTGGGGGGTGAGCATGACCAGATGGCCTGGCTGCGGGGCCATTGCCTGGACCGCTTCCACGCAGGGCACCACACAATCGACCCGCAGGACCATGCCCGGCCCACCGCCATAGGGCCGATCATCTACTTTTTTGTGTTTTTTATCTGGGGACCAATCCCGAATGTTATGGATATGTACCTCCACCAAACCTCGATCAATCGCCCGCCGAAGCAGGCTTTGACCCAAATAGCCCGTAAAGATCTCGGGAAACAGGGTCAATATGTCACAGCGCATTGCTACCTACCAACTACGAACCGCAAACCAGCCCCGCAAGAGGCCAGGGACCATTCGGACAAGTCAGGTAGCCCGGCTTGCCGCCAAGGCCAGAAGGGGACCTTTCGCTCGGCATGGGGTTGGTCAGTCTGCAGTCTGTTCGTCCGTCTCCTCTGATTCGGAGGCGGAAGTTTTCTTCTGAGGCAGGATTTCCACTGGGCGGCGTCGGCGTTGCTCAGCTAGGCGCTCCAGGGCCTCTCGTTGCTGCTCCAAGTGGGTTCCATTGGGGCCATATTTTTTGATCAGTACTTTGACCTTTTCGGTTGGTTGCGCCCCAACACTGAGCCAATATTGCAGACGTTCTAAATTCCAGACCACCCGGGCATCGGTCTCCGGGACCATTGGGTCATAGGTGCCAATGACCTCCAGGACCCGACCGTCCCGCGGACGCCGAGCATCGGTGGCGCAAATGCGGAAAAACGGCCGATGCCGTCGGCCCATCCGTTTCATCCGAATACGTACCGCCACGCCAATATCCTCCTTTTGCTTTAGGGAAAGCAAGTCAAGATGGAATGCGAATCCGGTTCCTTTTATTTATTTGCTCCCAGTTTGGTTATTTCCTCACAGGTCGCTTCAAGGGGATTTCCGCTCGATTCTAGTGGGGCAGGGTGTACAGGGGGAAATCCCGCCGGACAGGATTTGCCGACAGGAGCCATCCGCTGCTGAGGATTTGCAGGCGGCAGGTCCGGGCTTCCGGCGTCCCCTCAGCCGGCCTGTGCAGGCCGTCGTTTCCCCAAAGAGGAAAGCCGATTCATTTCCCCTCTCGCCTCCGTGGGAGAGGGTTAGGGTGAGGGGGAATGTTGGCGGATGAGACATCCGCCCTGCTGAGGGTTGTGGACGGCAGGTCCGGACTGCTGGCTTCAGTCGGCCGAGGGGTTTTCTTTGTTTTTATGTTTGGCTTCCCATTTTCGACGTTTGGCTTCTTTTTCTCGGAGTTTTTTAAGGCGTTTCTTTTCTTCGGTGGTTAGGCGTTTGCCGGTGCCGATTTTTTCTTTTTTGATACGGCCTGTGGGGTCGAACATGCCACCCCGGATTAACTCTTGCATTTTGCGCATTCGGGCGAACATGCTCATGCTGGAAAGCTGGCGCATGACTTGGGCGATCGGCTCGAACTGCCGGACCAATTCGGAGACCTCATGAGGGGCCACGCCGGCGCCGGCGGCGATACGGCGTCGTCGGCTTTGGTCAATAATAGACGGATCTCGCCGCTCCTCCGGCGTCATGGAATCGATGATCCCTACCACACGGCGAAGGTCGCTTTCCAGATCGGTCTGGCCCATTGCCTCCATCATCTGCTGTACGGAGCCAAAGCCTGGGATCAGGCTGAGGACCTTTTGCAATGGCCCAAGGCGAGTCGTCTGCAACAGCATCTTCTTAAAATCGTCTAGGGTAAACTCGCCTTGGCGAAGCCGCTGCTGCTGTTTGAGCAATTCCTCCTGGTCAAATTTTTGCCTGGCCTGCTCGAATAGGCTAACAATATCGCCCATGCCGAGGATTCGGCTTGCCATGCGGTCCGGATGGAACTCTTCCAAATCCTCCAGGTGTTCGCCGACGCCGACGAACTTGATCGGTACGCCGGTAACGGCTTTTACCGACAAGGCAGCTCCGCCCCGAGCATCGCCGTCCAATTTGGTCATGATCACCCCGTCCAGTTCCAAGGCTTCGTTAAAGGCCTTGGCGCTGTGGACGGCATCCTGACCGGTCATGGCATCCACGACCAGATAGACCTGCTGAGGCTGGACCTGGTGGTCGATCCGTTTGAGTTCCTCCATCAGCTCCTGATCCACATGGAGCCTACCGGCCGTGTCCAGGATCACCACATTGGCCCCGATGGACTCGGCATGGTGCACGGCATGGGCGGCCACTTGCACCGCATCGGTAGCGCCCGGCTCTACATAGACCGGAATGCCCAATTGCTTGCCCAGGATTTGCAACTGTTCCATGGCAGCGGGCCGTTGCAAGTCGGCTGCTACCAACAGCGGTTGTCGGCCTTTCTGCCGAACCAGACGGCCCAACTTCGCACAGGTGGTCGTCTTCCCAGACCCTTGCAGACCACAAAGCATCAGTACCGAAACGCCCGGCAATAGGTGCAAGCTATGATCCACCGGCCCCATCAGCCGCACCAGCTCCTGATACACAATGCCGATGACCTGCTGGCTGGGGTCCAAGGATTTGAGGACCTTTTCACCCAGGGCGGCTTGGCTAACCCGCTGGATAAACTCCTTAACCACCGAATAACTGACATCCGCCTCCAACAAGGCCTGTTCCACCAGGCGCAGACCTTCGCGCATATTGGCTTCGGTCAGTTTTCCTCGGCCACGCAGCGTTCGAATGGCCGAGAGCAATCCTTGTTGGAGAGACTCGAACATAAAAAGGGGCCCTAACCCACCAATTAGGGTAACAGGAGATTCTAAACCTAACCTCTGCCGGGCTAACCCAACAGGGGAATTTCGGAGGCAATTTATCTGGGAAAATCAAAGGGTGACGTGGAAACCGCCCCCCGGAGCACGAACACCTAGCTACTCCAGGCCACTCCGCGTAAATCTATATCATATCCCTACCGTTGCTCCTATGGCAATGGTGGGTGGGAAAAACCAGCGTGAACTCGACCGATAGGCTGAGGGGAACCCAAGAGGGGCGCAAATTGGAGTGCTGAGTTGTCGAAAGGGGGAGAAGAAGATTTTTACCACGGATGGGGGGGTTAATGGCATCCGATGGGCTGAGGCCAAAGAAACCTCCTGGTCCTCCGGGGGGATCAGCGGGGCATCTCACAACTTAGGCCGCCGGCGGCAGGCAAATAGGCATGACGGACATAGTCGGCAACCATCCGATGGGCGCTAAACCGCCAGGCTAGGCTGCTAATGGAGTTCATCATCATCCGGATCCAGCCTCGGGGCAGACCATCCACATCCCGCTCGTAATAGAGGGGGATGACCTCTTTTTCCAGCACTTGGTAAAGGCTTTCAGCATCTCGCTGATCGGTAATCCGGTCATCGACATGGCTGGCGCCGTGGCCGATAGCAAAGCCATTGCTGCCGTCGTAGGCTTCTGCCCACCAGCCATCCAGCACCGAAAGATGCAGCACGCCGTTGAGGATGGCTTTTTGGCCGCTTGTGCCGGAGGCTTCTAATGGTCGGCGGGGCGTATTGAGCCAAACATCCACCCCCTGAATCATGTGCCGACACACGTTGATGTCGTAGTCTTCGATAAAGGCAATCCGGTTGGCAAATCGAGGATCATGCCGAAGATTGGCAATCTTCTGAATAATGCGTTTTCCTTCGTCGTCGGCCGGATGGGCTTTGCCGGAAAAGATGATCTGAAACGGACGCTCCGGATGGTTCATCAGGGCATGGAGTCGATCGAGGTCCGACAAGATGAGATCAGCCCGTTTGTAGCCGGCGAATCGTCGGCCAAAACCGATGGTCAGGATGTTGGGGTCCAAGATGTTCCGGGCTGCTTCGACCAGTTCGTCGCTTTCTCCGCGGCGTCGGCACTGACGACTGACGCGGCGGCGCACAAACGCCAACAGTTGGGTCTTCAACGCATGATGCGTCTCCCACAATTCCCCTGGATCGACATTGTAGATGGCTTGCCAGACTTCCGGTTCGCCCATTCGACTCACCCAATCGACCGGGAAATACCGGTCATAAAGCAGTCGCATCTGCCAGGAGAGCCAACTGGGAATATGCACTCCATTGGTGATATGGCCGATGGGGATTTCTTCTTCCATCCGCCAGGGCCACAGATGGGCCCACATCTGACGCGTAACATGCCCATGCAGACTGCTGACGGCATTAGCATGGCGGGAAAGCTTCAGGCCCAGCACCGTCATACAGAAGGGTTCGTAAGGGTTTTGGGGTTCGACTCGGCCCAGGCCCATAAGTTGTTCAAACGAAAGGCCCAATTCGTCTCGCAGCGGGCCAAGATGTTCTTCGATCAAGCCGCCGTCAAACCGATCATGGCCCGCAGGGACCGGGGTATGAGTAGTAAAGACGGTCCGGCGTGCCACCTCCTGAAGGGCATCCTCGAAGGATCGGCCGTTTTCTTTCATTTCTTCCCGGATGGCTTCCAGGGCGGCAAAAGCACAATGGCCTTCGTTCAGATGATACACGCCCGGTTTAATGCCCAAGGCCCGCAGGGCCCGCACGCCTCCCACCCCGGCAACGAGTTCTTGCCGGATTCGTGTGCGCTGGTCCCCACCGTAAAGACGGGACGTCAACTCCCTGTCCTGGGGACTATTGCCCTCCACATCGCAGTCCAACAGATACAACAGGACTCGGCCTACCTGCATCAGCCACACTTTGGCTTTCAGCGGGCCAGTCCGGGTGGGGATTTCCAGCGTAATTGGCTCCCCGGAGGGGGTCCGGGCCGATTCCATCGGTAATAACTCCACCTTGGTATGCAAATATTCCTCCTGCTGCCAGCCGTTGACATCTAAATGCTGCCGGAAATACCCCTGGTCATAAAATAGCCCGATTGCCACCAGCGGCACCCCTAGACCACTGGCACTTTTGATATGGTCGCCTGCCAATACCCCTAAGCCGCCCGAATAGATCGGGATCGATTCATGAATGCCGAATTCCAACGAAAAGTAGGCAACCGGCTTGGAACCTAAAACTCCAGCATGCGTTCGTCCCCACAAGGGAGTAGTCGAAACATATTCCTTGAGCCGACGATACGCATGGTTAATCCGACTATGCAGCACCAATTCACCGGCCCGTTCCTCCAGACGCTGGGGGGTAAACTCGGCTAACAGAGCAATCGGATTATGGTCTAACTGACGCCAACGGATCGGATCCAAATCCCGGAAAAGATTGATCACTTCCGGATGCCAACTCCACCAAAGATTCCGCGCCAACGCAAGACATTTTTCATAGAGGGTTTCGGCCTGCAAGGAGGCTGAAGCGGTGGCGTTACCGTTTTTTTTCACTGCCGTCAGAATCGCTTCCGCCTTCATGGCACTCCTTTCACTCTGCAGCCAATGCCCCATCGGCAGAAGACAGGAAAACTGCTGATTAGCCTGAACCTTTCCCTATTTTGCCCCCATTAGGGGGACTACTAAACCGAAGGCCTGAGCTGATCGTCTCCCAAATTGGCCAACAAGCCGGATCTCTCCCGGAGGGAAAGTCTTTACCTCTCTTTAGGCCGCCAAAGGGATTTGGCACCAGTTTTTGTCGAATTGTTTCCCTTGACAAAAATGGGTTCTACTCCGCCAAGGGGGGTTAGACCACTTTATTGACATAACCTTATTGAAGAGAAAACGTTATTGCACATAAATGGTGATCCTAGCAGGTTCGCTGGAAGGTGGTCGAGTGGGGAGTCGAACTTGGCCGGTCCCTTTTCGCCGCACTAGCGCTGCATATCCTTCGGCTTGAAGGGTATAGTGGCCAAAGGGCACTTGGGTAAACGAAAACCTTCCGAAGGAATCGGCGGTAGTTTGGCGATCGGCCAAGCGGACGGTGGCATTGGGTACGGGAATTGGAATTTTTAAAAGGCCCAGGGGAAGTAGATAGACGACCTGTCCTTGGATATTCCCCTGTAAGGGGGGCTGACCGGTAGGCAGCTCGATACCTTGGATGCTTGCCCGCCGGATTAGTCCTTCTCGAAAATATCGGGCTTGGTATTGAGGTTTTTGGCGGGCCCAGAGCAAGGTGCTTTCCACTAAATTGGGGGGCAAATATCCCGCCTCCAGTACCTCCCCCGTATAAATCAAAAAATCCTTATCCACTGGATGATCAGGCCGGAGCACCGTAATTAATTTATCCCCATTTAAAGGGGAATCTGCTAGTAATTTTTGGGTAGAGGCAGGGAATAATCCGCTTATCCAAATTGCCCAAATTATCCAAAATATCTTGCCTTTCATCCCAGCTCCTCTTTCTAGATCGGCGGAAAAGGCCTGCCTTAAAATTAGGCCGATTCTAATTGGCAAAAATCCCAAACCCCACCCTTGTAACTAAACCAGATTAGGAAAACAAGGCCATTTTTAGTCTGGGGGAGCCAATACCTGAGGGGTTAACCCGATGGGTGCCCATTCTTTATAATTTTTCCTTTATAGTAAAGGCTTCTTCCTTTTGATCCCAAGGTGGCTTCCTACGGCAGAGGTTGTGGCAACCAGAGACGGATGGTTTGCTCCCGAAAAGGATTTTTAAAAAACGAAGGTCCCCCCGTTGACAGATTTTGGGAAGGGTTCTAGGATATATTATTTCCGGCCCATAAAAGGGCAATAGTCTTTGGCAAAGTAGTTTTTAGAATCGGAGGAGCATATGGCTGGCCTGCCTACGGAGATCATTCGGATTCGGATGGAAGCGTACGATCATGCGATTTTGGACCAGTCGGCCTCCGAGATTGTGGATACGGCCAAACGGACTGGGGCGATTGTCCATGGGCCGATCCCGTTGCCGACCCGGATCGAGCGATATACAGTGCTTTCTGGGCCGAACATTGACAAAAAGGCTCGGCAGCAATACGAGATCCGGACGCATCTGCGGCTGATCGACATTATGCAGGCCAATGCCAAGACGATTGAGGCCTTAAATAAGTTGACCTTGCCTGCCGGAGTAGATATTAAGATTAAAGCCACCACTCGACATTAAGAGACTCTCACCAAACCCAACCTTAAAAGGTTTGCCTAGTCCCTGGGGTAGGGACAGCGTAGCAGGAAAGCAGGAGAGGGAGTATTAGGGTTCCCTTTTTATTAGAGGAGCAAACAACGGAGTTTTCTTCGCTCCGAAGCCATTAGGAGCCTATCCAAAAAGATTCTTGGTAATCCAGTGAAGCCCGGGAAGTTAGGGGTTTTGGGAAACTGTTAATTGCTTTTTGGGATAGGCGCAAAGGAGGCACTGGGAACTATTTGATGGAACTAATAGCACGAACAAAACAAAATAAGAGGCTCGAACCATCGAAGATTTAGGCCAATTTTGGGTTGATAGAGCCGATTGGGAGTAGCTGGTATGCGGTGGAAGCCGGGCGGGTAACCCCGGACAGGACCGGTCGGTCCCGCAGGCGAGTTGCTCAGACTGGCAAGCTGCATTGAGAAAGGCAGAAGGTATGCCTATTGGACTTTTAGGCCGAAAGATCGGCATGACTCAGCTTTTTGACCAACAGGGCCGGGTTATCCCGGTAACTGTGCTGGAAGCGGGGCCATGCCATATTTTGCAGATTAAGACATTGGATCGGGACGGGTATGAGGCGATCCAATTGGGGTTTATGGACAAACCGCGTCGGCTTGCCAGTCGCGCAGAGCGTGGGCATGTAGCTCGGTTGGATTCGAAGCGGCAGAAGGCTCTTCAAGCGGCCGGTCTAGAACCTCCTCCTAAGGCCAACTGCGAACCCAAACGCTTCATTCGCGAACTGCGTGGCCCAGTGGAAGGATTGCAGGTGGGCCAACTGTTGCGGGTGGATATCTTTGAGAATGTCCCGGCCGTGGATGTTACCGGCATTAGCAAAGGGCGAGGCTTTGCCGGGGCGATGAAACGCCATGGATTCCACGGCCAAGGGGGCTCTCATGGCACCAAGAAGGTGCATCGGCATATTGGTTCTACGGGCATGAATAGCGATCCGCACCATACGTTCAAGGGCAAGCGGATGCCTGGCCATTATGGACATGCCCGGTGCACCGTCCGGAACTTGCAGATTGTGCGGATCGACCTGGAGAACAATCTGTTGATGGTCAAGGGGGCGGTTCCTGGGCCGAACGGCGGCTTTTTGATCATTCGGGAGACCAACAAGTTGCCTCGCCCGCCGTTGCAGAGGCCCACGTTGGCGGTGCAAAACTGACTGACAACGGAAGATACCCGATCCAGGAGCCTGGAGCAGCCTCAATAGATTGGGGCCTTTGGCCGGCGGAGCCCCCAGGCCAAGTGGACTTCCACTGGCTGCGTCGGGCCGCCCGCATCCCCTGGAGGAAAAGAGCAATGGGAGTGATTAGTTTACCGATATACGACTGCACCGGCAGCCAGGTCGGTACGTATGAGATCGACCCAGGCGAACTAGCGCCCCGGATTAGTAAACAATTGCTTCATGATGCGGTGGTGATGTATCAGCGGAACCTTCGCCAGGGGACGGTCCAGACCCGTGGCCGAGGGGACGTGGCCGGTACCACTCGGAAGATGTATCGGCAAAAGGGGACGGGTCGTGCTCGGGCAGGTTCCCGGCGGACCAATATCCGGCGAGGCGGAGGCCATACCTTTGCCAAACGTCCTACGGACTGGTCCTATCGGCTTCCGAAAAAAGCGCTGCGTTTGGCCAGTCGAATGGCTTTGGCCGCCAGAATTATCGACGGCGAAGTCACCCTGATTGATCAATTCACGTTGGATCGGCCTCGGACGAGCGAGGTTGCCAGCATGTTGGAGGCCATTGGGCAAAAGACGCAGGAATTTTTGTGTTTGACAGCTCGGCTTGCCCGTCGGCGAGCGGAGGCCCGTCGGCGGGCAGCGATTCGGCGCGCCCAACGTCAGGCCCAAACCCAAGGCCAAAACCAAACTCCTATCAGCCCGGAGCCTACCCCCTCGGCTGAAGAAATCCGGGTACCCGTCCTAGACGGATTGAAATATTACCCCAATGCCCTGTTGGTGGTGGTGCCCCAGTATGACGTGAATATTTATCGAAGCATCCGGAATCTGCCTGGAGTATCGGTCTTGCCGGTCGATCAGTTAAATGCCTGGGAGATCTTGCGGCCGCGCCGGCTCCTAATGACTCGTTCGGCGCTGGACGCTTTTCGGCAAAAAATAGCCCAGGAAAAGCAGCAACAACAATCCCCTTCGGAACTTCAGCCAGTTCCTCTCGGATAAAAAGAAACCAACCTCGGATAAAACACCTAAAATGCAAGGAGTGTAGGCACCAGTCTCATTTCCAATTCAAATCCCAGCAATATGTCAGCCGAAGCACACAACCTGCAATGGCGGCAAAAGCAGCAATCCGGACGGGAGGAGGGCGGGGTGTTTTCTGGATTCCCGCTGGTGCGGGAAGGACACTCAGGGGAATCCTCCCTAAAAAGCAGCAAGCTGGTTGCTTCGGCTGACATGTTCCGAAGAACAAATCCCTGCCCGTAGCCGGGGTGGGCCATTGGAGGAGAAGCGGTAATGGCTCGGGATATAACAGATACGAACTTGCAGTTAGAACCGCATCAGATCATTTTGCGGCCGTTGGTAACGGAAAAGGGCCTGCATAAGGCGGAACGATACAACCAATACGCCTTTGAGGTGCATCCGTTGGCCAGCAAAGAGCAGATCCGGCGGGCGGTGGAAGAACTATTTGACGTTCGGGTGGTGAAGGTACGCACCCAGAACCGGCGTGGCAAACCCCGCCGCTATCGGTTCATCCGCAGCCATACCAAAGCCTGGAAAAAGGCGATTGTTACCTTGCACGAAGAGGATAAGATTAGCTTCTTCTAATCGGCAGGGTCGGGGCCGGACAGGTCCAGAGGCCGTTGGAGGATTTCGTCATGGGGATTCGTGTGTATAAACCGACTTCGCCGGGCCGACGCGGCGCGAGTGTGAGTGATTTTGCCGAGCTTACGCCTGGAGCAGAGCCGGAAAAATCCCTCCTCCTTCCCAAACATAAAACGGGCGGACGGAACAATCAGGGGATCATCACCGCGCGGCATCGGGGCGGCGGACACAAACGGATGATCCGCATCATCGACTTTCGGCGCAATAAAGACGGCATTCCGGCGATTGTGGATTCGATCCAATATGATCCGAATCGCAGCGCGCGGATTGCGCTGTTGAAATATTTGGACGGGGAGAAGCGATACATTTTGGCGCCGGAGGGGCTGAAAGAGGGGATGCGTTTGCTCAGCGGACCGGATGCTCCGCCGACGGTGGGCAATTGCCTGCCGCTGGCCAAAATCCCGCTGGGCTTGGAGATTCATAATATCGAACTCCAACCGGGCGGGGGTGGGGTGCTGTGTCGGGCCGCTGGCACCTACGCCATTTTGGCCGCCAAGGAAGCCACCTGGGCACAGATCAACCTGCCCAGCGGAGAGATCCGGCGGGTGCACATCAACTGCCGGGCTACCATTGGCAAAGTCGGCAATGCCGATCATATGAACATTCAGATCGGCAAAGCGGGTCGGAATCGGTGGTTAGGATGGCGGCCCTACGTGCGCGGCACGGCAATGAACCCTATTGACCATCCGCATGGCGGCGGCGAAGGCCGAAGTAAAGGAGGGAACCATCCGGTCAGTCCTACCGGTGTACCGGCCAAAGGGGGTTCGACACGCAAACGTCGAAAACCCTCCAACAAAGCGATCATCCGCCGACGCCGCTCCGTCCGGTACGGACAACTGAAATTAAAAGGTTAACCCCTGTCCGTTGGGCACGATGCACCTAACGAAGTTTTCTGCCGGACGGAGGATGGAAAGGTTACTCGTGGTGGCTAGGTCCAAGATTCGATAGGAGAACTGATCCATAGGTGTTCTATGAGCCGGTCGAAAGAGAAAGGTCCCTACGTCGATCCGAAACTGTACCAGAAGGTACAAAAGCAAAATCAATTAGGGATCAAAGAACCGATTAAGACATGGGCCCGAGCGTGCACCATTATTCCGGAGTTTGTGGGGCATACGTTTTTGGTGCACAATGGGCGGCAGCATATTAAGGTGTTTGTTACCGAGGAGATGGTGGGCCATCGATTGGGGGAGTTTGCCCCTACCCGTACCTTCCGTGGTCATGGCAGTAAAGGAAAGAAATAACCATGTACCGAGCCGTCTATCGGTATGCCAGGATTAGCCCTCGAAAAGTCCGTCGGGTAGCGGACCTAATCCGAGGGTATTATGCGGAGGATGCGTTGGATATTTTGCGCATGCAGCCGCACCGGGGGGCTCGCATGGTAGAGAAGGTGCTCAAAAGCGCGCTGGCCAATGCCGAAGACCTCCGGGCGCCGAATATCCGTTCGCTCCGGGTCGTGGAGGTGCGGGTGGACGAAGGACCGAGGATGAAGCGGTATCGTCCGCTGTTTCGTGGGATGGCCACCATCATCAAACGACGGTTTTCCCATATTCATGTGGTCTTAGATTACTGAAGGTGGGGGATTCCGGGGTAATTTTTCCAGGTTGGTTGCAGGAAAGCAGAAGCCTATGGGACAGAAGGTCAATCCGATTGCCTTCCGGACCGGGATCATGATGGGTTGGCGGAGTCGGTGGTATGCCCCGAAAAAGGAGTTCGCCGACCTTCTGGTCGAAGACTACAAAATCCGCCAATACATCAAGAATTGGCGTCCCCGAGACGACCGGGATAAAAGGAGCTGGGATGACAAACCGATCTATTCGGCCATAGCCAATATCGAGATCGAGCGGACCCGGGATGAGGTAAAGGTGATTATCCATACAGCGCGTCCTGGGGTGTTAATTGGCCGGAAAGGCGAACGGGTGGAGGAACTGCAAAACGAACTGCAAATGCTTACTGGCCGACGGATCAGCATCGATATTAAAGAAATTACCAAGCCGGAACTGGTAGCCCAATTGGTGGCCGAGGATATTGCCGAACAACTGAGCAGACGGGCCAGTTTCCGACGGGCGATGAAACGGGCGATGGAGATGGCGATGCAGGCCGGTGCCAAAGGGATTAAAGTGCAACTTTCCGGCCGATTGGGTGGAGCGGAGATGTCCCGTCGGGAAAAAGCGATCTTGGGTTCGTTGCCGCTGTCGACCTTGCGGGCCAAGATCGACTACGGGTTTGCGATTGCCAAAATCCCCCAGGGCGTGATTGGCGTACAAGTGTGGATCAACCAAGGCCTCTACGAGGAGCCGAGCAATGGCGCTGATGCCCAGACGGGTCAAGTATCGGAAAAGCCAAAGAGGACGTATAAGAGGTAAGGCCACCCGAGGCAACCGGGTGGTCTTTGGCGACTACGGCCTGCAAGCGATGCAAGGCGGCTGGATCAGTGCGCAGGTGATCGAGGCGGGCCGAGTCGCCGCCCAACAGTACCTGCGCCATGAGGGTCGGCTGTATGTGCGGATCTTCCCCCACAAGCCGATCACCGCTATCCCCCTGGAGACCCGGATGGGCAAAGGCAAAGGCGAACCGGAATATTGGGCCGCTGTGGTCAAGCCGGGAACCGTTTTGTACGAAGTGGGTGGGATCAGTGAAGAGGCGGCCCGGCTTTGCCTTGCCCGCGTGGCCCATAAAATGCCTATCCGCGTGCGCTTCATCCGAAGGCGAACCATGTAACCCGGAGCAATCCCAGGGAAAAACATCGCGTGAGGGGAAAATGGATACAAAAGACGCTACCAAAACACACTTCAAAGGGATTCCTTCGGCCCCATTGCTGGGCACACCAGAGTAGGAAAGAGGGGTTTGGCAGAGGTAGTCAGCCTGTGGGAAACCGGTACGTTGCGGTGAGAACAAACCATGCCTAGGACAAAGGCTTCGGAATTGCGTGAAATGAGCGATGAGCAACTGATGCTGACGCTCAAAGAGACCACCGAGAGTCTGTTTCGGCTTCGGATTCAGGCGGCGACGGAGCGGCTGGACGCTCCAAGCGAACTGCGGCGGCATCGTCGGCTCATCGCTCAGATCAAAACCATTCTTACGGAACGCCAACGGCAGCGCGCCTTGGCCCAGGGAGGTCCTGAGGCTATTGTCCTCGTGAAAAAGAAAAAAAAGAAAAAGAAAAAGAAAGCCTAACCGAATAAGGCAACTGCTGGTTGCATGCATACGGAGAGGAAATCGGTATGCCGCGAAAAGTGGCCATTGGCATTGTGACCTCGGACAAAATGAATAAGACCCGGCGGGTGGAGATCCCGCGCCTGGTGCCGCATCCGAAATACGGCAAATATATGCGTCGGCGGACCATCTGCTATGTGCATGACGAACACAATCAGTCCCATGTGGGCGACTGGGTGGAGATCATTGAATCTCGGCCTCTTTCCCGGTTGAAACGCTGGAAGTTGGTTCGGATTGTCCGTACTAGCCAGCAACGGGAAGCCATCCAGGAGGCTGCCCGCTACGAACAGGTGGTCCAAGAGCAAGAGCAGGCGCTAACCCAGCGGCCTGTTGCTTCGCCCGACAAAACCCAACCGGAAAGCCAGCAGCAAACCCCTACCGAAACCCCGGACAGTGGACAACGCCAAGGTTTTTCATCTTCTGAGTAGGCCCAGGAATTTCCAGGGCCCCAGCCGACCGGGCGCCAAGGATTTCTCCGGACAAACCCTCCGAGGGCACCCGGAAGAGATTTCCAAAGCAATCCAAGAGGAACTTAGTCCAAAAGGAACTTCAGCGAGCCACTTCATCCAGGAGGCGGCAGTCCAGTCAGGCTCTGTGAGGGTGCAGCCATGATCCAGATGCAAACCCGCTTGAATGTAGCGGATAATACCGGAGCGAAAGAATTGATGTGTATCAAGGTATTGGGCGGTTCCCGGCGGCGGTATGCTGGCCTGGGCGATATTGTAGTCTGTAGTATCAAAAGTGTGCTTCCCACGAGTGATTTTAAGAAGGGTTCGATCGTTCGGGCCGTGATTGTTCGGTGTAAAAAGCCGACCCGGCGAGAGGACGGCTCCTATGTGCGTTTTGATAGCAATGCCGCCGTGATCATCGACAACGAGGGGAACCCGAAAGGGACCCGCATTTTCGGGGCGGTGGCTCGGGAATTGCGAGAAAAGGCGTTCATGAAAATCGTCAGTCTTGCCAGTGAGGTGGTCTGATGCGCCTACGAACCGGTGATCTGGTGGAGGTGATTTCCGGCGACGATAAGGGCGTTCGGGGGAAGATCCTCCGGGTGGAGCGAAAGACAGGCAAAATCGTCGTCGAGGGAGTTAACCAGGTCAAAAAACACATGCGCCGTACCCGGAAAACCCCTCAGGGTGGCGTGCTGGCCAAGGAGATGCCCTTGTGGGCCTCCAAAGTAATGATTGTCTGTAGTCAATGTGACAAGCCAACTCGCTTGGGCGCTCGGCACCTACCGGATGGTTCCAAAGAACGCTTCTGCAAAAAATGTGGCGCCAGTTTGGGACTGATCGGGGCGCCTCGGGCAAAGGCAGCCAAAACCTCCACCCCTTCGGAGGGATAAACTACGATGACTGAACAACCCCTCCCTAGACTCCTAGAGCGATATCGTAAGGAAGTCCTTCCTGCCTTAGCGGAGTGGCTGGGGCGGAGCAATCCATTGAGTCTGCCCCGGGTCGAAAAGATCGTCGTCAATATGGGCGTCGGCAGCGCGACTACCGAAAAGAAACACCTGGAAGAAGCCATGGACGCCCTGATGTATATTACCGGCCAAAAGCCGGTCATCACCAGAGCACGCAAATCGGTGGCCGGTTTCCGAGTGCGCAAAGGAATGGCCATCGGATGTCGGGTTACCCTTCGGGGCCGACGCATGTATGAATTCCTCGATCGATTGATCTCGATCGCCCTGCCGCGGGTGCGGGACTTTCGCGGGTTGAATCCGAAGGCCTTCGATGGCCATGGCAACTACAGCCTAGGGCTTTCCGAACAGTGGGTCTTCCCGGAATTGAATCCGGACCGATATACCCGGACCCAAGGGATGAACGTTACTATCTGCACCACCGCCCGCAATGACGAGGAAGCCCGGCAGTTGCTTCAGGCGTTGGGGTTGCCATTTCGAAGCATGGAATCGGCTTTTCCGAAAGCAGTTGCCGCCAAGAAGAAAAAATAACGTTTCGGTGTCCTGGGGTGTTTCTCCGGAGGATTGCCCGCCCCATGGGCTCCGAAGAAAAGAATAACCTTTCGGCATTGGGGGTGCCGGAAAGAAAAGCTACCGATTCACAATCCACACACAGGAATAAGGAATAAGCAGGCCTTAGCAGAGTCCGAAAAGTGCCTGGCTCCTAGGCAGCCAGGTACCCTAGGAGGCACAGACGGGTATGGCATCGAAAGCGAAGATGGTTAAAGCGATGAAGCCGCCCAAGTTTTCTACTCGGCATCGGAATCGGTGCCGGTTGTGTGGTCGGCCACGAGGATATTATCGGAAATTTGGGATTTGTCGAATCTGTTTCCGGAATTTAGCGGATCAAGGAATGATTCCTGGAGTGCGAAAGGCCAGTTGGTAGGCCAGCCAGACTAGGCCAGGAGAGCCGGTCCTAGGTCCAGTTCTGTTCAGGGGATGGTTGGCGAGGCAGACAAAAAGCCATGATGACCGATCCGATTGCTGACATGTTGACCCGTATTCGAAACGCGGTTCGGATGGAGCAGCCCTTTGTGGACGTGCCCACGTCCAACCTCAAACGCGGAGTAGCCGAGGTCCTCAAACGCGAAGGCTACATCTGGGATTGGGAAGAACTGGAGGCCCAACCCGTCCGACTGCTCCGGGTGTATCTGAAATATGGCCCCAACGGAGAACGGGTCATCCGTCATATCCGCCGCATTAGCAAACCAGGTCGTCGGATCTATAGCCCGGTCTCGAAGCTCAAACCGGTTCTGAATGGGTTGGGCATCTCGATCCTTAGCACCAGCCGTGGCATCGTCAGCGACCGAGAGGCCCGCCAACGTCGATTGGGCGGCGAGATCCTTTGTGAGGTCTGGTAACCCCTTCCAACCGAAGAGATCGACCCATGTCCCGGATTGGTAAAAAACCGGTTTTGGTACCCGAAAACGTCCAAGTCCATATTGTCGATCGCACCATCAGCGTCGAAGGGCCGTTGGGCAAACTCCAATGGGAATATCGGCCCGAAGTGGTGGTGGAATACGATTCGGCCGCCCGGCAGATCAAGGTCCGCCGAGCCGTCCAGTCCCGTCAGGCCAAAGCCTTTCATGGCCTAACCCGGGCCTTGATTCAAAATATGATCATCGGCGTTACCCAAGGCTATGAAAAACGATTAGAGATCGTCGGGGTGGGCTACCTGGCCGCAGTGGAAAAGCAAAAGAATGTTCTGCAACTGCGGGTCGGGTTTGCCAATGAATTACAAGTGCCCATTCCCCCCGGCCTGCAAGTGAGCTGTCCCGATCAGCAGCATATTGTGATCCGAGGGATTGATAAGCAACTGGTGGGGCAGTTTGCCGCCCTGGTCCGAGCCAAACGAAAACCAGAACCCTACAAAGGCAAAGGCATCCGATACGAAGGAGAACAAATCCGTCGGAAGGAAGGAAAAGCCGCCGTCAGGTAATGGGGTGGTCTTTCCATCGGGTATCGGAGGTTGTGTTTTTCGAGCAACATTCCATTGTCATTGCCGCCTAAGGGATGGTCCCGGCCCCTGGGAGCGTGGGCGGCTCGCCAGCAACTGCCAGCAGTGGGGTTGATTCGTGCCCCACGATTCCCTCTCATGGTTTCATCCTCTGCTGGAGAGGAGACAGGGGATGGTTGGGCTTGCCCTCAGGGGGACACAGAGGCCCCCGAAGCAGACGGGTCAAAGGAGTTGTGGATCTTTGCTCCTTTCGCGGACCTGACAATGGAAAAGAGCCGCTTTCGGGGGAGGACAAAGCAGGAGGTTATTCCGTTGCCCTGGAGGACCACGGCTGCGCCTGCTTTGGGGGAAGGATAGGATCGGACAGCGGCTCCCTTTGGCGGAGCTGGTACCTTAGTGATTTTGCTTGAAGAGTTCCTGATTGTGCAAGAGAGTTGGTGCTGTGAAGTACATTAAACGGCTTGCTCTGCGACGAAGGCGTCGGAAGTTTCGTGTGCGGAATCGGCTCAAAAGGAGCCTAACGCGTCCACGATTGAGCGTCTTCCGTAGCCATCGCCACATGTACGCCCAGATTATCGACGATACCCAGGCTCGCACCCTGGTGGCGGCCAGTACGGTGGAAAAAGAACTCCGGGAGAAGTTAAAACATGGGGGCAATATCGAGGCGGCCAAACTGGTCGGCCAGTTGATTGCCCAACGGGCCTTGGCTGCCGGCATTACGAAGGTGGCTTTTGATCGTGGGCCGTATAAATATCACGGGCGAGTAGCCGCTTTGGCTGATGCTGCTCGAGATGCTGGCCTAGACATCGGCCCCAAAAAAACTCCTGAAGAATCTCCCAGACCGGAGAAGGAAAAACCAACCAAAAAAGCCGCCAAAGCCCCTGGAAATGGGAAACCGAAATCCCCCTCAACCAAAGAGGCCAAAAAAGCGGCCTCCTCGGAAAATCCTTAACCAGATTGGACCCTTTTATACCCCATTGGATCAAGAGCACTTCCTATGGAACCAGAAATGGAACCCACTCCTGCTGGCGCTCAACTGATCGAGAAGGTCTTGAAGATCCGCCGTTGTGCGGCGGTAGTCAAAGGCGGGCGCCGATTTAGTTTTACGGCCTTGGTGGTGGTTGGGGATGGGCAAGGCCGGGTGGGCTGGGGGTACGGCAAAGCCAACGAAGTGCCCCCGGCGGTGGAAAAGGCCCTCAAACATGCCCAACGCAATATGATTACGGTGCCCCTGGAAGGGGACACCATCCCCCATAAAGTCTGGGGGCATTTCGGTACTTCCCGCGTGGTGCTGATCCCGGCCCGCCCAGGAACCGGCGTTATTGCCGGCATGGCCGTCAAGGCCGTTTGCGACGCCTGCGGCATTCGGAACATCTTGACCAAATGTTATGGATCGACCAATCCGCATAATGTCGTCAAGGCAACGGTCGAAGCGCTGAACAGTCTCCGCTTTCGCACCGAAGTGGAACGTTTACGGGGAGTTGTGCTCTCATGAATCTCGCTGCTGTTCACCAAGGGGTAACCAAACATCGAAAGCGCAAGCGCGTGGGTCGGGGCCCCGGCTCAGGCCACGGCAAGACCGCTGGCCGAGGCCATAAGGGACAGGCATCCCGTTCGGGCTGGTCGTGTCCACCCACCTTTGAAGGCGGCCGCATGCCCTTGATCCGGCGCATCCCCAAACGGGGATTCCATAACCGGTTTGCCCCGGTAGTGGCCCAGATCAATGTCGGTCTGTTGGACAAGGCCTTCCAGCCTCACCAGGAAGTTACTCCTCAAAGCCTCTCCGAAAAAGGACTCCTTAAAGGCCCCTACGACCAACTGAAAATTCTGGGCGATGGGGAATTGACCAAACCGTTGCGGGTGATGGCTCATCGGTTTAGCCGATCCGCAAAACAGAAAATCGAACAAGCTGGCGGCCAGATCCAAATCATCCCCGGCCCCAAACCGGTACCGAAACACAAAATGAAACCCAGAAAACCTAAAAGCTCCTAACGCCTATCCTAGAACGAGCGCTCCCGCTCCTGAGGGCCTACGAAAACAGGCTAGTGGAACCTTTGAAGGTTTGGTTTTGGGAAACCCATAAAAAGAAACACACTTCTGGAAACCAAAGACAGAATGCCTCTAGGCGGAAGAGGACCTTTCGAGGGCATTGCGGCGTAACCAAGAATCCAGAAAAACACCGGGCGAGCCCAACGGGGTTTTCCGTAAGTTAGTCGGTTGTTAAGGGACACTCGGCCATGTGGGAAAAAATCCGCATCGTCTTCACGATCCCGGAGTTACGGCGCAAGATCCTGCTGACGTTGGTCATGCTAGCCATTTATCGGATTGGTTGGCAGATTCCGCTTCCGATCGTCAACCACCGGGAGATGACACGATGGTTTGAGCAGCAGCGAGAATCGGGGACCGGCTTGGGCCGAATCTTCGAATATGCCGCCATCTTCAGCGCCAGCCAACTGAGTCAGGCCACTATCTTCGGTCTGGGCATTATGCCTTATATTTCCGCATCGATTATTTTCCAGCTATTGGCCAGTGTCTATCCGCCGTTGGAGGAACTCCAGAAAGAAGGGGAGGCGGGCCGGAAAAAAATCAACGAATACACCCGGTATGCCACGGTGCTATTGTGTATCGGGCAAAGTTGGTTTTACGTGAACTTTTTGGTGCGAAACGGTCTGGTATATGATCATTTTCTTACCACTAGTGGGACCCTTTCCTTCTGGTGGCAACTGACGGCTGTATTGACCATGACCGCCGGGGCCACCTTTTTGATGTGGCTTGGCGAACAGATCGACGAATATGGCATCGGCAATGGAATCAGTCTTCTGATCATGGCCGGCATCTTGGCCCAAATGCCTGCGGCCGGGATCAGCCTGTTCGAGCCGATGTTTGCCCAAGGCTCTATCCAACTGGGCGGCGAAGCCGGCATCGACAAGGTGGTGGTTCTGTTGGGCCTGTTTATCGGCGTGGTCTTCGGCGTGGTCTTTATTACCTTGGGCCAACGGCGCATTCCTACTCAAAGCGCCAAGCACGTGCGAGGTCGGCGCGTCTATGGCGGCACCCGCCAATACCTGCCTCTGCGAGTCAACCAGGCCGGTGTCATGCCCATTGTCTTCGCCTCCAGTCTGTTGCTGTTCCCCTCCGTGCTGTTTAGTTATTTGGCCCATGTTTATCCTACCGCCACTTGGCTCCGAGAGTTGGAAGGCGCTTTCCACCGAGGCGACGGCTACACCTACAATATCCTGTACATCCTCCTGATCTATTTCTTCTGCTATTTCTGGACTGCTATTACCTTCAACCCCAAGGATATGGCCGACAACCTGAAAAACTACGGTACCTTCATTCCTGGATATCGTCCCGGCCGACGCACCGCCGAATATCTGGAAAAAGTGATGGTCCGCATCACTTATGTGGGGGCCGGCTTTTTGGCCTTGGTGGCGATTGTGCCGACCTTGATCTCCAGTTGGATGCATGTAACCTATACCGTGGCCAGTTTCTATGGCGGCACCAGCCTTCTGATTGCCGTCAGTGTGGCCTTCGACTTGGTACAAAAAATCGACAGCCATCTGGTCATGCGCAATTATAAAGGTCTCTTGCAATAAGGCCTCTGCTCTGAGCGGCCGCTTTCCTGTTGGCCAATCCAAACACGCACCTTCCCCCATTTCAGAGATTCCTAAAGGGATACGAATCATGCGCGTAGTGTTTATCGGACCGCCTGGGGCGGGTAAAGGAACGCAGGCAGCTTTGGTGGCCCAGCGGTATGGAATTGCTCATCTTTCCACCGGAGATATGCTTCGGGCAGCCCGGGATGCCAAGACCGAGATCGGCAAACTGGCCGACCAATATATGTCCGCAGGTCAATTGGTCCCGGATGACATCATTCTGAAAATCGTTCAGCAGCGCCTCCAGGCCGACGATTGCCGTGCCGGTTACCTGTTGGACGGTTTTCCCCGTACGTTGGCTCAGGCCGAGGCGTTGGATGCGATGTTGGCTCACCAGGGGACTCCCCTGGACAGCGTCTTGGAGCTTCGGGTCCCGGAGGAGGAATTGTTCCGGAGACTTTCCGGCCGAGGCCGATCTGACGACAACCCCCAAGTCATCCGCCAACGCCTGGTCGCCTATCGCCAACAAACAGAACCTCTGCTGGACTACTACCACCGCCGGGGCCTATTGAAAACCATCGACGGCCTGGGCAGTGTGGAAGAAATCTTTCATCGCATCCAACAGGTCTTGGATCCGCTGCTCGAGCCGCCGCGCCAACAGAGCTCCGAGGTTCCCCGCTGAGCGGCTGCCCCCATTCCGAGCCCATTCATCGGGGAAACGAAACTTTTGTAACATTTCAGCTAAATGGCCCGAGCTTGTCATTCCTGCGAAGGAGGAATCCAGTTCGTCTGGCTTTCCTGGCAGAAAGGCAGACCCCTGGCGCACGGCCCCAGGCAGCCTGGACTGCCACTTACGCAGCAGCGGCAAAATAGGGATTGGCTTGCAAAAAGCAGCCGTCTTTTTCGTTCGGCGGAACTGTTACCCACTTTATCCTCTTAGCCTGGGAATGAGTTGACGGTGGATCGACCGAGAGCAGTTTTCCGTTCCCATCGCGAAATTGCCCTGATGCGTCGGGCCGGGCTGGTCGTTTGGGAAGCCCTCCACGTAGCCGGTCAAATCATTCGGCCGGGAATCAGTACCGGAGAGATCAATGCGGCCATTGAACGTGTGTTCCAGCAACACCAAGCCATCCCTCTTTTCAAGGGGGTGGTTCTAGGGGTTCCCGGCCAACAACCGTTTCCGGCCGTCTGTTGCACTTCCATCAACGAAGAAGTCGTCCATGGCATTCCAGGTCCCCGGCAATTGCAAGAAGGAGACATCCTCAGTTTGGATACCGGCTGTAAACTAGACGGTTGGTGTGGGGATGCGGCAGTTACTTATCCGGCAGGCCGAATTGCTCCGGAGGTGCAACGGCTTGTGGAGGTAACCAAAGCCACCTTAGATTTGGCCATCTGTCTGATGGGGCAGAAAAAGTTCTGGAGCCAAGTGGCCGCCGAAATGGCCGAGTTCGTCCGCAGTCACGGTTTTTCGGTAGTGGAAGCCTTTGTCGGCCACGGGATTGGCCGCCACATGCATGAAGAACCTCAAGTCCCTAATTTTGTCAGTCCTGTATGGCGCCGGAGTGGAGATTTTCCTATTCGACCTGGACTGGTCATTGCGATTGAACCCATGGTCAATATGGGGACGAAAAAAGTTCGGCCGAAACCGGATCATTGGACGCAGGTAACGGCCGACGGCAAACCCAGTGCCCATTTTGAGCATACCGTTGCCATGACGGAATGGGGACCTTATGTGTTGACTGGGCCTCCGGGACAACCCCTCGATGAGCTGTTTTTATCTCCTAAAATGGAGGAAAAAGAATAGTACCCTATTGGGTTGCTATAATCCCCTCTAAAAGCAGTAAAATAGACCATCTCTTTCCACCTCCTTGCACCTAAGCTCGGAGGGATTAACCCTCGTTAGGGGAGCTCCGACCCTAAAAAGATGGGAAAATCCCACAAGCTGTTTGGGAAAGATAAGTAAGCTAGGAAATTTAGGAAAAAGATAAAATAATAGGAAATTATAAGGAAAGGCCCACAACTTTTATTGCTTCTACCCCAGGGGGCCCTTGATTCTATTTCCTTTTGTGGTTTATACTAATTATTTTACGCCTATCATAAAGGGACCTTCCCATGAAAGTTCGCGCTAGTGTAAAGCGGATTTGTAACAATTGCAAAATTGTCCGTCGGAAAGGCGTGGTTTATGTCGTCTGCACGAATCCGCGGCATAAACAGCGCCAAGGCTAGAGCGCCATGGTGCTCATGGGAGGTTTATCGAGCTGTATGCCTAGGAAAGGATCACGATGCCACGGTTATTAGGGGTTGATATTCCGGCGGAGAAGCCCACGGTGGTGGCTCTGACCTATATCTACGGAGTTGGCCCCAGGATTGCCCGGGAGCTATGTCATAGTGCGGGGGTGGAACCTCAGCGGCGGGCCAAAGAGCTGCGAGAAGACGAACTGGCCCGTCTGGCCACCATTTTGGATAAAGAATACGTCGTCGAAGGGCAACTGCGTCGGCAGATCGCCCAGAATATTGCCCGACTGAAGGAGATTGGGTGTTATCGGGGCCTGCGCCATCGGCGGGGGTTACCGGTGCGGGGTCAACGCACTCGCACAAATGCCCGAACCCGCAAAGGACCTAAAAAGACCGTGGCCGGAAAGAAAGGAGTTAAGGATCTCCGATAGCCAGGGCCGGCCGAATTCCCTCTGGCAGGGAATTCCCTCTGGCAGGCAAGTTCCCTTAGTGGGAACAGTCTCCGGATGGTCTAATGCAGCAGCTTGCACTCAGGACTGCTCTGCCTCCCAGCAGAAGCCCTGGCGGGAGAGGTAATTCCTTTCCTGTGGCCCCTTTTTAGCAAAGGATGTCCAACTCAGTGCGTGGGCCGGTTTTGGCCATTGCAACATCCCGGAATACAGTTGCTTCGGAGGAGGTAGCTGGACTGTGGGGAAGCAGAAGAAGCGAAAAATTCGGCGGCATGTTACGGTGGGTATTGCCCACATTAAAGCCACCTTTAACAACACCATCGTAACCATTACCGACATGAAAGGCGATACCCTCTGTTGGGCCAGTGCGGGGACCTATGGTTTTAAAGGCAGTCGGAAAAGCACGCCGTTTGCTGCCCAGATGGCTGCCCAACAGGCTGCCGAGAAGGCCATGAAGTTTGGCCTCAAAGAAGTGGACGTGAAGGTTAAAGGACCGGGCAGCGGACGAGAAAGTGCGATCACGGCCCTGCAGACGGCCGGATTGATCATCAAATCGATCGAAGATGTAACCCCGCTGCCGCACAACGGATGCCGACCCAAAAAACGTCGGCGGGTCTGAGCTGCGCAAGGTGGTTCGGAGAGCCTGGTCTTCCCAACGGATTCGGCGGTGGAGTGTTCCGGCTTCCTTTTAGCCCAGCAAGGGGGCGGCATTTCGGCAGCTGCAGGCTTTCCGTGGAAAACAGGAAAACATTTTGCCCAACGTGCTAGGAGGAAGTTTTTGATATGGGACGCATGTTAGGCCCTGTATGTCGGCGGTGCCGACGGGAAGGGATGAAGTTGTTTTTGAAAGGGGCCCGGTGCGATACGCCCAAATGTGCCTTTGAGCGGCGGGAAGCGCCGCCCGGCATGCATGGGATTCGCCGAGGCAAACTAACCGATTATGCCCTCCACCTTCGGGAAAAGCAAAAGGTGAAGGTCTATTATGGGGTCTTGGAACGCCAGTTCCGGCGGTATTTCCAGATGGCCTCCCGCTCCAAGAAAAACACCGGCGAGGCGCTGATGAGCATTTTGGAGCGGCGGTTGGACAATGTGGTATATCGGTTAGGGTTTGCGGCTAGTCGTCGGCAAGCCCGCCAACTGATTCGCCATGGCCATATTACCGTCAACGGCCGGAAGGTGGATATTCCTAGTTATTTGACTTCGGTGGGCGACCGGATTGGTCCGAAGGATCGGCCCAAGAGCATCGAACGGGTGCAAGCGGCCTTGCAGGAATGCAATCGGCCGGTGCCTGATTTTTTGCTTCGGACCGACCAGCCGGTACCGGAAGGCCAAGTGGTTCGCCTGCCGGAACTGTCCGACGTGTCTATCCCCGTGCAACCCCAATTGATCATTGAGTTTTGTTCTCGGTAAGGATTGGGTTTTCGTTGTCAGCCGGGTCTCTGTTTCCGGGAGGTTGCTATGCGTATCCGATGGCGCGGACTGGAGCTGCCCAGCCAAGTGGTCTGCGACCGGGCCACGCTGACCAATACCTACGGTAAGTTCATTGCCGAGCCGTTTGAACGCGGTTTCGGCATTACCATTGGCAACAGCCTTCGGCGCATTCTATTGTCCAGCTTGGAGGGGAGCGCCGTTACTCAGGTGAAGATCCGTGGCGCGCTGCACGAATTCACCAGCCTGCCAGGCGTGGTCGAAGATGTTACCGATATTATCCTGAATGTAAAATCCTTAGTGGTGAAGAACTATACCGATCAGCCTCGGATCATCCGGATCGACCGAAACACCCGCGGCGTGGTAACCGGCGCGGATATCATCACCGACGGCCAGGTCGAGGTGATCAATAAAGATCATGTGCTGGCCACCCTTACTGATGATGTGCCTTTCCAGATGGAAATGGTTGTCGAAAATGGTCGGGGTTATCTCCCCGCCTCCGAGCGGATGGCTACGATCCAGGAAATCGGCGTCATCCCCGTGGATGCCGCTTTCAGTCCGGTCGTCAAAGTCCGTTATGAGGTGGAAGAAACCCGGGTGGGCCAAAAAACCAACTACGATCGCCTGATCCTGGAAATCATGACCAACGGCGCCATTTCTCCGGAGATGGCCCTAGTCGAAGCCGCCAAAATCCTCCGAAAACACCTCAACCCATTCATCCAGTATCAGGAGCTTGGGCCGAAGCTCTATGCCGAGTCTCGGTCGGTCCCGGCTGGTTTCGACCCAACCCTCGAAAAGAAACTAGCTATGAGCATTGCCGAGCTGAACCTCTCGCAGCGAGCGCGGAATTGTTTGGAAGCAGAAAATATCTTTACCCTCCGGGACCTCGTCTGCCGAACCGAAGACCAACTGTTGGAATTCCGAAACTTTGGCGAAACCTCCTTAAAAGAGGTAGTGGAGAAATTGCAGACGTTGGGATTACGGCTGGGGATGCGTCTGGCGCCTGCCCCAGCCCGTCCCCTATAAAATGAGGAACAATTCCACTGAATAAAGTACCTTCTCCATCCCTGCAAAAGCGGGGATACAGATTTTGTAACCCTTCAGCCGAATGGGGGACCAAGCCGTTCCTCCGCAAGCAGCAGTCTGGTTTCTTGTCCTAGTGGATTTGTTTTGGACTGCCGCTTGGGCGGCAGGAAGACCCAACGGCTTTCCTGGGATCAACCAGGCAGCTTTTTCATTCGGCTGAAGTGTTACCAGGTTTTTTTCCCTTTAACCGGTTCCTGCCCATATAGAGCAGAAAACCATGCGACACCGAAAACGCGGACGAAAACTAGGAAGAAATCCGAAGCATCAGCGGGCTTTACTCCGGGCTTTGGCCGTGTCTCTGATTTTGACCGAACGAGACGCCGCCGGCGAAGATAACCAACCGCATCAGCCCGGCCGAATTATTACCACCTTGCAAAAGGCCAAAGAGGTTCGCCCCTTCATCGAACGCTGTATTACGATTGCCCGGCGCGCGCTGCCCTATCTGGAAGCAGCCCAAAAACTGGAACCTCATGTCCTGCGGCATAGCGAAGCCTGGCGGGCCTGGCGCCATAGCCCCCAGTGGTATGAGTGGAATCGTGCGATGGCCCCCGTGGTAGCCGCCCGACGCCGGGTGCTCAAACTGCTCGGGAATAAACAGGCCGTCCGCATCCTCTTTGACACCATCGCTCCGCGCATGGCCGATCGGCCGGGAGGATATACCCGGATCCTTCGGCTAGCTAAACCCCGCCGGGGCGACGCTGGCACCCGGGCTATTCTGGAGTTCGTCGGTACCCACGACCGAAAACGCAAAAAGACAGTCAAACCCTCCTTTGAACCGATTTCTACCGAGACGAAACCCTCCGTGCCGACTCCCACAGCCTCCGGCCAATCGCCTACCAGCGCTTCGGCCACTTCTTCTCCGGAACCGGCTAACCCGGCGCCGACGGCCCAGGAGTCGTAATCCGGCTATGGGCGCTGAGATCAGAAGGTTCGTCCTGTCGGCAGAAGGTGCCTGTTACTATTTGGGTTGGCCCCGCCGAAGAGTAAAGGACGTGTAGTGCAGGCCGGTCTGGTCGTCCAGGATCATCGCTCCGCCTGGGGCTAAGTATTGCTCCAAGACTTCAAACGGCGGCAAGGGGTTTTTCTCCAGGGCCTCTTGAATCCGCTTCCAGAAGGGATTTTCCTGGGCCGCCTGACGAAGGCGCTCTTTTGTCCCCTCCGATTGCACCAGATCGTACATCCAGCGCATGCCTTCTTCCGGCCGATTGAAGCTGATCAGCACCGGTTGATTGCCCGCCGCTGTGCGGGCGATTTTGACAGCAATGAGTTTGAAATCCAACGCATCCGCTAGGGTTTCCTGAGGGTTGTCTGCCTGCGAAAGGATTTTCTCGTACATGCTAGGCCGATCCGTAATGATCAGATAATTTTGCACAATTCCCACGCAAGGTTCGGGCGGACGAGGCGGCGTCTGAGGACCTAAACCAAATTGCAATGGCAGTCTGGGTCGGCCCGCACGCTTGGCGGCAGGGCCTGCCGGGCTGTCCGATTGCTCGGCCGGGCTGTTCCCATCAGGATTCTTCGCAGCCGGCTTGGCCTCCGGCCGAGCCGGCTCCGGCGGAATCACATGATAATAGCTGGCCAACCGATACCTCTCCTTCCGAATGTTTTTCTCATACTTCTTGGCCAATTTTTCCAGGGCCTCTTCAATCGGTTTGGTTTCTTTTAGACGCAATGCCCAGCACCAACTGCTGCTTTGCAAGCTGAGCGGCTCCTCCCGGTTGATGCGGGTAACATAAGTTACCCGGCCGTCCAGAGCAGGCAAAATCTCTTTTTCCAGATCAATGCCGGTCTGTTCCAGCACCCGACGGCGGAGCTCGGCCGAAAACGCCCCTTCGCCTCGAAAACTATCATACAGTTTGGCTAGATTGCTCAGCGTGGTTTGGAATCGCCAATGGAAGGTGGTATAAGTGGCGACATCCGGCGGCACCCAACTTTCCGGGCGTACCTCCCCAGGCTCGAAAGCAATCATCTCCACAATGCCACTCCGGGGACTGTCCAATAGCAAGTGGAAATGCACCACCTCGTCAAACTGCCCCACATCGTAGGTCAAACTGCCCCCCATGCCTAACAGACCATCCAACCCCAACGCGGGCAGCGAAGCTACAAAAAGCCGAACCTGGATGTTCTCCTGCCCTATTTTGCGCAAAAGCCCAATCGGATCAAAATACCAGAAAAACTGCGCCGGCTGATCCTTGCCGCCCCGACAATGCTTCAGAACAGCGGCAAAATGCTCATTCTCCGCTAGGCTTTTTTCCGCCCCGCCTTTCCAGGCACGCAGAACTCCTTTGAGGATCTCTAGATCGGTGCTGAGCAACAGGCAACCCTCTTTTTCACAATACATGGCCCGCCGCCGCTCCGGCCCAAGGCCGTCGTAAATCACCACTTTGGTATCTTCGATCGTTTGTTCGGACTTTTGCACATTCGGTTGTTTTTCGACAGCTTCTGTCCCCTTGGCCAATAACTGCCGGAGCCGATCCATCTGTTGGCCCGCCTCCAATAACAAAAACGCCCCCAACGGTCCCTGCTCCGGCGCTACCACCGCCAAAACAATCTCCCCCTGCGGAATCTCCAATAGCTCCGGCAGCGATAGGCCAATTTGATCCTTCCAGTTGGCTACCGTCTCCACCAAGGAACCATAGACATCCTGGACTAAGGGTTTCATCCGGGGGTCTTGGCTGATCCGGCCCATGGCGGTGTTCATGAACCGTTTGGCTAATTCCGGGGCATTCGGCACCCACAGAAGCAATACCGTATTTGCGGGCAGCAGTTGAATCGCTGAGACACGGTGTGCTGAACCCTCTTCTGCTGACGCACTGACCAAGCCGGCTACTGCCCAGGGAGCTCCAAGGCTGGCATGGGATGGCAGAACAGAAGATACAGGTTCTTGAAACAGGGGGATATGATGATCTACCAATTGGGGTATATTCTTTGAAATATATTCCCCTACAATGGGGGGGAAAGATACCGAGTCAGAAAAGCATTCCTCATTATAGGGAATATCAGCACCCCCTGTAAGCGGGAATGCCGCTGCCACTCCAAGTCCCACCATCAATCCAGCCACTAATCCCAGGTGTTGCCTTCCTCCAGCAGTTCCAAGCCAATGGATCGGCTTCATCAGAGGCGCCTTTCCGTCTTGTAGGTGGTTTAAAAATACCTAATATGGTGGATTTCCGGCCTGCCGATTCCACCCACTAACTCTTCCTCTTGTTCGTTCCAGCCAGAGAAATCTTGAATCCTGTTTTAGGAAGGAGGCTTTTAGCTCACAATGGCATCACAGCCCAGGGTGTCAGAGAGGCCAGCCTACCGATCGGTTGGCCGGGTCAAATGCAATCCCGCCGCTGGCCTTTGCAGAAAAGGGCCTGGGCCGAAGGGTTCCGCAGGAAAATACTCGGACAGACTAGAGAAGGCCGGAAGCTCCGCTTTCGTGAAGACGGGGGTTTTTGCTCTGGGTGGAACTGTTACCTCCGGTTTATTGCTCTTCCTGGTGCTGGTAGTCGGCGGTACGGATCGTGGTCAGGGTTTTGCCGTCCCGAAGTTCCATCCGCTGCTCGATGTTCGGTCCCTTGACATAGAAACCATTTTGAGGCAACACATAGCGCTGTCCGTCCACCTGAAGCGGGTAAGGCTTTTCGCCGAAATTGACGATCACCACGGTACCATCGGAGAAGGTGGTCTTTTGGACATCACGATCGGGTGTTACGAACTCATGGCTTAGCATCTCTGTGCCGGCAATGGCCTCATGAAGGATACAGGTGTTCCGATAGGTGCGGAGGAAAACCTCTCGGTTTTTATGCCAGGAGCCTTTCTTCTGGTCGGCCCAAAGGAGCGGGATGGTTCCGTAGAGGATATTGAAGGCGTCTTTTTTGGGGGTAACTTCCGGGGCAGCTTGCAGCAGAAAATCGCTGGAATCGCCCCAATACCAGGTGGTTACCACGCAGTCGTGGAACACTAGTTCCCAAAGCGGCACTCGGTGCCGATGGCCGATGCCCCAGGTCTCGTAGCCAGCCCAATCGCCGTATTTGCCGCCCCAGGGGCTGGTAAAGGTTTCCTGTTTGGATTGCGGCTGGATCAGATGTCCAGCAGGCCAGGAGTAGTAGCTTCCGCTCATCATCCCCTCGAAATAATCGACATAGGGCACAGCCCACCAGATGCCATGCTCTCCGCCAACTGCCAGCCGGTGCGAACGAACGTAACTTAACAGTTCTACGCCGCACTGGCGCTTTTGGCCCCGGGTGAGCCGATGAGCCGGATCGTAACATTCGTACAAATGCTCAGCAGTCGTTACATCAATAAAACGCCCCAGAAACGGATACTCCGCCAATACCTTAGGAATATCTTTTTTGGCGGTGCGAACCCACAGGGCCGGGCAACGTTTCATGTACTGCGTTTTTTTATCGAAGGTAAGCCAGGCTGTCATCCGCTGCCCATCGGCCTTTAACACTACATTTTGAGGGACCAAGTCGTGGTGGCGGTCGATTTTATCTTCGCTCTGGACAGGAAGAACATCAGTATAGTTGTCGTATTCGCTCGTCAGATACCCTAGCTGGTTGATTTTTCGCATCTGGTCGGGTGGAAACCGTCCATGCAGGATCATCCGACGAATGCCAGCCTGATGGGCCTGTTGAGCAAACTGGAGTCCGGCCCCGCCCCAAACATCCGGGGCGCCAAAAAGCCGCCGAAGCTCCGGATTGGCTTTCAGCTTCTCGGCAAACGGCACGACGAGGCCCAGCGAGGCCGCATAGGCCCGGTACCGTTTGGCCATCGCCACATATCCGCCCCGATCCACAAAGTAGTAAAGCAATTTCCGGGGATACCCAAACTGGCCCATGCTCGGATGCCACCAAATCTGCGGTGCCCAAACCGAAACTCCTTGATGAGTGAATTTTCGGAATTCGATTTGGCCGTCGTCGCTGGTCTGGATAATGACCATATAGCCTCGGCCGGTTTTCAGGTCGGCCAGGCCCACCCAGGGCATATCCAACCGATCCATGGCAAACCATCGGCGGGGCAGGTTCTCATGACGGACAGGATATAAACGTCCATTGCAATAATCGGCAATGACAATCATGCCCTCCTGCTCGGTGCAGACCAGCGGCTCCCAGAATCGGCTGTTGGGCATCCCGACGGAGCGGTCGGGCATATCCACTTCGACAGCCAGTTCCGGCTTGTCGGCGGGGAGTCGGAGCGTTACCTGTACGAAAGAGGGTTTACTGTCTTTCCAGAAAAGCGGCATCTGCCATTGCAACTTGCCTGCTTTTTCGTCGGCGGAAATCTTCTGCAGTCGATCTTGTCCGGATTTCCATTCGGGCGTCGAAGGCCAGGCGTGCTGGATCCGTTTATCCAGCACCTGCCAGGCGCCGGTCTTTGGTTCCACAGAAACTTTCAGATACGTATTTTCCAGATGCCATTTGCCGTCCTGTTGGAAGACGTGTGTGGGCGGCAGCCTGCTCGGCTCAGCGGCCAAGGCCGCACCAACCCCTCTCCCCAAAACTCCCAAACCGAAGGCTACCGCAAACAGCAGACTGTAGCGAGGTTTTTTCCTCTTTCCGGTTGTGGATGCAACTCGTTTGCTGAGAATAGGTTGCATGAGAACACCTCCTGGAAGAAAACAGGAAAATAGTTGTCCGGCATTTAGCCGAAAAACAGCGTCGTCTCCCGAATGGACGCTAGCGTGTCAGAAAACCTCCTCGTTATGGTTTTACCAGATATACGGGAACGGAGTCGATAGAAAGTGGATTCTGGCCCAGCGGGTTGCCCATCAGGTCCAGGGCATGGTAGCCGGCGGGTACGGGCAGTTTCGTTTGTCCGCTCCGGCGCCAGAGGATAATCAATTCTTTCGAGCCGGTGCGGAATCGGAACGCCTGGACACCGGCCGGTTCCGTCCATTTGCCCAGGAAGGTGAAATCGGGGCCGAGCAGCCGGGCCAAGGCGGCCTGCGCCGCATACATCTTTCTAGGTGCTCCGCCGTATTCAAAAAAGACGTTGCCAGCCGAGGATTCGTTCCAGGCGCCACAAGTACCGGCATGATAGAAGATTTTGCGTACTCCGGCGGATCCGAGTATGGCGGCAAACTTTACCAAATCGGCCGAGGCCCGAAGTTCATTGGGCCGTTGGGATCGGCTCATGGCCGCATCGCCCACTCGGAACGGCTGGGCCGCTGGATCATCGTCGGCGTACATGCCCAGTTCGGTCATCCAGATCGGTTTGGCCTGACCTCGGGCCTGCATTCGTTGCCAGCAGTCTTGATAGGCCTTTTCGTAGCTATCCGGCGCCCCGGCATGGGGATACATGTGCAGGTCCACACCATCGCACCATCGCAGACCGTCTTGCTCGATGAACTCCCGGACGAACTGGTTGTCCGGATGGGCGCCAATGCCGCCGACGACCAGGCAGTTTGGGTCTGCCGCTTTGGCCGCCTGGTAGGCGGTGCGGAGCATCTGGATATAATCGCTCGTTTTGTACCCGAAAGATTGGGGCAGGGCGTAAGTAGTATATAAGGGTTCGTTCAAAATTTCGATGGCGGTGATTCGCCCCTGATAATGGCGGACCGTTTGGCGAACATACTCGGCAAACCGGTCCATTCGGCTGGGTTTCATGGCGACAAGCGTGCGGCGGAAAAGATAGTCCTGCCCCTGGGTGTGCGCCCGGACCTTTTCTGGATCGACGTCGGTGGCCCACGGAGCGGTGGGAAACGGCAAAAGCACTAGCACCCGGGCGCCCGTTTGGATTACCCGGACGATTTGTTTATCCGGAATCGAAAAGTCAAACGGGGCGCCAGCGCCCGGCTGCACCAAGCGCCATTGGCAGGACCAATCCCGCCACCAAACCAGTCCCGCGTGATGAGCAAGGCGGAGCAAAAATTCCCAACTGAACGCATGATTCATGCCGAAGGCGCTATCTTGGTCGGCCGGGAACGGCTGGATCATGGCCGAACGGAGCGATTGCTGCGGGCCGACCTCCGGTTTCCAATGGATACGGAAAAAGCCCAATCGGCCGGCCAAAACACCGGTAAACTCCTTTTGCACCGATTGGCCCGGCGGAATAGGAAGTTCGACCAGTTGTTGCCAGACCGGCTCGTCCCGGTAGTCGGTAATGGTAAGTTGCCCTTTCAAAACGGCCGGTTGGCGGGTATCGTTATAGGCCCGCAAACGGAAGGCCAATCCGGCAGTCGGCTCCGTGAATATATTGCCAGGCCGATCCGTTTCCACGGCGCTTTCCACCGCTTGGCGAGGTTGATAATCGGAGGAGTTACTTGCTGCTTGCTCCGCCGAGGAGCGGGGTACGGAACCGGTGGGCTTGGCTGGCGGCCAGCCAGCTGGTTTCGGTTGGCTAGGGGGGACTTCTCGGAGCTGGACGGCATCGATCCAAAGCTGGCCGCCCGGATGGTGGCTTCGGCGAAGGTCAATTCCCAAGCCCGCCCAGAAGAAAGGCCGCTGGGCAGTAAAGGTATATTCCACTTTTGTCCACTTTTCGGCGGCTTTGAACGCCTGCATCAGCATCGGCCCGTCCGCATGGCGAATGAGAATCACCCCGGGCAAATCGGCCGGATCGGCCATCACATGGGCAGAAAAGACGTATTTTTGGCCCACCTCGGCCTGTATCCAGCCTTCATGGGCCAACACCACACACTCCAGCCCAGCCGCCGATGGATCGAAATAGTCGAAATAGCTGATCGGCAGCTTTTCTCGCTGAAGCGGAAGCTGCCAGGAGTGTTGGCCGTGGTAGGCTCGGCGCCGGTCGATCTGGCCAATCCGCTCAAATAGCGCCCCGCCCCACGATGGCACATCCGGAGCAAAACATCCCCAACCGGTCGGCCCGCACTCAAAACTGCTATTCGGAATGAGGTTTTTCCCCGGCGGCCCATCGAGCACCGGTTGCCGCTGGGGCCGAAACTCTTGAAGCGGCGTTATCTCTACATCGTCCAAGTAGAACGTTCCGGTACCAGTGAACCAGATTTGCAGTCGGCTATCCTGGGCCGCCAACGTTTGCCGGGCTTGGAAGAAAAAGGTAAACTGCTCCCACGGATCGGTTGGGCAGAAGGATTCTTCCAAGCCCACTGAGGCCCACTGCCGACGGTTCACCAAACTGATGAAGACGGCGCCGGCTTCCAGGTCTTCGGCCCTGGCCCAAAGACGCACCTGATACCATTGGCCCCGTTGGACCGCCACCTGATCTAGTTGGGCGATCATGGCATGACTATCAGGAAAGCCCGGCTCAAACTGGGTGCATTGGAGCCGGGCGACCTTGCCCCGCTGGGGGTCAGCGACCTGGGTAAGTTTCTGCGCCACACCTTTTCGACCTAATGCTGTCCAGCCGTCGGGTAGGCCGTCGCCGTTTCGGTCTTCTTCAAACGAGCCATTGAAGATGCCTTGGAACCCGGCCGGTTCCGTAGCAGCCTTCCCGGCCAACAGCGGAAAAAGAAAACCTCCTATCATTCCCAACATCAAAACCCACCGAAACGCCCAACCTATCAAAGTAAAGTTCATGCCAAAAGCGCCTTTCCCAGCCACAGCCCCACAAGGGTAACACTAAGGATATAGAGCAAACCTCACGCAGACTTTGGCCTTTCGTAGCGAGTAATAGTTCGGCCGATAAAAAATCACCTTGCCGCTGCGTGGGAGATGGCGTAGGGATGGCACGTCTAGCTTGTCCAGCATTCCCTAGGATCCCCTTCAAACGGAACAATCCAGGGATAAGGGGGCATCCGATCGTGTTGTGGCTGTATGTTGTTAGGGGCACTTACTCCCGGACGGAGGGTTTATCGGGGCCGGGGAAATCGGGCGGGACGGGTTGGGTGACTTTGCCGGTGGCGGCCCACTCGCAGCCCCGCTGGAAGGTTACAATGAAAGCCACGCTCTTTAGCTCATTGGCGGTGTGGCCCAGGGCGTTTTGAAACACTCGGCCTTTGCCGTACTGCACGGTAAATAGCAGCGGTTCATGCCGGCCCGAGCCCCCTTTTTCTTTGGGAGCAAAGGCGGTGGCTAGGATGGTCAGATTCTTGGCCGGTCCACGGAGCCAACCGTACAGTTCGTCTTTGACATGGGCAAACCGAGGCGGTAGGCCCTGCATGATCGGATGATCCGGACATCGGACATCGAGGACGAATTCCTGAGCGGGTCCGTGGCCGCCCCCTTTGCCAGGCGAATCGTCATAGACGATTTTGCCGTCCTGCCAATACACATAGGGGCCGTGCTTTTCATTCCGACCGCCCCAGCCGCCCAGGCCAATCATCTCGTTCCACTCTTTCCAATCCGGGAAGGCGGCCAAGGCAAAATGATAGATCACCAGTCCGCCGCCGCCTGCCACATAATCCACTAAGGCCTTTTTGGTTTCTTCAGGCCAGGGGTCGCCCTGATAGTTGCTAATGACGACATCATAGGCGGCAAAATTGGGCTTAAAACCGCTCATATCAGCCCCCTTAGGCGGCGAGGTGGCCACATCCACCTGAAATAGTCCTGTCTGTTCCAAAATCTTTTTAAGTACCGGGGTGGTCGATTGCCATGGGTGGGCGTTTTGGCCGTCGATGATCAGGGCTTTTAGCTTCGGCTTTTCGGCTGCGGGAACGGCCAGGACCATCCCGACCATCAACACTACCCACACACTCGCTGCAAGCAGGCGCTTCCACATCGTCGTGCTCCTTTGTGCTGCAAACCAACAAAAGAACTAACACACAAAAGTATATTTATATGCGAGGCAGGGCGTAAACCCCAGTAGGGTGGGCAAGGCGAGGTAAGCAGGGGGGAAACTGGTTTGGAAAGAACTACATCCTGTTAATCTAACAGCGTTTTTTGGATTCAGCAAGTATGTGGGGCGGAAATTCTCAGCCGTCTTTCCCAGCTTATAGGGCTGGCTTTCCCGGCTTATAGGGTATTTCAGTCTGGAGCCGAAGGGCTAGAGTGTGGCCGGGCTGAGGCGCCGGAAGCGGGGTTGCTGAGGCGCCCAGATCGCCAAAGTTGGCACCGGCGGATTGCCTTGTGGATCAGTTCGGCTCCTGCCACAACCAACGTACCGATGAGGCACAGGCCGGCGAACCAATCGCCCCAGTCCAGATAGAGGCTGCGGCGACCATCGGGCGTCGGCTCGGCCAACACCACTCCCGTTGCCCGCCGAGGACCCAGCCGACGGATTCGGCCGCTCCCGTCGATCCAGGCGGAAAACCCCGTGTTGGCCGCAATCACCCATGGTTTACGAAATTCCACCGCCCGAAAAACGGCACAGATTAGGTGTAAATCCAATTCAATAGAGCCGTAAAACCAACCGTCGTTCGTCAGGTTGACCATAAGCTCCGGTTCTTTCCCCTCCTGCCGGAGCATGAGGATAGGGCGTCGGACCACATGGGGCAGGACGCTTTCATAGCAGATGGTTGGCGAGACCAGAAGCCGGGCCAAACCCACCGGCGCCGCCACCGCCCGCTGCCCCTCGGTCAGCCCCACACCCAGCGGCGTCAGCTTCTGCAAAAACCGGATCCGCTTTGCCAACGGCACATATTCTCCGAAGAGCACCGGATGCATTTTGTCGTAGCGGTCTAGCAGGTTGCCCTGGGGATCAACGAAAAGAGCAGTGTTGAAAAATTGTACCCCATCCGGAGCAAAATGGATGCCGTCGATGCCCAAAAGAAGCGGCACGCCAAGGGAACAAGCCAATTCCTTGACCTGCCGGCGGCCCCACTGGATGGAATCCTCGACATATCGACGAAACTGCTCCGGCCTGCCGGGCCAATCTTCCGGCACAGCCATTGGTTCTTCCATAGTAACCCAGGGAATACGAAACATGGTCTCCGGCCAAACAAGTAAATCGACCCGGCCAAACCGCTGGACCGCCTCCTGGGAAAGCCGAACGTATTGCTCCATAATCATGGTCTGCTTTTTTGGGTCGTCTTTGATTTGGGTGTCAATGGAGCCTTGCACCAGGGCGATCCGCACCTGGCGGCTTCCGACCAAAGTGCTTTCATCGGAAGAACCCTCTTGAAGACCCACCCCGTCCGAAAGCACTGTCCTCTCTTGGCCAAGCCGCCAATGGCCGTACCAGAGCACCCCGGCAAGCATGGCTGCAGCAGGCAGGATCGGCCACAGCGTCCACCGGGCAGCCGATGGCCGATCGGTTAGGAGATAAATCTCCGGCCGATCTTTGGCGGGAGGGCCAGAAGAGGATTCCGCCATTGGATCGGCGGACGGTTCAGCCACGGGCAACATCTGGGCCAAACAGGCAGACACAAATATCATCACAAACCCCAGCCCATACGCTCCGACTAGGTCGCAGACCTGGATGAGGGCCAACCACCGGTACTGAGTATGTCCGAGGCTAGCCATCGTAAAACCGGTAAGCAAATGGCCTCTGGCCAGTTCCAGGCCGGTCCAGATGACGGGGGCGGCTAAGAGGACCGGTATGCGAAATCGATGTACTGCCGTGCGCGTCAGCCCCACAAACACCGGCAAATAAAACGCCAAATACCACGACAAGGCAAGCCAACCCAAACTGGTGGCCCAATAGGGCAAGGTGAGCCAATGAAGTTGCACCAACCAGTAAAAAAAACCTACCGTCCAGAGGGCCAGATACGGCCGAGGCCCGGCCAATTGCCGACGACGCACCAGCACCAACCAAGGCACCGGCGCCAGCCAGGCCAAATGCGCCAGCGACACATACCACGGCCCCGGCAGCGGCCAACTACCTGCGGCGGAGGGCTCTTCGACCGGCAAGACCTTCTGGGGGGGTTTCGAGGATAGGACGCCTGGTCGGGGCGTAGCAGTCAAAGGCTCTTCGGGCGGCAGACTGGTATCCACATTCGGCGCTACCGGCCCCAACCAGCCAAACCAACTCGTAGGCAACGGAAAAGCAGCCAGCAGCAACACCGCTCCCAACAAAGCCGGCCAAAATGTGGAATGCACATAGAACCTTTTGCCAGCCATCCGCTACCGGTCTCCTTGCCGAGGCGGTCTGGGCACCGCCCCCGGCCGAGGGAGATCTTCGGCCGTCCCAGCCCATGGACGGCAGGGGATTATTGGGCGACAGGAATATCTCGATGAACAAATATTACCCATGCCGCCCCATACCACACCAGCCCAAGCACCAGCAATACCCCGTTGTACCAAACTCCCAGCGGCCATCTAACCGCCCCCAACGACCCTAAAGATAACGTCCAGACAGCCTCCGGTTTGAGGATGAGCCGCTGCGGCTCAAAAGCACTTAGAAAGCTCAACCAATGCAGCCACCACCCGGCCGGCCAAACATAGGCTACCATGGAGACAATACTTTCGATGATGAACACTCCGGTGGCCAACCAGATGGTGCGCCACCGATCATGATCCATTGAGGAAAGCAAGGTGCTGAGCCCGCCCATCGCAAAGGTTAAGCAAAAGAGGTTGACGGCTCCTGGAACAAAAGTCCATGCGGATAAATCAGAAAATCGTTCCACCGTCCGAAGCCCCAAAGCCAGCCCAACCCAAACCGACAAGGCCAGCAAAGCGGCCCCCAGCGTGGCCAACACGCTCGGCACCAGCAGGAGGGTCCCCCGAGGTAAGGGTAAAACCAACAGATGCTCCATCGTGCCCCGACTGATTTCCCCACTGACGGTGTCCGATCCCTTGGCCACCGCCCAGCCCAGACAAACCAACAACGTCACTAGATGCCGAAACACAATGCTCACCTGCCCTGCCTTGGTCGTATAAAGATAAAGCTCTTCCCCGAGGCTGCGTTTGATAAAATCAGGCAGGATTTCTACGATCTCCGCCATGGCCGTGGCCTTCAGCAGACTCATCGCCCAGATAAATAGCCAGGCAAATACCACCAGCACCACCGAACTGGCCAGCATCCCCTTCCACGAACGCCGCCAATGCCACCGCCATAAGCTCGGATGTAACCAGGAAAATTGCCGCCCAGTAGGGTTGCCCCGTTGGTTCGCCACGATGGTCCCACTCCTCCAAGAAGATTTTTCCTCAGAATACTCCGGCTAACGGTTCCCCAAAAGACCCTCCTGTTCCCAGAACCATTGAACCTCCCAGGGGCCCCCTGAGATGGAAAATCAAAAACCAATGGAAAATCAAAAACCAACAGTGGGTCGGTTACCCAAGGGGCTGGGCCAACCTGTTGTAGGCTGTTCTGATAAAAGCTTATTCTCATAGCTATCGGGGTAGTACCGAAGCACTTTCGGCACCCATAAATGGTATTTATATATCCCCAAAAAGAAGTAGAAAAGGAAGGGTCTTGTTATAGAAAAAGAAAATTGGCGTTTTCCCATTTTACCACCATATGGTTATCCTAAATAGTTAAAAAGTCTGGTCCGCGGGGAATATTTTAAAAAGTTCCTCGGTTTTTTTCCTACTGGGATGGAATAGAAGTGAATTTCGTTACGGACTTTGCCGATTATGCAAGGTGGGAGAAATTTTCTGTTTGTATCTATTTTTCGGGCTAGTGGAAGTTTTATGAGGCAGCCGTATGGGCAAGCACCCCCCCAAATCATCTAAATCAGGTTCCCCAAAAAGAGGGGAAACCCGGATCGATCCATCCCACACATTGGGGGGGAAGTCGCCGTCTGCTACCCAACTGCCTGTACCGGTACCGATCCCCGTATTGAGCGAAGCTGGCAGGGGAGGAAATTGGGCGGCCGAACAGCTTCGCACGCAGGCCATGCAACTGGCTGAGTACCTACGCCGCCGCCAAGCCGATCTAGATCGCCGGGAAGCCCAACTGAATGCCGCCTTAGCCCAGTTGGATCAGTCGGCCCGAAGCCAGCGCCTCCAATTGGCCGAACAACAACAAATGCTGCTGGCCCAGCAAGCCGCCTTGCAAGCCCAACAAGAAGAACTCAAAAAACGCCTGGATCGACTGGCCTCGGCCGAGGCCGCTTTGGAAGAAAAACAAAGGCACCTGCAAACTCTCTTAAGTCGGCAGGAGGAACTTCAGGCCCAAGAGGCGGAATTGGCATCTCGCCAAAGCCAACTTCACCAGCAACAAGCGGAGTTCCAAAAACGCCTTCAGCACTGGCAGACAGAAAAACAACAAGCCGAACAGGCCCTCCAGTGGCAACGGCAACAGCTCGACGCCCATCGGGAGCAGTCGTTGCGCACCATTGAGCAAGCACTGGCCGGGCTGGAACAACGCCGCCTCCTGTTGGAAACTCAATTCCAGGCCGTTGCCGACGCCCAAGCCCGCTTAGCCCATCTGATTCAACAAACTCAAACCCTCCACCAAAAGCTCCAAGAAGAACGCCAACAGCTAGCCGAGCAAGCTCAACGCTTCCGTCAGGAGTTATTGGCCGAGTATCAACGTGCCCTGGGGGAGTTGCAGCAGAAGCGCGCGCTAGTGGCCCAGCAATCCGAACAGCTCGATCAGCAACGGGCCGCCCTGGAACAACTCCGCCAAGAACTCCACCAGCGCCATCAGGAGACCCTTCAGATTCGGCTGGCTACCGAGGAACTTTACATTCGGCTTTCGGGGATGGTGCCGCCTGCGGTGTTGAGTCATTCGCTGGCGGAACTTCGACGGCAAATGGCCGAAAGTTACCGTCTGGCTCAAGAGGACCTCCTCCAGCAACATCAGCAATTGGAGGCGCTTCGGGAAGAGTTGGCCCGGCTCCAAGAGAAGCTGATGAGCGATAAACAACGCCTCCAGCAGTGGGCAGCCCAACGAGAAGCGGAACTCCATGCCCAAGCAGAACGACTAGCCGCCCGAGAAGAACAACTCCAACGCCAACAGCACCTGTTGGCCGACCAATACTACCGCTGGCAAACCCAACAATTGCAACATCAGTATCAAATCCACCAGCAGGAAATGGAAGCTCTTCATAGCCACCTCTCCCAGCAGGCGGAGCCGCACCCTGCCGCCAAAACACCTCTCCAGTTCTCATGAAGCACCGGGAATAGGGGCTGACAGAGCACCCTATCAGCAGACAATTACCCGATCGGAAACCCTCTGAAGAGTGGTTGTCATGGACCTCCAGTGGACCACTGCTAATGGGGACGGGGGGAGGAGTTCCCCCTCCGGAAACCCCTGGTGGAAAATCCGCTGGCGGCTGGTTTTCTCCAAGCTTGGCCCTATTAGAGGGAACCAAACGGCACTGGATAAACCGGCTTCTAAAATCCGAATAGACGTTCCGGTTTCTTTTCGGTACACTGACCGCCCCTAGAGTCGCCCTGGTGCGGAGGATTTCCAGAAAGGCTTCCCCAATGATGACCACTATGGAAAAAGTGCCAGTAAGGATTCCGTTTGATGCGGTCTTTAGCAGGCCGAAGCCGCCGGGGGGGCGTAAACGGCGTTGGCTCCGGGTGGTCTGGGTTGGGGGGATCGGGGTAGGGATTTTGCTTTGGCTGCTGCCCAGCCTGGTGGCCCATAGCTTTCTTTTGAATTGGATTGTCGGGTATTTGGCGGCGGATTTTCAGGGCCAAATCCGGGTAGGCGGGGCCACCTTAGGATGGTTTTCCCCACTGGTACTTCGCCAGATTGAGGTCCAGGAATCCTCAGGGCGCCCTTTGGCCAGCATCGACCAACTGACCAGCAATCGTAGCTTATGGAAGCTCCTTTGGAATCAGCAAGACCTGGGCCAATGGCTGCTCGAAGGCGCCAAGCTCCATGTCAGGGTCCGCCCGGATGGTACCAACTGGGAGGACGCTCTAGCAGGTTACTTCACCGCCTCCGAGTCGGCCGCCAGGGCCGTCCAACTAGAGCTGCGAGCGAAAGATACTGTAATTTTTCTCACTGACTGCCGATCCTCACGCTCCTGGCGATTGGAAAATCTTCAAGGCAGCCTGATTTTTCCGCCCGCACCGACTCAACCCTGGCAACTGGCCTGTACCGGCCAGGTTTTGCCGGCGGATGCTGAGCCCACCGGCTCCCAATCCCAAAGCTCTCGTGGCTCTACTTCCCAACCCCAGGAGGCTTCCCAACCGACTGCTCCTCCGCCGGTTGACCCTGGACAGTTCCAATTCGAGCTAAGCTGGGGGGGAACTCCTCCGGAAGCGGAGGGCAACGCGGACGGCCAACCTCTGGGCGGCGGATTTTTTCTCCTCCAGGGCCAGCGCGTGCCGCTCGGCCTGGCCGAGGCCATCCTGATGCGATGGGAACCGCTGCTTCATCTGGAAGGCCTGGGCAGCGGGTGGTTTGTGTACGGCTGGGGCGGCTGGACAGGGCATGTGGCCACAGGTCGGTCTGTACCTGCTAGCAATTTCACTAAACCAACTGATGTATATAACAACAGCACCTCGGCCAGCTCTGCCGCCTCAGCATCTACCGGATCGCCGATCGCCTCCGCCAATGCCCAACCTACCATCCCTGTCGAGCCGGTAGGTTCTGCGTTGCCGGGAAGCGGGAACCCCCGGCCAGCCATTGATCTGCCGCCCGATAGCGTGGTCATGCAGGCCGACATCTCCTCCGACGAAGCCTGGATCTCCTGGGAACGCTTTGTGCCGGAACGGTTGCAACTAAAGCCAATGAAGCTTCAGGGCCGCATTATTTGGACTAATGATTATCTCCAATGGGAGGACTTCCGCCTGGAATGTCAGGCAGGCCAACTGGCTTTGTCCGGGCGCACGCCGCTTAGTTCCCACCCGGCCGCTTGGCTGGACTCTCTCGGCCAGCATCCCTGCCAAGTGTCCGGCCGTCTGGATCTGCCCCAGTTGGTGCGCCTGTTGCCCCAAACTCTGCCCATTCAAGCAGAGACGCAGGTTACCAGCGGCCAAGTGGAATTTGGCGTTACCACCAAACCTAGTGTAGAAAGTACCACCTGGCAAGCTCATCTGACCACCAGCCAGCTAAAAGCCATTCATCAAGGCCAAGCGATTGAGTGGCCCGAACCTCTTCGGTTCCAGTTGGCCGCCCAGCAAACTCCAAAAGGCCTGCTGCTGGAAACATTCCAATCCGTCTCGGAGTTTCTGCGGATCGACGCCTTTGGGGCAGAAGCCGGTCTGAGCATTTCCGCCCAGATGGATCTGGACCGCCTGAGCCGACGCTTGAGTCCCTGGGTGAATCTAGGCGATGTGCAGTTGGGCGGCCAAGCCAACTTCTCCTTAACCTGGACAAAAAAACCCCAAGACAGCTTTGAACTAGACCTGATGTGGCAGGCAGATCGGCTGCACGTGGTGATCCCCACCTGGTCGCTGGAGATTGCCGACGACATCCGCGCCCGAGCGCTGGTTACTGGAAAAATATCCAGCACTCCTCCCTCCACAGAGCAAAAAGCCGGGGGGGAAACTATTTCTGCCGGTTCCGCAGAACAGAAGGCAGCAAGGGAAGGTATTTCGGACGCTGCCAGCCAGAGTGCTTCCCGTGGTTCTCTGAGTGGGTCAACCGTATCGCTGCCGGTGGGGCCCAACTTGCCCCACCCTAAGCTCTCCCTGTACTCTCTGAGCCGGATCGATTCAGCTGTGGTGGCCTTCCAATGGGGCCACGATCAGGGGGAAATTCGTTTACGTCAGGCTGTTTCCGCTCCTACTTTGAAGAGCCGATGGCCTGTAGAAGTCCGGCTGCAGGGCCAGTTGGCCGACTGGGTCCGGCGTCTGAAGCCCTGGATCGATCTGCACGTCTGGCAACCCAGCGGCGCCTACGGCCTCACTGCCTCCTTGGACCTAGGTCCGGAAAGCCTCCAGGTGCATGAGGCGCGGATGGCCGCCGCCCCGTTTTATCTCAACGCCTTCGGTCTGCAAATCGCCGAACCCCGAGTGGATCTGAGCTTTACCGGCCAATGGGATTGGGCGAACCATCAGCTCCAGTTGACGCAGGCCCACTTCCAGGCCAATCCGCTGGTGCTGCAAGCCCAGAAGCTCCAGGTGCATTGGTCGAGTCCGGCAGGGGGCAGCCACACCAACCAACCACCCGCAGGCGCCAAACCCGCTGCTGGTTCCAAACCAGCCCCCAGCCTCCGCCTAGCAGGCCGACTGCAAGCAGAGGGAACATTAGATCATCTACAGCGATGGTTCGCCCCAACCAGCACCAACACCTGGCGCCTTGCCGGCGCCTTTACCGCCCAGGCAGAATGGCAAACCGATCCTAGCGCTACCAGCGGCCTAGCTCAGATCACCATTCGACAGTTCAGCTATACGGCCTTTCCCGGGAGCCGACCTTGGCAACAGCCGGAAATTCAACTGGCCGCACAGGGCCGATACGATCACCAAAGCGGCCTTCTGGAACTTACCTCCTGCAACCTGCAAGGGGATGGCATCGGCTATGTCGGCACTGCCCAGGTAAGCCTCGGTCCACCATCGGTTGGCGCCAATCAGGCGGCCATCTACCGGACCAGCGGCCAGGTGCAGTACGACTGGTACCGCCTTTCGCCGCTGGTGCGCAGTTATTTAGGTAGTGGGATCTTACTCCAAGGCCGGGGGGCGGAACAGTTCCGTTGGCAGGGCCCGCTGGATCTGGCCTTAGCGGAAGCGTCGTTGGGGATTGGCTGGCAACAGATCGACGCTTACGGATTTCGAGGCGGTCCAGCCGTTCTGCGTGGACAATTGTCCCGTGGCATGCTCCAGATTGCCCCGGTGGAAATGGACCTGTGCGAAGGCAAACTCCGAGCCGCCGGCGCCGTGCGACTAGCCCCCGGGCCGATGGAACTTGTGGTGGAAAAAGGTTCTGCCGCCCGGCAAATTCGCATTAGCCAACAAATGTGCGCTTCCGCCTTGCAGTACATTGCTCCCGTCTTGGCCGATGTAACCAGCGTGGAAGGACGGGCCTCGCTTCTTTTGGACGTTTGTCGCGTGCCGTTGGCCAACCCAGCCGCCAGCCAAATCCAAGGGCAACTCGTCATCCATAACATCCAGATCGGCCCTGGCCCATTGGTCCACGAATTGGCGACCCTGCTCCTGAAGGAACCCACCGCCCGACTCAGAAACGAAGCGGTCATTCCGTTCACAATGGCCAATGGCCGCATCTACCACGAAGGCCTCGAACTGATCTTCCCTGAAATCACCATCCGCACCCAGGGCTACGTCGGCCTGGACCAGTCCCTTGCCCTGACTGCCGAGATGCCCATTTTGCCCAAATGGACCGCCATGAACCCCCGATTGGCCACGGCCATGAAAGGGCAAACCATTCGGCTGCCCATCCAAGGCACGTTGCGCCGGCCGCAGTTGGATCAAGTTACCTTGCGCCGTTACGCCGCCCAATTCCTCCAAAAGTCGGCCGAAAACCTCCTCCAAGAAGAACTCCAACGCCAACTGGAACGCCTCAAAATCCCAGGCCGCTAACCCCACTAACCCATCCGCTTCATCCGCCGAAAATAAAATTGCCTTTTCTGCATCGATTTGCTTTCCAGTACGAGCAAATCCTCCATCCTCCCTTTGTCAGGAACGGTTACCATGCGAGCGGTGCTTTTAGGCACGGGCGGGTACCATCCCAACGATCTGCGCCAGACAGCCTGTATCATGCTTCCGGAACTAGGGATTCTGCTGGATGCAGGCACCGGCCTGTATCGGGCCAAAAACTACCTGGAAACGGAACATCTGGATATATTTCTTACCCATGCCCATCTAGATCACATCGTCGGCCTGACCTACTTGCTGGAAATCGAGCACCTCCACCCATTGCAGCGGATCAGCGTCTATGGGGACCACCGGACGTTGTTGGCGGTGCAGGAGCATCTTTTTGCCGAGCCGGTCTTCCCTAAAATGCCCCGAATGGATTTCCACCCCCTGCGGCCGGAAATGCCGATTGCCGGCGGCGGCCTGCTTCGGCATTTTCCCCTACAGCATCCGGGCGGATGCTTGGGGTTCCGGTTGGATTGGCCGGATCGCAGCGTCGCCTATGTTACCGATACGCTCTCTGGCCCGCAGGCGCCGTATTGTCGGCATCTGGTAGGGGTAGATGTTCTGATGCACGAATGTTACTTCCCCGATGCGTATGCGGAACTAGCGGAAAAAACCGGACATAGTTACACTTCCGCCGTGGCTGAGCTAGCCCGTTTGGCCAATGTGGGCCAATTGGTCCTGGTGCATCTGAACCCGGCATCGGCGGCGAAAGACCCGGTCCATCTAGCCACCGCCCAAGCCATCTTCCCCGCCACTCAACTGGGCGAAGATTACCTTCAGATCGACCTGTAAGGGCTTCTGGCAGCACGCAGGTGCTGCCCGCAATATCCTAGAGGGGCGGAAGGGAAGCGCTATCGCTGCTTTTTGCCCCAGGTGCGTATCGATGAAAACCTGAAAGCCCTTGGATCACGCGGAAGAGGAGGGCTATTGCTGTTTTTCGCCCGAGGCCCATTGGCGGAGCGTTTCTCGGGGCAGACGGGTGAAGGTGATCTTTTTATAACCGCCTCGCTCCCAAAGGACGCCAACGCTCCCGTCCGCTAGCACTGTCAGGTCAGAGTAGGCCGCAGGCTCGGCCGCCAAGAGATGTTCCTGGCCAAAGCTCTTTCCATCGTCGGCGCTTAGTTGCAGGATGAGGGTATGTCGGCCAGGTCCTTTCGGACCGGTCCAGACCAATAAATCCCGCTGGATACCCAGCGCAGCGCCTGGAACCCGCTCGATCGCACAGGCCACTGGTGTAACCTGATGCCCAGGCCGAGGTTCCGACCAGGTTTGGCCGTGGTCTCGGCTGACGGATTGCCAGCGGTGAGGTCCTTTATTTTGACGGATGTCCATCAGCAGGCTGCCGTCGGCCAGTTCCACCAGTTGGTTTTCATCGCCCTCTTTGCCGCCGGGGACAAACTGGCTTCGGCGCCAGGTGCGTCCCTGGTCGTCGCTATAAATCACGAAATTGTTCCATCCTTCGTATTTCCAACAGGGGACCAGAAGCCGACCTTGGCGATCCTGCACGGCCCCACCCGGACCCGGCACCGTAATCCGCCAATGGGGGTCTTTCATGTCCCGGGCCACGCTGGTTAGGTCCATCGGATCGGACCAGGTTCGGCCATGATCATCGCTCCACCGGGCCAAAAGCAGCACATCGTCCGTACCGGGTCGGGCCGTGTGGGTGCCCCGTTCGGGTCGGCATCGAATATAAAACAGCCAAAGGCGCTTGTTCGTCCGATCCAGCAAGGTGGCCGGATTGGCCGCGGACCAAAATTCCCCTGGATCTTCGATCACCTTCATGGCCGACCAACTAGCGCCGCCGTCTTCGCTGCGTTTGAGCACCAGGTCGATGTCTTGCCCCCGGCCGCCCGGGTCGCTCAGATTGTGTTTTCTGGCCTCGGCAAAGGCCAGCAACGTGCCGTCAGCGGCTGTTTGGATGGCCGGGATCCGATAGGCAAAATAGCCGTCCTGACCGGCGTGAAAAACATCCACATGGTTTAGCTCTGCCGAGGCGGACCCGGCGGGCGCCTCCTTCGGCTCCCCGGCCGCTTCCGCCGCTGCCGCCATAACGCCAACCCATATCAGATACATAACCAATGGATTCATACTAAGACCCTCCACTCCAAAAAATGGACATAATTTACTAAGAGCTATTTTGTACATTTTAGGCACTGGCCCTCCAGCCGGTGATTAGGTGCTCTTGGGACGACGTGTTCCGCTCAGGATTTCTTCCAATTCTTGTGGAACGCTCAACCGGACCGCCCATTGACGAAGATAGCTCTCATCCAATTGGTCCTCCTGGACCGCATAGACGCCGGCAGCATCCTCCAGGTGCCGGTCCGATGACGTCAGTCGGTTCCAATAGAGCTTATGCAAAATCACATCCTCCGGCCTGGCAATCCATGCTGGCGCGCCAAACAAGTTGACCTCCATCCGACGGGCAAACGCCGCCTGCTCGAACGGATTATCCCGCAACAGCCAGAAGTCCGCCCGCATCACCGACTGCTCATCCAGAACGTTAAAATGGTAGGGCGTCGGAAACACCCTCCGGAGGGATTCCGGCTGAATAAAAAAACCCTCTTGGAATGCCCTAGATCAATCGCTCCACCTCTTCCCATCGCAAAGCCAACACGACATCCACATCATGCGTGCTGCGCGGGATTCCCAAGTAGTTGCTGGCCATCGAGCCAGTAAGCATGTACTGAACCCCAGCTCGGTTGAGCCAAATGAGCAGGTCGATCAAAAATTCCTTCTGACTCCGCACCATCCATTCTCCTCGCCCCGGGCTGTCCATTCTCCATAAAGACTTGCCCACGGGCATTCGCCGCCAGCGTGCCGTTGCCCGGAGGGCGCCAATACTCTTCAAGCAACCATCGTTTCTTCCGCTAGGCTTCTGCCGGGAAAGCTTCTTCACCCGGCAGTTGCCGCCGTTGCTGCGCCAGCCGAAGCCGACCTCGCAGGCGCCGTTCCACCTCTTCCGGGCTGGCCTGAGGAGACTGATGCCGGATGCCTTCCCCGGCTAGCTGGGAGGCCAACTCATGAAGCTCCAAGGCCAGCCGAAGGCGCTGTTCGCCCGTCATCGCCCGGTACCGCTCGATCTGCCGCCGAAGCCTCTCCTCTGGCCCCATCGCAAAGCTCTCCCTCTTGCTCGCTGCCCTTCCCGAAGGGACTCAACTGTCATCTCTGCCCAAGCAAGCCGGATGCAAACTCGCCTCTCGCCAGCGGGGGACTACTTCCGTTTGTCATTCCCGCGCACGCGGCAATCCCGCAATGCGCCCCTGCCGGTTGCCAGACAGGCGAAAGTGCTGGCTTGCTGCTTCCCCCAAATAGTCATTCTTCTGTTCATCTTTGGAAACATGTCCATTTTCCCTTACAACCTCCTGCCTACGGGGCGCCACCCCGGTGGTAAAGGGAAAATGGCTCCTCCGAAGCAAGCACATTGGAAGCGGGGGCAGATGCTGGCTGGTTGTCCTTGACCGTCGGCCGGCCGATCCTACCTCCAGGCGGTATTCCCGACGGCAGCACTTTTCCCGGCGCTAGCAGCCCCTCCGGGTCAAAGGCCTGCCGGACCCTCTGCATGGCTTCCAAGTCGGCCGGTTGAAACTGTCGAGTCATGAGCGGCAATTTTTCAATACCGATGCCGTGTTCGGCGGTGATGCTGCCGCCGCACTCCAAGCAGGCCTCAAGCAGTTCGTAGCTAGCGGCCAAGGCCCGGCGCCGCTCCTCCGGGTTTTCTTGATCAAACAGCAGAATCGGGTGGATATTGCCGTCGCCGGCGTGGGCCACATTGACAATGCGAATCTGATGGCGTCGGCTGATCTCGGCAATGCGGCGCATGATGCGCGGCAATTGCGTGCGGGGGACTACGCCGTCCTGGATACAGTAGCTTGGGCTGAGTCGGCCGACAGCGCCGACGGCCATTTTTCGGCATTTCCACAAGTAGGCTCGTTCCTCAGCGCTTGATGCATGAAGCAGTTGCCGAGCGCCCCAGCGTTGACAAATCTGCACAATCCGGGCCAGTTGCTCGTCCAGCCCCGCCGACAGCCCGTCCACCTCAATAATGACCACCGCCTCCACATCCAGCGGAAAGCCGAAATGGTAGGCCTCTTCCACAGCGCCCAAAATGCCCTGGTCCATCAGCTCCATCGCCGCCGGAATTATCCCCTGGCCGATTATATCGCTAATGGCGTTACAGGCGCTGTCGATCTGGGCAAAAACGGCCCGAACCGTTCGGTAATCTTGCGGGTTCGGCGTAAGCCGAAGCCAAAGCTTGGTCAGGATGGCCAGCGTGCCTTCGCTGCCCACCAGCAGACCCAAAAGGTCATAGCCGGGCGGGTCCAAGGCCGGGCCCAGTTGCAGCACCGACCCGTCGGCCAAGACCGCCTCCAAGCCCAGCACATGGTTGGCCGTCACGCCGTATTTCAAGGTATGCGGGCCGCCGGCGTTGGTGGCCACATTGCCGCCCAGGGTGCTAGCCGTCTGGCTGGACGGATCCGGCGCAAAGTGCAAGCCGGTCCCCTCCAAGGCCCGGGCCAACTGAACATTTAATACGCCCGGTTCGACCACGGCCATTCGGTTGCGCAGGTCGATCTTGAGGATGCGGTTCATGCGCGTCATGGCCATAAGGACGCCGCCGCCAACCGGTGTACAGCCACCGGCCAAACTGGTGCCCGCCCCCCGGGCCAAGATCGGAACACGATACCGCCGACATAGCCGAACGATCTCCACTACTTCCGCCGTGCTTCGAGGAAAGACCACCAAATCGGGCCGGTGTTTTTCCAGCGTGTAGCCGTCGCATTCGTACACGGCTAGCTCGCTGGGGCTGCTCAGGACCCCGTCCCGGCCTACGATTCGCCGAAGCCTACGCCCAAGCGCCGAGATTGCCGCCCAACCCGCCTGCATCGTATTGTTCCCCAAACACAATCCTCCCCACAAGCCGGTCCCTATACCTCCTTATTATTCTCCTTGCCCCACCAGCGCACGTCCAGCTCCCGGACCCGTTTTTTCCCATGGCCCTGCTTGTAGCAAAACGCCCCATAGAACATAATTCTATTGTATCGGCTCCGGTGCTTGGCCGAGCGGCTTCTTTCGCATGGCCTTTGTCCGGCTTAGGAGGTGGGGCAATGGATCCGGTTGTTCTTCAGGGTGTTCCTCAGGTACTGGAAACCCAGTATGAGTTAAAGCTGGTCCGCTACGTTGGCGGCGGTACGTTTGGCAATGTCTGGGAAGCTCGCACTGCAGCAGGCGTGCCCTGTGCCCTGAAAGTCTCCCGGCAGACCTTGGATAGCCAAGATCCCGCCGTCCAAAAAGAGTTGCAAAATCTCCAGTTGCTAAAAAACATCGTGGGACATCCCAATGTAGTTACCTTGATGGACGTGTGGATAATTCCTCCCGGGGTAGGTTATCTTGTTACCCGCTGGGAGCTGGCCCCCGACGAAAAGGCCCGCTCGTTGGCAGACCTTTTGAAACACTCTCAGGCCCAGGGTCAGCAGGGCATCCCGTGGCAGAAGCTATTGCGCTATATCTACGATGCGGCCCAGGGGATCGATTTTCTCAACGAGCAGGGCATTGTGCATCGGGACATTAAGCCGGCCAATTTGCTTTTGTTTTACGACCGGGTGAAGGTGGGCGATCTGGGGCTAGCGAAGTTTGTCGGCGCTTCGACCGGTTCGCACACTGGGGCAGGCACGCTGGGTTACCTGCCGCCGGAGGCGTACCAGGGCAAGCTTTCTCCGAGCGTGGACCTCTACAGTTTGGCGGCCACGTATGTGAAGCTTCGCACCGGCCAGGAGCCGTTCGGCACAAACCCGGTGGAGATCGTGGAACGCCAAAGGGCTTGCCAGCCGGTCCTAGATGGCATGAGCGAGGCGGAGGCGGCCCTGGTGCTCGAGGCCCTTCAGCCGGACCCGGCCCGCCGACCCCAGCAAGGCGCAAGTGCCTGGGTCCGATCGGTCTATCGAGCTTTCCAGGCACCCACGACTCCTGCAAAAACAAAAGCCGCATCTACGGCTATTCCATCGTCGCCCTCCCAGAATAGGCAATCCTCCAGTCTCCCGGCAGAAAACATAGCTCCCCCTATCCTGCATGAAGGAGAGCTTCGCACCTTC
>CALIRO010000021.1 GCA_938042245.1 uncultured Thermoguttaceae bacterium
AATACGGAAAGTAAGGCAATGTCAGATAGTAAAAAAATTAAGGAAGGAATGAGGGGGGTTAATGCCTGTTGGGCTTCCGTGGCTGATACAGAGGCCTCAAAACCCCACTAAGCTAAAAACCGGGAATTATGCAGAGATTCCAAAAATCTCTTTTCTGCTCGGTTGGTGGGAGGACTCTGCAATGCGAGGAACTATGGGTCTGTATGGGCTGTGGCCAGTAGTGTGTTTTTGGGCTTTCTGTCTAGAGCAGGCGACGGCCGGGGTGTTGAAACCGGTTTCCGGGCCGGAGGACCTGAATCTTACCGGCACAATCTATTACGGGATCAATCTCGGGGGCACATCCGATGTGCTTGTAGGTGGCAAATGGCTGGAAAGCGACAACGACGGCGATCCCGCCCCTGTAGGTTATACGATCACTCTTCCGACAAATATCTACACTTCCGGGTGGGGATATGGGAGCCTGACGGATCCGGGGTTGCAAAAGACGTATGACTCGATGCGGTGGACAGGTTGGCCGAATGCGTTGGAGTTAAGTTTTCGGTATTTACCGCCGGGCCAACCCGTGCGGGTCCAGCTCCTATTGTCTGAAGGTTATCATAATTCCAGCCAACGCCGCTTCGACATTCAAATCGAAGGGAATACCGAATTTAGCAATGTGGATCCGTGGAGCCTGTGGGGATATAAAAATCCTGGGTTGGCCGAGACGGTGGTAACTGTCAGCCAGGATGGGATTCTTAATGTTCGGCTGATCGGCAACGTCGGCGCTCCGGACAAAAATCCGGTCTTGGACGGGATTTTTGTCTCTTCGGCCGAGCCTATTGTGCCGAGTTGGCCGAGGGTTCAGCCTGTATCGGTAACTGCCAGCGCTCAATATAGCTCTCAGTATCCTGCTACGGCGGTTTTAGATGGTTCCTGGGCGGAGCGTCGGCCTCCGGAGTACCCGGTAGCCGACTATTGGCTTTTGCCGAATGGGCAGACCGGTTATTTAACCTTCGATATGGGCCAGCCGGTTCATCTCGCCATGATTGGACTACACAACACCAACAATGCCCAGTACGGCGACCGGGGAACCATCGCCTATCACATCGACGTTTCCTCCGATCCGAACTTTACCACCTATGAAACCCTGGCTGCTGGGACCCTCAAGCCTATGCGGCAGGCTGGGCATACATCCCCATCTCGACGAATCAGTTGTGGCAATATGTGCGCTTTTATGTGGATGATTTTGGCGGCACCCGGAGCTTTTTGGGGGAAATGCCGTGGTCTGGTGGCGGCTTGGCCGAAATTCTCTTCTACGCAGTGCCAGAGCCAACCAGTTGGCTGCTCATGGCCCTGGGCGGCGTGGCATTGGGTTGGCTGGGCTGGCGACAGCAAAAAACAAGCAGCCAGAAAAGAGCAACGATGAGTTCTGCCCCCTGGAGGAGATAAACCTAGTTTGCCCGAATGAAGCCGTGGCTGGTTATTCCCGCGAAACCGGCCTAACGATTGGATTTCCTCCCCCGAAGACCACCTGCCCTATAGATGTCAGGATGTCCTTCCGGCGCAAGTGGGAGTGCAGGTCCGCTGGTCCTGGGGGGATATTACCCCACCCGATTCGGGAGCACTTCAGGATGAAAGAGGGGGCTATTTCTTTTTAGCCGGTTTAGATATCTGGTCTAGGGTTTCTCGAATGCGGGTGAGGGTCTGTTGTTGCAGATCGGGTTGGGGGATTTTGGGGGTGAGTTTTTCTGCTTCGTTGAGCAGTTGTTTGGCTTTATCCGCAAAGCCGGCCTCAGCCAATTTGAGGGCAATTTCGACCATGGCATTGCTGCGGCGGAAGAAGTCGTCGATTTTGGTGCTGGCTTCCAGGGCTTGGGCGAAGGTTTTATCGGCCTGTGCCTTTTTGTCGATCTGCGCCTGGCAGAGGGCCACTTGTGCCAGAGCCTCGCTGCGCAGACGAGCATCCGGCGCTTCGGCAATGAGCTCCAAAGCCGACTGCAATACCCGGTCCGCCTCGGCCGCTTGATCATTTCGGTAATAGGCGGCGGCAATGGCGGATAAGACTCCCACTCGGCCCGTGAGATCTTCGATTTTCCCGGCGGCCTGTTCGGCAGCCTGGAGGGTTTGGCTGGCTCCTGGCTGATCCTTCATGACCGCCTGGGCTCGGCCTAAAGAAGCCAGGTTTTTCGCCTGGGCTTCCGGGTGCTGAATCGTCTCAATTGTTCTGCGGGCTTCTTCCAGAACCCGATGGGCGTCCCGGGGACGTTGGATTTGGAAGTATTTTTCGGCCAATTTGGCCAACAGATTCGCCTTGGCGTCTGGTTCGGGCACTTCTCGGCAGGCCTGGGCTGCTTTGTCCAAACTGGCTTCCGCGCCGCTAAGGTCCTGAATTTTGGCTTGCCGAAGAGCAATATCCATGTATTTCCTGGCCCGAACGATAGGATCCTTTTCCTGCTCCGCCTCTCGAATGAACTGGCTAATGCCACGGCCTTGGCCGCTGCCGCCGCAACCTGCCGCCCCCCAAAGGGCCAAAACAGCCAACCCCAGCCACACACTCATCCATCGGTAGTTTCTACTTTTCATCGCATTTGCCTCGCCAATATTGGTTCCGAAAAAAAACCACTTTTCCCCAGCAGGCTTTCCCCCGGCGGCCAGGTGTCATGGGGGACCCAGTAGCTCGAAACCGCCGCCATGGTTCCGAAAAACCGCTTCTGCTGCTGGCATCCCCCATCTGGAGCAACAGCCGGTTCCTCCTTCTGCAGGGAAAACCCCGGTTGCCGATCCTTCTAGGCACCGAAATAGTTTCTGCAATTATACGCCTATGTTAGTTCTGTGCGGATTTTGGTGGGCCGGTATGCAGCGCCCCGCTAGGGCGCCGAAATAGTTTCTGCAATTATAGATTTTGTTTAGAGGTCGTAAAGGGTTTCATCTACTTCTGGTGGGAGCATTTTTCGGACCCAGCCCCGCAGCAGGCCGCCGGTTTGTTTTTTGCCCTTGCCCTTTCGGGCTGCTTGGCCTGCCTCCCAAGGCGGCTCTAATTGATCCAGCGCTTCGCCAAGGTCTTCTTCGATTTTGTCGGGGTCTTCGCCCGATTCGAGTCGTCGAATGGCCTCGGCCATGGGACCTTCGATGGGCATTCCGACCGCCTCGCACACTTTTCGCATCATCCGCCCCATCTGCCGGGGATCCTCCTCGTCGAGCGCGTCGGCTTCGGCAGCCAGTTCCTCCATGACCCGCTCGAATTTTTCTTCGTCCAAACCGGCAGGCCATTCTTCCCCCCAATCCGACTCCGTCTGCTCGGCGGAAGAACGCTCCTCCGAAACAGCCGATCGCGCAGCCCCAATGGCAAACCGAGACATGCATCGTTTCAATTTCGGCTTACCACAGCGAGGACAAGCAGGCTGCTTATCCGTCTGGATCGTTCGCGAAAAGAAATTGTAAATGCGATGACACCGAGAACAGTAGAACTCGTAGATCGGCATTCGACCCTCCTTGCTCCCATAGCCAACCGGATTTCCGGCTATTCCGGGGGACGGAAGATTGGCTTGGTGTCTTTGACTTGAGTTTTACCTATTGGGAAGCCGCCCCGTCAGAGACAATTTCCTAACCCATTGGAAACATTGAAGTTCGAGAATCGGAAGAATTAATATAGCATTCCATGTAACTATCGGCAACAAAGGGAGTTAGGAAAAATGGCCAACGTCGCTCTGAGGTCTCCGGCAATGTCTCCACGAAAACCCCTCTGGCCCCATGCGGGAACGCCCGGGGAAGCCAGGCTCTCCACCTGCGTCAGAGCAATCCGGTGCCGCATTCGCCTCCCATACCCGGATCCGGAGCCGGACCGTTGCCCATCCTGCACGTTCCAGGCGGCCAATACGTAGCCAGCCAAGACCGCCTTCGACTCAGATACCCAGCCCTGTGCGCATCCCCTTTCGGATATGCTAGCTTACCGACAAGATCTCGTCAATCGTGGTTTCCTATTGGCTTCCAGCCCTTTCAGGCCCTCCGGGTTGCAAGGTGGTTTCTAACTGCGGCAAGCCGCAGATGGGAAGTTTTCGGATTTCGGCCAGCCAATGGTCGAACGGAATCCGCAATAGATCGCTGTTCGGCTCTTCCCAGGCCAACACCGCCGCCTGGGCCACCGACGGCAAACTCACATCCAGCGAATCCCACGTCGTAGCCAGCACACCCAATAGGTCCAACTGTTTAGCCTGGTTGACCAGGAAGATGGTATTTCGTCGGCTTTTCCATGGGCAAACCACCACCCGGAACCCCTTATCCTGGAAATACTTTGGGATGGGCCAGGGGCCGGCCACATCGTAATTCCAGGCGGCGATGATAATGTCCCGGGGGAGTTTTTCTAGGGCCAGGTGAGTGTTGTACGGGGGGGTGCTACCGGCCGGACCCGCCCCGCCCAGTTCCGGATCGCCCCGTCGAACCAGCATATCATGCCACATCAGGATTTGGATCTTTCGGTCGGCAAAATACTGGTGGAGTTTCAGCAGGTGGTGGGCGGCCAATGCGTGCGGCTGGGTATCGGGCGGCAGGTTCAGCTTCACTGGGCCCAGGTGCCCCCAGGCTTCATCCATGCCCACATGGAAATAGCGGACCGGCCCGAACAGGTCCAGGAGTTCTTCATATCTATCGAACAAATGTTCATAAATAGCTGGGTTCGCCAACCGATACGACCACCCGTCCGCCTCAAAAAGGTCCCGAAACTCCGGGAACCGGTCCAGCACCACATGTTCGCCGGATCGGCTTCGCATCCCGCTGGCATGACCCCAACTGTTGAGCATTGGGATCATATCCATCTGCAAGGCCCGGCCCAAAAGCACCAGCGGGCGTACCTCTTCTGGGCTATAGGCATGCGCATAGGCCGTTTCCGGCCGACGCCGCGATCGCAGCGAGGCCCATGGCTCAATCACTACCGCATTACACTTGAACCGCGCCGCCCAGAGAATCGCCTGCCGAATCGCCGGCAGTTCGGTATTCGGAAATATGCACAAATGAACCCCACGGAATGGCAATTGCGGCCAATCGGCAATCCACACCCCCGGAAGCCATACCGACCCAGACGCTGCCGAAAGTTCTGCCGTTTGGGGGCCGGTTTGAGCAGACGGGCTACTCCGTCCCACTGGGGCAGCAGCGCCAGATTGGCCGACTGCTCCCGCCGAGGTCCCAGCCCCTTCCCCATCGGCTTGGATCAGTTGCAACAGCGTCTGGCATCCGTACAGGCAGCCCCTGGCCGTTTCGGCGGCCACCCAAGCCTTTTGCCCATCCACCCCAAGCACATAGGCTTCCTGGGGATTTCGGGGCGGGGGCCATCGCAACCAATCCGCTAATGCCTCCAGCCGCACTTTCCCCTCCGGCGAATCGGCCAAAAGCAATTCGATCCGGCCCTGGGGCATTTGACCGGGCCCGGAAGCCTGTTGAGCTGCTGTAGTGGACCGATCTGCCGGCTCGCCCAACCGGTTGGTTGGAGTCTGCTGGTCTGCCTTGGCTTGGGGAAAACCTGCTTGCCGACCAATCACCACCACCTGCGCCCGAAGCCGATAGAGCCGCTCCATCTCCGCTGCCAACACTCGAGCTACTTGCTCCAGTTGGACCGATCCCACTTCAATCACCGGGTTTTTTCCCAGCAGCAGTTTTTCCGAAGTCCATCGAACCTGCTTGGGAGCCGGCGTCAGCAGGATTGGCTCCGGCTTCCTGGCGCTCTGGTCGGCCCAGGCCAATCCCGCCATGCTTACCCAACCAGCCAAGAGGACGGCACCGACAGCCTTCATCATTGCCTCCTTTGTATAGGAAAATATGTTCATCGTTTGCCCTGGATTCTGGGCCAAAAAAGGGCAACCAAAAGGGCCAGCGGGACAATGAGAATCAGCCATTTGGCTGTCCGACTAAACACCACCAACACCACCAGAATCGGCAGACCAATCAGGCGGATCAGTGGGATCCGCTGCAGGGCATCATAGGCGAGCCAGACGGCGGCCAAAATCGCCCCCGCCCTGGCCAACGCCCCTAAAAGCGCATCGTGCTCCGAACCGCTCCATTGAAGCCAAGCGGCCCCAGCCAACGTCCCCAACGCAACTATCCCGATTGCTGTCCGATGCATACAAAGTCCTACAGGGCTGTTTCGTGAGCAAAGCCTTTCTGCTGGGCAGACTGTTCTGCCACAGGCATGGTCAACACGCTCCCAGCAACCATCCAACCTACCGCCTTAGCCCTCAAGCAAATCCCGATGTAGCCTGCTTGGCAAAACCGCACTCTATTTTGCCGCTAATCCGTGCTGCCGTCTAGATTGCCATCAAGCGGTTTTTTAGGTGTATCGCCGCGAAAGAATTCCACAAGAACCCAGCTCACCCTCCCTCGCAACTGGGCGATCCCTGAGTCCAACAAAATGCCTCCCTACAGGTCAACAAAAATGGCCGGCCATTCCGCCGGCCATGGCAGACCAAGCAGACGCTGGGTGTCGCTTAGTCTGTCCGTAGCTTAGTCTGTCCAGACGGAGCCGGAGGCCGTCTTGGCCAACACCGTTACGACGGCGCCGTCTAGACAGACGGCATTACCCCAGCCACCGTCTAACAGACGATGGTACAGACACCGGAACAACCACCGGTACCTACCAGAATACTCTTCCCCTGGCGTATGCCGTTGGGGTTTGTTTTATGGGTTTGGACTGATCGAGCGAATGGATATCGGACTGCCCCCGGTTTATCTGCTCCCGGAGGAGGACTTGAGCACCACAAACCGGGAGCCCTGAGCGGTGCGCACCAAAAGCAATACCCCTTTGTCCAGTGGGGATTTTTCCAGTGCCTTTCGGAAGTCCTCCATGGTTTTCACCGGGAGCCGGTTGACTTGGACAATCACCTCGCCGCTTTCCAGCCCCGCCAGGGCAGCCACACTATTGGGCCGAACATGAGTAATCACTAAGCCCTCTGTAAAATCTAGGCCCAATTGGCGGGCCACTTCGGGGGTAAGCGGTTCCAGCTCCAGGCCCAAGTCTTCCACCGGACCGCCCCGTTCTGGTCCTCGGCCAGGCAATCGGCTTCGGCGTGTCAGACCATAATCCTTCGGCTGCTCTCGAACGGTAACCTGCAGGGGAATTCGTTTTCCATCCCGGAAGATGGTAATGGTCTGTTGGCTATTAATGGGGCAGCGTTCGACAATCTCTTGCAATTCGGCCGGTTTAGAGACCTTAGCGCCGGCGAACTCCAGGATTACATCGCCGGATTTCAAGCCGGCGGCTTCAGCCGGAGTATCAGGAAACACATCGGTAACTACGACCCCTTCTTGGACCTTCAGGCCGAACTGTTCAGCCAACGGGGGAGTTAACATTTGAATAGCTACCCCCAAATACGCCCGTTCCACTTTCCCTTTGCGGATTAATTGATCCGCTACCCATTTGGCCAAGTTGACCGGCACCGCAAACCCCACCCCCTGATAACCACCCGAACGGGTGGTAATGGCGGTGTTGATCCCAATGACCTCCCCGTTCAGGTTCACCAAAGGCCCGCCACTATTGCCGGGATTAATGGCCGCATCCGTTTGCAGAAAGTTCTCTCGAGGAGCAATCCCCAAACCCCGGCCTTTGGCGCTGATGATGCCGGCGGTAACTGTACCTTCCAACCCGAACGGCTGTCCCAAAGCCAACACCCAATCGCCCACCTGCACCTTATCGCTATCCCCCAGCCGGGCCGCTTTCAGATCCTTGGCCTCAATCCGCACAATGGCCAAATCGGTCTTCGGATCCCGTTTGACCTCTTTAGCCTCAAACTCCCGGCCATCATGAAGCCGCACCACAATCTTGCCGGCCTGTTGGACCACGTGGTTATTGGTCAAGATAATGCCCGAAGGATCGATGATCACCCCGCTGCCCACTCCCTCGGGCAGGGGCTGGGGAATCGAAGGCATCGGAGGCCTTTCGCGGAAGAAGCGGCGCAGTTCCGGATGCATGCGGAACAGATCGCCAAAGGGGCCTTCCTCGTCAAAGGGGAAATCTTCCCAAAGATCCGGCGGCGCCTCCCGCCCGGAGCGTGGCTGTCGGTCCTCCGACGGTAACGTCCGGATCATGACCACTGCGGGCAGGGTCTTTTCGGCAGCCTCCCGAAATGCCTGGGAAAGACTCTCCGCATAATTGGAACCTTCTCGGGCTGCCGGGCTTTGCAGAGCCGTCTCTCCTACTTGGGCGCCCGCCTGGGGCCAACCGCTCCACAGTCCCCAGAGCACAACCCCAACAAGCCCAATTCCTCCCAATACCAACCCCCATATTTTGGGGATTCTATAAAATACCTTCTGGCTCATACTACCACCTCCTTTTTGTTAACGTTGCCCCAACCCACCAGTTCCGTTTGGTTTCTGGATCCGTTACGCTTTTTTCTTGGCAAGGGTTCGTTTCTAAGAGAAGGGTTATCCCTGCCCCGACTTGTTTTTCCTTTATTTCCTAAATTATTTAAATTACCTAAGTTACCAAATCTCAGGAGTTTGCTCAGTTTCCCGGCCCCGCTGAGTGTTCAGCAGACACAGTTCAGAAGATATTAGTTGCCGAGAGTAAGAAAATGTTACACCGTGGACTATTCTGGTAACAGTCTAGATAATTTAGGTAAAATATAGAAAATATAGAGTTTAGTAAAACTGGTGGTGTCCAGCTTTTGTCCCACAATTCGGGGAAAAGTAAAAAAGCGAAATGAGCAGTTCGGGGAAATAATAAGCAATAGCCTTCCCGCAGATTCCTCCTTAAGGTGGAATCAAATACTTCTAAAGTACGGATCTAGCCGAAAGAACCGCATCTTGTGGTTTGGCACTTAGGACTTGTAGCTTACTCTGTTAAAACGGAGTTGTACAGACGGAGTGGCCAGCCAAAGGAGCAAAATGATCAGCGTCTATCACAGGATGGAGGGTACATTTCTGACTCATAGAGGAGGCTACGGGGGTGAGCGGCTAACAGAGGAATAGTACGTAACGTAGGTCTGTGCAGATGGGGAGGTACCGTCTAACAGAGGCTGTTACTTCCTGAGTGTCTCTGATAGCGGCTGATTCCGAGGAGGCCCTATTCGGGGTTTTACGGGAAAAAGGTACCATCGGAAGGATAGTAGGGAGAACGGGTGGAGATTTTTCAGAAGGGGACTCGTCGATGGATTATGCAGGCCGTCGGGAGCGGCTGCGGCGGTTATTGCGCCGGCAGAACTTGGAAGGGCTTTTGGTTACGGATCGGCTCAATGTGACCTATCTAAGTGGGTTTACGGGGGATGATAGCTTTTTGTTTATATGGACAAACGGGCAATTGCTCCTCACCGATACCCGATTCACTCAGCAAGCCGAGGAGGAATGCCCGGAACTTGACATATGGGTTCGGCCGGTGGGGGGAACAATGGTTGATGGAGTGCGTCGAGCGGCCCGTTCGGCTAAAGTGGGCCGTCTGGGCATCGAGGCGGAAAACATTTCGGTGGGATTTTTTGATCGGCTTTCAGCGCGACTGGCTCGGGTGGAACTGGCCAAAACCACTGGGTTGGTCGAACAATTGCGCCAGATCAAGGAGCCGGAAGAACTGGACCGGATTCGACAGGCTGTTTGGCAGGCGGAGCGGGCCTTGAAGGCCGTGTGGGCTGCTTTGCGATGGGAAAAGACGGAGCGGGAGCTGGCCAATGAATTAGAGATGCATCTTCGGCAGTTTGGAGCTTCTGGGAGCAGTTTTCCGCCGATCGTGGCTTCTGGAACAAGGGCTGCTTTGCCGCATGCCAGGCCGAGCTGTAGGCCGATCGGCTCGGGCCGACTCCTTTTGGTCGATTGGGGGGCCAATGAAGGACTTTATCAGAGTGACTTGACCCGCACGTTCCTACTGGGTAGAATCACCGCCAAATTATGCCGGTTGTACGAGGTGGTCTATCAGGCCCAGCAGAAGGCGATTCAAGCGATTCGACCTGGGGTGTCGGCGGAGCAGGTGGATGGGGCGGCCCGGCAAGTAATTGCCCAGGCCGGCTGGGGCAAACGCTTTGGCCATGGCCTGGGCCATGGGATTGGGTTAGCGGTACACGAAGGCCCGCGGTTAGGCCCGGCTCGACGGAATCAGCCCAATTGTCTGCTTCAGCCCGGAATGGTGGTTACGGTGGAACCGGGGGTGTATCTGCCCGGCTTCGGCGGAGTACGCATTGAAGATGTCGTGCTGGTAACCCGTACCGGGCACGAAGTGCTCAGCAGTTTGCCGAAAACGTTCGAGCAGATGATCTTGGAATAAATCAGTCCTCCAGGGGTACAAGCTGTCCATGCGCTACAACCAGAAAGCCGGCGTTTTCGATGGGTTTAGCAGTTGGGGCTATCCTTCTTTTCGGGAGGACGGCTATCGAAAGGCGAACGGGAAGCAACCGGGGGTGTTGTTCATTTGGAGGAAGGATTTCGAGGAAGGAAGTGTGTTCCGAAGTAGCAAGTAAGAGCTTGCCCAACGGCTGGGCCGCCCTTACCGAGGGCGCTGGAAGCGAGGGGTTAGGGAGAGTGTGTATGTCCGGTTCAGAAGTTCCGGAAGATGTATTTGATTTGCGGCGGATTCACCGCTTGGTGCGGTTGATGGAAAAGCACGAGGTGCAGGAGATCGAACTGCGTCAGGGGCAGGTGCGGATACGGATTCGGCGTGGGGGTGGGGCAGCGGGGCCGTTGCCGAGCAGTCTAGCTCCGTCGATCGTCTCGGCAGTTCCGGCGCCTGGGTCGGCGCCTGCGCCAGTGTCGGGCGTGCCAAGTGAGGCGAAGCCTTCCGAACCCTATGTCTATATCAAAAGCCCGATGGTGGGTACCTTCTATGCCGCTCCCAGCCCGGATACGGACCCCTATGTCCAGCCGGGGGATTTGGTCGGGCCGGACACCATCGTCTGTATTGTGGAAGCGATGAAAGTCTTTAATGAGATTCCGGCGGAGGTGTCCGGCCGGATCGTGGCGGTGCTGGTGGAAAATGGGGCGCCGGTGGAGTATGGGCAACCGTTATTTAAGGTGGAGCCAATCTCGTAGAATAAACATATGTTCCAGCGCATTTTAGTAGCCAATCGAGGCGAAATCGCCCTACGGATTCTGCGAGCCTGTCGGGAACTGGGTATCGAAACGGTGGCCGTCTTTAGCGAAGCAGACCGAGGGGCCGCCTATTTGGAATTGGCCGATGAAACCTATTGCATCGGCCCCGCCAAACCCTCGGAAAGTTATCTGCGGATCGACCGGATCATTAGCGCTGCCGAAATTGGCAATGTGCAGGCGATTCATCCTGGGTATGGCTTTTTGGCCGAGAACGCTCATTTTGCGGATGTCTGCCGGAGTTGTAACATCGAGTTTATAGGGCCTTCGACCGAGTCGATGCAGCTTTTGGGGGATAAAAACTCAGCCCGGCAGGTGGCCCAAAAGGTAGGGGTGCCGGTGGTGCCCGGCAGTGAGGGCCTAGTGCGGGATGAGGCGGAGGCGGTGCGGATTGCCCATCAGATAGGTTTTCCCGTATTGATCAAGGCGGCGGCAGGCGGAGGGGGCCGCGGCATGCGCCTGGCCCTGAATGACCTGGCGCTGAAATCTGCCTTCCAACAGGCGCGGGCAGAAGCGGAGGCGGCATTCGGCTCCGGAGATCTATATATTGAAAAGTACATTGAACACCCCCGCCATGTGGAAGTGCAGATCTTGGGGGATCACTATGGAAACTTTGTGCATCTATGGGAGCGGGATTGCACCATTCAGCGTCGGCATCAGAAACTGATCGAAGAGAGTCCTTCGCCGGTGCTTCGGCCCCCGGTGCGGCAGGCGATTTGCGAGGCGGCCGTACGTCTGGCCAAAGCCGCCGGCTACACCAACGCCGGCACCGTCGAATTCCTGGTCGATCAGGAGCAAAACTTCTATTTCATGGAGGTGAATACACGAATCCAAGTGGAACATCCGGTTACGGAAATGGTAACAGGCATCGATCTGATTAAGGCGCAGATCCGCATTGCCGCCGGCCAGCCGCTCCCCTTCCGCCAAGAAGACATTCAGCCCCGAGGCGTGGCCATCGAATGCCGAATTAACGCCGAAGATCCAAAACGGAACTTCCGTCCAACGGCGGGCAAGATCGAACAATTGATCGTGCCAGGCGGCTTCGGCGTGCGATTCGACAGCCACGTCCATGCTGGCTACACGGTGCCGCCGCACTATGATTCGATGATCGGCAAGCTGATCGTCCATCAGCCTACGCGCCAAGAGGCCATCGCCTGTATGCGCCGGGCCTTGCAAGAGCTGCGCATCCAAGGGATCCCCACCACCGTGCCGCTCCACCTGCAAATCCTAAGCCACCCAGCCTTCGTCTCCGCGGAAGTAGATACCACCTTTGTGGAACGTACCTGGCCTACAGAAGCATAACCGCCGCCTCCGCCCAGCTGCGTTGCTCCCCCAAACAAGGCCTCAACGGACACTGCCGATTTCCCCCGAAGAACACCCCGTAGGGCAGGAATTTCCCCCGAAGAACACAAAGAACCCCCAGAAGCACTTTGTATCTTCTCTTGGTGTTCTTCGTGTTCTTGGTGTGAAAGTTCCTCTCTAGGCCCCTTTGAAGGTAAGAAATCTCACACCAAGAGCACAAAGAAAAATCGTCTTTCTATGGTCATCCTCCCGAAATGAACAATAGCCCCAACTGCTAAACCCCTCGAAAACCCCGGCTTTCTGGTTGCAGCGCATGGACAGTTTGTACCCCTGCAGGTACGAAAATTCTCTTTGCGTCCTTTGTGTTCTCTGGGGGGCGATTTTTTGGCTGCGATGGCCTCTTAGGCGGAGGCTGCAGAAGGGGCCGATTAGGAGAGACTCGTTGGATGGGATTGGAGGGTTTGCTAGGTTGTTACCTTTTGGGGGAAATTTTCTAAACCACGTCCGTCGAGTAAAGTAAGGTCCTGTTTTTTTAGGGACAATGCCCCCCACGTGTTATCCCCGCGAAAGGGGGAATCCAGCAAGCCAACATCCTTCGAAAGACCTGGAGTCCTTCTTGGGCAGAAATGCCTTTGATGCGCCATGGGGCGGAACGGTTACCATTTTCTAAGGACCGGGCGGCGCGGAGGGAGGTTGGGAATCAGTGGGCTGGAGTTTTTGTGAAAAACGCTTTTGGAATTTTTGGAGTTTCGGGGCGATGACAGCCTGGCAATAGGGCTGGTTAGGATTTTGGCGGAAGTAGTTCTGGTGATAGTCTTCGGCTGGATAGAAAGCCTCGAAAGGAACGATTTCTGTTACAATGGGAGCGGAAAACTGGCCGGAGTGTTCCAATCGTTGTTTGATTCGGAGGGCGGCTGACCGTTGTTCTGGGCTGTGATAGAGGATAATGGAGCGGTATTGGGGGCCGACGTCGGGGCCTTGCCGATTGGGCGTAGTAGGGTCATGGACGGCAAAGAAGATCTCTACGAGTTCCTCGTAGGAGATTTCCTGGGGATCGAAAAGGATTTGGATGACCTCGGCATGACCTGTGGTTCCAGTGCAAACTTGTTTATAAGTGGGATTTTTAACCCATCCACCGCTATAGCCGCTGGTTACCTTTCGGACGCCGCGAAGCTGTTGGAAGATGGCTTCCAAGCACCAGAAGCAACCGCCGCCGAAAGTGGCTATTTGTAACCGAGAGGAGGGCAGGGCCTTGGCCGACTCAGGGGAAGAGGCAGCGCCCAACCCCAATGGCCCGCCTCCGGAATCGCATGCGGTAGAGTGGTTCAGAAAACTAGCCGCCTCTTTTTCGAAGGGTGAAGGTCCCGAGGCCGTCTGGGCCCAATCTGCTTCTTGGCCGCCGTCGGAACAGCCGGAAGGAGATTGCTTATCTAGAGAGTGTTCCTCCCCTGAACAGTTTGGCGGAACCGCCGGTTCTCGAGGAATGCCAGCTTGCATTCCATCTCCTTTCAACATCGTCAGCAGCAAAACGCCAAATACACCTCCCCTAAGGAGTTTTTGGAGCCAAGGCATCATCGGCTGATCCTCTCCGAAGGGGCAGAAGAGTTCTTTTTAGTAACAATGCAGCGCCGTGGAGCCTCTTGTTGACATCCCCGGGAAAGCCCACGATCCAGGAAAACCGGCCCCCCATTCTGGCATCCCGCTTCCACGGGAATGACAGGCTGCCGTCTTTGCCGAACAAAGCACCAAACCCACTCCAAGCGGGGGTCACGGTACTTTTTTATATTTTATCGGATGGGGCAAGCCGAGGCGTAGGAAATTACGGTTTGGCCTGGGGGGTGGGGCTGGTACCATCCGGTGCCTGTTTAGCCTGGAGCAGTTTGTGGGCCAATTCGCGCAGGAGGCGGTCGTCGGCATGTTGGGCCAAAAGTTGGCGAGCCTGCGTCCAAAGGGCTTCCAATTTCGGACGAAGTTCCGGATCGGCAGAAGAGAGTGTCTTTTCCTGTTCTGTAAGTTGAAGGGCCAGGCTATCGCGTTGTGCTCGGAGGGCCTCCAGTTCCTCCAGCAACTGGGCTGCCTCTTCTATCTGTCCTTTTTCCAGCCGTCGCTGAATCCGAGCCAATAGGATCTCCCGCTGAGCGACCAAATCCAATAGCGTCTCTTGAAACCCTCGGACAAATCCTTCGGCAGCCACTCGGGGAGTCTGGTTGGGTAAAAGCAGCCGAAGCCGCTCATGCAGTCCTGGCAGGACCGGCACCCGCGCCACCGGGATCCCCCCGCAAGTAATCAAAAGCATCCGGAGCCCCTCCTTCCTGGCAGGAAGGAGCACCTGGCCGCGAAGGTCGGTTCGGCCCAGCCAGTGCAGCTCGGGCTGATCGGGCCGGTACGCGAAGAGTTCATATCCGACCAGGGGTTTGGACGGGTCTTTTTGGTCGGCCAGCATCAGGAGGGTGTGCCGGTCGGACGGCTCTACTGCCAGAGCGAGCAATTCAATTCGGCCTCGGCGTCGTTCGGCCAGGGGTGCTGGTAGCCCGGAATATACCCGACATTCCACTCCTTGGGGGCTCAGACGCTGGGCGACCAGATAGGTCCAATCGAGCGGTTTAATGGAGAGGGGGTTGCCCTGGCGGTCGCTTTTGCGCAGCACAGGGCGGAAGACGGTGCCAGGCCCGATCCACTGGGGGGCTCCGGGCGGCCGGGGTAAGGCCATGCCTCGGGGCCGGAGCACCACTTGGCCTTGTTTGGGCCGATCAATACGCGCCACCGGACAAAAAGCCCCTATCAGCGTCTGCAACGCGGTGAGTCCCAGTTTAGCCGGTTGCACCACCACTGCCGATCGGACAGAGCCAAACAATTGGGTTCGGACATCCCACTGCCGAGCCTGGACCTGATAGGTCCCGCCGGCGGCTCGGACCACCAGAAAAAGGAACTTGTCTTCTCCTTGCCAGCCCGCCGGCAAATCCTCCTGGTGAAGGCTCTCCAAGTCCGCCAACATATTTCTTGCTAATACCGGCGGCGCTTTTACCGCCTCCATTTCCCATAATGCACCGATGTAGGTCTGGCATTGCCGGACCAAATGCTCAGCCAACTGATCGGCCAGATCGTCCGGCCAATCGGCGCTGGGTTCTACCGCCACCCACAGACGCACTCGATAAGGACTGACCTCCCAGATCGTCTCCGCACTTAGCGACGGCCCAACCCTTAGGCACCAAAACCCGGCCATCAGCAGCCAAACCAGTGGCCCAAACCCCAACGGTCGCATCATCTGCCTCCCTTTTGGCCAAGGGGGATATTACCATGTCGAATTAAAATTAGCTTTCCAGTGCGACGAATATCCCTCGCAGAGGGCCTGGTGGAAGTTTTTGAAGGTTCTGTTTGGGTAAAGCCTCTGAGGTGGACTTTTGCTATTTTAGGGCCGTCCCTCCAGAGGCAAGCTTCGAACCGATTGTACCTGTTGGACGGAGAACATTATCTGAACCAAGGGAGGTTTCTGCATAACTATCGGAAACAAAAGAAGTTATGGACATTAGCAAACGTCCCGCTTAGCTTATGGTGGTATGCCTGGAGTCTTTGGGGCCTGGGAAGGGGCCGAAGGCTCTTGCTCCACAAGGCGCCACTGTTCGACGTTCTCATAAAGGCGGATCGGTCTTGGCCCGATCCCCTCCAACGCGCGACGATAGGCGAAATACTCTACTGTCTGCCACAACGGCACGATCGGCACTTGCTGGGCGGTAATCCGATGGAGCCGATATAGCGCTTGCCGGACTTCCGTCCAACCAGGGGCCTGATACAGTTCTGCCAAAGCAAGGGCCAAAAACGACCCCTCTAGGCCAGAAGGAGTAATGTCGGCTAGGAGGCGAGGTAGGTCGGCTACCGGCTCCGGCATCACCAGTTCCACATAGGCAAGGTCAAACTCCGGCGGCGAGGGGCCGAACAACTCTGCCGGATGCACCTCCTGCAACTGGATGGGGATGCCCACCCGACGGAGCATTCGCCGAATCTGCCGACAGGCCGTCCGAGCCGGTTCCGTCGGCGGATGCACCAACACAAGCGGCGGCATGTCCAATAAATACTCCCCAGTCGACCTCTCCCATCGGGCCGGGCCTGCTCCAGCTGGTTTCTCTTCCGGCACACCCTTTTCGGAGGGTTTTTCGGCCAGCCCCGCACCTGGCGCCAAAGAAGGTTTTTCTATTAGGGCCGTCCCCTGGGCAGCAGACGAGCCCGGCATCTTGGCAGTAGGCATCGGTGCCTTGGAGGCTGGCGCCGTTTCAGAGGGCTTTGCCACGGGCTGCTCGCTAACCGGTTTCTCCGAAATGGATGCCGGTTTCTCGGAGACCGCTTCTGGCGGCTTGGGTTTTGCCTGTTCTTCGGCAAACGGATCCGCCTCGACTGGCGAAGCAGTGGTGCCCGTTGGTTCCCAGGAGAGCGTCTGGGCCAAGGATGAGGTTTCCACAGGCGGTCCCTGAGCGGAGGAACCGATCTGCTGCCCTGCTGAGGGTTCGGCAAACGGATTGGCCGGCGCAGAGGTGCTCAGCACTCCCCATCCTCCCATCTGGCCAAGCAATCTAGCAGTTCCTTCTGGGCCAGCAGCCAGGCACCCCCCATCACCGCCTCCCCCTTGTCGGGTCCCGCCCTCTCTCCGAACCTCCGAGGTACCCTCCGAGAATGGATCGGCCGGGGTTTTAGCTGGTGGTTTTGGCTCAGCGGGTGGCTTGGGAGATTCCTCAGCAGCCGGCTTTTCCGACGGGGGCATGGATGGTTTGTCCTTGGCTGGTTCCGGAGGAGCTTCTTCCGCAAATGGATCGGCCACCGGCTTTTTGGAAGGCGGAGAAGGCTCCGCTTTGGGTGGTTGCTCCGGAGGTGGTTCTGCCTTTGGAGGCTGCGGAGAAGGAGCAATAGGCGGTTGGGGAGACTTCGGAGAAGGGGACTGTTTGGGGTCGGCCGGTTGCGTCGAAGGAACCGACGGTTTCGCTGCCGGTCCTTCTGGAGGAGCTGCCGCTCCAGGAGCAGGCCCGGCCCCAGCTGCCTGGGTAGCTTGGGCCGATTCCAGAAAGGTCCGGCCTACCCCTGAAACTTCTGCCCAAGAGAGCCTGGCCAATGCTAATGCAAGCCGGGGATTGTACGTCCGAGGCTTTTGACCCCGGTCATAGGCATAGCCAACCGGATCCTGATAGGAAACCCCCACCGGGATCGGCGCACTGAGCACCTGAAAACCTGGCAACAAGCGGATTTCGCGTTTGATTTGGGGTGGGACTGATTGGGCTAGAGGCTCTTTGGATTTTTCGGCCGAGTGAGTCTCCGGGTGAGCTTGTCCAGAGGGTTGTTCAGCAACTTTCGTTTCCGGTGCGGGTTGGTGGTGGGGGGATTTTTCGGGTTGGGTTTCAGGCTGGGTTTGTTCCTTCGGAGAACTTTTTAGGGAGGCCGGAACAGCCGGGGATTGGCCCAACCGAAGGCCGCCGCATATTTGGGCCAGGATTTCCTCTCGGCATATTCCATATTCCAGCGCCCGGCGAAACCGCCCCTGTTTCATCAGAGGCCGATTCGGATTCAGCACCAGCACATGCAACAGCGGCAGCGCATATTGACCTACCACAATCTGTTTGGATTCCCGGAGCTTTGGGACTTCGGTCGGAGGAATCCGATCGACCAGATCGACGGTGCCGGCCTGCAGCGCTGCCAACGCTTCCCGGGGATTGGAGAAGGTGAGTTCTACGATTTCTTTCGGTTGGGAGGCAGAGGAAGCGAAATATTCGGGATGGAGGAGGAAAATGGTTTGTCGATCTTGGGCGGCCAAGAGCTGATACGGTCCTGGCAGATCTCCAATCGGGAAACTCAGAAGGGCTTCGGGTCGAACATGCGCTCGCCGAAGGCTAACCTCTACCGTATAGATATCTTTGACGCGGATCGATTCGACCCGATCGGCCCATTCCGGACGATATTCGGCATAGTTGGGATCCGCCAGCTTCAACAATAGTTCAGCTAGGCGATAGCCGGTCCACTCCTGGCCGTGCTGGTCCCGCAGATTCGGTCGAAGTTGAAAGACCAGGCGTCGGCCCAGCTCTTCAATCTGGAAACGAGTAATCGGCGAGCGGTATTGGCCGCCCTCGGAGCCTGGGGCTACCAGTTCCATCCATTGTCGGCTCAGAAGGCGCCCGGTGCGCCAGGCCGACCAATCGGCCCGATCCGCCCACCAGAGGAGATCGGAAAATATCGGTTCCCTTGGTCCTTTACCGGCTTCTAATTGGGCAGCTTCCAATGAGTTAGGTGTACTTCCAAGGGCAGTAGGTGGCAGGGAAGGGCTAGGCTGGAGTGTTTGGGTCGGAGCAGTCTGGACAGGCCGACGGGGGCCTTCCAGAGGTCTGGTTTGCAGCCCGAGGAGCTTCGACGGAGGCAGCGCCGCATTCTGCTCAGAAGAGGTCCCGGTTGCTGAAGTTGGGGGCCCTCGCCGGAATGGTAAACATACGCCTACTACAACCCGAGGATACTTCTGCCGGACCTCTTCCCATAGCTGCTTGGCGCCGGGCAAGGTAGGCCAAAGTTGCATCATCTTTCGGGCCGCTTCCGAGGCCTCCCGAAGGGCGTTTTTTTCCAGGGCGGCTTTGGCCTGCTGCTGAAGCGCAGCAGCCTGGCTGCGAAATTGCCCCTCCCAACGACTTACCACCTCTTGCTCCGGATACCAACCGGCCAACTGCCGAAGCAGTGCTCGGGCCGACTCGTAATCCTCCGCGGATACATACTGCTCGACCAATCGTTCCACGGCCATGCCCATGGCGCGGTCAAGGTTCGGCCGGTCTTTATTCTTCTCCCACAAGGTCCGAAGCACCGCCAAGGCCCGGTCATACTCCCGGTGCCGATACCAGTGGGCTGCCTCCTGCCATAAGGCCTCCTGATAGGCAGCCTCCAAACCGGCCATCTTCGGATAGTGCTCATAGAGATATTGGAAATACTCGTAGGCTTCCTCGAAGCGAGCTTGCTGAACGTATTGTTGGGCCTCTTGCAAGACCCGCTGCTCGAAAAGCTCGATCTTCACCACCGCCCGCCAATCGACTTCATACTTCGTTTCTGGCCGATTCAACAGCCGGACAACGAGCGGCTGGGTAGGTTTTTGGGGAACTTGTCGGCCCGGCAAATCTAGAGGAAAGACCTCCAGCACCACATGGTTATTCGCCTCATCGAGAAAGATGCGATCATAGGGTTCCTGATCGATCAGACGTCCCGCCAAAGCAGCTCCCGAGGGCGTAGCAGCGGAGGCAGGAGGGGGCAGAGGGGATTTTTTTTCGCCAGCCGGTTGGCTCGCATCGGCGGGAACGACTTTTTCACCGGTTTCTGCCCCCAGCAAACCCATCCCAAATATAAATAAACATATATATCCTATAACCAGGTTAACCCATCGCCCCCCTCCGATCCAACCAAATACAAAGCGCTGGACGCCGACAGCCACCTCCTCCCTCAAACCCCGACCCCACCATCTAGATAAATCCATCCGAAAACCTCTCCTGCTCATCGCCCAGGCTCCTGCAATGAGAGTGGCTCTTTGTTGGCTGGAAGATTCTGGGGATTCGATCGCACAGGCGAAGCCGACGTTGGTTTCTCGGATTCGGAACCAGAAGGCGCTGCAGGAACTTTTTCAGCATCTGAGGCAGTTGGAGCCGCTGCTGGGGATTTTTTCCTCATAAGAAGTTCCGGCAGGCTGAGCGCGTACACGGTCCCATCCTCCCCCAAAACCACCAGCCGATCTTGCACGATTACGGGACCGGAAGCTAACGGCCGCTTAATATGTACTAACGTATCCATATCCCAACTCCCCCCTTCCGGCCGCAAGAAAACAATCTCCCCCATGCGGCAGGCCACTACTATGCCACCTTCCCACCCAACTGGTTCACCGACCGGACGTTCGGTGGGGCTGCTTAGGTTGGCTACGATCTGACCTTGGCTGTCCGCCAGAATATACTGGCCAGCGTCCGTAGCAAGGATCATCCATACACCGATCTGCTTAGGGCCCCAGATGCACCGGCCTTCCAGGACCGCTGCCTCCGACGGTTCCAGGCCGGGCAATGCGAGGCGAATCAATCGGCTGCGGGGGGCTATTGGTTTCGCCTCCCGTTTCCCCTCAGCCGCCTCCCCCTCCAAGGATTTCTCTTTCTGCGAAGAACCCGCCGGTTGAGGTCCGCTTGGCTCCGATGCCCAGGAAACCTCTTCGGAACCGGAGCGCCACTCTGGGCTGGGGGAGCCTCCCAGTTCCAAGGAGGCTGGCCGGGCAGGTTGCTTGGAAGCGGATCGCTCGAGTGGGTCTGGCGGGCTGGCCGAACGGCCCTGGGCGGACAGCTCTGCATCCCCTGGACCGGGGGAAGTCTTACCGGACGGGTTTTGCTCGAATGGGCTGGGCCCGCCAGAGGAGGATTCCCACCGGAACGGTTCCTTTACCAACCAGCCATATTGCCCTACAACGGCCACTCTGCTAACCACTCCGCCTGGGAAATCCACCCATCCGAAGGCCTTTAAATACGGTTTGGGGGTTTCTGCAATGCCGACCCGATAAATCCGGCCCAAACCGTCCGAAACTAGAAATTCCGTTCTGCTCGCCGCAACTTCTTTTCCCCCAGACGCCGCCTTGGGAGGATCGGGCAAACCCTGGCTGCCGTTGGAAGCAACTTCTCTGGTCTGCGACGCAGAGGCCTTCCTACTGGCCGCAGACAGGCTGGCCGGTTCTCCCTTTTCTGTTGGTGGCGCGGGCGATTGGCTGGGGATAATCACCGGCTGGCTCCAGAGGGGCATTCGGCCCGGTTCTAGAGGAGGTTGGAATGGGGCCAGCAGTTCTTGGCCGCTCCGGTGGTCCCGCAGTTCAATTCGGCCTGCTTGGGTAGGGACCAGCAGACCGTTAGCAAACGGGGTAGGCCAATTGGCCAAGGGATTTGGCACAACGACCGGTTTCCACTCCGGGGAGCCGTCTTTCTTTTCCAGCAGAAACCATCGGTCGGTAGGGGGAGAAAACAGGAACAAAAGATCACCATTTGGTAAACCCACCCCCCGGCCCGGGCCGGCACTCAGCTCCGAAGCATTCCCCCTGGCAGGTAGCTTGGGCAAAGCCAAAACCGGCGAAGGAACCAGCAGTTGGCTTGTGCGAGCGGCCAAATCCACCGCAAAAATCTGCCCTGTCTGGCTGATGACCCACAGGTTGTCGGCGCCGTCGGCCGGCAGGATCGGCTCTCCAGCCGGCGGCACAGCCAACTGCGTTTGCCACAGGCGTTGGCCCTTCTGCGCCTCCACAGCGCCCACCCACACTCCCGGCATCCCAGGCCGACGGCGCACATGCACCACCGCCTTTTCCAACAGGATGGGCGTCTGCAGGAAAATATCGCTACTTTCCGGATCTTGCAGAGGGCGGAACTCCAGTCGGCCCTGGGCCGATTGCACTTCAAACCGGTCCAGACCCGCTCCTGCTACCCAAAGTTCCCGGCCCACTAGGAGTCCGAATCGGATGAGATGGCTGGGGCCTTCGGGTCCCCGTTGGGCCACTCGTGCCAATGGCGTTTTCCCCCCTCCAGATTGAATCTCGTAAACCCGAATAGCACCCCGATCGCTCAGCACCACCAGGCGTTGGTCAGCGGCTATCGGCGGTAGATCCACATGGCCGGGGATCTCATCTTGGAAAAGGATCGGGGAGCCGGTTTGCCCGGCTCGGCTTGGTTGGCCCACTTCCAGCAGCTTCACGATGGCCTGATCCAGCCGATGGTTCTCCACCACCAGAAGCCAATCGGCCAGCACAACCGGCGGCGCAAGAACGGTACCCGGAGCATGGTCCAACCGGATTATCTGCAGGCATTGGCCTTCGGAAAACGATAAAACCCAAATATACCAATACTCTCCTACCAGATAGATTCGATCCTGCCGGAGATCCACACCCGGAGCCACTTCTACTTTTTGGGGCAGTTCCACCGCCAGCACAGCGGTTCCGGTTTGGAGGTCGATCCATTCCAATCGGCTTCGATCCTCAGGGAGTTGGGCAATGGCCAGTAAGTGGTTTCGGGCCACCACCGGCGGGGCGGCAAGAGGGCCGCCTAGCACGCTCCGCCACCGGATCCGGCCCGTAGCACGCTCCAGCCGCCAGAGTTCTTTTCGGCTCTCCCCGGCAACGATCAGATCGCATTGAGGGTCGGCACCAACGGGTAATGGCTGTGGCTCTGGCGATCGACCGGTGGCTGTCGGCCCGGTCCATCGGCGCCACAACAGGTGCCCACTGGCCGCCTCCAAACCATACACACATCCATTCAAACTAATCACCACCACCTGCTGCTCCAGGTTGGCAATGGGTTGGCCAGAAGCGGCGGCTAAAGGAATCGTCTGGTGGATGGAGGAGACAGGCGGTTCGGTTTGGGCAGGGCGGTTCGGCTCCAAGCGACGCAGTTGCTTCTGGAAACACTCTTTCAGGGCCGATAACGTTTCGCGGAACTCAGCCCGTTTGGCTGCCTCTGGATACTGCCGCAGATGGGAACTGGCCAGTCGGTACCCTTCGGGGGGTCGGTCGGCTTGGATGGCCTGGTGGATGGCTAAGATTACTTTTTCGGTCTCCGCCTGTTCGTCGAACCGGCGGGCTAATTGACCGAGTTGGCCCCGAATTTCATCTATTTCCACTTGATCATGCAGAGACCGGGGCACATACCGATCCAGCAGTTCCAGGGCCTGATGGGCCAGGGAGAGCTGGTCCGGTTTGGACTGCTTTTCCGCCTGGCCAGCCAGCCCTTGGGCAATTTTCGGTAGCAGAGATGACAAATGAACATGTGCTTCCCGAAATGCTTCTTCCCCCGCAATTTCCTCCAAGACCTCTTGGGCAGTTTGGAAGGCTTTGGTCCAATCCCGGCCTTCTTCCACTACCTGCCGAAGTTGCGCTATCCCCCGGCGGACTCGGGCCAAACTGGCTGCCGGATGCCTCCCGAATCGCCCCAAAAACTGATGATATTTATAGATAGCTTGGCTATAGGCTCCGTCGGCAAAGTCTTTATTAGCGGCCTCCAAGAGCAGATCGCCCGACTCCCGCCGAAGCACCAAAATCAACACGATCCCCACGAGCACTAAAATTACCAAGGCCCCGCTTCCGACCAGAATGAGGGGGGAATCCCAGCGGCGTCTGGACGGTCGAGCTGCCCGCCCAAATAGCCGACTCCAAAAACCCCCTCTTGGTGCCACCGGCGCCAAGGGGCCTAAGGGGGCAGTCGTTTCGGTAGCCGCCCCAGCCAACAAACTTTCTAAATCCCCCGGCCCTCCAGGCGGGGTTTCCAAAGCGCCTAATTCTTCCTCCAACAAGGAGGCGAAAGGGGAAGCTTCTTCGGCCGGTTTGTCCACCGGAGGAGCAGCCCTTTGCTTGCTCGTCGGAGCGGCTGAGGGAGCAGGCTTTCTTTGGCTAGCAGGTTCTGCTGGTCCGGCCTTTTCCGGAGTGGGTTTAGCTGGGGCTTTGCCAGGCGGCTGTGGTGGGCCGGCAGCGCCTGGGGTTGGGGCTTTGGCGGGAGGTTGGTCGCGTGGTTTGGCGACTTTGGCCGGGGGCTGCTCGGCCGGTTTGCCAGGGAGCTTTTCTCCAGGAATTTGCCCAGCCGGTTTTGCTCCCCCAGGTGGTTTGGGCGGGATGGGACCGGCAGGCCCCGGGGGCTGACTGGCACTTTTGGGGCTTTCCTCTTCCAACGGCGCTAAGCCTAACTCTTCTTCTAAAAACGAGGTAAAAGCATCTGAGGATTTCGGCTCTTGAGATGGTTCGATCGACTCTGGGGCTGAGGCTTTGGGAGTAGCTGGTTCCAGGCCTCCCAAGTCCTGAAGTTCTGCCAATAACCGTTGGGCCTGGCTGGAGGTCAGATGGCCTGCTTGCACCAGTTGTTTAGCCAGGCTCTGCGGGCTGATCGGCGTCGGGGCTCTGGCTGCCTGCCGACGTAACCGCTGCAACACCTCCTTGGGAACCCACTCCTTCTGCTCTAAAAGGTTGAAAAACTTTTCTGCCGCACTCATCGTCTTTGTCTTTCAGGCGTCAGAAAAAGAAGATATTCTCTTGAGCAGCACTGAGAGCCTATCCCAAAAGAAGCTTGCTATCCCAACCCAATCTTGGCCATGCCGTACCCCCGGAAAAGTAGCGGTTTGGAAAGCGGGTAATTTTGTAACATTTCCGCCGAGTAAAGGAGGTTCCGGTTTTTTAACCACCCTGCTGCCGCCTGTGCCTGCCGCGGAAGCGGAAATCCAGGGAGCAGAAATTCATCCAAAAAACTGAATTCCTGCTTTCGTAGCAGTGCCAGGTGGCATCGATCGGCTGAAATGGTCCGGTAATTTCCTTTTTGGCACAGGCTGCAACCCCTTCTTCGCCGGCCGCTTTAGGTTTGGACAGATACCAACTTACTTCCTTCGCTTGGCAATGGAGTCCGATTCGGAATAGGGGTAAAAGGGAGTCAAAACTCCTCTTCTGGCACGGTGGCCAGACGGATGGACTCCATGCCGAGGGCATTGCCCGCATCGATGGCCATCACCACGGCTTCATGGCGGGCATCGGGATCGGCCAGGACCATCAACTGGCTGGGCCGAGGAGCAGTCTGGTTGTCGGGCTTTTGCAGGGCGGTGCGCAGTTTGGCCAATAAATCCTGCCGGGTGCGAACCTCACTTTCATTGACCCACAATACACTCTCCTTATCCACCCGAATAATGATATAGTCTTCGCTTTCGAGGATTTCTTCCAGGCGTTTGGCTGGGGCCGCCGAATCCCTCTCTGGCGGCGGTATTTCCAGCGCCTTCTGATAGGCAAATGTCGCTGTGACCACATAAAAGATTAATAACAAAAACACGCAGTCGATCATCGGCGTCATGTCGATCCGGTCGTCTGGCAGCGGCCATTTGGGAAAACGGATTGCCAGGTCGGCCTGGGAAGAAGGCTCCTGCGGCTCCTCTGGTTGTCCCGGACCATCGGCTTGTTCCAAGCCCACCGGTATTTTTGGCCCTGGGCGGTAAGCCGGTGGGCCGGATTGCTCCTTTTGCCCGAGGATATCCGAAGCAGGCGGCACTTCCACCAGCTGCCCGCATCCAGGACATCTCAGTTTCGCTCCGGCAGATCGACTATCCGCTCCAAGACGACGTCCACAATACCCACATCCAAATTCCACGGACATTCCCGCAGCTTGCTCTCTAGACATTCTGACTCCCGATTTGCTCGCAATCCAGGCCCAATCGGAATCCGGGCACGGAGGTCATTGCCTGAGGAATGGTTCGGAAAGTAGGTTGTCCGTCCGCACGAGCGATTCAATCGGATTCTAAGACTGCCAGGTAAAGTTTCATATTAGGGACTTCCGAGGCGGCCTGAGCGATGCGAGCCACGTCGGCATGGCGAACGCTCCGCTCGGCCTTCAGAATCACGCTAGTTTTCCCCTGGTGTCGGCCTGCTTGGACGGCCTGGCGGATGGCAGCCTGCTGCCGGTTAGGGTCATCCGGCAAAGCGGCACCCAGTTTGCCATCGGCTAAATACACCTTGGCCGGCCCCGGCCCACCCGGAGCCGCCACCGTAATAAACACTGATTGCCAAGGGTCAGCAGCCACTCCATAGCGGGCTGGCGGCAGTTCCACGAGCTTCTCTAAGTCCGGAATCATCCCTATCACAAAAAAGATCAACAGTAAAAATACACAGTCGATCATGGGAGTCATATCTAACTCCAAGGCCGACGCCCGGAAGCTCTCCTGCAGCTCTCGGCCCTCTTGGTCCGAAAGATCAGAAGCTGGATTCTGAAACACTTCGTTCAACTCGCCCAGAGCCGGGGCGCTCAGCCCATCCCAAAAACTGGATTTACCCATGAGTTCTGGCTCCGCTTACTCCTTACCTCAGCCCGTCTGGAGTGCTCCGATGACCATTTTAGCTCTGGAACAATTCAGCCGAGTAAAGTAGGTTCCTGTTCTTTCGGCAGAATACCCCCCAATCTTACTGCCGCGGAAGCGCCAATCCAGAAAGCCACTATCCTTCCAACAAACCGGTTTGCTGTTTTCTCAGTACCCAGAAGTGGCATCCTTCGGTGGAAATGGTACGAGCTTTTTAGAAAACCGGAGGCGAAGCCTATGGGCATGGCAAACCTGGCCTCAGTTATTCCACCACGGCCAGGACCTCTTCTTCGCTCAGGATCAAGAGACTTTCGCCGTTCAGGATGATCTGGGTCCCTGGGCTTTGAAACAACACCCGATCGCCTTCGCGAATTTGAAGTTTGGCCCGGCTGCCATCCGGCAATAACCAGCCATCGCCTACCGAAAGGACCCGTCCTTGGTGGATCCAACCGGGTCGGCCTTCCGGCAATAGAATCCCACCCGGGGTCTTTGGATCTTCGGGGATTTGGCGCACGACAACTTTATCGGCCAGAGGTACCAGCTTCACGGGATGAACTCCTCAGATTAGCGAAATCGGGCCACTTGACACCCCCCAGATTAGGCTGCCTCCTTTCGGCCTCCGCACCCTTCCCTGCCGAAAGAATATTTTCCCACAGGTTGTGCTTATTTGCAAGCCATTCCCCAACAATAGGGGGGATGTGATAACCAATATGGGGCAAACAGATTTCCCGGATATGGAGCGGGGGGATTTGTCGCAGAAACTTTCCTGGAGTTGTTCAGGAGGTGAACGGCCGGAGCCATCTGCTCGGTTGCTGTGGGCTAAAGTTGTTAAAGGAAGCCATGCGGGAGCGCACGGCCTAAATGGCCTCTCGGCTGCCTCCCGGAAGGCCGAAATAACCTATATGTGGTAGTCAAAAAGTTATCGGGCACACTATATTGTGGTTATTTGGGCCTAGATGCGGCAACCAATCAATCTTCCGGAAGCATAGAATCCTTCTGTCAGGATGGGTGCCTAAGACTTATTAGCCCACATTGGGGGCTCCGGAGGAAGATTACATTTCCTTTTGGGAGAAATCCTCCCCAGCCTCTCCAGAACGGGGAGTGGCTGCCAAAAAGATTCCCACAACCACTGGGAGTTTGGCAAGCTCGTTTGGATTTTGGTAGGGTGGTTTGGAGTGGGGATGGTGCTTCGGACTTGGCAGGCTTGTAAAGAACAAATCAGGAAAGTTTTCGGGCAGAGGCGGCTGTTTTCCCACCCCTGGTAGGAGCGTCGGTACCTGTGCACAACCCACGGGAAATCCTACTGGAACGATTCCTTCAGCAGGCCGGCACCTTGTACAGTTTACCCACGGTGGCTGTCAAGGTGCTTCAGTTGGCCGACGACCCTCAACTGGACACCCCTCGGCTAAAGGAGTGCATTGAGAATGATCCGGCCCTGACAAGCCGAATCCTTCGAGTCGTTAATAGCTCCCTTTTTGGTCTCAGTTCGCCGGTGGCGGATCTGGGCCAGGCCTTGACCTTGTTGGGGGTCAAACCGCTGAAACTGCTGGTGTTGGGGTTCAGTTTGCCCGAAGGCCTTTATGCGGGCTTGTCGGCCGAGCTGCTCCAGTGGTATTGGGAGCATACATTGACCAAAGCGGTGGCTGCCCGGCAATTGTGCCAAAGCCTCTGGCGAAAGCCGGGCGATGACGCCTTTTTGATCGGCCTGTTGCAGGACCTGGGGATGTTGCTTCTGATCCAGGGAGTCGGCCCGACCTATCAGGAGTTTGTGCAGCGGGTCCGCTCCATGGGTAAAGAGCTAATCGCCCTGGAAAGACAGGTCATGGGGTTTGATCACACCTGGTTGACCGCCCGACTTTTGGAGTATTGGCGATTGCCCGAAGGGATCGTCCGATGGGTCAGTTGGGAGGAGATTCACCAGCGGCTTCAAGAACCTGCCCCTCAGCCGCCTGTATTGGCGCAGGTGATTCATTTGGCTGAGGGGTTGGCCCGGGTGTTGGCCGACCGGCAACCGGAGTATTTGCACGAAGTCCTCACTGCCGGCGCTAAATACCGGGGCTTGACCCAAATCCAGCTTGAACAGCTTGTAGCCGACCTGCAGGCCAAGGTACTCCAATTGGCTGAAGTGTTCCATTTGGACCTGTCGGTTCCAGAAGATTATCGGCCGATTTTGCTGGAGGCGCATCGTCGGCTTTCGGAAGCAGCCGCCGAGATGGTCCAAGGCCTTTTGCGGCGAAGATCCCCCTGCGGATCTGACGACGAAGTGTCCGACTCACTCAAGCCCCACCTGGTCCAACTATCGGAAGCAGTTGATCGGCTAAGCCACGTCCAGGCCACACAAAAAGGCACATCTCCACCCTCTCCCTCTCCGCCCCGCCCGCAGAAAGAGCAAGCAACAGCCGACTCCTCCCTACCTGAACAAACCCCCCAGAGACCGGTTAGAGAGGGATGTTTAAAATCGGCCTCGGCATTGGGGAGACTGGGGAGCCTAACCGAGCGGAAGCCGGACCTTTCCCAACCACCTGCTGGACCGGCAGGTACGCAGGGAGCCAGGTTGGGGGCTAAAATGGCTGGTTCGCCTAAAGCAGTTGCCCCTTTAGAGGAACTGTCCCAGCGCGGGTTGCCTACCTCTAGGGCTTATGGAAAACCTGCCTCGGAATCCCCAGGGAAGCCAACGATCCCTCCGAGGGCCTCGCTGAATGAGCCGGGCCTACTCAGCCATTTGAAGGCCACCGTGGCAGCCTGTCGAAACGCTCGGGCACCGGTAAGCCTGTTATTGGCGGAACCGGTCGAGCAGGAAGAGCTTTTATGCCAATATGGCCCCGAAGGGATGGAGCGGTTTCGCACGCTGCTTCAGAAGGCTGTGGAAACCCTCGGCCAGGACGAAAGCATCCGAGTACCTTATGGCGATTGGGGGGTGGCGGTGATCTTGCCGGATTGTGATCGGCAAGAGGCGGTGCGATTGGGCAATCAACTGATAGCTACGATGCGCCAGGTACGCTGGGCAGGCGTCTGGAGTAGTCGGGGGGGAGTGGCGCTGAGCGTGGGGGTCGGCAGCGTCGATGTGCCGCCGAAAAACTTCCCCCCGGAAGACCTCTTGGAAGCAGCCGCCCGCTGTCTATTCGGTTCGCATGCCTCCGGCGGCGGCGTGGTCAAAAGCATCGAAATCTATTAAACGCCGTGTAAGGAAGACCTGTCGAAAACCGGCTTCGCAGGGAATTGGCCGGCTCAGAACGAACCGATTTTTTGGACCAGTTCGCGGTATTGAGCCCGCTCCAGTTCAGGGATTTGCTCGATGGTGAGTTCATGAGCGTCTTTGGCCACCTGAAGGGCTTTGGCGGCGGCATCGGTGTCGTTGGCGGCCATATGGGCCAGGGCAAGATGGAAATAGCGCAGGCCGGTCGGATCCAGGCTGATGGCCTCCCGGAGGAGGGCGACGGCTTGGGCTGGTTGGCCCAATGCCAAAAGAGCCATGGCTTGGGTGTCCAACAGATGCGGCATAGGACCGAGAATGGCAATCGCCTGCTGGACCAACTCGAGCGATTCTTTCGGATTTTTGCCGCTGGCCGCTAGGACATAAGCCAGGTTATTGGCAGCGGCAGCTTGTTCAAATTCGCTCAGATCTGAACGTTGAATGAGTTGGCGATAGATGTGAATCAATTCCTCATATTTCCCTTGCAGATCCAAAAGGCGGGCCAGTTGGAACGGTGCAACCCGAGAGGAAGGGTTTTCTTCCATGGCTTGCAGGATCCAACCTTCCACTTTGCGGAAATGCTGCGGGGTGGCCCGTTTTCGTTGGGCGCTCAGGATATTGACGGCAGGAGTGATAATGGCCTCCATTTTGAGGGTTCCGATGGCGGCTTCGCATTGGGCCAGGGCTTCGTCCAGGGTCGCATGACGGCCTAAGAATTCGGCCAATACAATGCTTCCGCCGGGGGCGGTTTCGGCAAACTCTTGATACAATTGGCGGGCTGCTTCATATTGTTTGAGTTCTTCCAGCAAAGCGGCGGCATCCCGGAGCCAGGCCACTTGGTCCGGCGGCAAGGGACGGGGAATAGATTTTTTGACCAGTTCGACGGCTTCCTGCGCCTGCCGGCTAAGCACCAAATAGCGAGCCTTCATCGCTACGGTGCGGGGCGATGTCGGCGCGATCTTTTCCAACCGATTGAGCCAAACCTTGATCTCGCTGGCCGGCGCCGCATGACGAAACAGCATCTGCAAATATGCCTCGACAAACCGGTCGCCGATCCCCTTTTGGGCCAGCAGGTCCAACATCTGCTCTCGGGCCAAGGTCCATTGGCCAACGCTGTCGTATAGTTGGGCCAGCAAGAATTGTTCGTCGGGCGAAAGGCGTTGGCCTTTGGTTTGGAGGCGTTTTTGGAGGGTTTCCAAGATTTCGATGGCCTGTTGTTGGGCGGCTCGTTCGGGCCGTTTGGCCAAAATCAACGCCTTTAGCTGCAGATCGGGAAAACTGTCTTTTTCCTGTTCGAGATTTTCGTCCACCAGTCGGAGGGCATGCAGATGGCGTCGGTAGTCGCCCATGGCGGCCAAGGTGCGTGCCAACGCCCGCCGAGCCCCAATAATCTGAGGGTGATATTTTTTCGGCTCTTTTTGGGCCAATTCCAATAGATCGTGGAGAGCTTTGGCGGCCTTGTCCAGTTGGCCGCTGCGAAAGTAAAATGCGGCGGCCCGATCCAACAGCCCAATGTCGTTGGGTCGGCTTTGAAGAGCTTGCTCATACTGTTCCGCAGCACGGGCCGGTTGACCTATCAGTTCATAGGCATGGGCCAAAAACAGGGTGGCCTGATCCTGAGGCAATTGCACCTGGGCTTGCCGGAGGAGTTTTTCCGCCTCGGCGGGTTTGTTCTGTGCCATCAGCGCCGCCACAGAAGCTAGCCAGGCTTCCGTTAGTGCCGGCGCCAGTTCGATCGCCTTTCGGAACGCCTGCTCTGCTTCGGGCAACTTTTTGGCCCGAGAAAGCAAATGGCCATACCAAAGGAAATCGGTGGCTTGGTTCGATTTGGCCACGGTCTGGGCAGCCAGTTCCAAGGCCCGCTCCAACTGCCCGGTGCGTTCATCCAATTCGATGCGAAGCCGTTCTATCTGAGGGCTTAAACTGCGTTCACCTAATTTATCTAGCTGCTGTTTCGCCTCCTCAAACCGCCCCCGGGCATAAAGCAACTGCACCAACTGCTGCAAATGCAGCACATCCAAGGGCGCTAGATTGCTGGCCTCCTGATACAGCCGGATCGCATCCTCCGGCCGGTTCTCCATCAGAGCAATTTCTCCTTCCAATAGGAGCAATCGGTGCCAGGTGGGCCGGGATTGTCGGGCTTCTTGCAAGTGCTGCTTGGCCCGGACCAGGGAACGCTGCTCCAATTGCCCATGGCGAACCGCCCAGACCAATCGGGCTGCTTCGGCATAATTCCATTCGGCACTTCGGCGTCCGAGTGCATCAGCCAACTGATCCACCGCCTCCAGCATTCCTTTGGGGTCGTCCATTTCCCGGGCGAGTTCGAAAAGGGCCAAAAACAGCCGAGGTTCCCCGGCACCGGCAGAGACCGCCTTTTTCCAAGCTTGCTGAGCTTCGGTCCGCTCGCCCAACACATAATAGGCTAGCCCCAGGTGCTCCCAAAGCTCTCGAGATTCGGCCTGAGGAAGTTTTTCAGCCTGTTGGGCCAGCTCGGCCAACATGGGCTTAGCTTTTTCCCTGCCCAGTCGGGCAGCCAATGAAACCCGGATCAGACGGACCAAACGCGCATCGGCCAGTTTGTCCTGAAATTGGTCCAGCATCTTCAGGGCGGCTTCCGGCCCCTCCTGCACCGATACCAGGGCAATCAACGTACTGACCAAGCCGGGATGGTTCGGATGCTGCTGCTGGAGCTGTTCGACCAAGCTACGAGCCTCTTGCAGCTTGCCTTGTTTGGCCAGAAGATCGGCCCGCATGAGAGCCACTGGAATTTGCTCCGCTTCTTCTAAGGGACCTATTTTTTCAAAAAACTCTTCCACCCGAGACCAGTCCCGCTCTGTTTCAGGCGCCTGCATCGCCTCCGCCACCAGCAGCCGATAAATCACCGGCCGTAGCCCCGCATTCTGATAGGCCTTTTGCAGATCAGCAGGACTACGGATTTTGCGGAACTCCGCGACGGCCCGTTCTATTTGGCCCATGCGCAAGAAAGCCGAGGCCGCCCCAAGACGAGCCACTATCAGGTTCGGATCGTACTCCAAAACCCGCTGATAAGCGGCCAACTGCTTATCCGCCAACCCCAATTGTTCATAGCAGGCGCCTAACAGCAGGTCCGCCCGACGCCCCAGGTCCCCAAGTCGCTCCAGCTCCGGCCGAATCCGCTCCAACAAATAACTGGCCTTCCGCCATTGCCGCTCCAGAATCAACACCTGCGCCTCAAAAAACTGGATCACCTCCGGCCGAAACTGAAGCTTTTCCATCTTTTTAATCACTTCCCGAGCCCCCTGAGTATCCCCTTTCTGCAACAGTACACTGACCAAGGGGATAAGCGACTGCGGATCTTTCATCTGGCGGAGGGCCTCGGCGGCGCCAGAAAGGTCCTCGGTTAGCTGTCCAAGGCGCGCTTGGGCCGCCAAAACCCGTTCCTCCCCAGGGGCAATGCCGGCCGCTTCGGCCACATAATGGCTTGCTTTGGTCCGATCGCCCTCCGCCAAGGCCAATTCCGCGGCGGCCAAAAGCACCTCCACACTCCGCGGAGCCAATTCCAATGCCTTCTGAATGTCTTGACGCGCTTTGTCGAACTGTTTCCGATTCTGATAAAAACGAGCCCGGATCACATACGCCCGGGCCTGATCCGGATTGGCCAGGATCATCTGTTGCAGCAGCCCTTCGGCCCGATCCGGGTCCTGAATCTTTTCCACCAACAAATTGGCCAACTCTTCATAAGCATCTAAGGCACTTTTATCGTCGGCCACCAATTGTTCCAGAATACTTAACGCCTCCCGGAAGTGCTCGGTGCGGATAAGCGCCCTGGCCAACTGAAGGGCCACAGAAGGATCGTTCGGCATGATCTCTCGAAGCCGACGATAATAGGTGGTTGCCTGGCTGTGCATGCCCACCTGGAAGGAAAGTTCGGCCAGTTTGCGCAGGAGTTCTGGATTTTCCGGATCCCGGCTGGAAGCCGTCTCTAAGGCTTCTCGGGCTTGCAATTTGGCTCGGATCGGCGTGCCCGGTTTTTCCGCCTGACTAGCAAGCAGAAGGGCCAATTTAGAGACAGCCTGGATGTCTTTAGGCTGCAATCCCACATACCGTTGATACTTTTGTACAGCTTCTTGAAGTTTTGTATTCGCTTGGTCCTGCTGGCCTTGGGCTTCAAGCTGCTTTGCCTCGGCTTCGGCCGCCTCGGCCTCCCGAAGAATTGCCTCGGCGGTCCGCTGCACCTGCACCGCATGAAGCACCAACACCCCGCCGACCACCACCAACCCACCCACCAACAACCCAACCGCCAGCTTCCAATTCAACACTCGATATCTACGTCGTGAACCCATCGGCAAACCTCACTGTTTCGGCGTTTCCTATCCCGTTGAGGGTATGGGACGGGAAACTCTTCCATTCGGCCGCAAGAGTACCGAAATATCTTTAGGGATCGGCCAAGTGGTCCCTCGCACAGGCCGTCCTCTGTTAGACATATTGGTTGGTCTGCCTGCCGCCTCATCAAGCCAGTCTAACAGATAGGGTTCTCAAACCAGTCGCTTACCCCAGAGTCGGCCCTATTGCAATTCTGACTCCGAAAAGCGTACACACCCAAAAATTATACAAATCAAACGAAGGAATAGCTTCCAGGGGGATAGTAACCTCCCTAAAATACGTAAAATCATGGGCGATTTCTCGGCCTAATTTCCTCTACGCCCCCCAGCGGATGGGGATCCCTAATACCCTCTTTCAATCGTAGTCTCTTCCTAACCCCAGTCAACAACCAGCCGATCCACAAACTGCCCCACCTGTACCACCGGCTGTCAGACGGTAACGCCGGGCAGTCAAGCAGTCTTGACAGATTGGGCTATACCAAGCGGCGCTGCCCTGGGGGCCAGAATCCTGCCTCGGCCCAAGCCGAAAAACGGACTGCGATTCCAAACCGCAAACAAAAAGAGCCCTCACCGCACGGTTGCGGGTTGGACCGAAGAAGATGCCGGCGTCTGAAGCGGCTTTCCCAGAAGCGTCCCCTATAGCTCCGAAGCATGCAAGGGGACTTTTTAATACTAATATTCCGCGTCGCTAAGGCTGCCGGAAAGGCCGGCGGTTTTGCTGTCCGGCGTCATCAGGTGATGGTACACCAGCGGGTTGATGCTATCCTTTAAGAATTGCTGATGGCCGTCGCAGAAGGAAACAATCACCCCGCCAGGATGGTAAGAAGAAGGCCGCGGATAAGTGCCTCGGGCGTCCGGATAATTGATGCGCAATGCCCCATCCGGTTGCCAATTGAACCCTACTTGAGGCTCGCCGGTTCCCGTCCAGGCACTAGGGTTCCTATAGTTTTCCCACAGAGTGGCATCGATATTTTCCGAAAGCATGAGCGTCGTGGCCGCCCCGTCGCGTTGGCTAAGATAATCTAAGCTCATCGTGGGAGGCCGGGATGTGGGGCTAATCGTTACATCGTGATTGAAAAAGACCCCATTGGCCTGAG
>CALIRO010000022.1 GCA_938042245.1 uncultured Thermoguttaceae bacterium
CCACCCCAGCACCAGCACCGCCACCAGCACTGCCCCAACCCCTCTACTCCCAAGCCCCCAGAATGCCTTGGTAAGAGGAGTTCCTCTGGGATGGCCCGAAAAACCCTTGTCAAAACGCTCACCAAACCAGTACTTCATGGGCTCTCTCCTTTACACACTAGGACCTTGATCGAAGACGAAATGGCGCTGGAGGCCAGATTTTTGGACAGCTTTTGCCCATGCCAAGCTCCTCCGTCCAGAAGACTGTCCCCTCAGCGCCTTCCTGGGAAACCTGCTCAAGAAAACCTTTTGCGGGCACCATAGGGCTGCCCCCCAAGCAGTAGATGCCGATTGGCTTTTTTGGTTAACCAAAGAACTTTGGCCTAACCAGACAACTCCTCTCCTTGGTATTGCTGGGTTCTGAGCCGGCCTGTGAGAAAGCCCACCGGCGCTGAAGCCGGGAACCCTATTTTTTTGTATAAGCTCTTCTCCGTAAAGGATCAATATCCTCCCCTATCGGAGGATAGCCAAAGCCCCCGGCCAGCACGAAGACCATCCGCGCCTCTCTCTACAGGAATCCCTTTTATAGGGAGTGTTTTATAGGCAGTGAGAGAGAGTTCCTTTTATATAAAGACGGTTTTTTGAGGGGGGATTTTGCGCTGTCGGCAGGCAAACCGGTCTTGCTGGCCTGCTCAATCGGACGAACACCGACTAAACCTCCCAAGCTTTGCGCTGTGGGCGGGCAAACCGGTCTTGCTGGAGCCAGGGTCTTTTCTTAGGAGGGTTTTTTGAAAAGGTGTTTACGCTGAGAGGCTGTCCCGAAATTATTTTTCGAGCTTAGCTAGGCGGCGGAGCATCAGGGCAATCATGGCCACCTGGATCATTTGTTTTACTGGTTCGGGGGTTTGGTTCGTAGTCTTTAGCCAACCGACGCTGCATCCTCAGCCAGGCAAAGGTCCTTTCGAGAATCCATCGTTTCGGCAAAACCACAAACTCGCCCCCACGGACCGGCCGAAGCACCGTCTGGAGCACCCAGCCAAACGCCCTCCAGACCCGCTGCACCAGCTCGCAACGTTTCTAGGCCACATCAGCAAAAGTCGTTCTCACTCGGGGGCAGCTGTTGCCCAGGCACGCCGCCCGGAGGACGTTGATAGGCCAGCTCGGCAACAATCTTTTTCAACCGAGGACAGATGCCTTGCCGTTGTTTGAACACGCCCCAGACCCCGTCTTGATCCTGGATGTCGGCCGCATGGACCACCACCGCCCAGACCAAGCCCAGCGTATCCACGGCCAAGTGCCGTTTGCGTCCCTTGACCTTCTTGGCCGCGTCGTAAGTGCTTTCCGGTCCGCCTACTTGCGTCGTCGGCACCGACTGCCTGTCGATGATCCCCACGCTGGGCGTTGGCTGCCCAGCTTCGGGAGGCCGAACCATCCTTCGCAGTCGGTCCTCTAGGTGCTTCCATATCCCATCCGGTCACCATTGCCAAAACACGTTATCCACCGTCTTCCAACGCGGAAAATCCTTCGGCAAGGCCCGCCACGGACAACCCGCAGGCAGCACATACAAAATCGCAAGGATGATCGCTCGCCGAGTGATAGGTTTCCTCCCCCGTTTGGGGGGCTGCGGGATCAGCGGTTTCCCAATCTCCCATTGCTCATCCGTCAAATTAGTAGGATAATCCGGATAATCTTTTTCCTTCATGGTACACCTCCGTCTTCCTTGATAGAGATCGTCCTTCCGGGACCACCCCGGAAAAAAACCTCTGGAGGTGTACCATTTTTTTGTGAAATTCAATTTCAGGACAGCCTCTGAGAACAAAACCAACTGTCATCTAGGGCACTGCCTTCGTATAGCCTGGCTGCCGGGCAAGCGGGAATTCCGGCTGCGATGAACTTGCTCTTTTGGCCTTACTGGCAAAGCCCTTCTGGACAGGCGCTTGCGCGGGAATGACATTCAATTAAAGTTCCTTTTCCCCTGGTGGGAGAGGGTTAGGGGGGAATGCGGGCGGGACGGCTGCGCTCCAGGCGCCTTTGCCGGGAAGCGACTTTTGCAGAGCACTGGCATTCTCTGGCCCCTTTGCCCACCGCAAGAATCTAGTCAAAATAAAGGCATGCGGCCAAACTCCCTCCCTGCCTCCTAGCGGATGCCTTTTGTTTTATAAAGGGAAAGCCATGGTTTCCCAAGAAGTGGTTTTTGAGCGGATCAGCCGATATGGCGTCGTGCCGGTGATTGCGTTGGAGTCAGCGGATTGGGCCCTGATGCTTGCCGATGCCCTTTGGGAAGGGGGGCTACCGATTGTCGAGATCACCTTTCGGACTGAGGCGGCGGCCGAAGCGATCCGGCGGATTGTGCAGCATCGGCCCGAAATGCTGGTGGGCGCTGGCACGCTGCTTCGGCCAGAGCAGGTCGATGCAGCCCGAGCCAGCGGGGCACAATTCGGCGTGGCCCCAGGCCTGAATCCTCAGGTTGTTCGCCGGGCGAAGGAACTGAAAATGCCCTTTTTGCCTGGGGTGGCCACGGCCAGCGAAATCGAACAGGCCCTGAGCCTGGGGTGCCAATGGGTGAAATACTTCCCAGCCGAGGCGATGGGCGGCGTGAAAATGTTGCAGGCCCTCTGGGGACCGTTCGCCCATACGGGCCTTCGGTTTGTGCCCACCGGGGGCGTCAGCGAGGCCAACCTGGCCCAGTATATCAGCTTGCGTTGTGTGGCTGCCGTGGGCGGCACGTGGATTGCCAAATCGGACGACATTGCCGCGGGCCGATGGACAGAAATTACCCAGCGGTGCCAAAACGCCTTGCTTCTGGTGGCCCAGGCCCGTTCCAACGCCGGCCGTTAGCCCCCGCTTGAAGTCCTTAAGTTGCATGGGAGCAACAGTATGACTGACAAGGCCGAAATGGCGTTTTCCTGTCCGTTGCCGATGGCCGACTATGACCGGGTGCAGTTGGCCCATGGAGGGGGCGGACGCCTAATGCGCCAGCTCTTGGAAGGATTGTTTCTGCCTGCTTTTGGCATCGGCAAGCCGACGGCGAGCCCGCCCCAGGCAGATCCTACCTCGAAACCGGCTTTCCGTGTGGTTGCAGGTCCGGCCCATGATAGTGCGCTTGTGCAGCTTGGCGACGGCCAGCGTTTGGCTTTTACTACGGACTCTTTTGTGGTGAGTCCGCTTTTTTTCCCTGGGGGCGATATTGGCCGATTGGCCGTCTTCGGCACCGTCAACGATCTGGCCATGGCCGGGGCAAGGCCCTTGTGGCTTAGTGCCGGCTTTATCCTGGAAGAGGGCCTGCCGATGGAGACCCTGCGGCAGGTGGTGGCTTCCATGCAGGCGGCGGCTCAGGAGGCAAAGGTACAAATTATAACTGGTGATACTAAGGTCGTTGATCGCGGTAAGGGGGACGGCCTTTTCATCAATACGGCTGGCATCGGACTTGTGCCGCCTGGCGTGGAAATTAGCCCAGCCCGGGTGCAGCCGGGCGATGTGATCCTAGTAAGCGGCGATCTGGGCCGACATGGCATTGCCATCCTCTCGGTCCGAGAAGGTCTGGAGCTAGAGGGCGTTTTGCCGAGCGACTGCGCCCCGCTAGCTGATCTGGTCGAGGCACTCTGGGCTCTGGGGCCGCTGTTGCACTGCCTGCGGGATTTAACGCGCGGCGGGCTTGCCGCTGCGGTAAACGAAATTGCCCTAGACGCCCATGTGGGCATCGACTTGGAGGAGTCGGCTATTCCCGTCTCGGAGCCGGTGATGGGCGCTTGTGAACTGCTGGGCCTGGATCCGCTGTACGTGGCCAATGAAGGTCGGCTGATTGCCTTTGTGGCGCCGGAAGCGGCGGAGAGGGCTTTAGAAATCCTGGAGGGCCATCCGGCTGCCTGCCAACCAGCCCGGATCGGCCAAGTAACCAGCGAGCATCCTGGGGTGGTGCAACTTCGTACCCTGCTCGGCAGCAGCCGACTGGTGGACCTACCGGCCGGCCAACTGCTGCCAAGAATATGCTAAAAAATGTTCCCCTAGATCGCCTGGCCAGCCAGGGGAATAGCCTGGACCTAGCAGATGCCTCTTTAAGGCTGAAGCTTTAAATGCGGACGTAGCAGATCGGACCAGATCTGATAGCCTGCTTGGCTGAGATGAAGGCCATCGTTGTCCAGGAGGTCTTTTTTGGGCAGGCCGTCCGGGCCGAGCATAGCCTGCTGGATATCGACGACGATGAGGCGATCGTCTTTGGCCGCCCGATCCTGGATCAGCCGGTTCGCCTGCCGGATTTTGTCGATCAGGCGCCAACGGGCCAAGCTGGGTTTAATGGTGATGTAGATGATGCGAGTTGTAGGCAGGGCGGCATGAACCTTCCTGACAAAGGCTTCATAATCGGCGGCCACCTGCTCCGGGCTCTTGCCGGCCGCCAAATCGTTATCGCCTGCATAAAGAACAATAATCTTCGGCTTATAAGGCAGGACGATTCGATCGGCAAAATAGACCACATCGGCCAATTGCGAGCCGCCAAAACCCCGGTTGAGCACCGGCAAATCGGGGAAAAATTTTCCCAGGTCCCAGCGCACTATACTGGAACTGCCGACAAACAGGATGCCGCCCGGTTGAGGGGGAGCCTGGCGATCCTGCTGTTCAAATTTTCTGATATGCTCCTCCCAGCGGTTGACGTGCTTGGCAGGGGTGGTCTTGGAGGGGAGCGTCTGGGCGGACCAAGCCAGCCTCTGCCATTCCGGCGCCCAGCACCAAATAACGCCTCCCCAAAGCCCCAGGAAGATAGCGGCCGTTTGGACGAGGAACATTGCTAGGCCTCTAGCAGCCGCCCCCCGAGAAACCTTCCAGGATGAAAATAAAAATTTATTCATTAGTCTCTCCGCCTTTCCAAATGGACAATCAAAAACACCTCTATCCGCTAGGTTTTCCAAAGAACGCTTCGAATCTATAACCATTCCGCTGAATGGAGCATCTTTCTTGTCATCCTTGCGAAAGGACAGGATCCAACAACACCCGCCTCCACATCTGGATTTCCGCTTGCGGGGGAATGACCCGATGCGGTTGGTCGCAAAAAACAGCAAACTCACTCCCAACAGCTGAAATGTTACAGGATTCTCTTTGTTTTGGGTAGGAGGCAGGCAGGTTGACGAGTTCCTGGAATTTTGTAAGCCCAATGTTAACACCCGGTTAAGAAATTGTTGGGTGGGCGGGGGGAGGAAACTTCCCTTAGGCCACATTTCGTAGCTGTTTTCATTACCGATAGTTATGCATAGGGATATTTTTGTTCATATCATTTTAAAATCCCGTCTTGCAATAGATTAGGCAATCGCCCTTCCGAGGCGGCCTCAAAATTGGCAAAACTGGAGCCTAAAGGCTCTCACAAAACCCCCTTTTCTCCCTGTCTGTGCCTGGTCCAGGGGCTAGCGAAGCCTTGGGAGGTTTCTTTTGTGTTAGAGTCTCTAAATACCAAACGCCGAGCTTGAAGAAGGCGCAACATCAAGGGGGTATAGCGGCTGAATGAAATACCCTGGCCTCCTTGGGAAACCATTGAATCCGGTCCCCCTTGCCTATGCTAGATAGCTGAGAGAACATAGATTTTGGAGCGGCATGGGCCTGGGAGAATGGTATGGCAGCAAGTCCTTTTGATTCTCAAACGTCTGGGGGGACACGCAGTGGGGAGGATTTTGCCAGCAGGGTTTCCTGGCTGGTGCGGGAGATTTGGGAACAGGCAGGCCGACTGCAGGATGGGGAAGAGTATCTAGCGCGGATGCTGCCGCGATTGGCCGGAATAGTGGGTGGGGAGTTTTTGGCTTTGGCGGTGGCCCAGCAGGGCCGGTGGGAGGTAGCCGCTCGCAGCGGCCTAGCCCGCCTGTTGCCAGAACCGCTGCTTGGGGCCGCTTTAGACCAGGAACAGGCGCAGACGGATGGCCAGCACTGGCTGGCTGTGCCGTTGGCCACTCGGCAGGCGCCGGTGGCGGCTTTGGCCTGTTATTTTGCTCACGCAGTGCCCGGTTGGGCGCAAGCAGTTTTCGAGCAGGTAGGTCCTGCCTTTTATGAAGCCTGGCGCCGGGTGTCCATGCTTCAGCAGGCTCTTCAACGAGCCGCTCGGTTGCAAGCGCTGTTGCAGATTGCCACCCGGTGGAATCAGACCCAAGAATTGGAGACCTTGCTGGTGCAGATGGCCGAGGCGGCCACCCGCCTGATGGAATGCGACCGAGCCAGTATTTTTCTGTGGGATCGGGCCAGCCGGACTCTCGTGGGTCGGCCTGCGCTGGGGATGCCTGGGGGAGAGCTACGGATTCCGGATGATCGGGGGGTGGTGGGGCAGGTGTTGCGCAGCGGTCAGCCCATCCGGGCCGACGCCCAACGGCATCCCGATTGGATCGACCACCAAGTGGATGCGGCCACTGGCTACCAGACCCGAAGCGTTTTGGCGGTGCCGCTGCGAAGCCGAACCGGAGAGATCTTCGGCGTCTTTGAACTGCTGAACAAACGTCAGGGTCGATTTACCGCCGAGGATGAGTCGGCCCTGGAAGAATTGGCCCTGCAGGCGGCTGTGGCGTTAGAAAATGTGCGGGATCGGCAAGAACTGATCTGGGCGCATCGTCGACTGGCCGAAGCTGCCGGGGAAGGCACGGAACTATTAGGCCAAAGCCCAGCTATTCAGGCCATCCGGGCTAGCATCCAGCGGGTGGCCGAAACGGATTTGCCGGTGCTGATTTTGGGCGAGAACGGCACCGGCAAGGAAGTGGTGGCCCGGGCCATCCATTTCCATAGCCGACGCCGAGATAAACCGTTCCTGGCCGTCAACTGCGCCGCTATTCCAGACCCTCTGGCCGAGAGCGAACTGTTCGGGCATGAAAAAGGTGCCTTTACCGATGCCCACCAGGCCCGAGCGGGCAAGTTTGAACTGGCCGCCGATGGCACCCTGTTTCTGGATGAAATCGGCGATCTCAGTCCCAATATTCAGGCAAAACTGCTTCGGGTGTTAGAAGAGAAGGTGATTTTCCGGATAGGGGGCAGTCGGCCGATTCCTACCAGGGCCCGAGTGATTGCGGCAACGAATCAAAACTTAGCGGAATTGGTCCGACGTCGGCAATTTCGGGAGGATCTGTTTTATCGCCTGAATGTGGTCAGTTTGCAACTGCCGCCGCTGCGGGATCGACCGGGGGATGTGATGCTATTGGCGGAGCATTTTTTGCAGGAGTTTTGTCGGCGGGCGCGTCGGCCGGTGCCTCGGTTTTCAGCGGAAGCTCGGCAGCGGCTGGAAAGCCACCCTTGGCCGGGAAATGTACGGGAACTGCGGAACCTGATGGAACGGCTTGCCTATTTGGGACCGAGCGATGTGATCCAAAGTAGTGATCTGAGTTTGATGCTCTCGCCTAGCCCACGAGAGGCCCTGGCTGTGGAGGCCAATTTGCCCCTGGCGGAGGCCACCGCTCGCTTCCAGGCCGAGTATATCCGCCGGTGCATTGAACGGGCCGGGGGCAATATGAGCCTGGCCGCCCAGCAACTCGGTCTCCATCGCTCGAACCTTTATCGAAAAATGCGCCAACTAGGCATGTTGGACCAACTGAACCGAGCGGAGTAGAATTCTTCAGCCGTGCCCGGATAGCCCATCGCCCCGGTCCGCACCGCTTCGGCGGCGAACCGAACTAAGTATTTGCCCTTCCGGAAGCTTCGGGACTCCGGCCAGGGCGCCTCCCTAACAGCCTTCTAGCCCTGTGCAATCCCCATCCAGGAACCATTACTCAGGAAAAAATGTTCTCTATGGAAGCTAAGCCTCTTCGTTCTGCTCCGGTGTTGCTGGATTCTTCGTCGGTTCCGGTCCGATTACCGACAATCCAAGAGCATTGGGACTGTCATCAATGTGCCCAGTGCTGCTACGGGACCGAGATTGTGCTGGACGAGGAAGATGTGGCTAAGCTCCGAAGCCAACACTGGGAGCAGCATCCGGAGTACCGAGGGATTCGGATCATGGAGCGGGTGGGGCTGCGGCGGCGGCGATATCGGCTGGCCCATCGGAAGGACGGAACCTGTGTGTTTTTGTTGCCGGACGGGCTATGCCGGATTCATCGGGATTTCGGCCCGCAGGCCAAACCCAAACTCTGCCAGGCCTTTCCGTTTCAGACGGTTCCGGCGCCGGACGGAGTGCTGCTGGTGGTTCGGCGGAGTTGTCCGTCGGCTGCTGCTGGGCGGGGCCGACCGGTCGGCCTCGATCGCTCCGATGTCCAGGAGGCCCTCCGGGTCAGGCCGCCTTCCGAACCGCTCCGACTGCCGCCGGAGGTGGTGGAAGGGCATCGTCTCGGCTGGCCCGAAACGTTACGCATTACCGATTGGGTAGATCGATTCTTTCAAGATGCAAATTATCCCCTCGTGCGGCGGGTAGTACATGTGGCAATTTTTACAGATTTTTTGGCCCAATGTCGGCCAGCCCGGCTTCATCGCACCGAGTTGGCCGAACTGCTTGATCTATTGGCCCAGCAGGCCGTTCGGGAAGCGGGCCAGTATTTCCAGCAGCGTCGGGCGCCAGACCGGTCCGCTCAAATGCTTTTTCGGCGGATTGCGGCCGACTATGTCCGGCTGCACCCCCGGGTTCGGCTCCAGCGCTGTTGGCGGCATCGGTGGTGGTGGATCCGGACCGCCTGGCTGCTGGGCCGAGGCCGGGGCCAACTACCTCCCCTCGATGACCAATGGCCTGGAGCGGCCATGGAAGCCTTGGATCGGCCATTGGGGGCGCTCAGTCCGGAGATGCTTCGGCCTTTGGAGAAGTATTTTGCCGCGGCTGCCTGCGGTCGGACGTATAGTTTTTTGACCCGGCCGGATTGGCCCCTGGTGGAGACGATCCGGGCATTGGTGATAGGGTATCCGGTTGGGATGTGGTTGGTGCGGTTTTCAGCCCCCGATCGGCCCCCTACCGGCCAGGATGTTCTGGAAGCCGTGGTCTCCTTGGACCGAGGAGAACGGCTGCCGGCATTGGCGGGATCGGCCCACCGGCAGCGGGTTCGGCTTTTGGCCCGCCTGGGGGAAATCCCCCGGTTGGCCGCCTGGTATGCACGGTAGCTATATGGGCTTTCCCACAGTCTGTCCTGAAAGAATGGATTAGGCTTGTTGCAGAGGTTGGCCGATCCCAGGCCCTAAAACCCTCTCAAACAGGAGGCTTCTACGGGTTAGGAATCCCTCGGAGACCTACCTTCATTCCAAATGCTCTTCAGGACAACCAGCAAGAGCCTGGGAAGCTGCTTCTCACAAAACGATAAAACACAGTAAGAATAGGAAATTTTACGGAATTCCCCCGAATGAGGCCCCCAAAACTTCTGGCACTTGTCGGGGTTTAAAATATCAGAAAGGCGGACCCCGTTGGTCGATTTGGTACCCCTCTCCCCCTTTCCCCTCTCTTAGAAAAAAAAGAGAACGGTCATGGTGCGCATGGAAAGAAATGTGGGGATCTTGCTGAGTGCCTTCCTGCTAGGAGTGCTGGCCGGGAGCGGACAAGCAGCCGAAGAAAAAAAGGAACTCCCCAAAGGCCAACCGATGATGGCTTACCCCAAACCGGGCGAGGGTCTCTATTATCTTCCCCCGCCGTATTGGGGCCTCTCTCGGCCGGATATCCAAAAAGAACTCGAACTCCTGCCCGAACAGATCGAAAAACTCAAAGAGCTGAGCAAACGCTACTGGGAACAACAACAGGAAGTCTATAAAGGCGTCAACTGGGGAACCATGACACCCGAAGAACGAACCGCCAAATGGAAAGAGGTTTCCGAGCGGATGAAACAGCAGCAAGAAGAAACGCGCAAAGAGGTAGAGAAGATCCTCATGCCTGCCCAATTGGCCACTCTTCGGGACATCCAATTTCGCCAATATGTAAGCGGCTATCTCTGGTCCCCGCAAATCGCAGAGAAAATCGGCCTGACTGAGGATCAAAAAACCCAACTGAACAAACTTCTCCAGGAATATCAAGAAAAACAGATGCACCTGATGCGAGAATTGGTGGAAAAACAATTGAACGTCTTGACGCCGGAACAAAAAGAAAAACTTAAAGAAGAAGTGCAAAAATGGATGCGATTCTAACGGAAAGGGACCAGTCCATGCGGGGAAATTGGTGGGTTAAGGTTGTGGGGATGGGGGTAAGCCTGTTGGGCTGGGCAGCCGCCGCTATCGGGGCAGAGCCGCCGACTGGCCAACAGGAGCTTCAACCCCGTCATGGCTTCCGGGTGGCTCAGCCGGAGATGCTCCCGCTTCCTGGGTTCTATATGCTCCGGATGGAGAATGTCCAAAAGGAATTGAACCTCACGCCGGAACAACTGGCGCAGCTTACCGAGTTGAGTAAAGCCTACTCCGAGCAAGTCCGGACGGATCAGGAGGCCTGGAAAGATTGGCAAAAGATGACCCCAGAACAGCGGTCCGCCAAAGCCGCTGAACAACGCCAACGCTATGCGCAGCGGGTCCAGCAGGTCCGCCAACAGGTAGAAAAAATCCTCCTGCCCGAACAACTGAAAACCTTCCAACAGATCATGCTCCGTACCCATGGCTTCTGGGTTCTCTATCAGGCCCAAACTCAGGAGACTCTGGGCCTTACCCCCGAACAAAAACAACTGTTGGCCGAAATCCGCCAAAAGATGTTCGACGAAATCCAGGAAGTGCAAAAAAAGGCTTTTGAGAAAGCCTATCAAGTGCTCCAACCGCAGCAGCAGGAAAAGCTCCTCCAGGAAGTCCAGAAACGCATCCATTAAAGCCCCTGGGCCTCCCTGCCCAGCCGTCCCCCGGGAATTGCTTTTCTCTAAAAGGGGCTGTTTGGAGAAGGCCGAGCAAATGTCGGCCTTTTTCTTTTGGGGCCAAGCCATCCGCTGGCAAATCTCCGCCCAGGCGCAAAGCCCACGAAGAACCCGTTCTCCTTCGGACTGGACGTTCTGAGAGACGTTCGGACCCTCGGAATAATTCAAAGGAGATATTTTTGCACCATTTCGGAGCCTTGGCCACCGGCCTCAACATATAGTGGTATTGCCAACACTAGACTCAATATATAGCGCCCAGCAATGGGAACCGATAGGCAAAGGAATGGATCAAATATTCATAAAGTTCATGTAATGTTCATGATTTTGGACAGCTTCCTTCTAAACTTCCAAAATCCCCATCAGTTCCCCCTAGCAGGAGGGGACAACCTAAAAATTCTAACTCCTTAGATCCCAACAGGTTAAAAAAATCATCTCCTTAAGGTTTCAAAAAGTCTGGCTCGGTGGCCAATGCTGGCCTGAGAGCACCTAATGCCAGATTCCCATTATAGGGGGATCAGCTTGTTCCCGCCGGAGGGGGAGCGTTTAGGTGGAGAGTTTCGTTTCTTGTTTTCCTGGTGTTTAGGGTGTCACCAATGAGACGCCAGCACAAACATCGAGTGGAGAGTTTCGTTTCTTGTTTTCCTCGTGTTTAGGGAGGATCGGGGAATTTTTTGTGGTTTTTTTCCTCTGGACAAAAAGATTTAGGGATGTTAAAGTAATTTTATTCGGCATTTTATTGCCGATATATGTCTTTTGTTACGCCAATTTTCTTTGCCGAGCAAGCGTTTGAATCGGCAAAAATTCCAGAAAGATTCTTGATTTTGGGAAAATAACGAGAAAACACACGTTAATATTCGGCAAAATTGCCGATAAATAAAAGTATCTTTTCCATCCTTCTGAGTGGAGGTCTGCCATGAAAACCCTTTCCATTGAAGCCAAAATCAACCAGTTTATGGAGAAAATCATCCGCCAAAATCCTCATGAGCCGGAATTCCATCAGGCTGTCCGCGAAGTGGCCGAGAGTGTCTTCCCCTACCTGGAAGCCCATCCGATCTACCAGGCCGAGCGGATCTTGGAACGGATTGCTGAACCGGAACGGGTCATCATCTTCCGCGTAGCCTGGGTAGATGATCGGGGTCAGATTCAGATCAACCGCGGCTATCGAGTCCAGATGAATAGCGCCTTGGGGCCCTACAAAGGTGGCCTGCGGTTCCACCCGACAGTAAATTTGAGCATTATGAAATTTTTAGCATTTGAGCAAGTGTTCAAAAACAGTCTGACCACCCTCCCTATGGGCGGCGCCAAAGGCGGAAGCGACTTCGACCCCAAGGGAAAAAGCGATCGGGAAGTCATGGCCTTCTGCCAAAGCTTCATGAACGAGCTGTACCGCCATATCGGCCCGATGACCGATGTCCCGGCCGGCGACATCGGCGTCGGTACCCGGGAGATAGGGTATCTATTTGGCCAGTACAAACGGTTGACCGCCGAGTTTAGCGGCGTGCTCACGGGCAAAGGCTACGGCTGGGGGGGCTCGCTCATTCGACCCGAAGCGACCGGCTACGGCAATGTCTATTTCGTTCAAGAGATGCTGGCCACCCGGGGCGAATCCCTGAAAGACAAAATTGCTGTGGTCTCCGGCGCCGGCAATGTCGCCCAATACACCGTCGAAAAACTCATCGAGCTGGGTGCTAAGTGTGTTACTCTATCCGACTCTACCGGCTTCATCTATGACAAAAACGGCATCGACCAGGAAAAACTAGAGTTTGTCAAATGGCTTAAAAATGAAAAAAGAGGTCGAATCAGCGAATATGCCGAAAAATATGGCTGTGAATATCATCCCGGCAAAAAGCCCTGGGGCGTTCCATGCCAGATCGCTCTGCCTAGTGCCACCCAGAATGAATTGGACGAGGAGGATGCGAAAACGTTGGTAAAAAACGGTTGCATCTGTGTCTCCGAAGGGGCCAACATGCCCTCCACGCCCGGCGCCATTGAGGTCTTCCGCCAGGCAAAGATCCTGTTTGCTCCAGGCAAGGCCGCCAATGCCGGCGGCGTGGCTGTCTCGGGGCTGGAAATGGCCCAAAATGCCATGCATCTCTCTTGGAAACGCGAAGAAGTCGATTACCGCCTCCAACAGATTATGCACAATATCCATGCCACCTGTTGCCAATACGGACGAAAAGAGGACGGCCATGTCGATTATGTCGATGGCGCCAATATCGGCGGCTTTGTCCGAGTGGCCCGCGCCATGATCGCCCAAGGCGTCGTCTAACCGGTCTTCTGCTTATTGGCTATTGCCCAGCCCCGGGTACAAATTTCCCAACCGCGGCCTTTCAAGCACGTCTTTCCGACGTGCTTTTTTGTGGCCCGATACAAACTCCGCTCCTTATACAAACTTGCCCTTTGGCACACTGCTTGGCCCTTTGGGCGGCCCCTTGGGAAACAAAGGAAAACTTCGGTATAATCTCGGAAAGTATTTCTCCCGGGCATCCCTCCGGTTTCCTCTGGACCTGCCTGCTATTTTTTAGTTCCCCTGAAAACGGTGGCTTTGGTGGCCTGTTTTATCCGAAAGGAGACTCAGCCGTGTGCACTGCGCAACGATGGATAAGGGTATTTCTAGCAGCCGCGGTATGCCTAGTGGCGGCCGGTTCGGCCTGGTGGGTTCGTGGAGCGGAGGCTGATCAATCGGCTAAACCACGGGCGTTGGTCGGAGCGTATTACTTCGACGGTTGGGCGGGCCGACACCGCCTGGCCGACGACCCGAACGAACCCTGGGCCAAAGACGCCCCAACCCACTTGACACGTCGAATGGTCGAAGAGTTTGCCGACCGAAAGCCCTTGTGGGGTTGGCGGGACGACCGGCTGGAGGTTATGGAACGCCAAATTGATCTGGCCGCTGATCACGCGGTAGGATTCTTCGCCTTCTGTTGGTACTGGCATCCCAAGCAAGAGCAGATCGACAACGATCCGAAGCACACCGGTCTGCGCCTGTTTCTGCAGGCCAAGAACAACCACAGGATGCAGTTTTGTCTCCTGGTGGCCAATCATGCTGGTTATCTGATCACCACTCCGGAGAACTGGCGCAAAGCCGCCCAACTCTGGCTCCCCTATTGGAAACATCCCCGGTATCTGCGAGTGGGAGGCCGACCGCTGCTGATCATTTTTAATCCTGCCGACGGAAACCCAGAGGGCCTGGCCGCGATGCAGGAGGTGGCCAAAGAGGCTGGCCTACCCGGCCTAGCCATTGCCGCCTGCGGCGCCGGAGACCCAAAGATCGGTTATACCCACCGCACATATTATGCAATTGTTCCCGGCTATAGCGCCGGCTCCCAAGCCCGGCCCTATCAAGAGCTGATCGCTGCCCACCAAAAAGCCTGGCATGGCTCGCCCGACCAACCGTTTATTCCCCAGGTTGCCGTCGGCTGGGACAAACGCCCTTGGGAAACCCCGAATTCCCCACGTGGCAGTTGGTACTTCCCGGACCGCACGCCGGAAGCCTTCGGCCAATTTTTAGAGTCAGCCATCCAATGGATGGATAAAAATCCAGATAAAACCACGGCCGAACGATTGCTGCTGGTCTACGCCTGGAACGAACTGGGCGAAGGCGGCTACCTGGTCCCCACCGCCGGCGACCCGACGGCCAAATACCTCCAGACCCTCCGCTCCGTCGTGCTCGGCCAGCACACCATCCAGGAAACTGCCCCTCGTAGGTAAACAGGATGCCCCTTACTCTGAGATGGGCGGAAGAGCACCTCGAGGCAATACGCTTCGCCAAGTCTTTCCAAACCCATGAGCGAGCGGAAAAGGAGATGTAAAAATGAATCGCTATTCTTATTGTAATCATTTCGTTTCTTTGGCGGTGAGGGGGGGCGTGCTTTTGGGGCTGGCCATGAGCTGCTGGCAGGCTGTTGGAGCGGCCACAGAGGATGCCGGGGTGGAACGGAGGCAGGCGGCCTCAGCCGTCGATGGTGGGACGGAGGCGGCGGCAGGAGCTCCCCCGGCAGCCAACAACACGGAATCAGGCCAGCCGACCAAAAAATCCAAAAAGCCCCAGCCCGCCTTGGGCATGAACCTAGCGGGACCGGCCGACTGGAATACCGAACTGCCGTTTGTGGATGTCTTTCGGATGTCCAGGCCTTGGGTCAGCCAGCAAAAAGGCGCCCCCTGGGGCAAAGGGCCGACGCTACAGCTGGATCAGCACGGCTGGGTAAAACGCTTAGAACCGGGCTGCTGGGCCGAGACCCCGCTTTGCACCATCGCAGACGGCCATTATCCGGCGGGCATTTATACTGTTTTTTACGATGGCCAAGGCAAACTCGACTTTTGGGGAGCAGCCCAGGTGGTGGAGCGGCAGCCCGGTCGGATCCGCATCCAGGTCGATCCCCCACAAGGAGGCTTTTTCCTCCGTCTGCTGCAAACCGATCCAAACGACTATGTCCGAAACATCCGGGTCATTATGCCCGGCTTTGAAAACAGCTACGAAAAAGAGCCGTTCCATCCGGCCTTTTTACGACGGTGGCGGGGCATCCGATGTTTCCGATTTATGGACTGGATGCATACGAACGGTTCCGAGATTCGCCGGTGGGAGGATCGACCCACGCTGCAGAACGCCACTTTCTCGGCCAAGGGAGTGGCCCTGGAATGGATGATCGACCTTTGTAACCGCCTGCAGGCCGACGCCTGGTTCTGTATGCCGCATCTGGCCGACGATGAGTATGTGCGGCGTTTTGCTCAGATGGTTAAAGACCGCCTGGACCCGAAACGGCGCGTCTATATTGAGTATTCCAACGAGGTTTGGAACTCGCAGTTTCCGCAGACTCGGTATAGTTGGGAGCAAGCGAAGCGGCTTGACCTGGGGCCGAAAGAGCGCCCCTGGGAAGGCGGCGCTATGTTCTACGCCCGAAGAAGTGTGCAAATATTCAAAATCTGGGAAAAGGTCTTCGGCGGAACGGAACGCTTGGTTCGGGTAATTGCCTGGCAGGCGGGCAATCAGCATTGGATGGAAAAGATTGTCTTGCCGTTTGAAAACGCCTACCAGCACACAGACGCCCTGGCGATTGCTCCGTATATCTGGATGAATGTACCCCAAGAAGGCAAAGAGCTTACCGCCGACCAGGTAGCCCGCTGGGGCGTCGAACAGGTGCTGGATTATCTGGAGCGGGTCTCGCTGCCAAGAGCGATCGAGGCCATCCGCCGTTCCAAAGAGGCGGCCGACAAGTTCGGCCTCCTTCTGGTAGCCTACGAAGCCGGCCAGCACATGGTGGGCGTAGCAGGCGGCGAAAATAATGAAGCCCTGACCAAGCTATTTCAGGCGGCCAATCAGCATCCCCGCCTGGCCGACATCTACCAGAAATACTACCAGGCCTGGACCGACGCCGGCGGCGATCTACTGTGCTATTTCAGTTCCGTGGGCCGATGGACCAAATGGGGCAGTTGGGGCATCCTCCAGTGGTACGACGAAGACCCTCGGAAATCGCCGAAATTTATGTCCACCATGCGCTGGGCCCGCCAACTCGGCCAACCTGTCTTCCTGCCCGAATAAAAACCAGTTGGCGGTTTGTCTATTCCTCCTCCCCGCGGAGCGCGTTTTCCCTGGACACAGCGGTCCGTGGGTTTTCGCCGTTACCGGCCCGACGCGTCAAGGCGTGCTTCGTTCTCCCCTGCCCGGCCAACCCATCGGTTGGCTGGTCTCTCCTGTTCCAGGGATGATGTACAGATAAGCAGTACAAGGCGCCCAGGTTCCCGCTTGGGCGGGAATGACAAAGAAGGCAATGCGAAGGCGTCCGGGGTTCTTGCTTTCGTCGCCTCGCCTGGGGGCATCATTTCGGCGCAAATAGCATGCGTTTTGCTACGTGAATCCCCAGGGACTTTATCCGGCGGCGCGGTGTAGGCTAGGGGGATGAGGTTGCCAACTAGGAGCGAGTCCACATCCTCTGATTTCGGCAGATCGGGCATCCGGATGGGCGGTCTCAGGTGGTCAAGGGGTCGCCCATAGCGGAATCATACTGCCGCCCGTGTTCCCTGGAGTTTGACCGCGTTTTAACTCGAAGCGGGTTTGCCCGGCCTGTTTGAGGAGGATCAAGGTTTGGTAGGCGTTGTTCGAGAAGTTTACCTCGGTAACGCTCAGGCTGACCTGGGAATCCTCGATGATAAAGGCGGGCAGGAGTTGGGTACGGGCGCCGCCGCTTGAATAGAGCAATCCACCAAGCAATTCCGTTCGTCCGCCGTTGCGGGTGGTGATGACCGTCCCGGGACCTTCTGTTTTTATTCCTAGAATCCACAATTGGCCGCCGTCATTCTTCAGATGCCACTGGGCTTCAGGCACCGTGTTCCGATGATCTTGGTTTGTTTCTGGGTTGATTGCGCGCATCCATGCTTTCGTCGCCGGTTTAAGGTGGAAGCGTCCTGTTACGTCTTCGACAAATAGTTCACCTGGCCCGCGGATGATCGTACCGCGGCCGTTGGGATTCCGATCGCTCGTGTCGTCCACGTCGCCGAGTTCCCGTAGAACCAGCGTGCGGCTGGTGGGATTGTCGATGAAGTTCGCTCCCGACATGTTGTTCCAGAACCAACAGGCGAATCGTTCGACAACGAGCACCGGCTCCGGACTTTCCCCCACCGTAAAGATGCTGGAATCCTTGGGCATCGTTGGGGAAATCTTCACGGAGGTTTCGCAGCCAATCAGTCGCCGGACATTGCCCCGGATGACGATCGGCTTGGCAAGCAGAAGCTGACCTCGAGGCAGACAAACGGTGGTTTTACCGGAGTCGATGGCTCGTTGCAGCGCTTCACTGTCATCGGTGTGGCCGTCCATTTTGGCGCCAAAGTCCGTGATGACGGCCCAGTCCTTCAGATCATCCCAGGGGACCTCAGGAGTTTCTTTCACTGGCAAGCCCAACGATCTGGGACCGGAACCGGGCAGCGCGGCGCTGGCCCACTCCTGCACTAAGGGTCCCGGCACGGATTCGACCTTCCCCGGGGTGTGGCGCTCGATGGCGACGGCATAGCCGCTCACCGCCACGTTGCGAGTAAACATTCCCCCAGCCCGCAACTCGATGGCCGGACCGTTCGCGGCAGCGCCGCTGCCTGTCAGCTTGCCGTCGATCAAGGTAAAAAAGCCCCCCCATCCTTCCTGACGAATAGCAGACACAGCATTCTCGCTGACCAGGTTGCGCACCGTAACGGGATGGCCATTGTTCAGCCAACCGACCCGATTTTGGCCGGTAAGCGTAATGTTTTCAAAAACCACGCCATTGACGGCGTGCTTGGTAGCAATGCCGATATCGAATCCGTGAATGCGCACGTTCTTGACGAAGCAGGGGCCGATTTCGTCCGCAAAACTCAAATCCAGCCCGATGACGCCCGATCCATCCCCCGAGCGGATGTCCACGTCCCGCAAACACCCCACATTGCTGGCGTTGAATCGCACGCCGATGGCGCCGGGGTTGCCTCGGCCGGTATCGAACGTGCAATTACGGATCTGGTTGCGGAATCGCTGCGCCGGCGCTCCACCGGTCCAGATCATCTCTCGCGGATGCGCAGAATCGCTGTAACCAGGGCAAAAATCCTTCAGCTTGATGATCGTACCGGCCCGACTTTGCCCCTGAAGCACAGTCCATCGTTGATCTCGTCCCCATCGGAGCGGTCGGCTGATCAGATACGTACCATTCGGAAGATATATAATCGTACCCTTAGCGGGGTAGTCATCCAGCGCCTGTTGGATTGCTGCCGTGTCGTCGGACTGCCCGTCCCCTTTGGCATGGTAGGGAGCGGCGGTCACGTCGACGATGCCAGAATTGGGCGGAAACACGATATTCTCCGCGCCTGGCACTGCTGGCCGCGGTGGATTGGGCCGATTCGGCACCACGCTGCGCGCTACAGGTTCCACCCCAGGGGCAATAGCGTCTTTAGCCCCGGCACCGCCGGAGTAGAAACGCACCTCGGCCAACCCTACCCGCTCGCCCCCCCAATTGCTCCGGCATTGAAGCCGAATGTACCGGGCTTCAATCGATTGGCGGAAAGATACCAGTTGCCCCTCGTAAAAGTCATGTCCCGGCCCTTGCTCCAGCAACGCTTTACCTAACAGTTGAAACGTCTTCCCATCTACAGATGCCCAAAATTCTACTTCTTTGGCGCCGTTGGCCGTCCAATTGCGTTCGTTGTAGTTCCATATCCGAACACTCCCGATCCGCAGCGGCTTGCCAAGATCGAAGGTGAGCGTAGGGGTCGTGTCGCGACGGCCCTCCACGTCTCCGGACGCCCACATTGTGCCGCGCTCTACCCCACGATCCCGATAGGCGTTCGCATGGTGCGTCCAGATGCCGCTGCCCGGCGGCTCCTCCCTTAAACCAGAACCGTCGATGAGATTTCGCGCCGCTAAGGATTCTGCTTGGGCGCTAGAGGCCATCACGGCCACCGGCACAATGGGTATTTCCTGTTCGGCGCTTGTTACTTGCCCGACACCCGGCTCAGCTAACTGGAACCATAAAAAAAAGAACGTCCTCGCCCCCCAAATTGCAATACCCGGCCCCATTTGCTTCTACCTCCTCTTGTCCAAAATATCGAGTCGCCTAGTACCTATAGCAATTAAACCACAAATTTAGCCCTCCCCAAGAAGCCTAACAAGAGCGGCCGTTAGGTCCATCCTGCCAGCATCTGACTTATCCCCAGTTTTCTGGCCCAGCGGAAAAAACTGGCGGTCCCTCGCAGACGTTGGAAGAACAACCGTCCGATGCGCTTCGATCGTCGCAGGAGCTAGAAGAACTGCCCTTTGGCGGTGCGCTTTGATTGGACTGAGCTGCGCTGCGTTCACAGCCTGATGGCGGGGGGACGGCGTTTCCTGAATGGGTTAAACTTTGGACTTCGCACGGGTACGCCGCCTTGGCGATGGAGCTGGCAGGATGCGGCCCCCAGAAAAAGCGATTGCCGGACGGCGGCCCCGACCAATCCGACTCGGCCAAGTTCAGCGAATTTGACGAGAAAACCGCTACCGATATGTGGACCTACCATGCCATAGCATCCGTCATCCGGGGACACTCGGTGCTGCGAAGCCTGCCGCAGATCGACGCAGATCGGATCGGGCTAACCGGGATCAGTTGGGGCGGGTATTTGACGTGTATCGTGGCTGGGGTGGACAGCCGATTTCGCCTGGCCATTCTGGTGTATGGATGCGGTTTTCTCCATGAGAATAGCGTTTGGCTGCGAAGGTTTGAGAAGATGAGTCCGGCCCAACGAGAGCGTTGGATAGCTCAGTTTGATCCGTCGCAATATCTTTGCCGAGTAAAATGCCCGATCTTTTTCCTCAACGGTGCCAACGATTTTGCCTATCCGCTAGCCAGCTACCGGAAGTCCTATGATCATGTACCGGAGGAGAAATGGATTCGGATCGAGGTCCGTATGAAGCACAGCCATCCTGACGGGTGGGCGCCCGCAGAGATTGCTCTGTTTGCCGATAGGATTTTCAAAGGCGAGCCGCCGCTTCCTAAACTGGGGCCGATCCAGCGCCAAGGGCGCCGCATCCGGGCGAAGGTTACCGCCGCCGTGCCTGTAGCGGCGGCCCATCTGAACTACACATTGGATTCCGGCCGTTGGCAACAGCGTCGTTGGCAGACCGCGCCTGCCCAATGGAATGAAAAGGAGCATCTGGTCGAAGCCGAACTGCCCGATCCGCCGCCAACGGCCTTTTACCTGGATGTGGTGGACAAGCGGAATGCGATGGTCTCCACGCCGCCGGAAATTCTGCGATGAGAGCGGCCTGTCTGCCAGACGGATTGCCGGTAGGATTTACCGGCTGGGCGGGAGCGGTTCGATGCGCCAGGCTTCGATGGCTTTTGGCGTGGAGACGATCAGGATGGGCTGGCCCTGAAGTAGGCCGGCAGCAAGGCCGCAGAGGGCTTCTCCGTAATGGAACATATCGATCCGCCTGCCATCGGCGCCCACCAAATGGATGGAGCCATCTGGACCGGGAAAAATCCAATGCTTCGGTTGATTCGGCAGAAACTGGCCCACAAAGACCGGTTCGATGGGGTGTTCGGGTCTTCCTTTGGGCAGGGGGTAATTCCAAAGTTCTTTGCCTGTAAGATCGAAGCCGACCATGACCATCTGGTCGATGCTTGCAAAGTGGATGCCGCACCATTCGGGTTGGCCGTCGGCGGTCAGATCGGCGGCGAAAGCGGCAAACAGGGCCCGATGGGGCAGGAGGAGTTCTTTTTGGCGTTGGCCGTCGAAGTCGAGGGCGGTCAAGCCGCCGCCCGAATGACTGCACCAAAGGAGAGGTTTTCCTTGAGCGTCTGGGGGCCCAAGGGCCAAGCGGGCCACATTTTCAATCTGGCGAAACCCCCACCGTCGATCTTTTTTGCCAAGATCGACCTGCTGCACGCCGACGCTACCCCAGTAGCTGACATAGAGTTCCAATTGGCCGTCGGCGTTGAGATCGGCCAACAGGGCGTCATAGATTCCTGGATGGGGATTCTGCAAGGCGTCGGGGGGGAACCGGAATAGCTCCTGGAACTGCTCATTGAAAACATGTACACGTTGTTGCCCCACCGCCAGGGCGGCAAAAAGCCGCTTGCCGTCCCCGCCTGCGCCGGTGATCAGAAAGGTAATTACTTCTGGCGGGGAGAGACCCAAGTCGTAAGTGTTTATAAGTTTCCCATCTGGGGAAAATTCGCGCACCCGTTTGAATCCGTCCACCACCAGGATCCGCAGCAAGCCATCGGGCCGATCCACCAGCAAGATGTTGCCCGGCTGAGTAGCTTCCTGCGATTTCCACAAGAGCTGCAGCCGGAAAGTACTAGGCTCGGATTTCGGTTGGATTTTTACCGGGGAGATTTCTTGTTCTTCGTTGAAGACGTGTTCGGGGGGTTCGCCTGCCATGGCCCGTTGGAGAGCCAATTCGTATTGACGGACCCTTTCTTGGAATTGCGCCTGCGCCTGGTGATAGATATCTTGGCTGGCCAGGAGTTTTTCGATCTTCTCGGGCAGTTCGGCCTCCAGGTTAGGGAGCAGGCCGAGTTGATAGTCTTGCACCCGCCCGTCTTTGCCGATTAGGAAACTGGCAGGTATGCCGGGTATCATAAACATTCGACTAGCCTGCCCCGCCAAATCCCGAACGATCGGCAAGCTGACTTTCAGTTCCGCAAAAATCTGCTCCAATTCCTTGTTTTCCACGCCTGGCGGAGCCACGCTGACGGCCAAAAACACCACGTTGGGATTGTCTTTATATTTCTGGAAGACCTTCTCCAGCAGAGGCAGCATCTGTCGGCATGGCATACACTGGGGCCCCCAAAAATCCAGATAGACCACCTTGCCGGCCAAATCTTTGGCCGTTATCGGTTTGCCCGAAAGGTCGGTAAACTTAAAATCAGGTACTGGATTGTTTAGCAATTTGGCGGGATCGGGCAAGCCGCGCGGATCGGGCGGAATGAAATATTTGACCACCTTGGCATCTGACGGCATCTCAAACAGAAAGGCCTTCGGATCCTCCGGAGGGTTAAATGTGGCGGAATGAAAGTCGGCCACTAAAGCAATCTGATCCAGTTTTCCCTCCCCAGCAAACTGGATGGCCAGGTGTTCGGTGGGATATTCGATCCGTCGGAGGAGATAGTGTTTTTTATCCACCCAAAGAATCTGCTGGCCTTCCTTTCGGTGAATTCGCACTCGGTAACATTCCTGCTGACCGATCTGGCCGGGTTCGATCAGTTCCGCTTCGCTGCCTGAAGGGAGCAATTGCTGGAGGGCGTTTTTTTCTAGCAAGAGTAACGGCTGCGGTGGTCCGCCGGCAATGCCGCCCGTGAGCACCTCCGCCAAAATCGGATCGTTCAGAAGGTTTTTCAACGTTAGTTCTTCCGGGGCCGGTAGCTGTAGCACTTGGCCAGGCAGGTCTTCGATGGCCGCCCGCAGTTGCTTGCCGTCGCAGACCAACTTGATTTGATACGCCTCCAGCCGAAGGCGATTAGGCCGGTGGAAGCTGACGGCAAAGTCCACTGTCTCATCCAGGACCTCTTCGCCTCGACGAACATAGAAGCGGAGTTGGCCGGCGTCGGCATACCGAGGCGCGGTTTGGTAAGCGGTGAGCATAGCTTCTAGCACGGCTCGGCCTGTGGTAGGGGGTTTGTCGGGCACTGGAAGGCCGGGGAGCACCGCTTCGGGGGAGGTTTTGTCGGCTGCGGATTGGGGCGAGTTCCCGTTCTGTGCCCCTTTGCCGCAGCCTAGGATCGCCAGTGCCCCAACGCCCATCAGCCCCAAGACGCAGCAATATATCCAAATAATCAGTATTGGTTTGATATTCCCCTGTGCCGCCAAGACCTGTTGGATTGGGTTTCTCCCGGCACCTAGGGGCCGACGCCACGCAAACTTCGTACCGCCGCTCATCGCTCCTCAAACTCCTTTTTCCTTTAGATACCCGTGGTCCGAGTTTCCTATCGGGGATCGCCCCTGAGAAGCCGCCCCCCTTGGGGGGCACTCCTTATTGTTGTTTCTACCCGAATTGGGCTTTGGGCGGTAGAGCAACTTCTTGAGCTAGGGGCCAAAAGCCGATAAGATGGAAAAACTGAGAAGAAAATTGCTTCCCTATTTACCGTATCTTTCCTATTTTGGGATAGTTGGACGATGGGCTGGCTGCTCCGGTATGGCGTGGACCTTCAGGGGGAACTGGAGCTGGACGAGCGGGTCTTGGTCGTCGAGGATGGCACTTGCTGGCCAGAGCCGCCTCCGCCCTTAGCCGAGTGTGTGGCAAAGGCCCTGGAAAACCCCTTGGGATTTCCTCCGCTGTGGCAGTCGATCATTCCAGGGGATCATGTAACGTTGGTTTTGGAGGAGGGCCTGCCCCATCCGGAACAAGTGGTCCAGGCCGTAGTGCAGGTCTTGCTGGCAGCCCAAATCGCTCCGGAAGATATTACTATTCTGTGTCCAGCTCAACCCCAATCGGAGCCGAGGGTTCCAGTGGCGCTTCTGCCCGAGCCGATCCGCCGACGGATCATGCTGCGTCGGCATGATCCAGCAGATCCAGGCTGTTTGGCCTATTTGGCCTCCACCGAAGCCGGACATCGGGTGCTTTTGCATCGGGCGATTGTGGATGCGGATGTGGTCCTGCCGATCGGGTGTCAGCAAAGCGACCAAGCCCCGGACTATTTTGGACTGTTCAGCGGAGTGTATCCTGCCTTTTCCGACCTGGCAGCCCAGAGACGGTTTCGAGCTTGGACTTTTCGAGCCCAGCGGGGGGCGGAAAAACGGTTGTTGATGGCTGAGGTTCGGGAGGTGGCTTGGCTTTTGGGTTCTGCGTTTGCCATTCAGTTAGTGCCCGGCCCAGGCCAGCGGATTGTAGAGGTCTTGGCCGGCCAGATTCAGCAGGTCGGGCGGGCCAGCGCCCACCGCTATCAGGCGATTTGGAAGCGATGGGTACCCCGGCGTGCCCGGTTAGTCGTGGCGGCCATTCCCGGCGGCCCAGCAGAACAGACCTGGCAGAGTTTGGCCCGAGCCTTGGCCACCGCCGGCAGGTTGGTTGAACCCAGCGGCGCCATTGCCGTCTGCTCTACCCTCAGCCAACCCCCCGGCCAAGCCATCCAAGCTCTGCTCGGTGCAAAACATCCTCTCCAGGCGCTGAAACGTCTTGGACCCGATCTGCCCGACGATACCCTCCAGGCTGTACAAATTCTCCGCACCCAACGCCATGCACGGGTTTTCCTGCTTAGCCACCTGGAAGAGCAATTGGTGGAAGCCCTCCGTCTGACGCCGCTGGGGGATTTCAGCCAATTGGCCCAATTGGTCCGCCAGGCCCCCTCCTGCATCGTGCTGCCCGAGGCCCAATATGCCATGGTTGAGGTAGCGCCTCCCTCCGGCTAATCCACGGTTCCAGAGCAGAAGGCGGAAGGCAGATTCCCTGAAACCCCTCCGGAGGGAAGCGGCGTTTTCCATAGGGGTTGGAAGTGGGGATGGTAGGCTGGCCATGAGAAAGCGGAAGCCAGAAGGCCGATGCCAGAGGGCAGACGAAACTTCGATTGTCTGCGATAAGCGATTGACAATAGGCGCTCGGCGATCTCCGAGGTGCGATAAGTGATCTGGGATCTGCGATGGAGGATAAATGATCTTTTGTACCTTTTCCCCGAGTTGGCCGGAAGGACTAATTTGCCGTGGTCGATTCCCAAGCCCAAAAAGCACGCCGGATTCAGCAGAACCTGGCAAGGGTTTTAGAGCGGATGGCCGAAGCGGCCCACCGCAGCGGCCGAAAGCCGGAGGAAGTTCGGCTGGTGGCTGTTACCAAATATGTGGGCCCGGAGGAGATTCGATGGTTGGTGGAGGCAGGCTGTCGTTTATTGGGGGAGAGTCGGCCGCAGGCGCTTTGGGCAAAAGCTGCCACCCTGACCGACCTGCCCATCCAATGGCATTTGGTGGGCCACTTGCAGCGGAATAAGGTAGCACGTACCTTGCCGCTGGTGCAGATGATTCAATCGGTCGATAGCCTTCGGCTGCTGGAGGCGTTGAATCAGCAGGCGGCCAAACTGGGCCGGGCGATCCCGGTGCTTTTGGAGGTGAACATTTCGGGCGAAGCCAGCAAGACCGGCTTGCCGCCGCAAGAACTGGAGCCAATTCTGGCCCAACTGCCTGAGTTTCCTTATGTACAGGTTCAGGGGTTGATGACTCTGGCGGGCCTGGAAGGCGGCGCGGAGCGGGCCCGCCGGGATTTTGCTGCCCTCCGCCAGCTCCGAGATCAGCTCCAGCCACACTGCCCCGAAGGCGTCCGGTTAGACGAACTCTCCATGGGCATGAGCAGCGATTTCGAAGCGGCCATCCAAGAAGGCGCCACCATGGTCCGCATCGGCGCCGCCCTGTTTGAAGGAATTCTGCCAGACTGAAATGCTGCTCCAAGAGGATTGGAGAACCAGGCCGTTTCCCAAACGCATCCCTCGGTTCGGCTAATTTGGCCCCTGCCCAATCCGCCAATCCGAGCCATCTCCTTCTCCAAAAATAGGGAATGGTCCAGCTTGGGGAATAGATGGGATTTTTCATCGTTGCCTCTTTCGATGCAGGAGTACCATCAATGTCCACCAACCGAATCTCGCCAAAGGGACTTCGTACAATGAACGTGTTGGTTCTTCCGGCCCTACCGATCCGACGGACGGCAAGAGAGCTCCCTGGGATTCAGAAGCTCCTAATCCTTCCCGGTCTATTGTTGCTGCTTAGTATCCAGCCAGAAGGGGCGTCGGTGGAAATGAGTTGTATTTCCGCCGTCTTTTCCGCGGAGACAAAACCCCCGGGTGCCGAAACGTCGCCGCCAAACCAACCTCCGGTTAGCCGGGTCCGACTGCTGGCCATGGAACCAACGCCCCTGTACATCCAAAAAGATCGCCAACTACTGCAAACGGTGGAAATCTCCTTGGAAAATTCCGGGGAGCCCGTGGAAGCCAAACTGGTGATCAAATGGTCTAGAGGTCAGGTGTCCATTCCTCTGGGCAAACTCGCCAAAGGAAAATCCACCGTACAGGCCCATCTGCCCCATCTGGAAAAGGGGGCCGAAATGGAATGGACGCTCTTCCTGGACGGCAAACCCACAGACCGGGGCAGCATCGCCTGGCAGCCCGGACGCCTTTGGGAAGTTTGCCTGGTACCCATCTGCCACCATGACCTGGGCTATACGGACAGCATCGAAAACGTACTGCGCCTATATGAACAATTTTACGATCAGGTGCTCCGATTCTGTGCCCAGACCGATGATTTCCCCGAAGAGGCCAAGTTCCGTTATACGGTCGAGGGGAGTTGGTCCTTGCAGCATTATTTGGAAAACCGGCCGCCGGAAACAGCAGAAAAACTGGGCAAATATCTCCGGGAAGGCCGAATTGAAGTTCAGGCTCTATATGGTAATTTGATCACCAATCTGTTGGCCCATGAAGAGCAGATTCGGGCCTTGTATCCGTCATTTCGAATGAAGCGGCGGTTTGGGGCGCCGATTCGGACGGCCAGTACGACCGATATTCCCGGTTTGAGTTGGGGCCTGCCTACGGTGTTGGCTGGCGCCGGGGTGGACAGCTTTTTTGCTGGACTGGCCACCTACTTTGAGTGGGAACGCCGCGACATCCACAGCTTTTGGGACGAGTCGGCCATTTTGCGCCATGGTCGTCCGGATGCCTTCTGGTGGGAGGGGCCGGACGGAGGGCGGATTTTGGTGTATTATCAAGGCGGCTACGGCTGCTGGTCGCCCGATTCTTACGAAGATGTTTTGGACAACCTGCCCCGAATGCTTCGGGAGATGGAAAAGCAAGGCACGCCGTTTTCCGTGGTTCGGTTTGCCGGCTATGGCTGCGGGGACAACACTCCACCCAGCCTTCGGCCAAGCCAAATTGTGCGGGAGTGGAACAGCCGATGGGCCTACCCACGCCTCTATGTAGCCACCAACGCGATGTTTTTTGAAAAACTCCATCGCCAGTGCCAGCAGCAAAAGGACATCCGCACCTTCCGGGGCGACCTGCCAGAAACGGATTATGTGGTCGGCGCTACCTCGACAGCCCGAGAAACTATACGGAACCGGCTTACACATGATCAATTGCCCACGGCAGAAAAATGGGCAGCCGTGGCTACCCTGATGACCGGCGCCGGCTATCCCGCCCAGGAACTGGCTCAGGCCTACGACAATATGCTGCTATACGATGAACACACCTGGGGGATGCACTCCGGCTTGCAGGTGAGCCGACGGCAAGATTGGTCTTGGAGCGATAAGGCCCGGTATGCCTATCGGGCGGCTGGGTTGGCCGAGGACGTGCTGGAGCAAAGCGTCCAGCACCTGGCTAGTCAGGTCCGTCGGTCTGAAGAGGGCCGATATATCGTGGTGTTTAATCCGTTGGGGTTTGCCCGAACCGATCTGGTACGGATAACAAAGTTCGGATCCCCGGACCAAGGCTTTGATCCAGCCAATCCGCCGGAACTGGTGGATTTGCAAACCGGCGCCCGGGTGGCCTGCCAGATTGTGGAAATAAGTTCCCCTCACTTGCCCGTCTCGGATGCAGCCGCTCGATATGGCCGAGGGCAGTTCAATCCGTCGGAACGTTTTGAGCTGGTCTTTGTGGCCGAGGATGTGCCGCCGTTGGGCTGGAAGAGCTATCGGCTGGCCCCAGCCGCCAAACAAAGACCATCCGCCGCTCCATCCCCCGAAAAACCTTCTGAGAGTGAGGGAAAACCCTTGGCGGGCCAAAAAGCTTCCGCTGTCGAAACTCCTTTGGCGGGAAGCCTCCGCCTCGGCCCCAACAGCCTAGAAAACCGATTTTTCCGCCTGGTGCTGAATCCCCAGACTGGGGCCATTCAAAGCCTCTATGACAAGGAACTCCGGCGGGAGCTGGTCGATCCGGCTGCTCCGCACGGCCTGGGCCAATTGGTGGTCAAAGAGGTCCAGACCGCCCAACTGGCTGAGCCGCAAAAGGCAACCATTCAGCCCGGCCAAACCGGGCCCGTCTATGCCAGCCTGCTGGTTAGCGGCCAAGCCCTCGGCTGTCCCCAGGTCAGCCAGGAAATTATCCTTTACGAAAAACTAAAACGGGTTGACCTGGCGGTTCGAGTGCTTCGAGACGCTACCCCCATGCTGGAACTTTATATAGCATTTCCCTTCCAGATGGACAAACCTCAGTTTGCTTTAGAGGGTCCGCATTCAGTGATTCGGCCTTTTGAGGATCAACTGCCCGGGTCGAACACCAACTATTATGCGGTGCAGCATTGGGCGGCGGTTTCCGACGGGCGGCACAGTGCGGTTGTAGCGCCGCTGGAAGCCCATCTAGTGGAGTTTGGGGGGCTATGGCCCTGCTATGTGTCGCAGGCGCACCATGGCGTTACCGCTCCCGATTTTGGCCGACCGTTCGCCAGGCAAGAGGAAATCACCAAGGGGTACATATATTCCTTCCTCCATGCCAGTAATTTCCGCACCAATTTTCCGGTTCTTCAGCAGGCCGATCTGCTTTGGCGGTTTTCCGTTACCAGCCTGGCGGGCGAGTGGCGGAGCGGCCGGGCGGGGCAATTTGGCTGGTCGTCGGCCAATCCGCTCCTTGGGGTGCTCGTGGAAGGCAAAGCCGATGGCCCGCTGGAGCCAGTGATGAGCATCTGTCAGGTTGAACCACCCCATCTGTTGCTGCTGGCGGTCAAGCAGGCCGAGGACGGCCAAGGCATGATCCTCCGCCTTTGGGAATCTGTCGGCCAACCCGGCCAGGCCAAGCTCCAGTTTCCCCATCACCGGCTCCAGAAAGCCTGGCTTGCCAACCTAGTGGAAGAAAACCAAACCGAACTGCCAACGGAGGACCACCACCTGCGCGTGGCAGTCAAACCGTTCCAGCCAGTTACGCTCCGGGTGCTATTTGCTGAGTGATCTTTGGCTCTAGAGCACTGGGAGGCTCAATGGGGCTTCGGAGGGGCGAAGATTGAGGAACATTTAAGCATGTATAGGCGACCACCCCGCTCCTAACATTTCTTCCAGTGGCTGGCGGCAGAGTTGGCTGGTCATGCCGGCCAGCACCTCTGCCATTTGCCGAAGCGCCCGAGCTGGCAACTCTAGGCAGAAGGGGAGGAAAACGAGTCGGTTTAAGATGGCGCGGCTCAACAGGGGGTCCAATTCGGGTCGGTTTTCCGGCGGGGGGACCAATCGGAGGCTGCTTCGGCTGGTGGCGTCGAAGCCGGCTCGAGCCAGGGCGGCAATAACAGCCGGTGGCTCCTCGGCCAAAATCGGAAACACCCAGTAGGAGTGTGTTTTGGCTCGGCTACCCGGCCGCTCCAGATCCCCTGGCAGAAGCTGAACCAAATAATGGCCTCGGCCGATCCGCTCCTGAAGCCGTTGTTCCGGGTAATTCCACAAACGGCGTACCAGCATGGCCAGCAGCGGATCGGAGGGCTGGCAGCGGATACGCTGAAAGAAGCCGGGACCGGGAAACCCACGAGCGGCATTACTGATTATTTGATCATGATCCCAGTCGGCCATTCGGCACGTGGCAATCACCACATCGCAAATCGGCCGGGAACAAGCCGCCTTTAAGACCGCATATTTGAAAAGCCGTTTCAAATACGTATGCCGCGGTTGCCGGGGATATTGACTGTGACGGTCTTGCATCCGGCGCAAAAGTTGCGGGTCCCGAACCCGCAGCACCGCTCCGCCCAAGGCAGTAGCCGTCTTGATCGGACCAAAACTAAACATCACGACATCGCTTTCCGGATGGCCCTCATAGCCTCGGCAGAGAAACCCCTGGGCGCAGTCTTCCAGCACCAGCAGGCCATGCTGACGGGCAAAGTCCAGGATCGGCTCCATCGGGATAATGATGCCGAATAGATGAGCCACCACGATCGCCCGCGTCCTCGGCGAAAGGGCCTTTTCGAGCATTTCCCGTCGAGGGGCCATGGTGGCCGGGTCCACATCCACTGGCACCGGCGTCAGGCCATGGTGGGCGACAATCCGTGGCATATCCGGAATGGTAAGAGCCGTCATCATCACTTCAGTTCCGGCCGGTAGCCCCACAGCCGCCCAAAACAGATCAAACCCGGTGCGAACGGAAAGGCAGGGGAAAATTTGTTCCGCCATGCTCCAATAGTGGCGAATTTCCCACTCCAAGCGGCGCCGGTCCAGGGGCCGACCCGTACAAGCTATCCCATAGGCAATGTCCGACCAGCCAATGTCAAACCGCATCCGCACCCACATCGTGGCGTCTCCATTGCGTCGAAGCGGGGACTCCCAAGGTCATAGAGGCGCTGGAGCCACCCCGCGACGATACGAATTCTACCCGAACCTTTCCCCGAGCAAAAGGCCAACTCCTGCAGGACTGTTAGGAGGAGGATTGTTCTTGTTGGAGGGCGCGGAGTTTGTAGATAAGGGTTCGTCGGCTGATGCCGAGCTTTTTGGCGGCCTGAGTGCGGTTGCCGCCGCATTCTTGCAGAGCGGCCAGGATGGCCGCTCGTTCCAATTGGTCGAGCCGACCTGCCGACGCCGGCCGTTGGGCCCCCGTCTGAGCCAAGGCAGCCACCGACGGCGGTAAATGTTCCGGCAAAATCACATCTCCCCGACACAACAGGCAAGCCCGATGGATGGCATTTCGCAATTGGCGTACATTGCCTGGCCAACTGTAGGCCAAAAGACACTCCGTAGCCTGCGGCGAAAACCGCACCGTAGCCCCGGCAAACTCCTGCGCAAATTGTCGAGCTAGGGGCAGGATGTCTTCCGGCCGGTCGGCAAGAGTTGGCAGGGTAAGTTCGACAACATTCAACCGATAGTACAAATCTTCACGAAACCGGCCGGCTCGAACCTCCTCGGCCAAATTGCGGTTGGTAGCCCCAATAAGCCGAATGTCCACCTCCACCGGCCGATCGCTTCCGACCGGCATGATCTGCCCGCTTTCCAAGGCCCGCAGGAGTTTAGGTTGCAGATGCAGCGGCAGTTCGCCGATTTCATCCAGGAATAAAGTCCCTGTATGAGCAGCCCGGAAAAGTCCCAGCCGATCTCGGTCCGCCCCGGTAAAAGCCCCCTTGGTGTGCCCAAAAAGTTCGCTCTCCAAAAGCGTTTCTGGCAGTCCGGCACAATTGGCGATTACCAACGGCCCAGCAGCCCGGGAACTGGCCCGATGGATCAATTGGGCAATCATCTCCTTGCCGCTGCCGGTCGGACCGGTAATCAGCACCGGAACATCCGAGGGTGCGACCACGGCCACCGTTTGAAGCACCCGCCGCATCGCCGTACTTTCACAGACCAAACCCGGAACTAACTTTTTTAGCCGGTCCATAGTCGGCGCCTCGGCAGGAACATTTGTGGCCGCACTAGCGCCCGGCTTCCAGTCGGCCAAGGCATCCGCCACCACCGCAGCCAGCTCCTCCAGATCCAGGGGCTTGGCCAGATAATCGGTGACCCCTTGTTTGATAGCCGAAACAGCCTGCCGAAGGTCGGCATAGGCGGTGATGACCACCACGGGCGTCTGGATACCCTGCTGCCGCACAGCGCCCAGCAGGTCCAACCCACTCTGATCCGGAAGTCGGACATCCAACAGAATCAGATCAACGGTTTGGGCGCGGAGAAGATCCTTTGCCTGGCTGGCTGAAGCCGCCTCGGCCACCTGGTAGCCCAACGATCGGAGAAAGTCGGTCAGCAGGCGGCGCTGGGCCGGTTCGTCTTCCACCAGAAGGATGTTCGGTTGGCTATGCATGGCCAAAGGGGTTATGGGATAGACCGTTGGGGAATCCGTATGGTGTCCTCTTGGCCCGCATGGGTGAGGTACCATGGGACCAAGGGGACGCCGCTTCAGGGAGAGTATTTCCGGCGGCAGACCTATCCTCTCAGGGAGTTCTCATTGGCAACGGCGCAGGCCGGCAATCCAGAAGACCGAGCCGCCCTCCGGACGCCGCTGGTAGCCCACCTGCCAGCCGTGGGCGGTAGCAATCCGGCGCACAATGGCCAAGCCTAACCCCACCCCTTCTTCCCGGGTGGTAAAATAAGGGGTAAAGAGTTTCGGCTGATCCTGCTCGGGCACCCCGGGGCCTTGGTCGGCCACCGTAAGCCGACATCGTCCATCATGGCCGCTGGTAAGTCGAATTTCCACCTCCCCACCTTCCGGCGAAGCTTGGATGGCGTTTTGCAGGAGATTGAACAGGGCTTGGCGGAGCATGTCTGGATCGGCTTCAAGCAGATCGACGCCATCTAGCGGCGAATAATATCGGAAGCGAAGGTGTTTGGACTCCCAATCTGGTTGCAGGAGCACTTCGAGCTCTCGAATCAATTCCGTCAGGGGGACAGGTTGGGGCTCTGGGTCCCTGGGCCGGGCAAAGGCTAAAAATTGGTTGAGCCGGGCGGTCAGCCGATCGCATTCCTCCATCAGGGCCTGTGCCCGTTGGCGCGCCTCATCGGATTGCAGATCGGACTGGGCCAGACGCTGGGCCCAGCCTCGAAGCAGCCCCAACGGATGGCGGGTCTGATGGGCCAGGCCAGCGGCAGCTTGGCTGAGATCGCGCAGATGCCGGGCCTCCATTTCCAGCAGGTATGCTTGGTTTCGGGTCTGGAGCAGGCGGAAGGCCATCCAGCCGGCCAATACTGTACAAAAAATTAGTCCAATCCCCACACTGGCTAGCCAAAACCGAAGCCGTGCCGCCCGTCCAATCGCCGCATCAGTACCGGTTCGATCCAAAGCCAATAGAGCCAGAAACTCGCCGCCGGCAGCCAAAAGGAGTTCGGAACCGGTGGGGGGATCGAGCCAGGCCATTCGGCCCCAACCGGATTTGGGTCCGCCTCCGCCCCGAGTGCCAGAGGCCTGGGGGCGTTTTTCCTCCGCTGCCCACCAAGGGCCGCCAGGATTGGCAGGTGATTGGGCCTGCTCGGCGTTGCGATTCCACCAGGGAGCGCCGCCGCCCAGGCCTCGAAAACTAGCATCCGGAGAAAGTGTAAATTGATTTATGTAAACCAGGGCCTCCGGCTGCCATAGAAATCCCCGCTCCGTGGGCAAAGGTTCCATATAGTCCCTTTGGCCGGCAGAAAGGATTCGTTTGCCATCCGTAGTGGCGATGGCCACAGCTAACACATCCTGGGCTTCAACCAGTTCTTCCAGAGCCGCCTGGATTTGGACTTCCAGAAATCGGCCCATTCGGCGATGGGAGCGAATGCCACCGACGATGGCATGATGCAGGGCCTCGGCCTGCCGCTGCAACGCACAGCGGGCCAGTTGGGCTTCATGCTGGTATTCCTGATATTGCCAGAAGGCAAACCCAGCCGCCAAGCCGATCAGACCAGCCCCACCCACCAGTTTGGCCCATAGAGCACGCATCCCGGTCCCCCTGGTTTTGCCAAAGCCATGCCCCCCCTATCCATCTTACCATAAGTTCCCCTAGGACGGAGAGACATTGCACCCCCTCCTTGGCAGAAGAGGGGCTTGGTTGAGGCAAAGGGCTTAGCCAACCGAACTGGCCCGCAGTTGGGCCAATTCCACCAGCCAAGCCTCGGTAAACAAGGCCAGGTTGACGTTTCGGTCGATTTCGGCGGCCGCCTCGAGGCAACGATCAAGACAATCGGCCGCGATGTCTAGGCTGGCGGTCCAGGCATGAAGGGCCTGTAGTTCGACAGGATCGAAAAGGATTTGTTCCTCCCCTTCTTCGAGATCGTTCTTTTTAGAGCGGGCTTTGGCTTTGGCTGGGGCTGCCAGACCAGTTGGGTGCGATAAGCCGCTCTGCTGATATAGCACCTGTCGATAATACTCAGCAGCCATGCCCACCAGGATTCGCAGACGCTGGCGTCGGTCAGCCGCTTCGGCACCGGCCGATTCTACTTGGCCCCAAACCTGCTCGGCCAGACCAAGTGGATCCATCCGAGACTGGCTCAATGCGCTCCAAAGGGTTTTGCGAAAGGCCCAAAGCTGCGGATCGGCCAACTGCCGGGCCCGCTCCAGACTCCCTTCGCACAGCAATGCCACTCGTCGGGCCTGAATCGGGTCCGAAACCACCCCCTCCCGAAGCAAAATCTCCTGCACCATGTGAGGTTCCAACGGCTGAAAACGGACCAATTGGCACCGAGAACGAATGGTAGGCAATTGGCGGGCCGGGCTAGTGCCAATCAGGATGATCAGCGTCTGCGGCGGCGGTTCTTCTAAGGTTTTCAGCAGGCAATTGGCACTTTCGGCGTGTAAGTAATCGGCATCGTCGATGATGGCGATCTTTCGGCCCCCCAGGAAGGGCTTTAGGCTAAGCTCATAAATCAGACCTTCTCGCATCCGATGTTCCCGCTCCCCCACAAAAAGTTCTAGCGGAATAAATGATTTGTCGGGCGGTTTACGCACCAGATGGAGATCCGGATGACTGCCGGCCAGGACCAATTGGCACCCGGTGCAGGCATTGCAGGGGTCTAAGAGGGCCTCCGCTCGGTTTTGGCACAGCAGGGCCTGGGCCAATTTGTGGGCAAAGGCGGCTTTGCCCACTCCGGCAGGACCGACAAATAGGAAACTGCCGCTCAGTCGGCCCTTGGCCGCCGCCCGCCGAAACCGCTCCAGAATCCGATCGTGTCCTAAAATGCCCTGCCACATGGAAATGAAAAACTTTATAGAGTCCTTTTGTCCGTCTAATTATGGGCGCCGATCAGGGAGCCGTCAGAGACCTCCTTATGCCGGCTGGACCGCCGGCCTTTCCAGACCAGCTCCTTCCAATGTTCCCAGAGCCCGGCACCAGCCGGACAGACCGTCAGGACTGGCCACCGTCCCGGCAGGCCCGGCTAGCAGGCGGGGTTTGGCGTTTCCGGCTGGTGTAAGCCGATGAGCCTACCCGGTCCCATGAACGGGCCTCCGGCAAGGGAGTGAATATTTCGGCCTTTCCCTGGCTGGTGCTAGCAGATTAGCCGACCAGGGCTCGTTGGCGAAGAATCTGTCGGATGTGCTGATGGACCTGCTGGATCGGCCCGGTAGCATCGACAACCACAATCTGGTCCGGCTGTTGGCGGGCCTCTTGCAAAAAACCCTGACGCACCCGCTCGTGAAATTCTCGAGTCCGGGCTTCGATCCGATCTCGTTTTTGACCCAGGCGGGCCAGAGCGGCCTCCACCGGCACATCTAAGACAATCGTCAAATCCGGCATAAGGCCTCCGGTAGCCAACTGGCCAATCTGCCACAAACTGCCTACCTCTAAACCTCCACCATAACCTTGATAGACTACATTGGCCAGCAGATACCGGTCGGCTAGCACCGTCTGCCCGGCGGCCAAAGCCGGCCGGATCAGTTCTTCTACCATCTGCGCTCGGGCGGCCATGTACAGAAACATCTCCGCTTTGAGCACCATGGACAAATCCTGCCGGTCCAAAAGCAACGTGCGAATGGCTTCGCCCAACCGGGTCGAACCGGGGTCTCGGCACGTCAGGACCGAATGCCCCAACTGGCGGAGCCAATCGGCCAGCAGGCCCACCTGGGTGCTCTTTCCAACCCCGTCTCCTCCATCTAGGGAAATAAACATGGTTTGCCATCCCGAATGGCGCTGGGAGCCTTCGAACCGCTCCAAATGCCATGTTGCATAAAAGTCTTTTATTATACCAAGCTTTTTGGCAAACCGAAGGGGGCGGCCGCCGGTGTAAACAGACTCGGTTCAGCCAGAACAAACCAGGATGTCCTCATGGTTATTGTTCGCAGGCTGGGCAAAGAGAGAGTTGGCGCTGGCCCGGTGTAGAAAACCGCAGCATCTGGTGCTATTTCTTGTTACAGCGACCAGCCAGCACGATACTCTCGCCGGATGTACTTGTCAGCTTCAGGGCAGTTAGTGGCCTTCAGTTGGGCCGGGTCCCACTGTAATTTTTTATCGACTCGGAACGCCACGGTACCCAGGAGGTTATGTTCAATCAGTGCCCCGGCATAGTCGAAGTTGCAAAGAGTGGGCGAACCGGTCTTGCAGCCCAAAAGCCATTCCTGATAGTGCCCCGGGGAAGGCGGAATCCACGGTTTGGGTGGCTGGAAGTTTTTGAACTTTTCTTCGGGTAGCAAGATGCGTCGGCTGTAGTCGGCCAGCAGCATCCCATCGTCGCCGATAAACAGTACGCCAATGCCCCACTTTTGCAAGTCATGGCCTGGCGGGTTGGGCGGACGCTGAATGCCATCGTACCAGAAGACCTTGACCGGCGGCATATCGCCCCGGGCCGGGTGCTCCCAGCGCACTTTCAGCCAGTGCGGATACGTCTCCGGTTTGCGAACGTCGCCCTCAGCCTCCACGGTGAGCGGATGCCGAAGTTTCAACGCCCAGAACGGTAGGTCGATCAGGTGGCTTCCCATGTCGCCCAGAGTCCCGTTGCCAAAGTCCCACCACTGCTCCCAGACCGTGCAGCCGCCCATGTAGATCGGATGGAACGGTCGATACGGGGCTGGGCCGAGCCAAAGGTCCCAATTCAGATAGTCCGGCACTGGCTTTTCTTCGGTGGGGCGGTCATGGGCTGGTCCGACCCGGCTGCACCAGACATGGGCCTCCCGCACCGGACCGATCGCCCCGGATTGAATCAGCTCCACCACCCGACGAAAGTTCTCGCCAGCATGCACCTGAGTGCCATGTTGGGTGGCAACCTTGGCCTTTTTCGACCACTCGCCCATCTGCCGCGCTTCATAGACGGAATGGGCCAGGGGCTTTTCACAATAGACGTGCAGGCCCCGCTTCATGGCATTGACGCCGATCAGGGCGTGGGTATGGTCGGTGGTGCTGATGACCACCGCATCGAGGTCCTTTTGCTGCAGCATTTCCCGCCAGTCTTCGTAGGTTTTGGCCTGAGGGAATTTTTCGGCGGCTGCCTTCAGATGCCGACGATTCACATCACACAAGGCAACAATATTTTCACTGGCCACCCCTTGCATGTTGGCGGCCCCTCGGCCGCCTACACCAGCAATGGCAAGATTCAATTTATTGCTCGGAGCGTCCGCCCCCCGCAAATGGCGAACAAAAAGCACCCCGACGCCAAAACCGGCCGACGTTTGTAAAAACCGACGACGACTTGCACAGGTGCGCATGATAGGCTCCTTTCTTATAAAAATGTCTAATTACAAAGGGCCATTCCGCCAGGCGGCATGAAATCGGCCACACCTCTTAAAACCCTCTGCCTTCAAATGGACCAGCCGAAAAGGATAGTTTCTTGGGGGGAAACTCCTAAAATCCGGCAGAAAATATGGGCCTATTCTGATACCGGCAGGTACGTCCCTTGGGCTGGCAAACTCCCAAAATGCGGGAAAATGGAGGGTGGGTATGGTTCTGCCTTTTTACTATAGAGGCAATCCTCCAAGTCCACAAGCATAGAGCTATGGAGAAAAAAAGAGTTCCATGGAGGTTGCCAGTTCCCCCGGGGGTGGGGTCTCTCTTCCCCTCAATTTTCTCCCATTTTCCCCTGACTTATCCCCAGTTTTTGGCTTCGTCTAAAATTGCTTGCGTCAAGGCGGTAAGTGCTTGGAAGGCCGTCCGTTGCAATCGGCGAACCATTTTCCGGCCAATGAAAAATAGCCCGCAGGCCGGAAGGTGATGGTTGCGCCACCCCATCTTGCGCAGGTAATACTTCACGGAAGGTGATTGTTGCCCCACCCCAGGCCGGCCCGGTAATGCTTCATGGAAGGCGATTGTTGCTGCATCTCATCTTGGGCCGGTGATG
>CALIRO010000023.1 GCA_938042245.1 uncultured Thermoguttaceae bacterium
TTTTTGGTAAAAGGTTAAAAACTCCATTTGGCTAAAAGCTTAACACCCCATTTGGGTAAAAAGTTAAGACCCCACTGGAGAAAAGCTTAACACTCCATTGGCGAAAAGCTTAAAACCCCATCTGGGGAAAAGATTAAGAGCTAATCTAGGGAAAGATTAAGAGCCAAGCTGGGGAAAAGGTAAGACCCCTTTTGGAAAAAAGTTTGAAACGCCATCTGGGAAAAAGCTTAAAACGCCATTTGGGGGAAAGGTTGAGACCCAATTCGGCTAAAAGCTTCAAACCCAATCTGGGGAAAAGATTAAGACCCCATTTGGGGAAAAGATCGAGACCCAATCTGGGGCAACGCTTGAGATCCAATTTGGGGGAAACCCCATTTGGATAAAAGCCTCGGTTCAAAACCCATCCTTTTAACCACGATCAGGCGCCCCGATCGTTTCGACGCAGGCGGTCGGTGAGGTCCTAGAAAAGGGCATAGCAACTTTCCTCCCGGATCCGCTGGTCCGGTCCATTCGCATGAAAGACCGTACCGCACCAAGAAAAGGCATGGCAACTTTCTTCCCGGATCCGGCATCCGGAGCGGTTCGAGCGCTTGGTACTCATCTTGCCGCAATTAAAAAAGATGGTTATCGGCAAGATCATGCTTTAAGGCATCCGGAGCGGTTCGAGCGGTTGTTGCTGATCTTGAGTTTGGCGTACTGGCTGCTTTTGGGGATCCGGCTGACGGCCATGAAGCAGTACCCGCCCAAGATGTGGAGCAGCACCATCGCCTTCCGTGAAGTATTCCCAGGCCCGGCCTGAGATGCAGCAGCAACCCCCTTCCGTGAAGCATTACCCACCCGGCCCGGGGTGGAGCAACATTCACCTTCCGTGAAATATTCCCAGGAGTTATCAGCAGCAGGCAAGTCGTGTTTCTGTACAAGTGGAACAGCAATCGCCTTCCGTGAAGTATTCCCAGCCCCGACCTGAAATGCAGCAACCATCGCCTTCCATTAAGTATTACCGTCCCGGCCTGGGGTGCAGCAGCAAGCGCCTTCCATAAAGCATCACCGGCCCGGGCTGGGGTGGAGCAACATTCACCTTCCGTGAAATATTCCCAGGCTCGGCCTGAGATGCACCAGCAATCACCTTTCGTGAAGTATTACCTGCGCAAGATGGGGTGGAGCAACCATCGTCCTACGGCCTGGAGGCTATTTTTGATTGGCCGGAACATGGTTTGCCGACTGCAACGGACGGCCTTCCAAGCACTTGCCGCCTTGACGCAAGCAATTTTAGACCACGCCCAAAACTGGGGATAAGTCCGGTTGCACACGGGACGTCCATGATCCCATAAGCCTAGGTTGACAATCCTGTTCCGTTAGCTCAGGGGCGCCGGTTCCAGTTCTTCAATCCGGATAGGCCGAATATCGAACTTCGGATTTTGTCCCAAAAAGCGGGCGGGGTTATTGTGGAAGATTTCGATCGCCTCTTGCAGGCTGTGGCCTCGGCGGCGGAACTCGAAAATGCACTCGTGCAATGTGGCCGGGTCGCTGGGGCCCCAGTCGGCTGACGAATTGACCAACGTTCGGTCCGCTCCGTATCGCTCGATCATGTCCACCGCCCGAGCCGGGGAGCACTTGGTGATCGGATATAACGTAAAGCCCACCCAATAGCCGGCATCTTTACAGGCCCGGATGGTATGCTCCTCCACATGATCAATCCAAACCCGATCTGGGGAAATTGGCATCCGGCGTAAGATTTCCAAAATCCGTTTCGTTCCGCGGAGTTTATCCTGCAAGTGCGGCGTATGGACCAGAAGGAGTTGATTGTATTTGATGGCCAGTTCGATCTGCGCCTCGAAGATTTCACACTCATTGGGGGTGGATTTATGCAGACCGGTTTCGCCCACGCCGAGTACCGTCGGCTTTTGGAAAAACTCTGGCATGTGCCGAAGTACCTCCCGGCTTAAGCGGGGATTTTCTGCCTCTTTCGGATTGACAGCCACCCAGCAAAAGTGCCGAATGCCGTACTGGGCGGCCCGGGTCGGCTCAAACTCGCTGATTTGGCGAAAATAATCTAAAAATGTTTCCGGGTACTTTCGATCAAACCCGGCCCAGAAAGCTGGTTCTGCTACGGCCACCACCCCCGCATAGGCCATCCGTTGATAATCCTGGGTGGTGCGGGCAATACCGTGATAATGCGGCTGGATGATTTGCATGGATGTAGTCCTTCAAAAGGTAGAACCAGAATCTGCTTTTTCCGATAGATGCGGCTTTTTCTCCTGCCGATTCACGGGGCAGGGAAAAGGCATCTTGGGGAACGTTGTGCCTTCTAATCGGCCGGATCGGAGAACATCACCAGGACGCGTTCCACCCGGTCTGGGGTGGTGTTCCGCTGGGCGATTAGGGCGAGGGCCTGATACAAAAGTTCCATCCGGGGATCATCCGGCGGGGAGTCGGGCGCTTGCGCCCTAGCCCGGTCATACCGGTCCAATAGCGCTGCCAGTTCCAAAATCATCGCCCGGGCTTCCAGAAAATATTTCGCTACTACTTCCGAAGCAGTTAACATGGCGCTGCCCTTTATAGGAAATGCAGATCTACGGCATCGTCCTCATCCAACAGACTTGGTTTTTACGTGCTCAGGGACGTTCGAGCGCTCTTGCAATCTGCATACCGAACCCAAAGCATGCTTCAGGATTTTTCAATTGTATTTTGTCCCGTTTTTTCTCAAAAGCCCCGAACGATGTTGCTTTGGGAAAAATAGCTGTTGCTGTGCTATGGCTACTTTTTCGACAGGCATGTCGATTTTATAATCGCAGAAATATGCCCCCGAACGGAGGAAAGCCTCCTTTGTAGCAATGCAGCGGGATGGTGTGTCTTTCTTGTCATCGGGAGCGAAAGCTCCCGATCCAGTATTGCCTCTGGCCGCTGCGAGAGACGCCGGGTGGGCATTTAGCTGGCTGGCTGAGCATCCCATGTTGTAACTTAGTCTGTGTTGAGGGCCAGTTAAGCCAAATACCTACCGTCTAACAGACGGTGTTACATACAAGGGGACCTGGATTCCCGCCTGCCCAGGAAGGAGGATTAAAGTCCCCTCTCCCCTGGGCGGGAGAGGGGTAGGGTGAGGGGGCCTGGATTCCCGCTTTCGCAGGAATGACCTCCAAGGGGCGGAAATGCCGCCCAGAATCGGCCAAAGGATTGGTACTGCCCCGATAAGCTAGCGCGGTTTGGTCTTTTCCTGAAAGATGTTCCTATGGAGAAGCTCCTCTATAAACCGAATCTTTCGGAGGTGATCAGCAGATTACGTCTGCTTTACCAAGGCGAGGCGGAAGACCAGATCTTTGCCGAGTTTGAGCTTCCTACGGTCGCCTTGGAGGAGTTTGGCCGGAAGTATTCGGCCGGTTTCTGCCAGTATCCGGAGCCGGAGGAGCGGATTGCGTTTTGGGATCACTTTTTTGCTGAGCGGGCCTGCCTGGAGGACGATTCCATCCCCGCCGCCTATTTAAGTGAAATGGACCAGGGGTTATATGGGGGGCTGTTTGGCGGGCGGGTGCAGTTTATGGCGCATCCGGAAAACGGCTGGATTTCTTCGATGTGCGCTCCGATTTTGGAGGACTGGGGCCAGTTGGATGAGCTTCGGCTGGATCGGCAGCATTCTTGGTTTCAGCGATACCAGCGTCAATTGGAGGTGTTTGTTCGTCATGCAGCGGGCAAGTTCGCCATCAGTCATTTTATCCTTATTGATAGTCTGAATTTTTGTTTCGAATTGGTGGGGGCCACCAATACCTATTTAGCCCTGGAGGAGCGGCCGGATTGGGTCTGTCAGGCCATTGAACTGGCCTTCCAGACTAATGTGGCGGTGCAGGAATTGTTTTTTGAGAAGGTGCCGCTTTTAGCCGGCGGGACAGCCAGCAACATGGTGGGCTGGGCGCCGGGCCGGGTAGTTTCAGAAAGTGTTGATCCGTTCCATATGACATCAGTTCAATACTTCGAACGATGGGGCCGGGAACCCGTCCAACGCATTTTCGACCATTTTGACGGCGGCGTGCTGCATCTACATGCCAATGGCCGACACCTGCTGGAAGCCGTGTGCACTCTCCGGGGCCTCCGGGCCATTTTCATGGGCGACGACCGAGGGTATCCAAAAGCTTTTGATATGATTACCGAGCTGAAGCGGCGAGCGGGCAAGGTGCCCCTGGTGGTGCAGGCCGATTTCGAGCCTTTTGTTCAGTGCCTGAATAGCCACCGTTTGCCGGGCGGGGTGATCTACAAAGTTCGAGGCGCTCCAGACCCGGCAACGGTCAACCGCCTGATGGAACAAGTCCGAACCTACCGGACCTAAAAATCCGTTGCCCATTGGGAAACGCCAATTTGATCTTCCAAACCTGGCCGATGAAAACGTCTCCGACTCCTGCAGCTCCTGAACCAAGTAAGCCAACGGCGTTTTTAACGCGTTTCGGGGGGGATGGTTTCGGTGTTGATTCAGCAGCCGGGGCCACCAGAGCCGACCCGCACCATCAAAGCCGACCAACAGGCCGCTTCTGCTGGATGATCGGGATGGTGCTAGCAGGGTTGGTGGGCGCTGGTTTGCGCCTGGTGGATTTAGGCAATCGGCCCATGCACGCCGATGAAGCGGTCCAGGCCCTTCGGTTTGCTCGTCTATTAGAATCTGGCCAATACCGCTATGATCCCCAGGAATACCATGGTCCCAGTTTGCCATATTTGAGTTGGCCGATGGTTCGGCTGTTGGGCCTTCGGCAGCTGAAGGAGTTGGAAGCTTGGCATCTGCGTCTTCTGCCAGCGGCGGTAGGCAGTTTATTGGTGTGGGGGCCGTGGTGTTTGCGGAGGTATCTGGGTCGCTCGGCCAGCTTGGCAGCTGCCTGGTTTACTGCCATTAGCCCCGCCTTGGTCTTCTACAGTCGATATTATATTGCCGAGACGCTTTTGGTGGCCTTCTGTTGGGGGGCGATAGTGGCTTGGTGGCTAGTGCGAACTGGCTTGCTGAAGATGCAGACCTGGCCAAGCAAAAAAATGCCGGTCGGCGCCCTGCTTCTGTTGGGGATTTGTCTGGGCCTGATGTATGCCACCAAAGAGACCTGGGTGATTGCCGGCGTTTCTCTGGCGGCGGCCGGTTGGCTAACCCTCCCGCCGCTTCGGAGAATCCCATGGCATCGGTGGTTATTTGCCTTTGGATGGGTTTTCGTAGCCGGAGCGGCCGTTTGGGCGGCGTTTTTTTCTTCGTTCGGCCAAAATCCGTCCGGTTTGCTGGATTCACTGAAAACTTACCTGCATTATTTTCGCCAGGCGGGCGGTCAGGGCCGAGGTAGCCAACATGTATATCCCTTTTGGTATTATTTTCAGGTGCTGTTTGCCTGGAAGACGCCGGGCGGCCGTTGGTGGAGCGAAGCAGCGGTGCTCCTACTTGCTTGGGTGGGCGGCATGGCCGCCATTGGCGGGAGACGGCAAGGAGGATTAAAAGCCCGGCAACGCCCCCTGGCCAAATTCCTGGCCGCATATACAGTAATTCAGGCTTTCATTTATTCAGCTATTCCGTACAAAACCCCTTGGTGCGTCCTGGGATTTTATCATGGGATGGTCGTTTTGGCCGGGCTGGGCTGGGCGGCCCTCTGGCAATGGGCAACAAGTCGGGCCGGCAGAATCCAACCCGGTGATCTGGGGCAGAAGTACCGGGTTTCAGAACAAGTTCTTCCTTCGGGCCCCGTGGCTTCCGGGCAACTTGCCCAGCCCATAGGCCGCCTCCCCCACCTGTCCACGCAGCTTATCTGCTCGCTGCTAAAACCATGGGTGCTGCTGGGGCTTGTGGTGCTGGGCAGTGGACATCTGGCCTTGCAGGCGTATCGGGCCAGTTTCCTCCGGGTAGCCGATCCGACCCAGCCTTACCTTTACTCGCCCACCACGCTGGAAGTGGATCGGCTGGTAACCGTCCTGGAACAAATCGCCCAATGCCATCCGGACGGAAATGCCCTGCCGATCCAAGTGTTTTTCCCAGACCATCAGTATTGGCCTTTGCCGTGGTATTTGCGCCGGTTTAGCCGAGTGGGCTGGTTCGGTTCTTTTGAAGAGGCCGTTGGATCGGCGCCGGCGCCGGTCATCTTGGCCCATCCGGAGATGGAAGGAGACCTATTGGAATATTGCTATTTTCGTCCGCCGCCCGGCCGGCGCCGATTGTATCTTTCTGAGCTAGGACCAGGCACGAGCCAGTGGGAGATCCGGGCGCATGCGCCGATTCGGCTCTACCTGCGTTGGGACCTTTGGGAATCCTGCGCCGAGCAACTCCCGAAAGAACACCCCAGCCTGTCTGAGCAACAATCTAGGTCGTCTGAACAACCACTAGGTCAACGGAACAATAAGTCAGGTTGTCTGAGCAACAACTCGAAGCGTCTGAGCAACAATCCGGACGGCACTGAGGCGATACGAGCAACGAGAATATATTCTGCCCACTCTGCGGAAGGAATCGGCAAGGTTCTCAGTGGGCCAGGGATTCCGACTTTGCCGTAGAGGGACGGAGGTGGGCTAAATGGGAAACCTGAGCGGGAAGTCGGCCGATGAGTTCCCGCATCGTGCGCCCAATACCAGCGGAATCTAGGCCGAGATCGGCCAGGAGTTCTGAGCGTTCACCATGTTCGATGAAACGGTCCGGGATGCCCAAGCGACGGACCCGTCTGGCGTCGATACCGGCTTCGTTGGCCGCCTCCAGAACGGCGCTGCCGAAGCCGCCTGACAAACAGCCCTCTTCGACCGTCAGCACAAAACCGCTCTGTTGGATCGCCCGGAGGATCGTGTCGGTATCCAAAGGTTTGACGAAGCGGGCGTTGATCACCCCGACCGAGAGGCCTTCTTCTCGGAGCCGACGGGCTGCTCGCACACACTCCGGCAGCAGCGTCCCACAGGCAATGATCATTCCATCACTTCCCCACCAAAGCACCTCCGCTTTGCCATACTCCAAAGGAGCGGGCGTCCGGGGAACCATTTCGGCCGGGGCTTTGGGATATCGAATGGCCGTCGGAGCATCCAACCGAAGCGCCAAATCCAACATCGGCGCTACATCCGCTTCGTCGCCGGGGGCCATGAGGACTAAGTTCGGCAGGTGGCGCAAATACGCCAGGTCGAAACAGCCATGATGCGTTGGTCCGTCCGGCCCCACCAGGCCGGCCCGGTCCAGGGTCATGGTAACCGGCAGATTCTGAAGGGCGACTTCCTGGAAAATCTGGTCATAGCTTCGCTGGAGGAAGGTGCTGTAGATATCGACGATGGGCCGCATTCCGGCCTTGGCCAAGCCGGCGGCAAAAGCCACGGCATGCGACTCACAAATGCCCACGTCGAAAAACCGATCCGGAAATTCCTCCCGGACCGGTTCGAGCATATTGCCCTGGCACATGGCCGCCACAATGGCCGCCACTTTGGGATTACGTCGCATTTGGTCCAGAATGGCATCCCGCATGACTTCCGTATAGGAGCGGGCCGACACCTTACAGAAGCGGAGTTCCGTGCCGTTTTCCCGTTGGAACGGGGCAGGTGTATGAAAAGACACTGGATCAGCGGCCGCCGGCTGAAACCCATGCCCCTTTTCGGTAACCACATGCAACAGCACCGGTCGGTCGAAATCCCGGCTCATGGCCAAGTACTTCTGCAATTGCCGAATATTATGCCCATCCACCGGCCCCAGATAATGGAATCCTAACTCTTCGAAAAACATCCCGCCCAAAAGTCCCGCTTTGATGGCCTCTTTGATCTGCATAACCAGCCGCTCAGCCGTGTCGCCAATCAAAGGCAATCGGTGCAGGAAGCGGGAAAGTTCCCGTTTGAACTGTGCGTAGGAGCGGGTCATCCGAAGCCGATCCAGATACTCCGCCAAGCCGCCGGTCCGTGGGCAGATGGACATTTTGTTATCATTCAACACCACGATCAGCTTCTTTTTCAGCCCGCCGGCATTGTTTAAGGCTTCGTAGATGATGCCGCAGCTTAGCGCGCCGTCGCCCACCACAGCCACATACTGGCGAGCTTCTTCCGGACGCAAAAGATCATCCCCGCATTTGAGGCCCAAAAGCGTCGAAACACTGGTACCGGCATGGCCTGTCATGAAAAGATCAAAGACGCTTTCTGCTGGGTTGGGATAACCCATCAGGCCCCCTTTGGTACGGATAGTGAAAAATTGATTATATCTGCCGGTAACCAGTTTGTGCGGATAGACCTGATGACCGGTGTCCCAAATCAGTCGATCCTTCCGAAAGTCGAACGTCGTATGCAAGGCCAGGGTCAGTTCCACCACTCCCAGATTGGAAGCAAAGTGGGTGGTTCGGGTGGCTGCCAGCCGACAAAGCGCCTCCCGAATCTCCGCCGCCAATTGGAGCAGTTCCGGATACTTTAACCGCCGAAGATCTTCCGGCCAGCGGATTTTCGGTAGCAATTCCTCCATGGTTTAACGACTCCTTTGGAGCACGTAATAGGCAAGGCTTTGGAGTCGGCTAGCCGGTGGGCCAAGAGGCGAAATGGCCTGGACAGCCTCCTGGACCAATTGTTCGGCCCGCCGAAGGCTTTCGTGCAACCCCAAAAGCCCCGGAAAGGTCAGTTTGCCTTGCTGGGCATCTTTGCGCAGGCGTTTGCCCACCTGAGATTCCTCCCCCCGGACATCCAGAAGGTCATCGACAATTTGGAAGGCTAATCCGAGGGCCTGACCGTATTGAGCCAACATCTGCTCCTGGGCAGCCGAGGCCCCTGCCACCACCGCACCTAAACGCAGCGAGGCAACGATCATCGCCCCGGTTTTTCGCCGATGGATGGACTCTAAATAGGCCAGAAGTGGGGTAGGTGCATCCCCCTCTATAGTATTATTTTGATCCGTATTTTTGGTGGAAGTTCCTTTGGAGAGGTCCATGCTTATGGGGGGAAACGAATTACCTGTAGAGGGGTTTTCCCCTGGAATCCCCCCATAAGATGTATTTTCGAACAACACTTTGGAGGGGACAGAAGGATACTTTTGGGCGATCAGATCATCTACTTGTCCCCCCACCAGACCGGCTCGGCCTGCAGCCTCAGCTAAAATCCTACAGCAAGTAGCCGCTCTTTCGGGGGGATTAATCCCCCTAGCCAAGGCCTCAAACGCCAACGTCAATAACGCATCCCCCGCCAGGATCGCCATGGCATCGCCGAAGACTTTATGGCAGGTCGGACGCCCCCGACGCAGATCATCGTTATCCATAGCTGGCAAGTCATCATGCACTAGGGAATAGGCATGGACCATTTCCACGGCACAGGCAGCCGGGAGGGCCTGCTCCAGTGGGGCGCCACAGGCTTCGGCAGCCAGAAGCACCAGCATCGGCCGGACCCGTTTACCAGGGCCTAACAGAGCATATTGCATCGCCTCCTGGAGGATTTCCGGGCAGCCGGGCGCCCCGGCCACGGCCTGCTGGAGGGCTGCCTCAATAATCGGCCCGACCCGCCGGGCATACTGATCGAAAGTCTCTGTCATCCGCCCAAACCTCGGAAGCCAGATAGAAGCATCCCCCCAGTTCCTTTGGGAACCACCTCCACTCCTTCCCGGGAACTTTTGGCTTGTACAACCCAAACCATCAGCTTCCCCAGCAGGAGCGGCCATCGGAAACCTACTTTTTCATTCTAAAACAAGCCGCCGGAACCGGGAAGGGAATTGTTTTCTCCTTCCGAAGGGGGGATAGGCGGAGGGCCAGGCGGTATCTGGGCACTCCGGCGGAGGTCCCGAGTTTGAGCTTTTTCTTCGAGGGTCAACGGGCGATCCTCCAACGGCTGGAAAATGGGATTGCCCTGAGCATCCAGCCCGGCAAGCAATTCAATCCGGCGTTCTGCCTTTTCGAGCAATTGGTAACAATGGCGTAAAAGCCGAACTCCTTCTTCGTACTGAGCCAGCGACTCGTCGAGAGTTGGCTGGCCTTCTTCTAAATGTCGGACAATCGTCTCCAATCGGGCCAAAGCCTCCTCTAGGCTCACCCCAGCCAGTTCCGAGGGACAAGCCGAGGCAGGGGCAGAAGACGTTGGCGGCTGAGTGCCGGGCGGTTTCTCTTGTTGGGGAGAACCTTCGGGGGATTGGTTCGGTGGATTCATGGGAGGAGCTTCCTATTGGAAAGCCATTGGCCAGCGAGGAACTCGAAACCGACGATTTGCCTTGGAGCTGCTTGGCGCAGAGAGGATTTAGCTCTGGCACCCGGATATTTCCTTTTGCGCATTTTCCATGGGTAATTATTCCCATTCAATGGTAGCAGGCGGCTTAGAACTGATGTCATAGACCACCCGGTTGATGTGGGGGACTTCGTTGATAATTCGGGTGGAGATGCGGGCCAAAAGTTCATACGGCAATCGGCACCAATCGGCGGTCATAAAGTCTTCGGACTGGATGGCTCGAATGGCCAGCACATGTTCGTAGGTTCGGGCATCGCCCATGACGCCGACGCTTCGAACGGGCAGCAACACGGCAAAGGCTTGGGAAATTTGCCGATACAGCCCTGCCGCCTTGATCTCTTCGATCAAAATGGCATCGGCTTCCCGGAGGATTTCCAGACGCTGTTTGGTTACCTCCCCCACACAGCGCACTGCCAACCCAGGACCGGGAAACGGATGGCGCCAGACGATTTCTTCTGGCAAGCCCAACTGCAAGCCGAGTTTGCGAACCTCGTCTTTAAAGAGGTTTCGGAGCGGCTCGATCAGTTCAAAGGAGAGGTCTTCGGGCAGGCCGCCGACATTGTGGTGGAGTTTGATGGTAGCGGCTGGTCCGTCGGCAGCACCGCCGCTTTCGATCACATCGGGATACAGGGTGCCTTGGGCTAGGAAGCGGGCGCCGGGGATTTTGGCTGCCTCGTCGGCAAAACATTCGATAAACGTATGTCCAATCCTGCGGCGTTTTTCCTGCGGATCGGTTACCCCGGCCAAAGCACTCAAAAACCGGTCCTCCGCCTGAACGACATGCAAATCCGTCCGAAAATGATTGGTAAACTCCCGGATGACGGCTTCTGCCTCGTTTTTCCGCAACAGTCCATTATCGACCAAAATGCAGGAGACTTGATCTCCGACGGCCTGGGCCAAAAGAGCCGCCACCACCGACGAATCCACCCCGCCCGACAGCCCACAAATCACCCGGTCGTTGCCGATCCGTTGGCGAAGCTCTTCAATGGTCTGTTGGGCAAAATCGCCCATCTGCCAGGCGCCCGAGCAACCGCAGATTTTTTTCAAAAAGTTACCCAGGATCACCGAACCGGCCGTCGTATGGGTAACCTCCGGATGAAACTGCAGGCCGAAAAGCGGCAACTGCCGATGCCGGACTGCCGCCACCGGACAGCTCTGCGTTGCTGCCAGAGGCAGAAAATCTTCAGAGACGGCCTGAACCTGATCGGCATGGCTCATCCAGACCTGCATCGGGTTAGGCACATTGTCCCAGAGTTCCGAGGGGGCAATTTGGTGGCACAGGGCAGGTCCATATTCTCGAGCAGGGGCACTTTCCACCCGACCGCCCATGAGCTTGCAGATCAACTGCATCCCGTAGCAAATGCCCAGCACCGGAATACCCAGATGCAGCAGTTCCGGGGCGCACTGCGGAGCGCCGGCGGCGGATACGCTGGCCGGTCCGCCTGAGAAAATCAATCCCTTCGGCCTGAGTTGCTCGACTCGTTCCGGCCGAATGTCATACCGTACAATTTCACAATAGACTTGATGTTCACGTACTCTCCGGGCGATCAGTTGCGCATATTGCGAACCAAAATCTAACACCAGAATTTTTTCTTCTGCTGCACGAATCATTTGGCCGCCGAATGTCTCATCAATGTCAAAAACGCAAGCCGTTTGCCTCTTCCTGGCTCCCCAGACCGACTCGTTCAGAGTTTTTCGAACCTACCAAGGCGATGGATGTTCTGGATTTCTCCTTGCCCAGGAACGATCAGGAAAATGCTCGCGGAGGCTTTATGGCACGGTGCCGAAGACTTCCACTTCGGTATAGTGATTTTTGTCGTCGATGTGGTTGCCTCGGCTCCACAATCGGATGTATCGGCCCTGGAGGCCGCGGGCGTCGATCAGTTTGCCTTCCGAAGTTTCTACGTAGCCTTTATCCGGACCAGGGCCAAAACCAGAGGTGTTATCGTGGTCGTTATTGAAGATGGTTTCATACACGAGGAAATCCGGATCATCGCTCACTTGGACGATTACATCCCGATAAACTCTGGCCTCGGCGTGGTTATGCCAGATGAGGATGGCATACAGGGTAGCCCGTTGGCCCAGGTCGATCTGCACCCACTCCGAACCAGGGCGAAGCTCCAGCAGGGCAAAATCGGAGGCCTCTTTTTGGCCGTCGGTTACATAGTCCAGCTCGCCGGCCGAAGGGGCCGGATCGCTGGCTCGCACCGGCCTGCCTAGAGCAAGATTCCCCGTTCCCTCCGGCGCCAAAAACGGCGGCCGGGGTTTCCCCAATGGCTTCTCCACATTCGGCTCCTTCAAGGGTACCGGAGTCCCCCGAAAGGCCGGCGCTGGCAGCAGGATTTCAATCGGAGCTAACTTGGCTGTCTTTCGCCCGCCTGAAGAAGACGAAGCCGTTGCCGTCCGTTGAGCTAGGATCTGCCGGGCCTTTTCTTCCAAGCGGCGAAGGCGATCGGCCGGTTTACCCATCAGCCGAACCAACGCCCGCTCCGCCAAAATCTGATGCCGTAAAGACCCGTTCTGGGCCAACCGCTCCAAATGCGCTACTACCGCCTTGTCGTTCAAACTGCAAAGCAGGCGAACCGCTTCGTCCCGAACCGCTTCGGCGGCATCTTCCAGATGAGCCTGGAGGGTCGGGATGGTGCTCGCACCGCCAGCCCGAACGGCTATACGAAGCAGCGCCTGTCGGCTTTCCGGATCCGCTTTGGCCAAACCGGCCAGAACTGCCGGAAGGCATTGTTCTCGGACCCGGCTTGCCAGGCTGAGCAGCGCCAGTTCCGCCTGCCAACGTTCCTCCGGGTTCCGTGCCTGGCAAAGCGCCTGCACCAACGGCTCGGTATGAGATTGGTCGGCCAACTGGCGCAGTGCCCCCAGAGCCGCAGAGCGTACCTTGGTATCTTCATCCAGGGCAAAGGGCAAAATCTCCGGCACTGCCTCCCGGGCATTTCGGCCGGCCAAAACCCCTAGCAAAACCGCTCGCCTCATGGGGTTGCCCTCTTTGACCAGTCTCAGAAGGACCTGGTTGACCTCCTGGCTGGGGAGGCGCCACAGGGCATGAAAAGCCGCTTGCTTTTCCCCTGCAAGGCCCTCTACCGCCTTCTCCGCCAGCACCGGCACATCTTCCACAGTACCTAGGGTGGCTAAGGCTTTTAGGGCGGCTGCGCGGACGGATTCGTCTTTGCTAGAGAGCATTTTCACCACGGCGGGCCGGGCTGCCCGATCCCTACGCTCGCCCAGGGCTTCCAACAGACCAGCCTGCACCTCAGGCGGCAGCTCCGGCAACATGGCAGCAAACCGCTCCGTGGCCGCCCGGCCTGGCACCTCCTCCCGAATCTGCTGTAGGCCCAAAGCCCGCATGTCCCGGTCGGAATCTTCCAACAGACCCCGGATCGTCTGGATCACTGTGTCATCTACCTCAGCTTCGGCAGCCGCAAGGTGACCAGTCGATCCCCCTGCCCAGATGCATAATCCAATCATCCCAGCCGCCCACCAAGCCCCAGAGCCCACCCCCATGCCTTTTCGAATGATTTTTCGCATTCCAGAAACCTTTCTTTTATCAAGACCGCTTTTAGAAAACGGAGAAAGAAATTATCTATTTTATTCTTTTTGCCTCGGTTTGCCAAGATACGATAGCTCTTCCGACGAACGGGCTAGCAACCTCAGAGGCCCAAACCCAGCGTCCTACCTCCTAGGCTCCTTGAATCGGTTCCCATCTTACCGGGATGGTAAAATTTATGGTACAGTTTTTGGCGCAGCAGCCCGAAAGCAAAGATACTGGAAACCCCAGCCTGTAGCCCCCAGAGCGAGGCCACAGTGTGATCCTTCTAGCAGCGGAAAACCTACGAAAACATTATGGCAGCCAAACGGTGCTGGACGGTGTGTCTCTGGAAGTCCGGCCTGGAGAACGGATTGGCCTTTTGGGTCCGAATGGGAGCGGCAAAACGACGCTGCTAAAAATCCTAGCGGGCTTGGAAGAATCGGACGGCGGCTCGGTGCAACGGCGCTCGGACATCCAAATTGGCTACCTGGAACAACAACCCTCCTTTGCCCCCGATCGAACCGTTTGGCAGGAGGCTTTTCGTGCTGTCGCACACTGGGCGGCCCTGGGACAAGAGGCAGTTCAGATCGCCCATCAACTCAGCCAATGCGCGGATCCCGATCAGCACCGGCGCCTGGCCGACCGGTTCGACCAAATCCACTACCTCCTCCAACACCACCAGGCCTACCACCTGGAGCGCAAGGTAGAACAGGTGCTCACCGGCCTGGGCTTTCCGAAACCACAATGGGAGCAGCTCGTTCGAGTGCTTTCCGGCGGGGAACAAAGTCGCCTGCTGCTGGCCAAACTCCTTTTGGCCGAGCATGATCTTCTGCTGTTGGACGAGCCGTCCAACCACCTCGATTTGGAAATGACGTTGTGGTTGGAGGAGTACTTGAGCAACTGCCCGTCGGCGATGATCCTGATAACCCATGACCGGTACTTCCTAGACCGAGTCTGTACCCGGATTTGGGAACTTTTCCAAGGAAAGATGGAATCCTATCCGGGCAATTTTTCCGCCTACTGCCGACTCAAAGCCGAACGCCTCCTGGTGCAACGGCGTACCTATGAAAAACAGCAGGCAGCCATTGCTAAAGCCGAAGAGTTTATCCGCCGCTATTTTTACGGGCAGCGGCACGCCCAGGCGGAAGATCGACGAAAGAAACTAGCACGCATCCAACGGGTGGACCCGCCTCGGGAAATCACCGGCCCGCCAATGAACTTCGGTACGCCAACCCGCTCCGGCGATATCGTACTTCGGGTCGAAGGTTTAACGAAACGCTTTGACCGAGTCCTGTTCCGGGACCTGAGTTTTCAGATTCTCCGGGGCCAACGGTGGGGCATTTTAGGGCCGAACGGCTCCGGAAAAACAACATTGCTCAAATGTATCCTTGGCCATTTGTCTCCGGATAGAGGCCAGGTAGAGCTAGGCCACGGAGTCCAAGTCGGCTACTTCGATCAGCATGGAACCCAATTGGCGGAAGAAGAAATCGTCGTGGATGCCATCCGGCCGCCTTCCGGGCAGATGGAAGCGTCGAAGCGGCGGGACCTTTTGGCTCGGTTCGGGATTACCGGCGATCGGGCGCTACTGCCAGTGCGGCGATTGAGCGGCGGGGAACGAAACCGGGCCAGCCTAGCCCGTCTGGCTGCCCTGGGCGCTAACTTCCTGATCCTAGACGAACCGACCAACCACCTGGACCTCTGGACCCGCCAATCGCTCGAAAAAGCACTCCGAGAGTTCCCCGGTACGGTACTTTTTGTATCGCATGATCGTTATTTCATCAATCAAGTGGCCGATCATTTGATCGTCTTGGAACCAGATCGGGTGCGAATCGTCGAAGGCAACTACGACACCTATCGGCATATGATAGAAACGCTCTGGGCCGAGCAACCGTCGGCTACCAGGCTGGCCCAGCAGAGCCAGCAGGACGCCGCCAAACCTAAACCCGATTCCCAGCCTACCGATCGAAAACCCCGAAGGAAACGCAAGTTCCCCTATCGGAAATTGGAAGATTTGGAGGCCGAAATTTTTCAGCGTGAAACTCGTCTGGAAGAGCTTTACCAACTGCTGGCCAGCCCGGAAGTCTATCGCAGCGGCCAGCGGGTCCGAGAAGTCCAACAGGAGATCAAGCAGCAAAAACAAACCTTGGCCCGCCTGTATGAGCACTGGGAAGAAGCCGTAGAATTGGATCTCTAAAAACCTCTCGTTCAGCTGAGGAGGGGGCTCTTTTGGTTTTGTACTACTTCGGCCGAATGCTCTACCAAAGCATTCCTCTGAAAGGAGGAGGTCAGATTGTGGTCGGAGGGTGTTTGTTTTGGAGGGCCGCTTACGCGGCAATAACACCCAAAGGCTTTCTTTGGATCAACCTGGCAGCTTCTTTATTCGCCGGAAGTGTTCTTTGGTTTTTCAACCCCCTTTGGTTTGGCTGGGTAAGCGGAGTTTTTTCGGTTCAAAGATTCCCGGGGAGAGAACCTAAGGATGGGGGAATACAACCCACCAACAGGTGGTATATATTTGCTCATTTTTTGTATTTTTTCTAATATACCCAAATTACCGAATGGCACTAAATTGTCTATTTTTTGCAAAACTCTTATATTGCCTATTCCCGATAACCTTGACCTAAAATTGCTAAAGAAAGAGCCGGAGGAAAAAGGCACACCGGAAGCCTTTCTGCCACAAAAATAACTTAGCAATTTTAGGCTTCAGGGAACACTTATATGGTCTTTTGGGTGATCATGGGGGTAGCTATCGGGAACATCGTCCTGGGTTTTGCGCTGGCGGTATTTTTACATCGAAGATATCAAACATTGCTTCTTGCAGAGCCGGGCTACACATCGGATTCCCCCAAGAGGGCAACGACGTTGGAGGAGGAAAAAAAGCCCCCTTCTCCCGACCAGGCCGAGTCTGAAGATTCCGTGGGTTCCGGGGTAGCCCCCAGGTTAGCTATCCCGACACTCAGCCAAAGAGAAATTGCCTCATCTGGGGCAAAAGGGAACCTCCATTCTTCTGGGGAGGTTTCTATGGGTTCCTTCCCGGAAACCACCTGGGCACCGATGTCGGAAGGACTTTCCCAAGCGGCTGAGAAGGGGGAACCGGTTGGCCTAGCAGCGCAGGAGCCCCCATCGGCCTCTCCAAAGAAACTGGAGGAAGAAACAGATTCGCTATCCAATCCGGAAGCCTCCCTCAACTCTGGGCTAGGCGAAAATATTTCGGCTCCCCAGGCTCGGCAAGCAGCAGGCGACAACCTACGGGTGCAAGAGGCGGCCGGAGCCCAAGCGACCCAGCCTGCACAAACATCTGTTCCCGTCTCTGTGCCCGTTGGGTCTCAGGATGCCCCTCCGGAATCTTCTTTGGAGGCAACTGCGTCTGATCCGATCTTTTCCTTCCAAGAGGCGGCCGGCCGAGAAGACTTCGCAGCCGCTCTGGAATCGGCTAAAGAGGTTTTTCCCCTTTCCGAAGAATCAAAGCGGTCCGAGAGGGAGCTTCCAGAACCCAAAGCACCGGTTACGCCCTCGGCTTCAAAGCATGAGAAAGCCCCGTTTTTCCAGCAAGCAACAGAACCGGAAAGTTCCTTTGCCTCGCAGATCGTTCCACCGGAAAAGCGGTGGGATTCTCTTTCGGAGGAGCGAGGGTCCTTGGATCATGCCCTCTGTGTGCCTTCTGTTCTAGCCGAAAGAGAGGCCGCTTCTGGAGCTGAAAACGATCTAGGCAGACCAGAACCTGCCAGTTCGCCGGGATCTTCCTCTTCGGCTCTGGAGGGGATGGAGGCTTCCTTGGAACGGGCTTTGTGGCAGTGGCAGGCGGAGGCAGCCCGGTATTTTGAGGAGCTGAGCCGAACACGCGCAAAAGTCCAACGTTTCTCCGGCGCTGCCAAGCTGGCGGAGATTCATAGCTCCTGGGAAGCGATCCATCGGGCAGGTCAGGAATATCTGACCACCGCTCGACCGGTGCGGGAGGCATTCGAGCAGTTTAGCAATCTGCGTTCCGGAATAAAGCCGATAAGGGATCATTTAAATACTTCAGCGATGAAAGAAGAGGCCCTCATCGAACTTACCCCAGAGCTGATGCCAGGTGCTGATGAACAATATGACACGCATCTGCTCTGTCAGCAATTGCTCCAGCATACGGATCGGCTCCTGGAGGCCAATCGGAAGGTCCAGACGGCCTTAGACAAGGCCCGGCGTGGCGGAGAACACCAGAGGCTTGGTCCGGAACTTTCCGAGCTGTGCCAACCCCGCACGGGATTCCTCCCCGAGGGACCGATATGGGAAAAGGTGATCACCTGGTGGAGGGAGCAACGCGTCGGCACCCATCGGCTCAGCGTCATTCTTCTGGAGGTGGACGATTTCGGTCAAATCCAGGAAGAGTTTGGCCCTTCGATCAGCGAAGGACTCCTTCGGGCCATCGAAAACCTGCTAGCAATCGCACATGAGGAGGAAGGATTTCTTGTACCTCTAGCAGGCCCCCGATTTGCACAGTTTTGCGGCAACCATTCGCTGGATCAAGCAGTAACTGTGGCCGAGCATCTTCGGCAAGCGATTATGGCCACTCGGTTTTATCGCAAACGCACAGAGCTCCGGATTTCGGTCAGTTGTGGGGTTACCGAGGCCACCGGGGATGACACCCCGGAAACGGTCCTAGAACGGGCGGAAGTAGCTCTTTTGCAGGCTCGCCGCTACGGCAAAGGCCGCTGCTTCTCCCACGATGGCTATTTCCCCATACCAGTACCTGCCCATCCGTTGGGCGTCTCCCCCAAGGAAATAGAAATCTGATCCTTACGGGACTATCCTACGCACAGTTTTCCCTGCTGAAGGCGGCGCCGAAAGCTCCGACAGCCAGTTTTCGACTCTTCCCCACAGAAGTCTGGAAGAATTTTACACTAAAATCACCAGTCATTGCCCACAAAGAACCTTCACTTGAGCCGAAGGAAGAACTCCCCGCCTTTTCCGAGAAAAGTCCTACGTTGTCATTGCCGCGCAAACGGCACTCCAGAACACATCCACTAGCAGAAAAAAACGGGATTGCTGCTTTCGCACGAATGCCTTGGTAGACCATTTGGCTGAAGGGGTACAAATTTTGCAAATACCTTATTGCTCCCGCTGGTGCTCTTCGCAGTGTGTGCGTTCTTTGTCTGAGGTGGTTTTGGGTAGTTTTTCTCTTGATATCCTTAGAGTGCTCTGGGGGGTGTGCCGGGGCCGCAGTCTGACAGACTACGGAACTCTCTTGGGGTGCCTTGTGGGCGAGTTTTTCGGCCGCTTGAGGGCCGGTGAAGGTCGGGGAAGCCGCCGTTGGAGGAACTTTCTGGATACAGCAGAAGCGTTAGAGGAAAATATTTTCACAGCAAACGGACGACCACCACATCGTCGAACCAGGCCGTATCTTCTGGGCTTTTTTGGCCTTGGACCGAAAGCAACACTACTAATTTGCCTACTTCTTCGGGCACTTCGGCCACAGCAAACAGTTCCTGCCAGGCAGAGCCGGGCCGAGCTTCCGGGTAGGCCAGAACATCTTGGTGTTCTCTGGTCCATCGGCTTTCGGGTGTTTGCCAACGGATGCGGAGATGGACTTGGCCTTGCCCGGTGGTGCGGCAGAGAGCTTGCACCGCATAGCGTTGAGCCGGTTGGACCGGAATGGCTTGCAAAAGGCACCCCTCGGACACTCCAGCCAGTTTGGCCGAACCTGGACTGCCCGCCCCCGTCTGCCGATCCCAACCAAAGGTTCCTTTGGACCCATCAGCTTGCCAGGCGGACCAACCGATCGGCGTTCGGCCCTCCTGCCAGACCAACTGTCGGCCATCCACAGTAAGCTTTTCGGCGCTGAAATCGCCGTTTTGCAGCAGATTAGGAACCGGTCCAGCCGACGCTAGCCGATGTAATTCCGTTCTTGCAAAACCGATCGGGTCCCGAGCGAAAGCCAGAGCCTCTTCGCAGCCGGGCAGGGCTTCCGGCCAGGTTTTGTAATCCGGACGGGGGTTAGGTGTGGGCCACCATCGGAACTTTTCTCCATAGATCCAGACATATTCATCTGCTATTTCTAGGGCATCCCGGACGTTGCTGCGGAGCCGATCTACCCGACTTCCGCCGAGCCCATCGATATACCACGGCGAACCGGGCGGATTCCAATAGGCGTCCAGGTAGATGCCAAAGCCCACCTGCACTTGGGCCCGATATTTAGCCCGGTTTTCCGGCGAGATCAGCTCTTGACAGCGGCCTTTGATGGCCAGGGCGGCTTCCAGAAAATCCCGACGGCTATTATACCGGTAGGCCGATTCGCAGCCATCGACAAAGGTCATGCTAGACGGCGCCTCATCCAACCAGCCGTCCAAAAATGCAGGCAGAAGCCCATAACCACTGGAGACCATTGCTTGGCGAGGATCGGGATGTCGGGCAGCGTGCATGTGGACACTGAGCAGAAAATAGCAGAACAGCGTCATTTCGGGATATTCTTCGGCGATAGCCTGCATGACCTGCTGACCTCGGCGTCGGGCCTGCCTCCAATACTGATCAAAAGGATGTTTTTCTGCCTCCGGCTGCTGCCTGTACTGAAACTGGGCATAGGGCGGGGTATAAGGTTCCGGGTCAAAGAGCAGTCCCCGGCAACCGGCCTGTTTGGCCGCTCGGGCGGCGATTCGCCAATGCTCCACAATCGCCTGCCAGCCGGCATCGTCGAACCAATCCACATGGCCCGGATTGGCCCCGACCAGAATGAAATTATCCTTGAGCCGCTCGGGCCGACAAGCCCGAAGCTCGTCGATCGCCGCCTGGAACCATTCAGGTTTCCATGGCTGGGCATGAAATAGTGTTCGCATCGGACAGGGTTTGCCGTCGTCCCGCTGGCCCACCAGCTCCAAGACTGCACCATCAAAAGGCCGACTTTCCATCTGGGCCAGATTCTGGCGGAATCGTGCGGCGTCCGGATGGTCCCAGCCGGTGGCAATCAGTTTTTTGGGCCGACGCCAATCTACCTTAGCTGGTTCAGCCTCCGCCGTCCAAACCGCCTGGGTCAGTGCCATTCCCCAGGCCGCCAAGCCTACCAAACACCCAAACACTACACAAAAGAGTTTTCTCATGGAAAAAGTCCTTCCGGAGAAGGGAGTTCGGGGGGCTGGGTCTCCAAGCGGATTTATTTTCCTCGGGGCAAATAGCCGGTCGTAGAATCGAAGTAGCGGCGGCGCCGATCTTCGGCGGCGGGAGCTGCTTCGGTCTGTTGGCTTTGCAGGTCGGCCAGGTTGGCCTGGCAATACCGGCACCCGACCACTTCCAAATGCAGGTGCATGGCGGCGGCCATGTCGGGGTCCACCGCCCCGAGTAGGAAACTGCCCCAGGTTTCTCGGCTTGGACAACTGATCCGATGCCGACGCCAAATCTCGCCCAGCGAATGGACCCCGCTATCGCGTCGAGCCTGAAGTTCGGCCAACTTCTGCACCAGTTCCGGCCGCTCCCGCAGCAGCCGTTCGATTCGGGCCATCTCCTCGGCCGGTAACGCCTCGTCCAAAAAAGCCTCCAGTTCTGCGTCGGAAACCATCTGCTTGACGCCCCAGGCAATGCACAAAACAGAAACTATCCCCTCCAAGCCACTCTGTTTAGAATAATTCCGCAAAAGGCCCCTTGGCAAGTACCCGAAAAACTTCGGAGGGCAGTTCGGCTATCAATCAAGCAGGCCCAGCCAAAAAATCCTCTCCAAAGCCCCTTTGACAGCAGCGGCTTGGTGAAAGAGTGTACAAACTAGGGGATGCCAGCCAAAAATCCTCTCCAAAGCTCCTTTGACAGAGCCTGGACCGGAACCTCGTATACCCCTCCAGGAACATTTCAGCCGATTGATGCCAGTTGTCATTCCTGCCCGAGCAGCAGTCCAGTTTTTTCGATGGATTTCTGGTCTCTGGAGTGCCGCTTCCGTGGCAGTGGCACTCGGGGGCATTCTCCCTAAAAACCTGGAAGCTACTTCACTCGGCTGAAATGTTGCAAGAACCGGAGATTTTTGCCTTGGAGGTTGGGATGGGCGAAGGAGGCGTCTTCTATAGGTAGGCTAGCCAAGGAGCCTTGCCAAAATTCCTGCTAGTTCCTTTTCGGTCAGGTGCCAGCCTCACCGACGTGTCTTCCTTTCTATCCTCTAACAGATAGTGCTACCTATTGAGGTCTATTTTCTCGCTGGCAGAAGTGGCCTGGTTTAGGCGGGAGCGGGCATGGGGAGGGATTGTCGAAGAGAAAGCGTCGAAAAATTCCTGCACCAGGCGGAGGAATTCTTCCGGGCTGTTCGTTTGGCAGAGCCGAGTGCGGAACTGGCGGGCATAGGGTAAGCCTTGCACAAATAGGGGGGCATACCGTCGCATCAGCAGGGTGGCTTTTTTCGGGCCATGCTGTTGGCACATCCGATCGTAGTACTCCAGGAGCCAATGGCGGCGCTGGGCCAGGGTGGGTTCTGGCGGGGGGGGTTGGCCTTGGAGCAGGGCGGCTGCTTGCTGGAAGAGCCAGGGTTGGCCTAAAGCGGCCCGGCCAATCATCACGCCATCGACCGGCCATTGCCGAAACGCCGCTGCCACATCGGCCGGCCTGCGCAGATCGCCGTTGCCGATCAGGGGAATCCGTTTCAGATAGGACTTCAACCGCGCGATGGCCTCCCAATCGGCCCGTCCGCCAAACCGCTCCTGGGCAGTGCGGCCATGAACGATCAGAGCCGCTCCGCCTGCCTGTTCGACCGCCTGGGCAACCTCATGGGCGGTGATTTGCTGGCGGTGGGGGCCAAGCCGAATTTTCGCCGTCACCGGCGTTGGCCGACAAGCTGCCGCTACCCGCTCGATGATCGTCCCAATCCGTTCCGGAAACGCCAAGAGATAGGCTCCGCTTTGTGCTTTTTGGGCCACCTGGCGGGCAGGACAACCGAAATTTATGTCCACTATACTGATGTGAAATTCTTCCACCAGCCAGGCCGCCGCCTCCGCTAATCGGCCAGGTTCGTCATCCCAGATTTGTACGGCCAAAGGTTGAGCTTCTTCTTGGAGGCCCCAAAGTTGTTCCGGCCACCCCTTGCCAAAACGGCGGCGATGTAGCAGCCCCTCAGCAGAGACCATTTCCGTGCACAACAGCCCCGCTCCCCCCAACCGGCGCACTAGGCACCGAAACGCATAATTGGTGTAACCGGCCATCGGCGCTAGCAGCAGCGGCGGGTCCACCCAAACGGTTCCGATGCAAAACGGCTTGCCGTTCACCGATAGTTCCTTATCCCCTATTGGCTTATCTCCGAAAAGGAAACCGAGGCTAGCTTCCGGCTGAGGGTTCTTCGGAAGAGGCGTCCAGGCCGTACTGTTTGATTTTTTTATAGAGAGTATTTCGGTTCAGTCCAAGGCGGGCGGCGGCTTTCACTTGTACTCCTTCACACGCCTGGAGCACTTGCCGAATCAATTCTCGTTCTACCCGCTGGATAATCCGGTCGTAAAGAGGCTCGGTGGAAAAGGAGGCGTCGGCTTCGGCCAGCGCCCGGTCCACCAATTCCTGCACCAGGGCGTCGAAGTTCATGGCCACTGGTCGGCCACCTCGCAGCGGCGATCGCCGCAGCAGCGGATCGGCTAATAGATCCACACTAAGCACATCCCCAGGGGCCAAAAGGACAGCTCGTTCGATATAGTTTTGCAGTTCTCGGACGTTGCCCGGCCAATCATAATCTTGTAAGGCTTGCATAGCTGCCGGTTCCACGTAGCGAATTACCCGCCCGTTTCGCTCCCCGTAGATCCGCAGAAAATGGTAGACCAATTCGGGAATGTCTTCTCGACGTTCCCGAAGCGGCGGTAAGGAGATGGCGATGACGTTCAATCGGTAGTAGAGGTCTTCGCGGAACCGGCCTGCTTGGACCTCTTCCAACAGGTCTCGATTGCTGGCCGCTATGACCCGCACATCCACCCGAATCGTGTGCGTATCGCCCACCCGTTCAAACTCTTGCTCTTGCAGGACCCGGAGGAGCTTGACTTGCAGATGAAGGCTGGTGGAATTGATTTCATCCAGGAAGATGGTACCGGTATGGGCGGCCTCGAATCGGCCCGTGCGGTTTTCAATGGCCCCGGTAAACGCACCCCGCACATGGCCGAACAGCTCGCTTTCCAATAGGGTTTCCGCCAAGGCGCCGCAGTTGACGCGGATAAACGGGCCGCCGGCCCGGGGGCTGAGCCGATGGATCGCTCGAGCCACCAGCTCCTTCCCAGTGCCCGTCTCGCCCAACAGCAACACCGACGCATTCGAGCCTGCCACCTGCCTCGTAAGCCGATAGACCTCTTGCATCCTTCGGCTTGAACCGATTAGGCCAGGCAGCGGCTCCACCCCACCGGCCGCTTCCTCTTTAGCCAACCATATTCTTGCAGATTCCATGCCCACCAAACGAATTCCGATCGGGAAAACATTAGCCACCCATTCGGCTGCATTGGCCCCATCTCATCCCCGCGAAACCGGCCTTCCGGTTTCTTCTCCTTTCGCAGAGAAAAGGCGGAATGTCTGGATGTCCGTTTTCGCGGAGATAAGACGGGACGGCTCTGAGCAGAGGAAAACGCAGCTTTTTTGGATTCAACGGAACTGGCCCTGCTATTGTTTCGGTACTGGCTGTTCCTTGGGCATTTTGTGAGGGGGCTTCGCCCCACCGGAGTCGGCCCCTTCAATCACATCCAAAATGTCGCTGAGAATCTTCTGGGTTTCTGCTGGCAGATGCCGACTGGCATTGTAAAGGTCATATTGGCGTTCGATTTGGGAGGTAGTCAGAAGAATACCAAACTTTTGGACACTATTGGCGAAGGCGGCTACGGCTGCCCGACGGACTTCCAGCGATTGGGTGCCTCGGCTGGCGAGATCAACCAAGGCTTTTTGGCTACTTGGGGTGCCGAAGGCGCCAAGCACTCTGGCCGCTCCAGGAGCCAAACTGGAAACCTGCAACGCTCTTACCAAAGTGGGTTCCAGGCCATGCAGATCGTAGAGTTTTGCGCTTTGTTGGGCAAGCTGAACGAGCCACTGCATGGCTTGCTCCGCCTGCCGTTGACGCTCCTGAAAGCCCACCCATTCCGGGCCTCCCAACGCTAGGGTCCGGGCCAGATCCTGCTTGGCCAACTCCGGTTGATAAGGACGAACAAACACTAAGATCCGTTCATCGGTCTCTGCCAACCGCCGTGTGCGTTCATACTCTTCTTGGTGGCAAAATATTCCCACCAGCAGATCGCTCGTCCGAGCGTCTCGGCGAAGTTGCTGGACCAGTACCGCCGGTTCCGGACTCCCAAGAGCCGCATCCACCCAAACCAACTCATAATCCGGACAACCCAAAAGCCATCGGAGGGCATCTCGGCCGGTTTGGGCGGTATCGACCGTATAGCCTGCCTCAGCCAAATAGCCGGCCAAGGCGCTAGAGGCTTCCAACTGAGCGGAAACGACCATAGCCCGCCGCACTCCCCTGGAAGCCACAAAAAACTCCAACGCTTCCCCCACATAGCTTGCACCTGGATACGGTGCGGTGGGCTGCACTGCAACAATCAAGCCCAAAGCGGCCATCCGTAATCGCCGGTCGCCATGCCGAAGGGCCTGCACAATCGGCGACAGTTCACTGGTCCGCCGCAGGATGCTCTCGGAAGGTTTCCATTGGGTCATGATTTCCAAAATCGCCGTGGCAGCTACCGGATGTCCACTCTCTAACGAAAACCGTAGCGCCGCCTCCAGCGTCTCTAATCCGAAGGAAGCAGCCCGATCGGCCGGGCTGTTTTGCCCACCCGCTAACGGCTTATCGAGCCCATGGGCGTACTTGGCCTCTTCGAGCAGGGTCGCCAAGTACAAAAGGCGGATCCGCTGGTCCTTCGGCAGAAGCTGGTGGGCTTGTCGGGCCCATTGCGCTGCCCGGCGAAGCCGCACCTGTTGCACCGGAAGTCGCTGGCAAACCGGCTTTCGTTGGGCCTGGTCCCACTGCCAGAATTCGACACGGCCTTCCAGGTCGGTGGGGATGACTCGTTTCGCAGTATAATAATCCTGGGCAAGCCGAAACAGCAGCTCCGCCACTTCCCTAGGGGAACTAGGCACTTGGGCACCTAAGCGCCGGAGGGCCTCTGCCGCTGTGGCCCGAAGCGGACCAGAAGTATTTTCCGCCACCAGCAGCACGCGCAGCGGCAAAACCGCCTCGTGCACCTCCATTCGGGCCAAAAGGAGGGCGGCTTCGCCTTGGAGCCGATCCTCCGGCGCCTCCAAACAAGCCAACAGCGGCCCCACCGCATCGGCGCCCATCTGCAGCAGCACATCCCGCACCGCCGGATGTTCTGCCTGGCGGGCTGGATCGGCCAACACCCCTATCAATGCCACCGCACCGGCTTGGTGGGCTTCTCGAAGGCCAACCACAGCCCGTTGACGCTCCGCAAACGAGGGATCTTGCAATTGCTTAATCAGGTTCTGAAGCCTTTGGGGATCTTCCAGCCGGGCTTTCATCGCCCCAAAGACCACATCCCGCATCTGGTGGGCTTCCGGGGCTAGGTCCTGCCGAGTGGCCAAGCGCATAAAAAAGATCGAACCCAACTCAAGGCCCAAATCGGCCAGTTGGCCTTCGTCCGGCTTGGCGTCTAAGACTTCTTTGAGGAACTTTTTGGCCAGATCAGCCCGGCCCAATCTGGCTAACAGTTCAGCAGCCCGAATTTTCTCCAACGCCGTGGTAGGCTTGGTAGCCAAGATGGCAGCTACGGCGGGATCTTCCGGCTTGTCCAAAAGGAGCTGTTCTGCCGAAGGCTTGGGCGGTTCTGCCGCCGCTTTGCCTGGCGCCGCCCCGAAAACCCACCCACCGCCCGCAGCCAACCCCAGCCCCACCAACACGGCTATCACCACCTTCCCCTTATACCGGCGCCAATGTCCGCTCATCGTTGATTGCCACTCCCCAGAAACGGTTCTCAGGAATGCTCTCCACAGCCTTGTCAGTTTCCTTCGTCATCCCCGTCGGCTGGTATTTGTAGAAGATCGCCTATAAAAACAGTCCTCCCCGTTGACGGTTTTGTTCGTCGTCCTCTTGACGCCATGGGCGGAAACAGTTCGAGGCCCAAGCCCTCCACCCCCTGGACAGTTTCCGTGATCAGGCTCTTGGACAGGTCACTGGCCGGTATCCGACGGCAAGCAGGTTGTTTCTGCTGCCAAGCGGGTTTTCCAAAGTTCGATTTGCCGCCGAACCTCAGCCGGACTGGTTGACCCATAGCTTTGCATGGCCGACACCGCCCGCTGGGCCCCCAGCACCTGAAATACCCCTTGATCGGCTTCCGGACAAATTTCCTGGATTTGTTCCAGGGAGAGGCTACCCAGCGGAAGGCCCATCTCCATGGCCCGACGAACCAATCGGCCCACCCGTTCGTGGGCAGTGCGCTGCGGCAAGCCCCGCCCAATCAAATATTCCATCAAACCGGTGGCATCCAAATACCCTTGCTCTAACCGTTCCGAAATGGCCCCTGCATCCAATTCTGCCTCTTGGATCAGGGGAATGGCTATTTCCAAACAAGCCCGCACCGTATCCACGGCATCGAAAACCGGCGGCTTATCCTCCTGCAGATCCCGATTATACGCCAACGGCAACGCCTTGATCAAAACCAATAGCGCCTGCAAATCGCCGATGACCCGGGCTGTCTTTGCCCGGATCAGTTCCAGCACATCCGGATTGCGTTTTTGCGGCATGATCGACGACCCGGTGCAAAAGGCCTCCGGCAATTTGAGGAAGCCAAATTCCTGGCTGGACCAAAGGATCCAGTCTTCGGCCCAGGTGCTCAGATGTTCTGCGATCAAGACCAGGTCAAAGACAAATTCCAGCAGGAAATCCCGGTCGCTGACGGCATCTAGACTGTTGGCCGACACCTGAGGCTGCCCGGTCTGGGGATCCACAAACCCCAATCGGCAGGCCACCTCATCCCGATCGATGGCAAGAGTGGTGCCGGCCAGTGCCGCCGACCCCAATGGCAAGACATTGACCCGCCGTCGGCAATCGGACAACCGATCCCGATCCCGTTGGAACTTCTCACAGTAACAAAGCCAATAGTGGGCGGCCAAGACCGGCTGGGCTCGACGCAAATGGGTATAACCAGGCAAAATCACCTGCTCATCCCGCTCGCAGCGCTCCACAAAGGCCTCCTGCAGGTGCCGAAGGAGACCGTCGATCTGCTCGATGCTCTCCCGAACCCACAGACGCATGGTGGTGGCCACCTGGTCGTTTCGGCTTCGGGCCGTATGCAGTTTTCGCCCTACATCCCCCAGCCGATCCGTCAACGCCCGCTCAATGTGCATGTGGATATCTTCCAGCTCAGGCCGGAAGAGAAATCGGCCGCTGCGGATCTCTTCCTCAATTTCGTGCAGTGCCTGCTCAATTTGTTGGCATTCCTGCTGGCTGAGCAACCCTACTTTGGCCAACATCTGCGCATGGGCAATCGATCCCCGGATGTCCTCCGCAAAAAGTCGGCGGTCGAAGCTCACACTTTCGGTAAACTCCTCCACCCGGGGGTCAGTGGCCTGAGTAAATACGCCCGCCCAAGCTTTCCAACTCACCATAGTACTCTTCAAAATAGGCAATTTAGATAAACTCAATTCCAATTTTCTAGTCTAAATGGTTCCTAAAGATTGTCAATTGACTCTCTAAGAAGCCAGGAAAACGAGCCCGGCTTTAACAGAAAGACTACAAAAAAGACTGCCGTTGCCCAAAAAGGCGGCAAAATGCCCATTTTAGAACTGTCTTCGGCTCTTCTGGGTGCGTCTGTTTTCCCCCTAAACTCTACCGGAACACTACCCCAGAGAACTAGACAGATCAAGCGGCACGGGCCAGAACGTCCAGTTGACTTTGGACTTCTGGCCAGCGTCGCAGGGCAATGGCTGCCTGATGGCCCCCAAACCCAACAGAAAACTTCAAGGCATGTTCACCCGCAAACCGACGGCCCACCAGCGGCGTGCAATCCAAATCGCACTCCGGGTCCGGACTGGTTAAATTCATCGTGGGCGGTACAAACCCATCCCGAAGCGCCAGGATCGTTATCCCCAGCTCCACACTGCCCGCCGCATTCACCAAATGCCCCAACACTGGCTTGGTAGAACTCACTGAAACCCGTTGGGCAGCCGGGCCTAAGGCTCGATGGATCCCCCGAACCTCCATCCGATCGTTCTGCTGAGTGCCTGTGCCATGGGCATTAATATAGTCAATATCGGAAGGCCGAAGCCCCGCCGATCGCAACGTCGCTTGAATCAAATACGCCAAACTCTCGCTATCGGCATCAAGGCCCGTTACATGATAGGCGTCCGCCATCATTTTCCCGCCCAAAATTTGGGCATAAATCTTAGCCCCTCGGCGGCGGGCATGGCTGAGCCGCTCCAACACAAACATCCCCGCCCCCTCCCCCATGATAAATCCGTTCCGGGCCTTATCGAATGGCCGACACGCCTGCACCGGATCCGGGTGATAGGCTAGCACCCGCATGTTGTGAAATCCGGCGGCAAACAACGGATGAATGGCATCGGCACTGCCTGCCAACGCCACATCGCACTGCCCGTCCCGAATCGCCCAATAGGCGGATAAGACTTCAATCAGGCCGCTGGCACAGGCCGTCGAATGGCAAAGCCGGGGCCCGTAAAGTCCAAATTCCCATCCTAATGCCCAACAGGCGGTATTGGGCAACCACTGGGTCCACCATCGGGCGGGGCTCTGTGCAAAACCATTAAAATCCCGCTCCCAAGAAGATTCCCCAAAATGGGGGATATAAGGCAGCTGAATAGAGTATTCCCGAGGGGTATCTGGAGCCCCAAAAAGATAGCGAATAAACGAAGTATCCCCCATGTGGGCACTAATGGCACAACCAAAACGGGTACGGTCGATCCGGTGCCAATCGACATTCGCATCTTGGAGGGCTTCTCGAGCAGCCTGCCGGGCTAAACTCACCACTTTCAGTTCGCCAGGCCGGTCTGCCGGCAACTCTACCGGAGCCCCGATTAGCCACCGGTCTGGGATACCCTCTAGCCCCTCCAGCCAGCGGGCGCCGCTTCGGCCCTCCCGAACCGCCTTCCAGACCGTTTCCCGGTCGTGCCCAACCGAAGCGATAAGTCCAATGCCTGTAATAACTACCGGATCGTCGTGCATGAGTGGGCAATGGCCCTGAGATAGGAGTAGAAGATGTGCTCACCTTACCCAATCCCGGCAGAAGAATCTAGAGCAATTTGCCATTGCCTCCGCCAAAACGGCCTCCCCCCAGGAGCCTGGGCTTTTCGGTCCAGAGGAGGAAAAGCCTCCAGGCAGATTTTCCACCCCTGCAAGAGGGATTCGCTTCCCGCCGAAAAAGGTACCTGCCCTAGAGGGGAAGGGAAACGGAAGGGAGCAGAAAAAAATCAAAAAATTTTTCCCGGGGTGTTGCCAAAGGAAGAAGAAGTGGTAAAATCACCTCTTGTGGGTTTTGAACCCACAAAGCGAAAACTAGAAAGTTTTAAGTGGGAAATTGGCCCATTTAGTGCCTAGTAGGTTGGCTAAGGGAGGGGATCGGCTCGGTAGAAATCGCCAAGCCCCCTAAAACGATGGGCTATCCAGATGCGTTGATCCTAGGCGAATTCCAGCGCACCCTCGATCAGCGATATCGGTTGGCATTGCCTGCCGAGCTGCTTACTTGCTTGGGTAAAGCAGAGACTTACATTTTGGCCAAAGAACGGCTCGGATGCCTCAGTCTATGGAATGGGGATCAATGGGCTAACGCCCTTCAGGGAGGGCTGAGCATCATCGAACAAAAATGGAAGGCCGGAAAACTGCAAGGCAGAATCAGCCAGCTTCAATTGCTAGGCCGATTGCTTTCCACGCGGCACCGGCCAGTGCAACTGGGCGACCGTGGGCGCCTGGTTATTCCCGAAGGTTTCCGAGAGTTTTTGGGTGTGGAACCGGGAGCTGAAGTCCTTCTGATCGGAGCAGGTCTGTGTGTGGAGATCTGGAAACCAGCTGCCTGGCTCCAATACCTAGCCCGGCGAATGCCTAAGTTCCGACGCCTGTTCGATCGGCTTTCGGAATAACCAGAAACGTTCCTTTTTCAAAGATCGGCCCTGGAAAGGAGATATATACTTTTAACTATCGGAAATCAAAAATACACTTCTGCTCATGCCCGGTTCAGTAGGAACCTTTCTTTCTCCCCCGGCGAGACTCTCACCCAGGGGGCAGTTGCAACCATATCGGAGGCGCATGGCTGTTGCTTACGGAGGGGCAAAAGGTAAGCCTGCTGGGCCGGGCATGCTTTTTTTCGTACCATTTCAGCCGAAGGATACAACCTGTGCCTGCTGCGAAACCAAAAAGCCCGTTTTTCCGAGGGAGTTCTGCTCGTGGCACTGCCGCTTCCGGGCCCAGGCCCACGCTGGGGGCATTTTCTCTACAAAATAGGGCCCTACTTCGCTCGGCTACAATAGGAATCTCTGACTAATGCAAAGGATATATTTTTACACTATTCCGGAACCTCCGTCAACAGCCCCAACATATCGTGGCGCTGTCAACATTAGACTCCATATATAGTGCCCAGCAATGGGAACCGATAAGCAAAGGAAAGGATCAAATGTTCATAAAGTTCACGTGAGGTTTAGGATTTTGCAGAGCTCCCGATATTTTTCCTGGTCTCAGGGGATCCCCCAATGTGTGCAATTAATATCCCCTAGATAGGGGAAGATGGCTCCTGTTCTCCTGGCGGGGGCCCGCCGGAGATTCGCTCTTGAACGCTCAGGTACCCAAGACGCAATTGGTGCAAAAGCTCCTCTAAAAGGGCCGTTTCTTCCGGCGTGCGGTTCCCTTCGGTCTTGTCGTAAAGAATTTGAAGGGTATCGATAAAATGTTGGGCTTCGTCCAGTCGGCACTGGGTCTGATGGGTTAAAGGATTTGGCAACAGGCCCAACGAGACCATAGCTTGGTTAGCTAGGGTGGTTACTAAAAAGGAAAACGAGGCGGGCGGAAGCGGGCGGGGCTTTTCCGTTTTTTTCTCTTCTTGCTGCATTCGCCGAAATGCCTCTTTTTCCGCTTCCACCTGCTTTTTCCAATCTTCGTCCACCACGATCTTCTTCTCCGGAGATTCCGCCGTCATTGCCGGTCCCTCCTCTAGGTAACCTCTTGCTAACCAAACCCAGGTGCTTCATATTATTTACTTATTTACTTTCTTTATATTTTATGCTCCGGGCGAGGTTTTGCAGGGGAAAGTTCCAGAGAAAATCCCAACCTTGACGACGATTTTTCGAATGGTGGCTTCCTAGAACCTATCAATCCTTCGCTAACTTTTTTCCTCCTCTTCGAGCTTCCAGTAGGTGATTTTCCCATGAATTCTGTGGAATTGCATTGGCATGAACATGCGGTAAGCCGGCAAGAACGGGAAAAGCTTAACGGACATAAAGGGTGTGTGGTTTGGCTGACGGGGCTGAGCGGCTGTGGTAAAAGCACCATCGCCAACCTAATTGATCATAAACTCCATGCCCGGGGGGTGCATAGTTTTGTATTGGATGGGGATAATGTACGGCACGGCCTGAATGCCAGTCCGGAGATTTTACGCCAAACCCATAGCGAAGCGTTTGCCCAGCGGTTTGGTCTGGGCTTTTCGCCCGAAGATCGGGAGGAAAACATTCGGCGGATTGGGGCGGTGGCCAAGTTGTTTTGTGAGGCTGGGCTGATTGCCATTACCGCCTTTATCAGTCCGTATCGAGCGGATCGGGATCGGGTCCGGGCAAGCATGGCCCCAGGAGATTTCATTGAAGTCTATGTCAACACCCCGCTGGAAATCTGTGAACAGCGGGATCCGAAGGGTCTTTACAAAAAGGCTCGTTCCGGCCAGTTGAAAGGCTTTACCGGCATCGACGACCCCTATGAACCGCCGCTTCGACCGGAAATTGTCTTAGAAGGCGCGAAATATCCGCCTGAACAATTGGCCAATCAGGTGATCCAGTATCTGGAATCCACTGGGAAAATCCCTCCGGCTGGGCGGCCGTAAAGTTTCACCGCAAATACTTCAAAAGGGAATCGCACCGGCGGCAACCGCCCCAGAGAGAGGAAAGGAATTTCTGAATCATTCAAAGGATATGTTTTTATACTATTTTGTGCGGTGGTGCAACCGCCCACACAGGGAGGGTTGCTAGCGATGCTAGGCATACCACCAACAGCAGTTCTAATCCAAAATCTTTTTAGGAGTACTAGGATTATATGTTCATAAAGTTTATGTGATATTCAGGATTTTGCTGAGCTTCCTATTATCCTTCCCTTGAGGAGCGGTCTTTTTGCCCGTTGGCGGATCGAGTATCTCCTGGCGGGATGACAGCCGTCTATTGCACCCTCCTTGCTATAATGAGCTGCCTTTTAGCTCTTCGCGAAGTAGGTCATTTTCCGTTTCGAGCGGATCGCCGCCTATGAGGAGCGGTCTTTACCAGTTCCCGAGCCGGAACCAATAGGCCCCTGGCCATTTTCTTTCTTTGGCTAGGGATAGTGCCGTTTGCTCGCAAATCCCCGCAGCCATAGGTAGAATAGGAGAATAGCCCTTGCCGGTCTGAGGCCTTGGCCGAGCCGGCGGCAACATCGCGGTTGTCCAGCGTTGGTAGCGGAAGTACGAGGAGGACTAAGCATGAACAGACGTCAATTGGTCCGATGGATTGGGTGGACTGGGGTTGTGCTGGGCCTGTTGATCGGTCTGGTGGTAAGTCTGCCGGTTTGGGCCGAACAGCCAGCGACTTCAACCGAAACCTGCTGGAAGGTTGGGCTGGCCCAGGTAAAAATTACCCCGGAAAGGCCGATGTGGCTGGCCGGCTATGCCGCCCGAACGAAACCAGCCGAAGGCACCCTGGACGACCTGTGGGTGAAGGTGTTGGCGTTGGAATCGGCTGCGGGAGAACGGGCGGTTTTGGTAACCAGTGATTTGGTGGGTTTTCCCCGGGATCTGGCCGACCGGATTGCCGGTGCCGTTAAAGAACGCTTCCATCTGGACCGATCTGCTTTGATGCTTACTTGTTCCCATACCCACAGCGGTCCGGTGCTCCAAAACGCCCTCTGGGACATTTACCCCCTGGACGACCAGCAGAAAGAGCTCATCACCGAATACACGACGGCTCTGGAAAAGAAGATCATCGATTGCATTGGCCAGGCGCTCCGATCTATGGAACCGGCGCGGTTGGAAGCTGGTGAAGGCCAGTGCCATTATGCCGTCAACCGTCGAAATAACAAAGAGGCGGAGGTAGAAAAGCTGCGGGCGGCTGGCCAGCCGCTTCGGGGACCTACCGATCCAACCGTCTTCGTGCTAGCCGTCCGAAAAGCCGGTGTTAGGGCGCAGCAACCGGCCGAATCTGCCGGGGCAAGTGCTTCGACGGGCCCTTCCGCCTCTTCTGGGCCATCGGGCAACGGCCAAGCCGGTACACCGAAACAAACAGTCCCCCACAATCCCGAACAGCCCCCCTGCCCGACCGGCACTGGTAATGGCCAAGGCAGTCAACCGGACCAACCGGCAGCCCATTCGCTTCGGGCCATTGTTTTCGGCTACGCCTGCCATGCCACGACCTTGGCTGACTACCTTTGGTCGGGCGATTACCCTGGTTTTGCCCAAGCGGCCTTGCAGGAAAAATATCCCGGTGCGCAGGCGATGTTCTACATCGGCTGCGGAGCGGATCAGAATCCGCTGCCCCGGCGGAAAGTGGACTTGGCCAAGCAGTACGGACGGCAATTGGCCGACGCCGTAGCTCAAGTTTTGTCCCAACCGATGCGCTTGATCGAACCCGCTTTGGCCACCGCCTGGGTCGAAATTCCTCTGGCCTGGGAGCAACCAAAGGAAGAAGATTTGAAAAAACTCTCCGCTCAGGAGAACTATCAAGGCCGATGGGCACGTCGGCTTTTGGCCGAGCGAGCCGAAGGAAAACCTTGGGCCACCGGCTACCCGGCTTATCCGGTGCAGGTCTGGCGATTGGGCCAGCAGCAACTTTGGATCGCTCTGGGCGGGGAAGTGGTGGTGGATTATCAACTCCGGCTTCGCCAGATTTACGGACCAACCACCTGGGTGGCCGGGTATGCCAACGATGTGATGGCCTATATTCCTTCCCATCGGGTCTGGCAGGAGGGGGGCTACGAAGCCGGGGCATTTTCCGTCTATGGCTACCCAGCAGTCCGATGGGCAGAGTCCATCGAAACCGATATCCTCCAGGCGGTTGAGCGGGCTGTTCAGAACGTCGGAATAAAAGCCCAACCCGCTGGGCAAACAAAATAGCATTCCATCCGAATCAAGGAGGCTATTTTCTTTTGCCTGGGTATCCCATACAACAATGTTGTCATTACCGCACAAACGGGAGCGGAGGTTCCCCTTTTGGAAGTCGCAGCGTCTATCAGACGGGAGGGATATTGCCCATCGGGTAGGAAACTCAGTCTAACAAATTAGGTTACCTGACCGTATGCTCATCCGGTCAGGCTAGCACCCGGCCCCCCTCTCCCACCCCGGGGCAGGGGGGACGGATGGTGTGCTTTGGCGGGCCGGAGAAGATAGTCTTTTTGGCTGAAGTAGTATCGCAAGATGGGTTTTTGCAAAGGAGAAGCCGATGTGTGAGAACTGCAATCGACGGGAGTTTTTAGGCACCGGGGCAATGGCGTCGTTGGCGTGGGCGGCAGGCGGCGTTTTGTACGGAGAAGAAGCGGTGTCGAAACCGGCGGAGCTTCCCACCATGCCGGAAAAGGTACGGATTGCCGCCATTTTTACCGGCGTGCCTGTGCCTTGTGATCGCAATTGGGGCGTGTGTGAAGAAGAGATTGCCCAGTTGCAAGACTGTCTCAAACAGGTGGAGACGAAGCTGGGCAATGTGGAGTTTGTCATGGGTCGGGCCAACACTGCCGAAGAGACGGCCAAAATTCTCCAACAAGCAGGCGACGAAGCGCCGGTGCTGGCGATCAATCTGTGCATCGGCGGTTTGCTTCGGGCGGCAAAACCGATTCTGGAGACGAATCGGCCCATGGCGGTCTATTCGGCTCCTGCCAGCGGCCATGACTGGATGTATCCGTTCCGATGGAGGCAGGAGGGCAAACCGGTTACGCTCATGGCTAGCAGCGATCGGAGCGAACTGGAGCGGGCCGCCCGCATCCTCCGGGTCATTCCGCTCATGCGCCATAGCCGGATCGTCGCCTTTGTCCCCTTGAGGGGTACTCCAGCAGCCTGCCAGCCGGAGAAGATCAAACAGCGCCTTGGTCCGACAGTGATCGTCGTGCCGCAAAAACGCTTCGATGAGCTTTTGGAATCGGTCGATATGGCTAAAGCAAAGGCCGAGGCCGAAGCCTGGATTCGGGGCGCTAAAAAGATGATCGAACCCACCGAAGAGGATGTGCTGAAGGCGGCCCGGGTTAGCCTAGCTCTGGATCAACTCATGGAGGAAGAGAAGGCCCAGGCGTTGGCGGTCGGCACCTGCATGGGCTGGTTGCAGCGGGGTTTCCCCTGCTTGGGATTTACCCGGCTTCGGGACCGGGGGATTCCGGCTTCCTGCGAAGGGGACATGGATTCCATGTTGACCATGATGCTTTTCTGGTACCTGGCCAATATCCCTGGTTTCCAGGGCAACGCCACGTTCGACACGGCCAAGAACGCCCTCTGGACCGCTCACTGCGTTGGCCCCTTGAAGATGGACGGTCCCAACGGCGAAGCGGCCCCGTATCTTTTGCGAAGCCATTCGGAAATCGGCGGCGGCGTGGTCCCGGAAATCCAATATCGCATCGGCCAAAAGATCACCCGGACCAAATTGGTCAACCTGGACACCTTGCTGATTTCCACCGGTACCATTCGGGAAGTGCCGGAAAAATCGGTCCGAGGCTGCCGAACCCAGATCGTTACCGAGATTGGCGACGCGGCCAAGATGGTGCGCCATTGGGGCGGCGGCGTGTTGGAAGGGGATATGATGACCTTGTTGCACCGGGTCGTCTTCTACGGCGACCACATGCAAAACGCCCGCCACTTAACCGATCTGATGCAAATGCGCCTGGTCGAAGAAGGCTGAACCGGTTGGGCCTGGACGCCGCTTCCTATCCCGACGAGCACGGTTGGCCTCCGGTTCGGTGGAAGGAAGGTCCTAAACTGGTTCCGGTTGGGCCTACCGACATTTGCCCGCCCCGAAGAGGCTGGGCAGCCTCTTCGGGGATTCGGAGCAAATCGGAAGAACCCTCATGGAAGGGAAGACTCTTCGGGAGAATCTGGCTGTGGAGGTATCGGCACCTCACGGCGAGAGGGCCTGGCGATAAAAACGCAGAGCAGACGTTGCCAGTGCCTTTTTGAGCGGCTTCAGGGAAAAACCGATTATTTCCTCCCTTTGCGGAACCAGCCGGTCCCTAACTGCCAGAGGGTTTGGGAGGCTTGTTTGAGAAGGTTGGGCGTGTGTTGGGCGGCTAGTTTTCCGGCCTGAGGGCCGGCCTGCCGAAGTTGCTGCCACAGCCGGGGCCACCGCTCCTGCTGCGCATACTGGGCATAATATCGGGCATATCTGGCTCGGTCTGCTTCGGGAAGGACCTGCCTAATGGCCGTCAAAAGGCGTTGCTGGACCTGCTGGGGGGTTTCCGAAGCCAGGCAGACCGGTACTACAGGTTCTTGATCGGCCAAGGCCAACTGCCGGCGCAGCTCGGCGATCCGGGCAGACAGCAAGGCGCCCGGGGGGCCGGGGAGGTCCCCTGTCGGCTTACCTTCTGGCAGTGCAGAGTTGGCAGGGTTCACCGGCTGGCCAGGTTGCCCCGGGGCCTTGGCGGCACTGGCTTCTAAGCTAGGTTGTTCGGTACCAAGCAGGACGATCAGGGGCGGTCGATTCCGTTCTGGATGCTGCTGGTAAATCCGGCGGAACTGGTCCAGCCAGGGCCGGTCGGTCCGCCAATTGTCCTGGCTTGGCCCACAGACCAACACCACCAAATCCGTCTGAAGCACTTCGGTTTCAAAGCGAGTAAGCTGTTTGGAGTTGACTGGGCAGGGGCCATATTCTGGCCAATCGGTTAAGAAAATCGGGGGCGTGCCTTCGGGGCGCCATAGGCGGCGGGCAATCGCCTGGGAGCCAAACAGCTTTCGCCAAAGGTTTTGTTTGGGCACTGCTTGTTGGCCAAGCAGCATGGGCAGCAGGAGCGGCTTGCCGGTCTGCGGCCCGCCCAGAATGAGCACTCGGATCGGTTCTTCTATTGGTTCTCTTGGAGCTGCCGAGCCCTCTTTTGGGAGCTGGCGGAGGGTTTGTCGGCTGGCCGGTAGGCGGTCGGAGTCCTCTTCCAGGAGTACTTTGCCGCTGTAAAGTTGGATGGCATATCGGCCTGCCTGGCGCACACAAAAACTGATCACGCCGTCTTTCAGTTCCTGGCTGGTGGAGGCGTGCACCTGGCCCAAAGCGGCGTCTCGCACCTCTCGGACCAAGGCGGCTGCAGGATTAGTAGCCAATTGCGTTACCCGATATGCTCCATAAAACCAGCGGTAGAAGCGTTGGAACCAGGCGGCTAGTCGGCTCAGTTTGTAAAAGTCATGCAGGGTCAGCCAATGAGAACCGGGCACTCGTTCGACCAGTAGCTGGCGCAGATCTCGGGCCACCCGTTCGATAATCCGAAGCACATGCGGTGCAGGGATTTCCAACTCCGGGCGTTCGGAATCTGGCCGATAGTGTCGAGCTATGATGGCCAAAAGATCATAAAACGTCTGGAGGACCGATTCGGGCTGATCGAGAGCGAGATCGGTTTGTTGGAGTTGGAGGGCGAACGCTTCGACTTTTTCCCAGGCCGCTTGATCTTGGGGAGTCCAGCGGGGGTCTGGCTGAACGAGGATGCCCCATGTATCTCGGCTTGTTTGCCGGAGCCATTGGGCTAGAAGCCAACCGGCCAGCGACACTGCTCCGGTCAGGCCCAGCCAGGTCCATAGCCAACCGGCCTGCCAAAGCCACCAGGAACCGGCCCCGATCAGCAGCAGCGTCGGCAGCAGCCACAACAAGCCCACTACCAACCAACCTAGCTGAACTAAACGACAGCGCCATGGTTTTCGGGTGCCGCAGAAAGTTGGTGGGCTCGGCTCGGAAGAATCGGGCAGAGGGGCTGGGGCCGATTTGCTCACCAGCTCTTCTCGACCCTGCACCGATTGCTTTTTTCCCCACCCCATCGCCCGACCTCCGACCTGCTAAAGCCAATCCCCTCACTCACCGCGTTGTTCCCCCAAAGGGCTACTGGTTATGAATTAAGAAATGGCAGAGGAGGAGTTTGGTCGGCTAGGATTTTTTCGATCATTTGGAAGATTTTTTCTGGTTCGGCCATTCGGCCCATGCCGACCATCCCGCAGCTTAAGTAACCTTCTTCTGGGCCGATCAGAAGAAAGCCGTCTTCTTGTAATTGGCGGATGTTGCGCTGGACGGCTGGTTTTTTCCACATGTGGTGGTTCATGGCGGGTGCCAAAATCACCGGTCCTTCGAAGGCCAGCAGGACCGTGCTGAGCAGGTCGTCGGCTAGTCCTAAAGCGGCCTTGGCCAACAGATTGGCCGTGGCCGGGGCAATACAGAGCAGTTCGGCTTGGGTGGCCGCCTCAATATGGGGATGGCTACCCGGGCCAAACATCTGCCAGCGGACCGGACGACCCGTCAGGGCTTCAAATGTTTTCGGACGCACCAACTGGGTGGCCGAACGGGTCATAATCACCGACACCCCGGCACCTGCCTGGACAAGGCGGCTGACCAGACTGGCCGTCTTGTAGGCGGCAATCCCACCGCTTATGCCGATTAAGATTTCCCGGCCTTTCCACATGGTCCACCAGTTGAAAAACTGCCCACCGGATTCTTCGGAGGATACCACCAGCTCCGAGTAAGGCAAATGGATAAGATTAACTTTTGTTTATATCAAAATCGAGCGGCCCCGCCAATTCCCCAGGGGCACGGACCCGAACATTTTGTTCCATATCGAGATAGATCTTATCCTGCAAGATCTCTTGAATGACAATTTTCATCAGTTGTTCGGTGCTCAGCCTGGTGGTATCCGCCCCTTGGGAGCCCATCTGATCCGACGGCCCTAAATCCACCAACGGCCGCGCACCATGAATCAACGCTGCCAGCCGTTTCTGCATCAACGTGGAAAGCTTAAACCGGCCTCCAACTTTCTTGATAATCCGATCATCCAGCAATTCTTCTAACATTGCTGCTTCACCTCTGGAAACGTCTCCGCCCTTCAGTAGCCAACCTAAACCCTTACTCCTTAGCCAATACCGTTATTTGTAACCCTTCAGCCGAATGAAGAGGCTGCCGGCTTGATCCGAAGAAAGCCTGTAGGTGTTCCAGGCGCGTAAGTTACCCGTCCGGAACAAATAAAATAAACGAGCACAAAAAACTGGCCCCCTGCTTTCGGAGCCATGCCTTAGTTGACCCTTCGGCGGAAGGGTTCCCATTTTTTATTATATTCCTCTTTGCTCGGAGGGGTTGTCTGTGAGGACCAAGGGCCCGGGAGGGGAATGGTTTTTTAAAATTTGGAGAATCTCCTGGGCTGCCCGGTCTGGGTCGTCGTTGACGACCTGATAACGATACTGACTGGCTAAGGCTAATTCTTCCTTAGCCCGGGCTAACCGATTCTGGATGGACTCTTCGGTTTCGGTTCCTCGTTGGCGGAGTCGACGCTGGAGTTCCTCTTCCGAGGGGGGTAAAAGGAAAATGGTTACCGCCTCCGGAAACTGCCTCACCAAAGCCCTGGCCCCTTGCACGTCGATGGCCAGTAACACCCAGACACCCTTTTTTAATCGCCTGGCCACATCGGAGGCCAACGTGCCATACCAATGGCCGGTCCCAAACACTTGGAAACATTCCAAAAAGGCCCCTTCGGCACGTCGGCGGTCGAACTCTTCCGGACTGAGAAAGTAATAATCGATCCCATCTTTCTCCCCAGGCCGGGGGGGCCGGGTCGTCGCCGTTACACTCCGCTCCACCAACCCCCCAGAGGCCGCCAACAACCGCTCTACCACCGTATTCTTTCCTACCCCGGAAGGCCCCGATAAAATCACCAAGTTCCCATCCGCCATGGCTGGTTCCGAAGGATTTTGGGTCCCAAAAGTCGGCTCCGGAGCCGGATGGCCCTGCCCCCGTCGGTTCCTCTCTGCTTCCCAGAGACCTGCCCACTTCTATAAAGCAGCTCTGTCCAACCGGTAAGCAGATGGCCGATCCAGCCCAGTCTAACAGCCTGGCTTACCCATTACTGAAGGTTCTGCACCAATTCTCGAACCCGTTCGATCGTTCCTTTCAGGGCAAGCACGTGATTGACAATCTCCGCATCGTTAGCTTTGGCCCCAATCGTATTAGCTTCTCGGAACATCTCTTGGGTCAAAAAATCGAGTGTTCTTCCTACTCCTTCCGGATGGCTTTCGGGCTTCTGAAGGCAGGCTTCCAGTTGGTCGATATGACTGCGCAGCCGAACGATCTCTTCAGAAATATCGCTTCGCTCGGCAAAAAGGGCCACTTCCCGGAGCAAATCGCCCGCTTGCAGACTGATCTGATATTCCTCCAGCAATTTGCCGACCCGCTCTTGAAGCCGACTGCGGTATTGTTCGGCTACCATCGGCGCCCGCTGCGCAATCTGCTCCAGGTTCTGGCGGAGTTGTTGGGCGTGGGTTTGGAGCTGGTGGGCCATGGCTCGCCCTTCCTCTGCACGCATCCGATCCAACCGGTCCAACGCCTCCTGGAGAGCTGTTTGGATCACAGGCCAATCCCGACTAACCAAATCTTCGCCGCTCAACTCCTCATAAACGACCCCCGGCAAACCCAGTAAAAACTGCAGCGGCACACTCTCCGCCACATTCCAGGCCTTCCGGATGCTTTCTAATTGCTGCCGGTACGCCTCCAAGACTTGAACATCGATTCGATACTGCTCCGGCTGCCCACGGCGTTCAATCCGCAGATCCACATACACGCTCCCACGCCGGATCCGCTGCCGAACCACCGATTCCACCAGAGGCTCTAAGCCTCCATATCCTTCCGGGCAGCGCAATTGCAGCTTTAAATACCGATGGTTCAGACTGCGGATTTCTACCGCTACCGTCAAGCCATCCTGCTGACGGACCGCTTGTCCAAAGCCGGTCATGCTCAATAGCAAAGCTGCTGCCTCCTCTGCCCAACCCCCAACAGGCCTGCTCGGTCCAATCTCCCAGTGCCAAACCAGGTGGTCTTTGTAAGCTGCGTCAAGATAATCAGGATGATAAAGAAACTGCAGGCCATGGGAATCGGCCCGATTTCCCTGAAAACAGATGGATTTGTATCCCCATTATTGGGGGATATTCGGTGGAGTTGGCCCCCCCGAACCGGGGGTTTCTGAGCCAGACGATCCTTCCTGCTGCGGTACCGCCTCCGGAAAAGCCCGGCCCTGTTGAACAGGCTGCTCGGTCGGGGAACTGCTGCCTGTTTCCCCCAAAAGCTCTTGCTGAGTGCTCAAAACCCGGATGGCTACTATACATAATATGATCCAAAATGCTACTACCCCGATGGTAATGCGGGTAAACAGATCCCCGGCTTTGGCACCAAAGGCACTTTGACCACCTGGTCCTCCAAACACCCCAGCTAAACCACCACCCCGGCCTCGCTGCACCAAAATCAGCAAAATCAAAAAAATCGCCGTTACAAACATCAAAAAACTCAACAAGGCTTCCAGCATAATGTACCTCCCTGGTACCGATAGGCTTTCTTGCCTGCAAGGACGGCCAAAAGGGTCTTGCTCCATGGCGGGCCCACACAACCCAACCGCCTACTTTTTCATCCCTGCTATGATGCCGAGAAATTGATCCGCCTTTAGGCTGGCCCCGCCGACCAAGGCGCCGTCGATATCCGGCTGGGCGAACAACTCCGGGGCATTATCCGGTTTGACGCTGCCTCCGTATTGAATGACCACCTGTTGGGCAATCTCTGTATTGTACCGTTGGGCAATCAATTTGCGAAGCTCAAGATGGACTTCTTCCGCCTGATGGGGGGTAGCCACCTTCCCCGTTCCAATGGCCCAAACCGGTTCATAGGCCAGGACCGTCCGTAGGATCTGCTCGGCACTCAGAGCGGCCAACGACCCTTCAAACTGCCGACGGATCACCTGCAAGGTTTGCCCAGCCTCCCGCTCGGCCAACTGCTCCCCCAAACAGACAATCGGCCGCAAACCCGCCCTGAGGGCCGCATGAACCTTCTTATTGATAAACTGGTCCGTTTCCCCCAACCATTGCCGACGCTCACTATGGCCCAAAATCACATACCGACATCCCATCTCGCAGAGCATCAAGGGGCTGATTTCGCCGGTAAAAGCCCCACTAGACTCCGGATACATGTTCTGGGCGCCTAGGGCCACCCGGCTGCCAGCAATCGCCCGACCCACCGCCTCCAAATACACAAACGGGGGACAGACCACGATATCCACCTGGGGATATTGCTCGGCCTGGTTGGCTACTGCCTCCGCCAGAGCTACCGCCTCCGAGCGGCTGAGATTCATCTTCCAATTCCCGGCAATCAACGCACGGCGCATAACAAATTCCTCCTCTTTTTTGTTTTTTGTAACGATTCAGCCGAATGGAGAGCCTCTTTCTTCTCCTCCCGCAAAACCTCTCCATCCAGGCTCTTATAAAAGACGCTACTTTCCACTGTCGGGAGGTTCCGGAAAACCAACAGGCAGCCCCAAAGAAACCTGGACTGCCGCCTGCGCGGGAATGCCAGGGGGCATTCTCCCTAAAATCTAGAACCTACTCCATTCGGCCGAAATGTTACGAAAATCATTATTATCTTCCGAATGATTGAGGTTGCCTAGGGGGTCAAAGGATTTGCGAGCCATTTCCACGCCTTGAACTACTCTGTTGGGTTTTGGCGGAAGGAAGCTAGGGGAACTGATTGTCAGAAAGTGGCCAGCCCCTCTAACCAGCCTTCCTTTCGGATTTTTACCACCCTCCTCCCACAGGGCTGAGACATAGAGAAAAGTTTGCCTCCGATCGGGTGAATGAAAAGGGTACGGTTTTCTTTCCAGTGCGGTTACCCATATTGCGTTCGGCGGCCGTTCCACTACCATAAAAAGGAATTGCCTACTCGGCATGAGAACAGCCACAAAGATTCCCCCGGCAGGGGCAAACACTTTGGAGCGGAAGCACATGCGGCCAGAGCAAGTGGAGCAATTAGCCAGGCAACTTTTAGCAGGGGAAATTCCTCTGGAAGCTTTTACCCAGCAGGTGGTGATGGCAAGAATTGCCGATGTGGGGGAGGCCCAGGTGGATTTGGATCGGCCGGGCCGATGCGGCTTTCCCGAAGTGGTCTATGCACCAGGTAAATCCGTAGAGGTCATGGAGAAAATCTTTCATGCCCTTTTGGAAAGGGGGGTAGAGGTGTTGGCCACTCGGGTTAGCCCGGAACAGGCAGGTCCTCTTTTGGTCCGATTCCCCCAAGGGCGATATAACGAAGTCGGGCGAGTGTTGCGGGTACCTCCGGCGCAGCCGCTGCCCAAACCACCGGGCCCTCAAGGAAGGGTGGTGGTGGTAACTGCGGGAACCACGGATCTGCCTGTGGCCGAGGAGGCCCGGGAAACCGCCGCCTGGACCGGGGCCGAAGTGATTCTGATTCAGGATGTTGGGGTGGCCGGTCCGCATCGGCTCCTGGCCCATCTGGAAACGCTTCGATCGGCCGATTGTATTGTGGTCGTAGCGGGTATGGAGGGGGCGCTGCCCAGTGTGGTGGGCGGTCATGTGGCCTGTCCGGTGATCGCCGTACCGACCAGCGTAGGTTATGGTGCCAGTTTTGGCGGCGTGGCTGCCCTATTAAGTATGCTGAATAGCTGCGCCTCCAATGTCGTAGTGGTTAACATTGATGCGGGATTTAAAGGAGGGTATGTGGCTGGGCTGATCGCCCAAAATCTGGCCCGAGCCCGTGCAGGCGCCTCCCGTTCCGCTTCTGCCGGCCCCCCATGAAATCTCTCTTGGCCCCTGGCTATCAGAAGGGGAGGAGCCTCATGTCGAGGGATTTTCCTTTTCGCCAGTACCCAGCAGTTCCGGTACCGAAGGATTTGCCGCTCTTGCCAGCTCGGAAGCCCGAAAGCCACAAAGGGGATTATGGGTTGGCTCTCATTGTGGGCGGTTCGGTGGGGATGGCAGGAGCGGCGGCTTTAGCTGGCCTGGCTGCTCTGCGGAGTGGCGCTGGCCTGGTGCGTCTGGCAGTCCCGGAACCTTGCCGGGAGTTGATCGCTAGCTTCGAACCCTCCTATATGGTGGTAGGATTACCGGCCGATCAGGCAGGCCGCCTCTCGTTGGATGCCCTCCCCCTGATCGAAGAGTTGGTTCGGCCCGCCACCGCCGTTGCCCTTGGCCCAGGCTTAGGCCGATCCCCAGAGCTTACCCAATTGGTGGGCCAACTATATGCCAACCTGGATCGGCCCATGGTCTTAGATGCCGACGGGTTAAATGCCTTGGCAGAATCGGGTAGGGTAGGAACACCGCCTCCTGCTCCTCGAATTTTGACCCCCCATCCTGGTGAATTTTCCCGCCTATCTGGGGGTATTAAACCCCAGCCAGCCGAACGGACTTCTTACACCCACCAATATGCCTCCCACTGGGGGGTGGTCCTTGTGCTCAAAGGCCACCAAACCTGCATCAGCGACGGCCAACAAACCTGGGTCAATCCTACCGGCAACCCCGGCATGGCTACCGGCGGCACAGGCGATGTGCTGACCGGAATTATTACCGCCTTGTTGTGCCAGGGGCTGGCTCCTGCGGAAGCAGCCCGGCTGGGAGTTTATGTGCATGGTTTGGCCGGGGATCTGGCTGCAGCCCAACTAGGTCAAATCTCCCTTATCGCTAGTGATCTTATCCGGTTTTTGCCAGAGGCTTTTCAGATGCTGCACAGCCAAGCCCTAAGCAGTCCTTCTGGTTAGGCCGCTTCTGCCACTCCCGGGGCGGGACGTGTCCAAACAACTTCCCTAGTACCGGATGGTGAGGAGCTGGCTGGTTAATATTATCATGTTGATTATGTTAATCAAGGAACAATATCCCTTTGCTTATTTTTGCGTATATTAACTATTTTTTCTATTTTGAAGATCGACAAACTCAGTATGGAAAATCCTTCCTTAAAAAAGTAAAATACGTACTTTTTCGGGTTATTCTTCCGCTGCCGAAATACAATGCCCCTTTGAGAGGGGTTGGAACCACGGCAATGGTAACCAGCAGAAGAGTTCCCCAGACCTCAGGCAGGTAACTGTCCGATGCCTTACGGCGCCATCGGTCCGATCGCCATCCATTTGCCGCAGCGTGCTGAGGATAACCAGCAGCTTGCAGCCGAGTTTCCTAAATGGAACATGGCAGCCATTTGTGAGAAGACCGGCATCCGGCGTCGCTATATTGCTGGGCCGGAGGAATGTGCTTCGGACCTAGGGGTAGCGGCGGCGGAGAAGCTGTTTCGGAGCTACGGGATTGACCGGGCCTCGATCGACTTTTTGCTTTTATGCACCCAGACGCCGGACTATCCGCTGCCGACGACGGCCTGTCTGATGCAAGCGCGGCTTGGGTTGCCGACCCGCTGTGGGGCGTTGGATTTTAACCTGGGTTGTTCTGGATTTGTGTATGGGTTGGCGTTGGCCGACGGATTGATTCAAAGCGGGGCGGCTGAGCGGGTGCTTCTGATTACGGCAGAAACCTACTCTAAATATATTCATCCAACGGATCGGTCGCTTCGGCCGATTTTCGGCGATGGGGCGGCCGCCACGTTGATTGAAGCCCATCCCCAGCGCTCGTTAGAAGCCTTTGTCTTTGGCACGGACGGTCGAGGCGGCCCGACCCTCATGGTGGCCGACGGCGGAGCTCGACCGCTGGATCATGCCCTTCGGCCCACCAAACGGCATCGCTGGCCAAGCCGACTGTTTATGGACGGCCCAGAACTGGTCAAATTTACCCTCCATGTCGTGCCCCCCATGGTCGAACAGATTCTAAAGCAAACCGGCCTGTGCCGGGAACAAATCGACTTCTTCCTCCTTCATCAGGCAACCGCCATGATGCTGGAGCAACTTCGGCATCGTCTCCACCTGGCGGAAAAGCAAGTGCCCATCAACCTGCAAAACTATGGCAATACGGTCTCCTCGACCGTGCCGATGTTGATTTACGATCTGCGGGCCTCAGGAGAACTTCGACCGGGACGGCGGTCGATGCTGATCGGCTATGGGGTGGGACTTTCCTGGGCGGGCTGTCTGTGGACGGAAACTTGGCAGGCCGATCCAGCCGTCCCGCCTCCGGATCCCTTGGCCCCGGTGCAGTAAATCTCCAAGGCCACCCAAACGCTGCCTCCACCGGTTGCCTCGAAGCCTTGTTATGGTATTCGGCTGCTTTAGGGAATGCCTTCCGATGGCAAACCCAGAGCCATCAAAAGCTTCGGAAAACTACCTTATATGTACGAAATTATATAATCCCTAGTTCCTTTTCGCGGAACTTCGCTGCGGCTGCGCTGTGGGGTTTAAGATGCTAGAATTGGTGGAATAGGTGTAGGGCGATTGGGCAATAGCCCACTGGGATTTCTGTAAAACCAGGGGAAATCCCGATGGATAGAAGCTTCCTGGGGATGATGTGCTAGGGGGTTGGAGATGCAGACACGGAAACGGATTTTGGTTACTGGAGGGGCAGGGTTTTTGGGGTCTTATTTGTGCGAACGGCTGGTGGAGGAGGGGCATGACGTCATCTGCCTAGATAATTTCTTCACCAGTCAAAAATCGAACGTGGAGCATCTGTTGGGTCGGCCCAATTTTGAGCTGATCCGGCATGATATTACTTTGCCGATCTATTTGGAGGTGGATGAGATTTACAATTTGGCCTGTCCGGCAGCGCCCGGCCATTATCAATATAATCCGATTAAGACGATGAAGACTTCGGTCTTGGGGGCGATTCATGTATTGGGGATGGCCAAGCGGTGCCGAGCCAAGGTCTTACAGGCTTCCACCAGCGAAGTTTACGGCGATCCGGAAGTGCATCCGCAGCCGGAGAGCTATCGGGGCGCTGTCAACCCGATCGGGCCCCGGGCTTGCTACGACGAGGGCAAACGGGCTGCGGAAACTTTGTTTATGGACTACCACCGGATGCACGGCCTGCGGATAAAGATCGTGCGGATCTTCAATACCTACGGACCTCGGATGCATCCGTTTGACGGTCGGGTGGTATCGAATTTCATCCGGCAAGCGCTTCAGGGGGAGCCGATTACCATCTTCGGCGACGGCAGTCAAACCCGCTCCTTCTGCTACCGGGACGACATGGTCGAAGGGATCATCCGGATGATGGAAAGCCCGGACGATTTCATCGGTCCGGTGAACTTGGGCAATCCGGAGGAGATTTCGGTCCGGCAGTTGGCGGAGTTGATACGGGAATTGACCGGTTCGAAATCGCCGCTTGTGTACTTGCCGGCGCCGCCGGACGATCCGGTGCAACGCCGACCGGACATCAGTTTGGCTCAGACCCGACTGGGATGGACTCCGAAGGTGCCTCTGCCCGAAGGGCTACAGCGCACGATTGAGTGGTTTCGGTCGATCCGGTTGAGCGATTATCGGCCGCCTACCCCGAACTATGGTCCGCCGTGGGTCCCGCCCCGCCAGCCATCCCAATAAATAACATACCCCAGCACCCGGCAGCGACGGCGCCGGGCGCCAGCCGTGGGGTAAGCCAAGCTGCCCTTATCGGATGACTTCACAGTCCGGCAAGGCTTCTTTGAGGTGAGCGGCCCCTTGTTCGCTGACCTGAGTGAGGCTGACATTAACCGACCGGAGATTTTTCAAGGCTTTCAGCTGCAGGAGGCCTTCGTCGGTAATGCCGGCGTTTTCTTTTAAGTCGATTTCCCGTAGCGACGGGATCTGAGCCAAGTACTTCAGCCCCGTATCGTTGATGCCCGAATCCTGGAGGCCCAGGATTTCCAGTTGGCTAAGTGCCGCCAAATGCCGAAGCCCTTCGTTGGTGATTTTGGTATGCCAGAGGTTTAGTTTCTTCAGACTAGGCAATTTCGCCAGATGCTGGAGGGCTTCATCGGTAACCGGGGATTCACTCAGGTCCAATCGCCAGAGGTCTTTGGCCTGAGCCAGATGGACCAGACCTTTTCCGGTAATCGGCAAGCCGCGCAGGCCCAGTTGCTTCAGCTTCGGGAAGGCACGCAAATGAGCCAGCCCCTCGTCGGTAACGCCGCTTCGGAGCAGGTTGAGGTCTTCGAGATTTTTCAACGTGGTCAATTGCCGGAAACCTTCGTCTGTAATGCGGGTATCTTCCAGAGCCAGGCCGGTCAGATTGGTCATCTGGGCAATGACGGCCATGCCGGCATCATCGACTCGGTTGGTACGGAGTTTGAGATCTTTCAAGGTGGTTTTTAAGGGAAGGAGATATTCCAAGCCTTGATTACTGATTTGGACACATCCCCGGAGGTCCAAGGCCCGAAGTTTTTTTAGATTCTTCAGATGCACCAGGCCGGCGTCGGTCAGGTTATTATACATAAGTACCAAATGGGTGAGATTGGGCAATTTGGCGATTTGCTCCAAGGCGGCGTCGGTCATTTTCGGCGTGCGCCGGAGATTGAGCTTTTTGAGTTGCTGCAGCTGCACCAGCTCAGCCACGCCGAGATTGTCGATCTCGGTATTCTCCAGGGTCAGGTCTTCCAATTGATGGAGGGCCTGTAAATGTTTAGCGCCGGCATTGGTGATGTTGGCGCCCCAGAGCACCAGGCGGCGGAGATCCCGCAGCCGGGCAATCAGCGCTAGATCCTCGTCCGAGGTCCGGCACAAAGCCAGATCGACTTCAACGATCCGGCCTTCGGCGTCTTTTTGAATCCAGCCGCCCAAAGCGTCGATCCGCTCCAGGATCGTCTGAAGGTCGGGTTCTTTCGGTAGGCTCTGACCGGCCAGTCCGAGCCCGGCCAGAGCACCTATGCCACCTAAAACCATGCAAATGGCTGGTCTCATAGTCGTCATGGGGCCGCTGAAAACTTTTCGCATCGGAAGTCTCCTATTGGCTCGAACCCACAAACCACAAACCACCTCTCACCCTCCGGGGAACCTTTCCTCCATGGGAAGAAAATCGCTGATTACGGAGGGGGCAGAAGTGGTTTGTTCCCATAGCGAATTGGTCCGGTCGATTGCCGTGTTGCTAAACCCAGACTATCTAATATACTTTAGATTTTGGTGGGAGAAAAGCCTCGGCAACGAATACGTATCGCTGGGGAGTTGATAGCCTGGGGCCGGTTTGGCTAGCCGGCTCTCGGCTGGAGAAATGCTCCAAAGATTTGGGAAAATTGACCCGGCCAGCCGTCTATGGCATACTAACAGAACCAACCCATACCGTGGGCAACAGGGCCAACGAATGGTTTTGGATACGTATGAACATTTTATGTCCTTGCTTACCAAAGGAGCATCCGATGCACCGACGGGATTTTCTGATTTCTAGCGGGGCTGCTGGGTTAGGCCTCCACCTGGCAAGCCGACTGCACGCTCAAGAATGGAAGACCAAATTATACAAGGCCCTCATCGGCAAACCAGCCGAAGAAACCTTTCGCGCTTGGAAAGCCGCCGGCTTCGACGGCATGGAAACTACCGAATGGAACGTCAGCCCGGCCCAGGCCGAAAAGGCACGCCGATTGGCCGAAAAGTTCGGCATGAAAATCCACAGCGTTCTTCGCGGCTGGACCAATTTCAACGCCGCAGACCCTGAGAAAGTCAAAGCCGACATCCAAAGCGTCGAAACCGCCCTGAAGGCGGCCGAAGCCTACGGAGCCGATGCGGTGCTCTTGGTGCCGTGCCGAGTCGGCCCGCCAGGCATGACCATCCCGGAACCCTGGGAGTTCGACATCGAGTTCGACGAGAAGACCGGCCACGTCAAACGGGTCGTCCAAGGCGACAACACCAAACACGCCGAATATATCAAAGCCCATAATCACGCCATCGACACGTCTCGAGCAGCGGTCGAAAAGCTCATCCCCACTGCGGAAAAGACCAAGGTGCCGATTGCCCTAGAGAATGTCTGGAACAACCTTTGGGTGTTGCCGGACATCTTCGCGCATTTTGTCCGGTCGTTTGAAAGCCCCTGGGTGCGGGCTTATTTTGACATCGGCAATCACGTCAAGTACGCCCCGCCGGAAAAATGGATCCGCACCCTGGGCAGCCTGATCGTCAAGTGCCATGTGAAGGACTTCCTGCTGAATCCAGACGGTCGTGGCGGCAAGTTCGTTCATCCCAGAGACGGAAGCGTCAACTGGCCGGAAGTACGCAAAGCCCTGGACGAAGTCGGCTACAACGGCTGGCTGACCATCGAAGACGGCGGCCTCTCCTTGGAAGAGTTCAGCCGACGCCTGGACCTGATCATCGCCGGAAAGTAAAAGAAAGGTGTCAGTTCCGCCGATTGGATTAGGTTCCGGTTTTTAGGCACAACGCCCTTGAGTGTCATCCCAGCGGAAGCGGCAGTCCAGAGAACAAAAATTCATTAAAAAATGGACTGCTGCTTAGAAACACTTTAGTACACCATTCGGCTGAACTGTTTCAGACAAGGCAATTATCCCGGAAGTATCCTCAGACATAACTGGCCCTGTGGAAAGGAGACTTTACTATGTACCGTTGGTGGAGTCTGGTAGTGTCGCTTAGCAAATCGGCTTTATGGATATTTGCGGTTGGGCTTGGGGCCGGAGGGCTGTTGGCCTCGGCAAACCGGATGCTGCTTGGCGCAGACGAAAAGCCGTCGGCCAGCCCGACCGCTCCAGTCGTCCCTGCTACGGAAGCTGAGCCCCAACAAACCCTTCAGCCTGCCAGCCAGCAACAAAAGGTCCTCCGGGCCGGCATGATCGGTCTGACCACCTCCCATGTGATTGCTTTTACCAACCTGATCAACGACCCGAAGGCAACCGGTCCGATGGCCCAGGTGGAAGTCGTGGCCGGTTTTCCCGGCGGCGTCCAGGACAATCCGGCCAGTTGGGACCGTCGGCCCAAATATACCGAGGAGCTTCGCCAAAAAGGGATCCGCATCTATGACTCCATTCCGGAAATGCTCCGGGATGTGGATGTGGTGCTATTGGAGGAAGTCGATGGCCGACCGCATCTAGAGTGGGCCAAGCCAGTCATCGAAGCCGGTAAACCCCTTTTTATCGATAAACCCTTAGCGGGCAACTTGGCCGACTGCATCGAAATCTTCCAACTGGCCAAAGAAAAAGGAGTCCCTTGCTTTTCCAGCTCATCGCTTCGGTTTGGCTGGGGCCTGGAAGAAATTCGGGAAGGACGGAGCCGGTTTGGTAAAGTGAAAAAATGTATTGCTTGGAGCCCGATGTCCATCGAGCCGCACCATCCCGACCTCTATTGGTACGGCATCCACGGCGTAGAGATATTGTTTACGATCATGGGTCCCGGCTGCCAGACGGTTACTCGGGAAGGCCCGGAAAAAGTCGTCGGCGTCTGGAAAGACGGGCGCATCGGTATCTTTGAAGCTCGGAAAGGCTACGGCGCCTACGTCGAAGGCGACAAAGAAAGCGGCGAGGTGGGCAAATACCCCGGCTACAAAGGCCTGGTGGAAGAAATCTGCAAGTTTTTCCTCACTGGCAAGCCGCCCGTAAGCATGGAAGAAACCCTGGAAATCTATACCTTTATGTCTGCCGCCGACGAGAGCAAGGCCCAGGGCGGCAAACCCGTCCAAATGGAACAAGTGTACCAGAAAGCCCTCCAACAAGTCCAAGCCCGCCGGAAAAAGTAATAATTGGTATTCCCCCCGCTTGTTTGGCAATGAGCATCGAGGCTCCTCACCCGGCTAGCCTGACGGTTGGCCGGCCTCTCCCACCCGGGCAGCGGCGAATGGTCTCCTCTCCCCACTGTGGGAGAGGGGAAGCCGGGCGAAAGCCCGGCGGCGTGAGGGGGGCCTGGAACTGGGCTGCCACCTCCGGGGGAATGATATTGAACAACGGATCCCCGCTCGGGCAGAAAGCCTGGGGGACATCAGTTCTCTTCGGCCAAAAGAACGCCGATGTTACTTATCTTATGTGGATCGGAGGGGTGAACGAAGGGGTGGGAATCCGAATACTCGGCGTCATGGGCTGAATACTCGGCGAAGGCATCCGGAAGGGGGTCTGCAGCCGCTGAAGGCCTTCTTGCTGACGCTGGGACTGCCAACGGAAATACTGAAGGCTCTGTTCGGTTTGTTGCTGGAGCCGTCGAAGCCCCTCTTGTTGCCGTTGGGACTCTTGCTGGAAATATCGACCGGCCTGTTCGGCTTGTTCCCGCATTTGTCCAAGCTGTTGCCGGGACCAATTCCAATCTCCAATGCCCGGGGCCGTCCAATAATCGGAAGGCCGAGGGTCTGGGATATATCTCTGGTTGCTCCGGAATTGTTCACCGGAACTTTCAGGAATCCGCCAGGAAGGCTCGCGGTATGCGGAGGAGGCCGTTTCTTGGGAGACCGTCGGAACAGTTTGGTTGAGGCGGATCCAGCGACGCCGCCGGGGGCCTGCTTCGGCCAACTCAGGCCAAACCAAGCCTACCACCAGCGCCAGGACTACCCCTCCTTTCGGCACATGGCGAAGCGCACCCATAAACCCTCTCCTTTCCTGAAAACGGTCCAGAAAGCCCAAAACCTTACGTTTCCCTTTGGCTCTGGGGAAACCTTTTCCGGTAGGAAGGCCCGCACAAGGGCGAAAAAACCCATCATAAGGGGTAAAATCTGCTAACTCCGGAGGACTTTTCGCCGGAAGTTTTCCCTTTTAGAAAAGTGGTCCCCAATGGCGGAAATCTATTTTCACTCGTCTTGTCTGGCCAGAGAGGTTTGGGGAATACGTAAAAGCTTCTTCCTTTTGGATCCCGCCTTCCACCTCTTTCCCACTTGGCGCTTCTAAAGGTACTGCCGCTCGGAAATGACTTTTCCATTGTATCCTTAGGTGCTCTCCCTGACAACTGGCTCAATTGTTTTTTAAAATGGGATGGATTGACGGAATGCCATAAGGGGAATACTTTAAGGAATTTTGGGAACCTTTGAATAATTTAAAGTAGCTATTTTTACACTATTTCGGAACCTCCGTTAATAGCCCCAACATATCGTGGCGCTGCCAACATTAGACTCAATATATACTGCCCAGCATTGGGAACCGATAGGCAAAGGAATGGATCGAATATTCATAAAGTTCATGTGATGTTCAGGATTTGGCAGAGCTTCCTTTGGTATCCGGAGAGATTTAATAATAGAAGATGGGTCGAGGGGGAGCGAGCTTGCTTTTTCTCACGGGGGCGAATTCAGGTTTGCCGCTTGGACCGAAACAAATACGCGTTTTTCACGTCACCTGTCCGGTGGATATGGGAGGGGGTTGATCCGGCGGAGTCCCGAATTGGGAGGCTTTGGACACTCGGTAGTCGGGCAGAATCATTGGGGATGGGTTCATTTCTCCTTTCGAAAGGGGACCGGTAGCTCGTGTTGATTTTGCTAACCAACGACGATGGCATTTATGCGCCGGGTTTGGCGGCGATGGAGCGGCAGTTGCGGCGATTGGGTCAGGTGTATGTGGTGGCGCCGGCTACGGAACAAAGTGGCGTTGCCCATTCGATTACCTATTTGAAGCCGCTAACGGTCAAAGAAATCTATCGAGGTTCGCAGCGGTGGGGTTGGGCGGTCGATGGGAGCCCGGCCGATTGTGTGAAAATTGGGGTGGATCAGTTCTGCCCCCATCGGCCGGACTTAGTCGTCAGCGGCATTAATCTGGGCCTGAACGCAGGGATCAACGTGCTGTATTCGGGCACGGTGGCGGCGGCGGTGGAGGGGGCCTTCTACGGCATTACCAGTATTGCCGTCTCGCTCCAGTACGACGAACATGCGGATTTTGATAAGGCGGCCTCCCTGGCCGTCCAGGTGATTGAGCAGGTACTTGGACAAAAAGGACCTGGACCAGAGCTATATAACCTAAACATACCTACATCAGCCCTCCGGAGCGGACGCCCAGAACTGCGCATCGTGCCGATGGATGTGGCCGCTCACAACGACCGGTTTGAACGGCGTCTGACCCCTTGGGGCCGACCATATTATTGGATCATCGGCCAGCCCCAGGGACCCTCCCAAGAAAAAGAGACCGATCTATCTGCTCTGGCCAAAGGCTACATGACGCTTACTCCGCTCGAATATGATTTGACCAAACTAACAGAACTAGAACGGATGCGAAGTTGGCAGTTTGAACTGTCGGTTGAGAAACCGCTGCCAGAGGACCCAGACGCCTTCCAGCCGCCGTATCTGCGATAGCAAACGATGCTACCGTCCGCTGTTCCGGGCTCGCCTGGGATACCATGGAAGCCCCATGGGGAATTCCCTCGAGTCCTTAGGAGCCAAAGCAATTTCTCCGCCCATCAGGAGCACCAGCGACTGATCGAGCAACGTCAAGGGGCAGAGACAAGGTAGGCTGGCCTCCCGTTTGCGCGGGAATGACAATAGGCGAGCGGCACGCCCAGGCTCCGGGGGCATCCCCTCACAGCCGGCTTGACCTTCGGCCAAGCCAGCCCCTCCCACAGTGGGGAGAGGCTCACCCTGTCATGCCTGCGAAAGCGGGTCCCCAGAAACTCCCTTCTTCCCCGGCGGAAGAAGGTTAGGGTAAGAGGGGCCTGTCAGTGCAGGCGTGACGTGCGCGCTGCGAAGAGGGCGATTCAATGCAGATAGACCCACTCGTATTCTGGCTGGGCCGGCAGGCCCCGTTCTAGAAGAGGCGGAATGCCGGGTCGGCAAAAGTTTTCGGTTTCGTTGTATTCGTCCGTGGGACGCCAGAAGTTCAGCTTCAGGGTTTTGACCCAGATGCGACGGCCTGAAGAGGGATTGCCTTTTTGATACTTTTCGGGCAGGTCTTCCCAACGGAAGGCGTTGGTCAGCCCCTTAATGTAGATAGAGAACATATCGACAGTAGGAGCCACATCTTCCCACGTGGCAATGCCCCAGAGGGTCTGGCCTGGCGGGATTTCCCGCATCATTTCGGCGGTGTTGTAGAAGGTGCGGTTGGGGTCTTCCCGGAGCCGAATCTGTGCGACGGCCAGCGGAATGATCTTTTCCGGATACACCTTATTGGTTTCCCGATCCAGGAGGAAAAACTCCGGCACAAAGCGGACCGGTTCTGCCTCCGTGCTTACCTGGAAAGACCCGTCCCGTCCATGCTGAGGAACCAACGTCCGGCCGGGATTGGTGACACTATAGACCAAGTACCAGATCAACTTCCGCTGCATGGCACCGGTTTTTTCTGGCAGATCGACATAGAGGGTACGGACCGGCTTATACTGGAACTCTAAACACCATACCCGATGCGGGAACCGGACGTTTTTGGCCCAGGTGTAATCCGGATGCTCCAGCACAATCCCCAGATGATCGTGGACGCTGGAGGTTTCTTCCACCTGGAGGTGAGGTTCTACCTTTCGAAGGACCCCTGGGGCCAATTTGCGGAAGGGGCCTTCGGCCAACGGGATGTTCTCTTTTTCCGGGGGAGCTTGGGCGGCAGGCGGCTTCGGGATCGTCGGCTTCTCTTCCTCGCCCTGTACCGAGGACAGGATGGGCGTACCGGTAAGCAGCATCAGTCCGATCCACCATGCCCCCGCCCCCAACACCCAAGCCCCTTTCCACCACCAGGTTGAAGACCTCATGAGTAGTCGATCCTCAAAAAAGAAAGACAAGGGCACCTGCATCCCAAGGCGTAAAGAACTACTTTTTTTTAGTATAATTTCCAACGTTAGGTACCGTCAAGCATTTGGATAACCCAAAAGAGGGGGATTGGTTGGCCTTGGTGGCCGGAGTTTTCCAGGGGTGGAGAAGAAACGGGCTGTGCTGCCTGCAAAGTGGGGGTTCCCCCAGGCCCTTAGTCGATCCAGAAAAATCTCCCAACAAACCCTATCGATCTGTTCTTCTAAGTGCCGCCGAGTTGGAATACCGTCCGCCCCAAAAAGCAAAATTTCCAAAACAAATTGGGGCGATTACTTGAAATCTTCCGGCAGGAGAATTAGTATCGTAGGAGTGGGCATCCTATGTAGCAACGGAATCTGGGAGACTGCCGAGGACGTCCCAGCTACCAGACGCTGCCCCCCATTCAAAGGGACGTGGAGAGCAAGAGGATTTTTGGGAGGTAGCTAAGACCACTCTATGAGGACTTTTTTCCAAGGAGCCTACCGATATGTACCGGAAAGTGGCAATCCTGATGGTGAGCGGGTTGGTCTGTGCGGTGAGCATGTCAACACCGGGCCAGGAAGGCATTGTCAGTCAACTGTACGGCAATGGAGTGCATGCCTATTTTGCCGGTCAATATGAGGAGGCGCATGAGTTTTTTACCTCCGCCATCCAAACCGGTACACAGGATCCCCGGATCTATTACTTCCGGGGATTGACGTATTTGAAGTTGGGCCGGGAGGAAGAGGCTCAACAAGATTTCGTCAAAGGAGCGGAATTAGAAACGGCTGACGTGAATCAGCTTTATCCGGTAGGCCGGGCGTTGCAACGGGTGCAAGGCAAGCATCGGCTGATGCTGGAACAATATCGGCAAGAGGCACGCCTGGCAGCGTGGAATCGGCAACGTGCAGTGGAAAAAGCCCGCTACCAAGGTCTCCAACAGCGGATTCAAGAAGACCTGCAGCAACAGGCCGAAGGGGCCAGAGTTCCCCCCAGTCCGCCTCCTATTGAGGCACCTGCCATACCACCGGAAAAACCTACCCCCCCTCCTTTTGCAGAACAGCCGGTGGAAAAGCCAACCAGTCCATTTGAAATGCCAGCCGAAAAACCGGTAGAAAAGCCTGTTTTGCCTAGCCCGTTTGAAGAAATGCCCACCGAAAAACCAGCAGAAAAACCGGCTTTGCCCAGTCCTTTTGAAGAACAGCCGGCCGAAAAGCCGGTAGAAAAGCCGGCTCTGCCTAGCCCGTTTGATGAAAAACCGGCGGAAAAACCCGGAGCGTCGCCGGCGGAGCAGAAGCCACCGGCAGCCAAACGGAGTCTGCTGCGAGGCCTATTGGGTGCAGCGCAAAAGACGGTGGAAGATCTGGCGAAACCTGCTGGGCAAACGTTAGAAAAGGTGATTCCGATGCCTGGAGCGGGGGTCAGTCCTTTTCCCGGAATGCCTGGACCGAAACTTGACGTTCCGGTTCCTCCGCCGTTTCCTGGATTGCCTGGTCTGCCCGGGGCCGAACCTGGTATGGAAAAGCCAAAAGCTGGTGAAAATCCTTTTGAGGAAGAGCCTGCCCCAAAACCTGCAGGCAAACCTGCCGCTGGAAATCCTTTCTAGTGCCCTAGAGTTCCGCTTCGGCAGCAAGGGGCAAGGGAACCTGGAACTTTGCTGGAATGGCTAATCTGCGAATCTTTTATCTGGATTTAGCACAGGGGCCCCTGCCGAACCAACCCACTCTAGCTGCCCAGACTGTCAAAACCCTTCTTTTTAGTGCACAGAAGATTAGTTCATCTCATGGGATGAACATCGGTTGAGGGGTAAAACATAAAATCGGTAACCCGGCTACGATCCAACCTAACAAGCATCGTTTCCTATCTAAAGGCAGCTCATCCTGAGCGGTAGGGGGATGATCTACGCCCAAAAGGCACAACAGCGCCGTCATCAGCACCCATTCGTATCGTTCGGCAACCAGGATGTAGGCGATGGCTGCCAGGAGCAATGTTCGGGCCAGCCAATGGGCCTTTCGGCCCAGAAGAGCATAGGCGACGTGTCCGCCGTCCAACTGGCCGATCGGCAACAGGTTGAGTCCGGTGATCCATAGTCCCACCCAAGCCGCCATCAGCCAGGGGTTGAGGATCTCCAAGGGGAATCCCGGCTGGCCAGCCCATTCCGGATGCCGCCATTGGAGCATCCATTGCAAGAGCCACGGCGGCTGAAGAACGAATCCCCGGCTAGGAGTGGGTTGGGGAGGGGGTAGGTCGGCCAGGCCGATCCAGGCCACTGGAATGGCAATGATCAGACCAGCCAGTGGCCCGGCCACGGCTACATCGAGCAATTGCCGACGATTGGCCTGCTGCTCGGCTAAGCCAATGACTGCTCCCAAGGTGCCAAATGGCACGATCGGCAACGGGAGGAAATAAGGATAACTGGCCGAGATCCCATGCCGACGGGTGGCCCAAAAATGGCCCAATTCATGCATCCCCAAAATGCCCATGATGGCTGTCATGTACAGCAGGCCCTTCGGCCAATGAGCCGCTAACACCGGCCAAAGAGTACCCCAATTCCCTATATATTCGGTCGGCCTCCAATGCACCGCCCCCACAAACCAAGTAGAAACACCACAGGCCGCCAGACATATCAGCGGCCAAAACCCATTGGGTTTAGAGTGCACGGTCAGCCGAGCAGTAAAGGGTTGGTCCCCTGCTCCAGAAGGTGCTAACGATGGGGTTGACGGTTCGGCAGCGGGGGCAGTAACGTGTTGGTCCCCTGCCGCAGAAGGTTCTAACCTGCCCGCTTGGGTAGAAATCCCAGAAGGCTCTGTCATCCCTACGGATCTCTCCCGCGAAGCTTCCCAATCGGCCACCAATGCATCTTCTTTAACGCCTTCCGGACAATTAGTCCGCCTTTCCCAAAAGGCCTTCAGAACAGCGGGCTAGCGGGAGCCAGCAATGGCGAACATAATAATAAGGCCGATCACCACGGCCACAGCGACGGCAATCGACCATTGGAGCCAGAGTCTGCTTTGCCGGGCCAGGCGCCGCTCTGCCTCTAACTGCTTTTCCCGCCGATATTCCAACGTATCTTCCCACCGGAGGCGAAATTGTACCTGACAAAACGGACAAATAGCTTCCTGACCGAGCATCTCTCGGGGAGTTTCTAACTCATGGCCGGACGGGCAAAAAATATGCACCGGCGGCATCTCTACTCCAATACCTGCTGGAGCTTCTGGAGCTATTCCGGGCATTTGGTCTGGGGCTAGTTGTTGGCTGGGGGAGGGCCAATCGATTGTAGCTGGGGGAGGTTGTATGCCTTCTGCACTCACCCATTGCCCCCCCGAAGGTGGTACAGCCGGAAACGCTGGGGATGCCTGTTGTGTCGGAACTAACCCAATTGGGGGTCCTTCTACTGATCCATAAGATGTAGTCATGGGGCTGGCTAACCCCCCTATCGAAGCATTCGATATGCCTCCAGCAATATATACCCCCTCCCCTCCCGGTGCTGTCCCTCCTCCAGCCGAGACCGGCGAAGGAATCAAAAACACACTCTGACAGATCGGGCAGATCGACTGGTGCCCCGCCTGCCACTCTTCCCCTTGCAACAAATGCCCCTGGGGACAAAGAAATTGGAAGGTCATGCTCACTCCTAGCGAAGATCGCACCTACCGTATCGTCTTTAGCACCACCGAAATAACCCGAATTGTTTCCGTAAGGGTTTTCTTTTCTATATTTTGGCTCAAAATCCCATCCGGGCCAATCCGGGAAAATGCTGACTTATCCCCAGTTTTCTGGCCTAGCGAAAAAAATTGGCGGTCCCTCGCAACTGGTTTTTGGTAAAAGGTTAAAAACCCCATTTGGCCAAAAGCTTAACACCCCATTTGGGGAAAAAGTTAAGACCCCACTGGGGAAAAGCTTAAGACCCCATTTGGCCAAAAGCTTC
>CALIRO010000024.1 GCA_938042245.1 uncultured Thermoguttaceae bacterium
GGGCCCTCCAGCTGGCTGCCCATGATCTCTCCAAACCTTCTCGGCCCAACCCAAAACCCTTGGAGAGCTCAGCACGTGGCGAGCCAAACGCACAAACTCCCAAATCCAGGGCCTATCCAAAACCCCGGGGCACGCCCCACAGCCGTTTATCCTGCTGGTTATAGCAATCTGGCTCAGCGCCCCAGGCAGCCGTATCGGGACCCTGTAACCCGCTAAGCACCTAGTCCAGCCCTCCGTTCCAGAACACGCTCTCCCGGAGCACTTCCACAAAGCTCCCCTCCTCAGCAACCCTCTGATGACCGATTGGCAATGGGGAAATCTCCGATTGGTATTGCTGAGCCATCGTGGAACTCGGCAGCAACTGGCTTCCTCGGCCGAGAGAATGGAAAATCTCCGATGAGCAATCCTTGGGGCGTCCGCTCTGAGCTACTGTTGGGGTTCCGGGATTGCTGCCACTGCCAGGACTTTTAACCGCTCTATTTTCCCCAAGTCTGCGGGATGGTAGAATGAAAGCCTGCTTTGCTGGGGAATGCCGGTGCCGTGGAACTTTGTACAAATAGTAACCCCGCACGCCGTCCCAACGGACCCGGCCTCCAGGAGAGCGACGCCTGAGGGGTTGATTTTCTCCGGATACAGAACAAAATTTCCTACCTCCCAAGCCGCCCAAAACCAAGCCTACCTCCAAAGCCCTGCCAGACGGAGTTGGCCAAGCCCACCCTAAAAGTCCGTTGTGGTGTTAATGTTTTTCTTCTGGGCGCCGGCGGCGCCCCGATCTGAGTCTTTATTTGTAAAGGAGACCGAGGATGTTTTCTAAGTGGCGATGGTTGGCAGTAGGGTTACTTTTTACAGCGGCAATAGGTACAGGTGCTGATCTGCCGGCAGCGGCGGGAGAAAAACCTGCCGGTTACTCGGCCGATCTGTATGTAGCGCCGGACGGCAACGACAGTTGGAGCGGCCGGTTGCCTGCGCCGAACGCCGAGCGGACCGACGGCCCCTTGGCCAGCCCCCAGCAAGCTACGTTGATCGTTCGCCAACTGAAGGCGGCCGACGCCAACCGAAATCGCCCCCTACGGGTAGCTTTCCGCGGCGGCCTGTATGAGCTGGCTAGCCCTTGGGTGTTGGAACCGGCCGATTCCGGCACCGCAGAGGCGCCGGTCATCTACGAAGCTTATCCAGGCGAGCGCCCGATCCTGAGCGGCGGACGACGGTTGACCGGCTGGCATGTCCAGCCCGATGGCCGCTGGACCCTCCAACTGCCGGAGGTAAAAGAAGGCAAATGGATATTTGAACAGCTCTTCGTGAACGACCAGCGCCGGTTCACGCCCCGGCTACCGAAAAAGGGTTACTACACCATCGCCAAACAGGTGCCCCCGACGCCCGAGGTGGCCCAACAGGGGCATAACCGGTTTGGTTTCCAGGGCGAAGACATCCGGCCCGCTTGGGCAGGTACAGATGTGGAGCTATTGGGCTTCCATCAGTGGTCGGCCTCTCGGCTTCGGATTGCCGCGGTCGATACCCAGCAAAAAATCGTTACCTTGTCTGGGCCTTCGGTAGGCGCCAGCTACTGGGGCGCGTTTCCCGAAGGGCATCGGTATCTGCTCTTTAACGTCAAAGACGCCCTCAGCGAGCCGGGCGAATTCTACCTGGATCGGCAAACCGGCCAGGTGACCTATTTGCCTAAGCCCGGCGAAACGCCCGATTCGGCCGTGGTGGTAGCTCCGCGGCTGGATCAGCTTTTGGTCATAGCGGGCGATGTGCCGGGCCGAAAGTGGGTACAATATGTACAATTTCGGGGGCTGGAGTTTGCTCACAGCAATTGGAGCTATCCGCCCGAAGGGGTTCGGCACGCGCAGGCTGAGTTGGGTTTGGCCTCGGCCATTTCGGCCCACGGCGCCCGGGAGGTAGTGCTGGAAGATGTTGCGGTTCGCCATACCGGCGGTTATGCGATGGCCTTTGGCATGGGCTGCCGGCGCATCCGGGTAGAACGCTGCGAGATGATCGACCTGGGCGGCGGCGGCGTAAAAATCGGACATGCGGGCGCCGCCTCCTGGCACGAAGCTTCCCGGCAGCCCGCCAACGACGAAGAAGAAGTTTCCCATATTACCGTCCGAGATTGCACCATCGCCTTTGGCGGCCGGTTGCACCCAGCGGCCGTGGGCGTATGGATCGGCCATAGCCCACACAATCTGATTGAACATAATGACATCTATGATTTCTACTATACCGGCGTGTCGGTCGGGTGGGTCTGGGGTTATGCGCCGAGCCGGGCGCATCATAACCGGATACTCTTCAACCACATCCACACGATCGGCCAAGGGGTGCTCTCGGACATGGGCGGCGTCTATACCCTGGGCGTTTCGCCCGGCACGGCGGTGAGCAACAATCATATTCACGATGTGCATAGCTACAGTTACGGCGGTTGGGGCCTCTACACCGACGAAGGCTCCTCCGAGATCCTCATGGAAAACAACCTGGTCTATCGAACCAAAACCGGCGGCTTTCATCAGCACTACGGCCGAGAAAACCGCATCCAAAACAATATCTTCGCCTTCGCCTTGGAGCAGCAGCTTCAGCGGACCCGCACCGAACCGCACATCTCCTTCTACTTCGAGCGAAACATCGTCTATTGGACCCAGGGCCAACTGCTGGGCAGCAATTGGAACGACAATAACTTCCGCATGGACTGGAACTGCTACTGGAACGCCGAGGGCAAACCCGTAGTCTTTCCCGGCGACCTGAGCTTGGCCCAGTGGCAGGCCAAACGCCAGCAGGACAAAAACTCCATTCTGGCCGATCCGGGTTTTGTCGATCCGGCCAAGGGCGATTTTCGGCTCCGGCCGGATAGCCCGGTACTGAAGCTCGGCTTTAAGCCGTTTGATTACACCAAGGCCGGTCGGCTCACCCCCGCCAAGCTTGTAGGCCGATTGCCCCCGCCGCCCAAGGCGTTCGATTAGCCGACAAGCGGAAGGCTGATACACTTTTGGTCATTATTCTATTTAGAAGTCCCACTGGTCGATCGGTTGTCCGTCGGCAATGAGGGCCAGGCGGCGGAACACCGCCGGGTTGATCTTCTCGGAGATAAAGCGGACCGAGCCGTCGCAGAAAAGGACTAAAAAACCTGTCGGGTGGGCGTGGCCCAGACCGGCCAGCGGCTTTTTAGGGTCAAAGGGCAGGTCTTCCGGTTTGGTCCACGGGACCGCTCGATCCGGATCGGCTTCGACCAGCATGATCGTGTTAGAAAGCCCATCGGTAATATCACCGACCCCGCGTTGTTTCTTTCCCTCGAACAACGTGCCCTCGCCTACTAGGCCTAAAAAGCAACTTGCTACCTATCCAACCCCCTAGTTTTCCAGATTTTCCTGAATTATCAAGATTCAAGGCTTGGAAGGATCCACCCTGCAGAGGGTCCCCAGAAGATTTGTCGGAATTTTTTCTCCCCCCCTGCTTGACGGCATCAGGGATAATTAGTTTACAATGATAGTTACTTAGCTATCAGAATTCGTGGTTTAATCCTCCCTGGCTGTTGTGGGCGCGTCTAGGTTTAGGGGGCCTCTGTTGCCTAAGACCAGCAATGATCTAACGAAGTTCCCGAACCCGGTAATGGTGTGGAAGATCGAGCCTGGTGATAAAATAGGCATAACACGGTGTTGTGTCGGTTCGATCCGGGCAGGTTTTCTTCTGATGGGAAAGGGTACGATCATGGAAAAGGCAGTGGGTATGGGTAGAGGTTGGCAGGCGGCGGTGGTTTTAGCATGCTGGGGTTTTGGGGGCATAATCAGCTTGGTTGAGGCTTTGGCTGCTGAATCGCCACCCGATGCGGTGGTGCCTTTAGCAGCCGACGTCCGGGTCATTCCTAATGTAGAGATGCGTTGGCAGAGCAGTGCGGGAGTCGAACAAATCGCCCGAGTTCACGTGCAATACTATCTGAAGGGTAGCGATGTGGTTTTGTTTCCCGTATGGGCCATTTTAGGGCCTGTGGAAAAGCAGACGCCGACGGGTTGGGAGAAATTGGTCTTGGACGAGCCTCTGCCTACCGAGGCTCCGATGACGCTACGCTTCCGGGTCTGTAATCTCTTGGCCAAGGATCGGGTGGAGGTGGCCAAAAGCGTGCGGGAGCTGCTTGCGCAGACCCATGGGGTGCCGAAGGAGACTTTTCGCTTTCACCAGCCCAAAATGGCACTTCCTGCCTTTGTCAGTTTATGGGTCAGTTTAGAGGGGCAGGGGGAGCGGGTGGTCAGCCAAACCGTTCGTCTAGACCGTGTTCATGCGGAAGGCCCCCAGGGCGAGTACGTCCGGATCAGCCTGGCGCCAGCCGACTTGAAAAATGCCAGCCAAATCCTGGGCAAACCGGTTGCAGCTGATCGGCTCCAGGTGCAGATCGAAATGCGGGTCTTTTCCCAATTAGAAACCAAGCGAGCCTCGGTGAGCCTGGATGCGATCTCGCACGGGTGGACTCAGTTTCGCCAAAAAATCCAATCCGCTGCGAGCAATCAAGCGATCGACTATCTGATTTTTCCACCCGGCGGTCAAGCGGAGGCAGAACTTCTTCTCCGCCATTATCTAATGCACGATGTTTCGCTTCAGGTTGCGGTTCGGGAGGGAGAGAAGGCAGATTTGACCTCGATGGCCGAACTATTTTTGCGACATGCATGCGAACAGCTTCAAAAGGAAAATCTAAACGACCAGCAACGCGTACTGTTACTGTTGGACCGGGAGATTGGCCTGGCCGGTACGGTGGGGGAAATCAAAACATTAGCGGCCCAAGGTAAACAGCAGCGTGAAGAACAGCTCAAACAATTGATGGAAAAATCTTCCAAAATCGAAGCGAAAGCTCAAGCCAATCTGGAAATCCCCACATTAGCACTGATAGGCATAGGACCAATGAACATAGCAGGAACGTTAAGCGGTGCTAGAGAAAAATCCCAGCGGCATTACCTAGACCAGGCCAATAAGGCTTTGGATGAGTTTTCTCAGCTTCTGGAAGGCCGGTTGCCCACTCTGAGGGCCATGCGATTGGATGACAAAAAGCAACAGGAGGTGATCAAAACGTTGCGGGCAGATTACCAACAACAGAGCTTTATTACGGACTACTTTCCGATCTTGTATCCCCTGCTGGCTTTGCCGCTTCCTGAGCCGTCCGATCCTCTGGCAACTCTATTAGCAGAAATCGAAAATGCATCCCCGGGGGCCAAAGTCCACCTGCGACCAGGGCGATATGTGCTTCAGGACACCATCCGGCTGAAAAAACCCATTCAGCTTATCGGCAGTGGAACCGGACAAACGTTTTTGGCCGCCCCGCCCGGCAAACCCATCCTCTCCTATCAGGCCCCTGGCCAATTAGTCCTCCAGAAGATCACCTTTGAATACACACAAAATGCTCCTACCAATCTGCTCGAAATCCACGATGGCCTCTTTCTCCTCGACGATTGCAAAGTTCAGGGGGCAGTTCAAGATCCAAAAGAAGCAAATCCAGCGGCCATCGGCAACACCGGCTGGGGGGTATGGGTAGGCGGTACGGCACGCGGGCAACTGCTCCGCTGCCAGCTCCGCCATAATGAGGCCGGCGGAATTCGTCTAGCCCAAAAAGCCGTTGTCCACATCGAAGACTCCCTCTGCGAACACAATGGAATCGGCATTGCCTATACCGACTCGGCCTCCGGAACAGCTAAAAACACCATATCCCGACTGAATAAACGAAGCGGTATCGTGGTCGCCCATCAGGCCAACCCCATCTTGGAAGAAAACCAGTGCCTGGGAAACGGACAGCTTGGCATCCATTACTCTGGCAGCAGCTCCGGTACGGCCAGAAAAAACACCTGCCAAAAAAATAAGGGGCATGGGATTTACGTGGACGAAAAGGCTCAACCTATCTTGGAAGAAAACCAGTGCCTGGAAAACGAAGGACGCGGCATCTGTTACGAGGGCAGCAGTTCCGGAACCGCCAGAAAAAACACCTGCCAAGGAAATAAGCGATCCGGCATTTATGTGGGCGCGCAGGCTCAGGCTCTCTTGGAAGAAAACCAGTGCCTGGAAAACGAAGGGCCCGGCATCTGTTACGAGGGCAGCAGCTCCGGAACGGCCAGAAAAAACACCTGCCAAAAGAATAAGGCGCATGGGATTGAGGTGGGCGAAAAGGCTCAACCTATCTTGGAAGAAAACCAGTGCTTCGAAAACGAATTGTGCGGCATTGCTTACTTGGGCGACAGTTCCGGCACGGCCAGAAAAAACACCTGCCAAAATAATAAGGCGCATGGGATTGAGGTGAACGAAAGGGCTCAACCTATCTTGGAAGAAAACCAGTGCCTGAAAAACGGAGACTCCGGCATCGTGTACTTTGGCAGCAGCTCCGGTACGGCCAGAAAAAACACCTGCCAAAAAAATAAGAAGTATGGGATTTACGTGGGCGAAAAGGCTCAACCCATCTTGGAAGAAAACCAGTGCCTGGAAAACGGACAGTTTGGCATCCATTACTTTGGCAGCAGTCCGGCACGGCCAGAAAAAACACCTGCCAAAATAATAAGCAACATGGGATTTACGTGGGCGGAGCAGCCTACGCAGAACTTGAGGGCAATCGATGCATCGGAAATGGGGATTCAGGAATTAGGATTCATGGTTACTCCCGAGGCGCCACCCTGACTGATAATTACTGCGCAGGCAATGACTACGGCATTCAGATCGGCGCCTCAGCATGGTTTTGGAGGAACGACAAGCGCGTTCTAAAACCCAACCAGACCCAAGAGGCTCTAGAGAAAGCCAACCGGACCGAAAATAACCGCTCTTCCGGCTGGTCGTGGAATCGTTTTTTCGATTGATGGTTCTTGGAGCAAGCTGTTTGGATGTTTCAAGGGTTGGGATCGGGCTGTCGGCTGATGGCCGCTGGGGAAAAGCCCTGGGGGGGATGCTCTTTATGCTCCCACGGCGGGGAGAGGCAAACAAGTCCCCACTGCCCGCAGCGGGAGAGGGTTCGGGTGAGGGGGACTCCAGAAAAATCCCCTCTCCCCTCTGCGGGAGAGGGGAGGCCGGGCGCAAGCCCGGCGGGGTGAGGGGGAATTCAGGCGGACGGCAGGCCCGCACTCCAGGCGCCCCCTCACCCGGCCAACCTGTCGGCTAGCCGGCCTCTCCCACCGGGGGAG
>CALIRO010000025.1 GCA_938042245.1 uncultured Thermoguttaceae bacterium
GCCCCCTCTCGAGAGGCATTGGTCAGGACCTGTTGCACCATGAGCATCCGTCCGAATTCGATCATTCCTAAGACCAATAAAAGAAATAGGGGGAGCACGACGGCCAGTTCTACTACAGCCGCTCCCAATCGTTTTTTTCGGCATAATCGGTAAAGGTTCTCCAATTTCCGTTTGTTCCCTCCGAAAGGGGAAGATAACTTTTTTCTTTGGGCAGGAACGATGGGAAATTTACATAAACTAGCTAATTTCATAAACTATTCCCTCCCCTCTAACACCCCTCTATAGAAGCATCCCTCCATACACAAAATAGGTAATCGTCCCTATCGCAATCGGAATCCCATAGGGCAGTAGCAGCATTTGGGGTTTTCGCTCGGCTGCTCGAGCCGCCAACTCCTCCGGATTCCGAACCGTCAAAATCTCCTGAACAATTTCCATAAACTGCTGTTGATGGTGCTTCCAAGCGCCTCGATAAAGGACCATTCCCACGGCTAACACCGCTCCTACAACCGCAGAGATCACAAAGGCCCACAACGTATCGGTCATCCCCAACCAGGCGCCCACGCCAGCCAGCAGCTTCACGTCGCCGGCGCCCATGCCGCCGATGGCATAAGCAGGCAGCAACAGCCCTAAGCCCACCGCTGTTCCTTGGAAGCTGGCCCATAAGCCCGACCAGCCAAACATCGCCCAACTACAGCCCCATCCCAACAAAATCAGCGGAAAAGTAAGCCAATTGGGCACCTTCAGCTTCCAGCCGTCAATTACAGCCGCTAGCACCAAAACCACCGTCAACATCCAACTGACGGCCATGACCAAAGGAGCATGGGCCGAAGGATCCGACATGGCTCCTAACATACGGCTTTGTTCCTCTCCAAACAGACGGATGAATCAGCCAACGGGTTAGCCTCCCGTTGGGCATTTGTAGGGTAGCCCAGATGACTGAGACCTGGGTATGGTTACGATACCCGGGCGGCCATCAGGAGGGTCCAAAACGCTCCCACAAAGCTAATCAGATAGATTAGCAGTTGGGCGGTCCCTTGGACCATTTCCGCCGTCATGACCGGAAGCATGGCGCAGTCTCCTGGCAGCCGAATGTATCCCTTTATCAAGTCTAGGTTAAAAATCTCCTCCAAGGAGGATTAAAAGATGCACAATAGCCCTTCTTTGGAAGGGGCATTGCCAGAAGGCCGCCTTCCTCCGAAAATCCCCAAGGGGAAGCGGGGATAAGGGTTTTTTCGGGGCCAATAAAAACCCCTCTGCACCGACAAATGCAGCACAGAGGGGCCAAAAGGCTTCCAGCCGGTTCCCGCCGGGAGGGATTCACCCCCAGGCAGGACAAGGAGGGCATCGTTTCCGCCGGGGATTACTTGCCCGACGGGAGAGTGTCCGCGATGTTTTGGAAGGTCTGGCTGGCATTGGTGCCAATGGCCTGGATGGCCGTCAGGCACACAATGACGATCAAGGCCAGCATCACGGCGTATTCCACCGCAGTCGGGCCATCTTCACTTTGCAGGAAACGACGCACTTTCAGAGCGAGCGACTTCATAGCAGTTCCTCCTCACAAGAGTTAAGGACCCGGCGGAGCACAAACGTCCAGTCAGGACCTGCCGGAAACAATCAAACCAGAAAAGGCTCCAGACAAGCAACTTCCCAGAGCTACAAGCTCCAGATGAGGCATACACCAACCGCCTCTATTAAAGAACCTAGGTCATATTTTTAAAAAGTCAAATTCAACCCCCTCGTGCCGTCTAGGAAACCAGGCATCAGGGGAAGTACTTGGACTGGTGGGAATGCTAGAAGCAGTCCGGCTGTATCTTTTTGCCTCCCGGTAGGGTAAGATAAATTCCTGAGCTGGTGCGGAAATTGCTCCTGGTTTGGCAGGCCAGAAGACCTCCCGATATTTCCTCAAGATCCCTCCCTGGGCGTGCTCTCCGGATAACTCTGTGGATCTGCTTTGCGAGTCTTTCAAGGAGTGTACGATGTACCATCGAGATACCCAGAAGCCATGCCTCGGAGAATCGAAGTTCACAGGCCGGTGGAGCCGACGGGGCTTTTTGCGAGCTTCCGCAGGTTTGGTGGCGGCGCCGTGGGTTATCCCGGCCCAAGCCTTGGGATTAGCCCAAAACACTCTCCCGCCGAGCGAACGGATTACCCTTGGTTTGATTGGGCTGGGAGCGATGGGCCGGGGGCATCTCCAGTACTTGCTTCCGCTTCCGGAGGTGCAGGTGTTGGCCGTTTGCGATGTGGACCGGTGGCGTCGGCTGGACGCCCAGCGAATGGTTCAGGAGACCTATGCCGCCAAACAGCCCTCCGGAACCTACCGAGGCTGTGCTGCCTACCATGATCTGCGAGAGCTGCTAGCCCGACCAGATATGGATGCGGTCCTGATTGCCACAGGCGACCGTTGGCACGCTTTGGCCACCGTCTTGGCTGCCAAAGCCGGTAAAGACATCTATTGCGAAAAGCCTTGTTCGCTGACCATCCAGGAGGCCCGGGTGATGATCGACGTAGTGCGTCGGTATGGCCGAGTCTTCCAGGGAGGCTTCCAACAGCGGAGTACACCGGAATTTGTGCGGGCCTCGGAATTGGTCCGTCAAGGGGCGTTGGGCAAAATCCGGGCCGTTTATGTGAACTTTCCCGGCACGAGCGAGGAGGTCAACCTACCCCCGGAGCCAGTGCCGGACGGCCTGGATTGGGATCTGTGGTTAGGCCCAGCGCCATGGCGACCGTATCATCATCGGTTTCATCCCTACGGCAGGCCGCACGGAGTAGTGCCTTGGCATTTTTGTCGGGATTTTGGCGGGGGCAACCTGACCAGTAATGCCGTCCATGCGTTCGATGTGGTGCAGTGGGCGTTGGGAATGGACCATTCAGGGCCGATAGAAATCGTTCCACCAGAGACCGGCCAGGTACCTGTATTGACTTACAGGTATGCCAGCGGCGCCATCTTACAGGTAGTGCCTGGGCGGTTGAACCCGGCGCAGCAGGAGATACCGCCTGGGTGGGACGGGCAGACCGTAATTCAGCCTTTTGGAGCGTTGTACGTCGGCGAGCGGGGCTGGATTCATGTAGGCCGGGAAGGCTATTTAGTAGCTCATCCGACGGAGATCCTCCAACAGCACACCGAAACATCCCCCCTAGATCGCCCCCTGTACAATCACCATCTCAATTGGTTGCAGGCCATCCGGTTGCGCAGCGAGCCGGCCAGCAATGTGGAATCGGCTTGCCGATCCACCATCGTATCCCATTTAGGTTGCATTGCCCATTGGACCGGCCGACGACTGCGCTGGGACCCGGAGCGGGAAGAGTTCTTGGACGACTACCAGGCCAATCTTCTGCGAAGCCGACCGATGCGCGAACCCTGGCACCTATAAATAAATTTCCGGGTGCCAGATAAACCGAGGGACGGCGGTCCCTGTTTTTTAGGGAGAATGCCCCGGAGTGCCCTTCCTGCGGAAGCGGGAATCCAGAGAGACGAAATCGATCCCCAAAACGGTATTTCCGCTCGGGCAGGAATAAGAGGTTGCTTGTTTCGGCGGAACGATTCCACCTATCCGGAAGACGATCTGCGCGGTTAGGCAGGTGGCAGGCTCTTATGGTTTGGGAAGCATTATCCACATGTACAGATCGCCGGAGTAACCGCGGTGGCAGGTACCGGAACTTCTGAGGCGGCCTCCCTCAAAGGAATCTCTGCTAGGAGAAAATGTCCAGGCATATGGATAAAACCGCAGGAATAACGGGGTCAATAGCCCTGGTTGGAAGCTACCCTCGGGAACTTCGGGTCCCCCTGGCAGCCCGCAAGGGGAAGCACTTTCTTGGTTCGTAGAGCAACAACCCGGTCCGATCGGCCAGTTGATTAGAACAGAAGGTCCGGCCCTGGAAACCTGAGACACTGGTTCGGGAGGCGATAAACGATGCACAGGTGTCGGAATTGAGCGGGATTGTGCCCAAAGGGTTTCTGCAAATCCACTGAGCAAGACCCCACCAATCAAGCCTATCAAGATGAATTTCATGCTCGGATGGCCTCCCCGAGATTTGCTAAGGAAAAGTAGAGGTTGGCTATTGTTCCTGTTCGCTCGATTTTTGGCAATGGGAAGGCTGACCCGGAGAGGGATTCTCCGAATCTGGTGTAAACCGGGGGTTAGGAAATGGTATAGACCAATATGGTTTTCTATGTAAGTATTGGAAACAAAAGGAGTTACGAAAATTGTCCAAAGTCCAGCTTAGCCAAAACGAAAACAGCCCACTGGTTGGTCAACGGCAACTGTTTACCTCTGTCGGACCGGAGGAGCCAACGGTATTTTTTGACCGGATGAACTGCTCTGAACTAGCCAATGGTCTGAACCAGGCGGGATAGCCATCTGGGGGGCTTTGCCCACGGGCCGGAGATGCCTCCTCGAGCGGAGGTTATAGCCTCGGAGAGTATCGGCAGAACGGATGCAAAGTTTGAGGAATAAACGGGAAATTCTAACGGCACAAAATAAACAAGATAGGGAAAAGGTAACATTTCCCTTGGTTGGAATGAATGTGCTGGTTTTGTTCGGGAGAGATCGCACTTATCTCCTTCCCACGCCGCCGGCAATGCAGAATCTGGGGCTGTTTTTTCCTGGATCGGGCGTTTTCACGGAGATGACAAGAAAAAGACGCCGTTTGGCGGAATTGTTCCGGAAAATTAAACCGGCTTTCTGCCACTCGAGAAACTCGCTGTGCTGGCCCCAGAGGGAATTCTTTAGAGTGCCACCGTGTCAAGCCAACCATCCGGCCAGCCAACCCACACTCCCTCTTGGTTTTCTTGCCGAAAGAATCTTCGGAACCCCCTTTTCTGGGGCAAAGGCTGTGTTTTTAGGGAGAGGGGGCTCGGCGTTCTGTCCAAGGATAATCTTGATTTACCAACCGGGCATAAATAAAGTTCAGCACCAATTGATCAATCTTGAAGGCTCGGAGATTTTTTTCATCGATGAGTCGGGTTGCTTGGAGATTGGTTTTTTGGGGGATAAAGAACAAGGTACGGTGTTCGGGTTTTTCCGCTTTTGGTTGGAGTCGCTCGAACATGCCGTGAATGCGTTTGGCATCCTGAAGGGCTTCGGATTTTGCTTCCCCGAAGATAATGAGGGCAGAAATCCGCCGGGAGGCCTGGGGGTGTTTGAACAGATTGGCAGCCGACAGCCCCCGAAAAGTGAACTTCGGCGAAATGAGCACCAGCGCTTTCACGTCCTGGCCTTGTTTATAAGTAACCAACGGCGGCCAACTCCAATCCAACCGAGCCCATTCCATGGCAAGGGTGGCTCCCATGCCTACCCCAACCACACAAAGCTTCTCCAGATTGAGTCGACCTTCATTATTTTCTTCCCTTAAAAAACGTTTGGCCCGTTCGATGTCTTGGCTCACCATCAATTGGAAATCCTCGTTGCCCAGTTGATTGGTGCTTAAAGTTCGGGCAGAACCTTTTAGGCTGGTGCTTTCGCCATGGCCTCGCAGGTCCAAGGTCAACACCGCATGGCCGGCACGCTGAAGCACCAAGGCGAGCGGCGACAGATCAGCTCGGCTCCCCTCAAAATCATGCAGAAGGAGGACGGCTACGGCCTCTTTTCCCAATAAGCTAGGATAGTAAGTAGCCCGCAGGATGACCCCATCCCGGGTTTCCAGAGCCAGGTCCTTTGGAGCGGGGATTGTTGCCGGTTCTTTCGACGATTGGGCATACCCCCATGAGACAGTCCCCCAGAAAAACACTCCGGCCAACGCTGCCACCCAATCCCACCGGCACTCCCTCCGGGGGGGCTTGCTCCGCTTCGGCGCCTGAACACTTCGATGCCACCGGAATAGGCTGGCAAGACTCATTGCTAGCTCCTTTTGTCCTCATCCCTAAAAACCTACACCCTTTTTTATGGTAAATTCTTTTGAGGCCACGGTCAACATGATCCGCAAGATTCCTCCGGATTCCTTCGGAGTATATATGGGGTTTTCCTTTGGCTCGTATCGGCTAGGAGCCGATGGCAACTCGTCCCCCATGGGCTTTCCGAAGAGAGTGCATACGGGTTCTGGGCAGTGGGGCGACTCCCTGAGGCCAGTGAGCAAAAATATACTAATATGCTGATCTTTCGAATAGGAGTCTCCAGAAGACTCAGGATTGTTTGCGCATGGCGGAGAAGCCGAGGCAGGTTGGTGATCCCCCGTTGGGGGAGGGAGGACTTGTTGCCGTCCTTCCGGAGTGATTTCCCGAATTGTTTTATAGAAACAAAGGAATACCCATGGCCAGTTTCCTTTTTCCTTTGACTCTTTTGGTCAGTGCGTGGTTGCTTTTTATGGTGCAGCCGATGTTCGGCAAGATGGTTTTGCCGCTTCTGGGCGGAGCGCCGGCGGTCTGGAATACTTGCATGGTATTTTATCAAGCCGTTTTGCTGGCCGGTTATGCGTATGCCCATTGGACTTCTCAGAGGTTGGGCTTCCGTGTGCAAAGTTTGGTGCATTACGGGCTGATGCTTTTGGCTTGGGCGGTATTGCCGATTGGGGTGATCGGCTGGACATTGCCTCCGTCAGAACATTGGCCGGTCCTTTGGTTGCTTGGGGTCTTGAGTGTTTCGGTGGGATTGCCGTTTTTTGCCCTTTCTGGCGTTTCACCGATGTTGCAGGCTTGGTTCGCCCAAGGGGGGCGGAATAGCCAGGACCCCTACTGGCTTTATGCCGCTAGCAATGTGGGTAGTTTGGGGGGACTGTTGGCCTATCCGTTTTTTGTGGAGCCACGATGGACCCTTCAACAGCAAGCCTGGGTCTGGAGCGCCGGATATGCTCTTTTAACCGTATTGATTTTGTTATGTGCTGTCTGGAGCTGGCGAAGAGCAAAATCCCTCCCGCCCCCGGCGTCTTTGGGTAACGGAAAAATCGCCCCGAACCTTTCCGGAAATCCGGACAGTTCCCAGGGCCTCGGCCCCTCGGACAATTCAGGTGTTCTGGGGGCTGCTGGCGCCCGGACCGCCATGGCCCCGCCCGACTGGATGGACCGTTTTTGGTGGATGGCCCTGGCCTTTGCACCCTCCAGTTTGCTTTTGGGGGTCACCACCTATATGACCACAGATGTGGCGGCCGTGCCGCTGTTATGGGTTATTCCGTTGGCGTTGTATTTACTTTCCTTTGTGATCGTGTTTGCCCGCTGGGGCTTACGGCCGCATCGGTGGGTCCTCCGGATCCATGCCGTGGTCGTAGTGGGCATGGCAGCTTCTTATTATTTGGCGGATGTCCACAATCCGACGCAATTGCTCTTTGTCTTTGGGCTTCATTTGACGCTTTTCTTTTTGACGGCTCTGGTGTGTCATGGGGAGTTGGCGGCTCGGCGCCCGGGGGCCCAATACCTGACCGAGTTTTATCTCTGGATGGCCCTAGGAGGCGTATTCGGGGGGGCGTTTAACGCCCTGCTGGCGCCGAAGATTTTTCCCCAGGTATATGAATATCCGCTCATGATTGCAGCGGCCTGTCTGCTACGTCCTCAGCCTGCCGAAGGCACTCCCCGAGGTATGACCTGGGCTTGGGACTTCGGCATCCCGATGTTCCTGCTGGGGGTGTTTGGGACGTTGGCGCAACAATTGCGAGAGCATCAATGGCTTCGCACTTTCTTTGCGCAGTTTTGGCCAGCAGGCGTCCAACCGTGGATAGGAGCTGGTGCGTTGGCAACGGCCACATTTCTCGGCTTGGCGGCCATTGCCACCCTATGTTTGGTACGTCGGCCAGTTCGATTTGGTTTGGGTGTGTTCGCCCTATTTGTTGTGAGTATGCTTTACTGCGAGAATAGGCAACCGTCTCTGTATGCCAAACGGAGTTTCTTCGGCGTCTTGCGGGTCTATCAGCAACGACGATATCATCCAGAGACCCAAAAGCCCTACCTAGTTCACCAGTTGCTTCACGGCACGACCAACCATGGCATGCAAGCCTTTCATCCGGACTATCGCGAGCAGGCATGGACATATTATCATCCAACCGGTCCGGTCGGCATGATCTTCCAAGCCATGGAGTCGCTGGAACTCGGCTTGCCGAAAGAGGTGGGTGTGGTCGGATTGGGCACCGGAACCCTAGCGGCCTACGGTCAGCCAGGCCGAACGATTACTTTCTTCGAGATCGATCCCGCCGTAGTAGCCATCGCCGCCAACCCAAAGTTGTTTACTTATCTGGCGGACTGCCAGGGCCGGGACGGCCATGTAGAGATTGTGCTGGGCGACGCCCGGTTGCAACTGGCCAAGCAACCTCCAGGTCGATTCGATCTTTTGCTGATCGACGCCTTCAGTTCCGATTCTATTCCGCTGCATCTGTTGACCCGCCAGGCAATCGACATCTATCTGCATTGTCTCCAACCGGAGGGCCTCTTGGCCGTCCACATCTCCAACCGCCATCTGGACCTGGAGCCAGTGCTGGCGAACTTGGCTGCCGACGCCGGCCTGACCGCCCTTGTCTGCGACGACGACGATGAATCGGCCGAAGGCAAGTACCGATCCACCTGGGTGGTGCTGGCTCGCACCTGCCCCGCCTTGAAAGCTCTCCAACAGAATCCTTCCTGGGAACTGCTGGAACCGGATCCAGAAAAACGCCTTTGGACCGACGATTATTCCAACATCTTAGACGTACTGAATTGGTCCTGGAAAGACCTTCGGAAATTACCTCGGCTCCTGGGAATCGAAGCGGTGCTCCTGCATGGCTCTCCCTCCTTCTGATCCAACGATTCGCTCTCTCCCTTCGACCCCACAGGCTCTAGCCCATCGGTTACGCGGGTTTAGTAGGGTTTACTGGGGGAGTTTGAAGGAATTTTCGCGCCTCTCCAAACACACCTCCAACCACCCTCTACCAGTGGGGTTTGCGGGGGGAGTTTGAAGGAATCTTTGAGCCAGCAGGCTCTGGCCCGAGAGTTACGATAGCAGTTCGCTAAGCCGCTGCTGAATCTGCCGTTCGATCATTCCTCGGAACAGCCATACCGAAGCAGGCAATTCGGCCTCCACTACCACCTGGGTCGGTTGCACACGAAGCGTCCCCTCCACCATAACTCCCATCGTCTGAAACCGATACGAGAGCACTTGATCGGCCCATCGGAAGTCCCACTGCTCCAGGCGGTCCAGGTAGCTGCGCTGCGCCTCGGCCAGAGCAGATTGAATCCGCCGGACCGCCTCCTGCGGGTCTAACTGATAAGGGACCACCACCGAAATTGAACCCATCGGGCATCTTTCTATAGAAAGGTTTGGTATCAGTGCCGCCGGGGCGGAAAAACATCGCCGCAGCAAAACCACCGAACCGGATCATCCCAGCCAACGGCGGATCCAGAAGCCGAACCCCTATGGGTTTTTCCGGATCCCCGCTTTCGCGGGAATGAGACGTTAAGGCGCTCTTCTCCTCCAGGGCCTTCTTCTGCAGGGCGTTGTTCTGCTCCAGGGGTTTCGTCTACTGCACGGGGTTTTTCTGCTCCAAAGCCTTTTTCTACTTCAGGGCATTCTTCTGCGGGAGGGCGGGTTTCTGCTCCAGGGGTTTCTTCTGTTCCAAGGCGTTCTTCTGCTCCAGGCCAGTTGCTCGCTTTCCTTGGCTAAGGTGTTAGGTCTTTTAGGACCTAACCGATGGAGACAGAAACTCCTGGCCCATTCCCACCGCCCGATGGATTTTAACCCAAAATCTTCTTTTTCAGCTCTTGGATCAAGCGGACGGCCTGGCCGATCTCGGCCTTTTGGCGTTCGGGTTCTTGGGGGATTTCCCGTTCGATCGTGAGTGCTCCATCGTAGCCGATTTCGTATAACGTCCTTAGGAAGGCCTCGGCATTGACGTCGCCGGTGCCGAAGGGAACTTCTTTGCCCCACTGCTGGCCTGGCTGAGCCGCCCAAACGGCATCCTTGCAATGCACGCTGCGAACCAAATGTCCCACCTTCTTTAATGCGGCAATCGGCTCACCGGTCCCATAAAGAATCATATTGGCCGGATCAAAATTAATAAACAAATTATCTCTTCCCACGTCGGCAATAAACCGCAGCAACGTATCCGGCGCTTCCTGTCCGGTCTCCAGATGCAGCCGCTGACCGTTCCGCTTACAGTGGTCGCAAATCTCCTGCGCCACCCGCACCACATCCGGATAAAGCGGATCCGCCGGATCCTCCGGCACAAACCCAATATGCAGCGCCACCGCATCGACGCCCAGCAGCCGGGCAAAATCCGCAATTTCCTTCATCTCTTGAGTACGCTCGGCCCGTGTTTCCGGCGGCACCAAGCCCACCGTGCGCCGCACCGTCGGTATGTCCGCATAACTTTCTCCCTCAAAACCGCCGAAGACCACTGTAATGGTAATACCTAGTTCTCGAAGCCGGGCCAAAAAACGCTCCGCATTCTCCGGAGTCCGGGTCTTCTTGTGGGGAGCATGAAGGTGGATGGTCGGCACCCCCAATTCATGCGCCACCTCCAGCTTCACCCCCAAACCAGCATCAATACTCGCAAAGACTCCAATAGGCCACTTTTCCACGACTTGTCTCCTTTCGCTCCTTGAAGACCATGAACTTACCAGAATCCCCTCTGCCCCACCGTTATCTGATGGGAACAAGAGAATGCTTTTCTTTGTGTCTTTGTTTTACCTTCCGGCAGGCAAAAGGCAACAGCCCCCTGGATAGTTCGCCGTCAGCGTCACGAAACTTACTCTGCCCAGACTGAGTTGACGCCGTCTAACAGACAACGTGACGACCGGTGCGCTGTCGAACCGACGGCGTTACCCACCGAACAATTGGTACACCTGAAGGGGTGTTTCAGATAGTTTTGAATATTTGGATCGTCAGAAGGGATTAACCGTATCGGGACAGATCGGGTTTTTCGCCGTCGGGGGTTTCGTCGCTATCTGGGTCGAACCACTGGGGTTTGAATTCGATGCGTCCGGCCAGGGGGTCATGGTCGGCTTTTTCGGCCCGTCGGGCAGCCAGGTTGGCAGTAAGGGCGATGACGGCGTCGGCCAGAGCCACCTGGGCGTTACAGCGAGGCTGGTTTTCCGGAGCGGGATTGCGAATGCACCAGGCCCAATGTTCGATCTGTTCGGTGTAGCCCCGGCCGGCAACGGAGGTAGCCAATGTACCCAAAGCAGCCGCCTCCTTATCCCACTGATCCGCTTGTTGAACGATGTCTAACTGGAACTGTTTGCCTTGGCCTGCCGTCAACCGAATATGGTCTTCTACCCAATGGGTCTTCCAGAGCATGGCTTCTTTTTCGGTTTCGATGGCCAGGGTGCCCTGGGTGCCGAAGACGGTCTCCCCGTAGCCGCCAAACCCGTTGCCGTTGATCGAGGCATAGGCGTAGGTGATTTTTTTCATCCGGCCATGGGGGTCCTTTGGGTCATAGCCGGGAGCTGGAAATTCGATCATGCAGTACACATGATCCTCAATATCTCGGTCTGGGGGAAACAGGGGCCGATTGCCCGCGGCCATTACACACAATGGCAACTGTTTCTGCCCGCCGTGGGCTGCTGCCACGAAGATGCTGGCGGCATCCAACTGATGGCTTCCCAGTTCGGCCATCAGGCCGCCGCCGGTGCGATCCCAAAGCCGCCATCGGATCAGCTCCTCGATCGGCGGTGCTTCATAGACCACGTTGCCCGCTGCGTCTCGCACGATGTGCTCTTGATAGCCGTACTCGGCCGCTTTGTCGATGATCTCCCGGTCAGCAACCTGGGCCCGTTTTTGTTGAAGCCGGCGGAAAAACTCCTCCATGCGTCGGCGCTGGGCGTCGGCTTGTTTAGCCCGATTGGGATCTTGCTGAAGGCGACTCAATTCCTCTTGCATTTTCCGATACTGTTCTTCCCACTGGGCCAATTCCTCGGCTAATTGGTTTTCTTCCGGATATTTTTTAAGGTCTTTGGCTCCAGGCGGCAGGGGCTGCTTCCAACTATCCCGGCCAGGCAGATTGGCCCGATGCCATTGGGCGCGGATGTAATGCAAATCGCCCAAACTCCCTCGGCGAATCAACTCCACGGCATGATCATACAGAATGTTATAGTGGCGTTGGTGGCCGACAGCCAGCACCAGACCGGTTTGCTTGGCCACCCGGGCCATCTCTTTGCATTGGGCCACCGTGTGGGCCATCAGTTTTTCCGTCAGCACATGGAGCCCGGCTTTCATGGCAGCAATCGCAGCCGGCGCATGCAGATGCAGCGGCAGCGCAATGATGACCGCCTCAATGCCCAACTGTTTTGCCTCGGCCAATAGCTCCTGATACGGACCATAGACTTTCACATGTTTTCGGGCTTGGTCTTCGGTTTTCCAGCCGTATTTGGACAAAAGTCCCGGCCTGGCCGCTCGAGCTGCCGCACTATACACATCGCCATGAAAGGCCCGATAAATACTGTACGGCCGAATATCGGCAATGGCCTTCACCTCGATAAATTCCGGGTTCAAGGCCCCAATAAGCACACAGCCTTGGTCGCCCGTACCCAGAATGCCTACCCGGAGCGGCTCTTTAAGCTTCGGTTCATAGCCGAAATAGTACGGCCCCAATCCTCGGCCAGAAGCCAGCTTCTGCTCCACCTGCTTTTTCACATAGTCCTGGCGAATCGCCGGATGGGCAATTGCCGCACAAAAGTTCTCCTGACCAATCTTTTTCGCCGTATCGGTTAGATACATAGCCGCTTTCCTATCCTGCAGAAACATTAGTATAGATTTCTTTGCTCGCCCATTATCCTTCATCTCGAATAGTGGGGGGAATTCCTTCGGGTGTTTCGTCCCGGTGGATGTCGAACCAAGCAGGTTCAAACACGATGCGTCGGCCTTCCCGACCAGCCATATTGGTCGTCAGGGCAATGACGGCATCGGCTAAGGCAACTTCCGGATGACATCGGGGCTGGTTTTCCGGGGCCGGATTCCGGATGCACCAGGCCCAGTGTTCCAGTTCTTCGGTATATCCCCGGCTTACTTCGCGGGTAAGGCCACCGGCTTCGGCCCGTTGGGCCGGTCCGCTGGCCTGGGTATCCAACGTAGGACCTGCCCCGCCTCCCACACCGATCCGCGTTTCGCCCCCTTGCCGAAACAACATCGACTCCTTTTCCCGTTCCAAAATCAGGGTGCCTTCGGTACCAAAGACAATCTCCCCGTAGCCGCCAAATCCGTTGCCATTGATCGAAGCATATTGGACGGCAATCTTTTTGCGTCCATGGATCGGATCGCCTGGCACATAGCCGGGAGCCGGAAATTCAATGATGCAACAGATATGGTCTTCGATTTCTCGGTCGGCGGGGAAAAGGGGCCTGGTGGCCGAGGCCACCACATTAAGCGGTAGTTGTTTGACGCCCCCATGGGCAGCGGCAATGAAAATGCCGGCCGCATCCAATTGATGGCTTCCCAACTCGGCCATTAAGCCCCCGCTAGTCCGATCCCACAACCGCCATCGGATCAACTCTTCGATCGCCGGCCGATAATAAACCACTTCTCCTTTCTCGTCTTTATATACCTTGTCTTCGTAGCCATATTGCTGGGCTTTCTTGGCCAGTTCTGCGTCGGCAATTTGGGCCTCTTTCTGGGCTACTTTTTTCTCCCATTCCAGGATTTCGCTTAGTTGGCCACGGCGTTTGGCCTCGGCCAGACGACGCTTCCACGATTCCAGTTCTTCGGCCAATCGATTGGCTTGGGGATCTTGTTTTGGGTCTTTCACCCCGGGCGGCAGAGGCATGGCCCAACTGTCAGCCCCTGGCAGGTTGCCCCGATGCCACTGAGCACGGATGTAATGCAAATCGCCCAGAAGCCCTCGCCGGATCATATCGACGGCCTCTTGGTACAGGATGTTATAGTGGCGTTGATGGCCGACGGCCAAATACAATCCCTTTTGCCGGGATAGCCGCGCCATATCCTTACACTGGCCTACGGTGCGAGCCATCAGCTTTTCAGTAAACACGTGTAACCTACGTTCCATGGCCTTCAGCGCAGCCGGAGCGTGCAGATGCAGCGGCAGGGCGATGATGACCGCCTCCAGGCGCAACTGCTCCGCCGCCTCCAAAAGTTCATTGTAGTCTCGGAAGACGGCCACATGTTTTTCCGCCTCCTGACGGGTTTTCCACCCATACTTGGCTAAAAGCCCCGGCCGAGCCGCCAACGCATCCGCACTGTACCAATCTCCCTCAAAGGCCCGGTGGATGTTATAAGGCCGAAGATCGGCGATGGCTTTCACCTCGATAAATTCCGGATTGATCGCCCCGATCAGCACACAACCTTCGTCGCCGGTACCCAAAATGCCCACTCGCACCGGGTGAGGCAGGGTGGCCTGATAGCCGAAGTAAAACGCCCCCAGGCTGCCGCCGCTGACCACCCCGGCCAACGCCGCTTGTTTGAGAAAATCCCGGCGAGTTTGCCGAACCGCCTCTTCAAACGCCTTCTTGCCCGCTTCTCGCTGCTTGTCAGTTAAATCCCACATCGTCGTGTGCCTTTTGCATTTCGATGGTCTTTTGGTCTTTTGGGTTTTTTATGAATGTTGAGGGAATGGTTAGCCTTGGCTTTTTTGGTTTTTACCACCCCTGGGATCTGGCTTTGCAGCTGTTTTGGCTTTGGCAGGCAGCTGGTAGCACAAGAGCCGATCCGCTTTACCAGCCGACAGACCAGTTAAGAGGTGGGTTTGGTCAGCACTTCTGGATGCGGCCGTTGCCAGGGTTCCACTAGCCAACGTCGCAGGAAAACGTCTAGGCCAGCCCATCGGCCTGCCCCCGTGGTCATCACCACCAGCAAGGCCACCATTTCCACGAAGTTTTTGTCCACCAGAAGGCTGTGGCCCACCACTTCGGGAAACGGCGGATAAATGGTGGGCCAAGGCGGCTGAGTGGCCAAGATCATCAGCATAAACGCCGCCCCTCCAAACGCGGCCAATCGGGTACATAAACCCAGCATCAAACATATCCCAATGGCCGTCAAACTGTAGGTTACCATCTTGTCCAATAGCCCCGACCAGCTCTGGATGCCAAGGAGCCGAACTGGCAGTCGATCCGGGGGAGGTGGAACCAACCCCACCTGGCCTTTGGCCCGCTGCTCGGCATCTAGTATCTTCCAGAGGGCCAGATGAAATTGCTGACCCATTTGGTCCATTTGGCCGGTCCAATGAGCCGCCTCCGCCCATAGCTTTCGCTGCTGCTCCCAAAGGCGGGCTTCTTCAAATCGGGCAGAGCCAGACGCCCCCGCTCGGGCCTCAAAATCCTCCAAACTCCGCAAATATCCCTCGATCTCTTTCTGGTTGTCCCGAAGGAATCGGTCCATCAGATCCAGATATTGTCGAAGCAGTTTCTGGGCCTCGGCCTGTTGCTCGGCCGTCATCTGATAAAAACTGGTAAACCGTTCCATCGTCTCCTGCCAACTATCCACGTAGCAGGCCGACACGAACCGCACCACCTTCTTGCCGTCCTCCTCGAACTGCCGCTGCTCGATCCGCAGACGCACTCGGCCGTCCACATCGGGGACCATGCGATAGAATAACGGCGCCATTGGCCCTTTGGCCTGAAGCAAAAAACCCTTGGCCGAAAACTCCTCCGCATGCCGAATCTTCCAGATGCCTTCGTACAAAAAATGGCATCCTAGGCTCAGCCGCAAAACCACCAGCATCACCACGCTGGCTAGTCCAATGGTGTATCGGTTGCCGTTCAGAACTAGGCCCTCCTACCGCAAAAGACTTTCTTTGCCAATCACCTGTAAAAAGCACTCCCCTGTTTGTTGTAGACAAAATTCCCAGCGCTCCAGACAGGCTTTTGCAGGCCGCTGTCTCTGCAAGGTGGGAAGATTGCAAGATATCTTATCGAACCACCTCAGCCGAATAAACAACCTCCTGCCTCTTCCGAGGAATGTTCCGGTTATCATGCCCGCTTTCGCAGGGTTACAGAAAACGTAACGCCCTGGCAAAACCCCGGTTTCCTGGGTGCTCAGGCAGATTGTGCCATTCGGCTTAGAGATTATCTTTATTATTTTACCTTTCTTCGACAATCATCGCTAGAGCCAGGTATCTTTTTTTCCGGAATGGTGGCCTAGGAGTGAAAATGTGGCGAAAAGCCTTTTGGGAAAGTTCCCAGGCAACCTTTTAGGGCGGCCATAGGAGAGCCTTTTTGTCCCAAGCAGAACCCAGCCGGCCTCAAACGGTTAGACTTGGGTAGATACCTCATGGGAGGGCTTACTGGGGATTTGCAAACTTTAAACCGGTTAGACTTGTTCAGGCAATAGGTACGGGGGCCGGTACTGTCGGCTGAGAAGTTTGTCTGCCTCCGGATCGTCGACGAACTTTTCCGACACCGGATCGAATTGTAAAGTCCGTTCCAAGCTGCAGGCGATGTTGGCCAGATGGCAGACAGCCGCCGACAAATGCCCCTGTTCGATGTCTGCGCTAAGCTCCTCCTGGCGTCGGGAGCGAATCGCCTGCAGCCAATTCCGAACATGGTCTGCGTCCATCATCGGACTTCCAGGCACACTGTCGTGTGGGCCAGGCTCCCGGTTCGGTCCCAGAAACGTGTAATAACTGGAATAATCCGGGATGATCATATAACCTTCTGTGCCGAAAAAAATCACTCCGCAGACATTACGATGGTCAACAAAAGGATACTTAATGCCCATGCCTGCTTCCTCATTAGTAAACCCGTCTCGGGTTTCAAAATGCACCAACAGATCCCGGCCTTCGTCTTTGCCGGCGAACTTGGCGGTCATCGTCTGCTGGCCAGGAGTGTCTTCGTCACTGGCAGGGCGAAAGTTATTAGCACCCATGGATTGAATCCGCACCGGATGCTGATCCAACCGAAGCCCCCATCGAATGACATCCACCTGATGGACGCCCTGGTCGCCTAGCTCCCCGTTGCCGTAGGCTTTCAGGAATCGCCATCGGGTGATGGCCAATTGATTATATGGCGATTCCGGCGCAGGTCCCAGCCAAAGGTCCCAATTCAAGCCTTCCGGCACAGGGCCGAAGGCGTTTTTGCCCCCGGAGCGAAGTTTAAAGGCGATCCCCCGGGCCATATAGACCCGGCCAATGACGCCCTGGTGCAGTTTGGCAATGCCTTCACGGATTTTGGGACTGGATCGGCATTGGGTGCCCACCTGGACCATACAGCGGTATTTCCGAGCGGCTTCGACCATCTTTCGGCCTTCCAGCACATTGTGCGAGGCCGGTTTTTCTACATAAACATCTTTTCCTGCCTGGCAAGCCCAGATGGTCTGCAGGGCGTGCCAATGGTTGGGCGTGGCGATCATGACCGCATGGATGCTTTTATCCTCCAGCAGCCGACGCATATCCACTTCCAACCGAGGTCGAACGCTCAACCGTTGTTCGACTTCTTTGGCGGCCGCCTCCATCCGACGCCGGTCGCAATCGCTCAGTCCGGCAATTTCCACATTTTCTTCTTTGGCCAACTGATAGATGGCTCCACACAGGCTATGCCGACCTCTGCCCCCCAGCCCCACCACAGCCACCCGAATCCGCTCGTGAGCACTTTGTGAACTTTTGAGGATGCTGGAGGCAGCCATCCAGGCCCCCCCGCCCGCCGCCTGCCGGAAAAACTCCCGTCGATTGCATCTGCACATATCAAAACTCCTTCAGAAAAATGCTTCTCTATCCGTCAGTTCCCTCCTAGCCAAACTGTTCCCAATTTTTTTCAGGCTGTGCCCCCCTTCTAGCCTATTGGTTCGGAGCGGAAGGATCCATTGTAGCCGAAGGCTGGCTGAGGAAAGAAGCCTTGCGAACCCAGCCGGGAAGGCAAGGGCCCTTGCAGGAGGGTGAAGATCTGGTCCCACAAATCTTCCGGATCACACGCCGGCAATTTTCAGAAGCTTCCTCCTCGAGTTCAACCCTGTGCCTCTCCATCCCGTAACCGTTCAGCCAAATGAAAAAGTTCCCTGGTTCAGCCAGGGAAAGCCTTTGGGTGTCCCTGCCGCGAAAGCGGGGATCCAGAGAGCAGAAATCCTTCGAAAAACCTGGATTCCTGCTTACGCAGGAATACAGGAATAGCTTGGTACACCATTCGGCTGAAGTGTTAGTCCTTCCGCTTTTCTGTGGCGAGGTAAGCACTCGAAGGGTTCCCCTCCCTTGCTCGCTTCGGTAGGTGGGCTCGGCGGAGCAAAGGAAGAAGATGGTTTTGCGTGGAGCAAAATCTTACGGCTTTGCCGAACTTTTCGGAAAGGCAGTTGGGAGTAAATACACAGATTGAAAGAGATAGATAAACTACATAAATTATTTCCCTACCCCTTGCAATCCGTTTTAGGTTGCATAGGCTATTAGGGACTGTGCTATGATAGTATCGAGTCTGGGTTTTCGATGGGACATACGACTGCCGTGGTAGGAACTGCTTCGATGCCAAAAGCTTTGGCCATCCTCGGCATGGCTGTGGCTGTGCTTATGCTGGTGATGTTCGGATTGGATGCTTTGCTGGGGATTCCGTTTGGACAGTCTGCGGGTGTGGTAGCAGATGTGGGTTTTTTGATCGCAGCGGCCATCTTGGCCTATATGAGCTGGCATACTCTGCGAGAGATCCTTTAGAAGCATAGATGCGTGCTCTCTATACCCCATCTGTGGGGGGTTCTTCCGACCGATGAATGCCTAACCACCTGAACCCTACCTCTGTGCCATCTCGGCTGGCCGCCTCTACTCCCTCTAAAGGCTTGCAACTCAGTGGCTTAGCTTCTCCATCCAGATCCCAAATCTTCCTCAGAAAGGTACCCAAAACGGGTGGGAACTTTGGGGGGCTTTATAAAATCTGCTGGTTTTCCCTTAGAAGAAAAGGCCCCTGGAGGAGTCGGAATGGAAACTCTGGATTTTTCGGGTCTGAAAAACCAAACATCCACCCTCGTAAGAGGTTGGAATTACCGTAGCCGGAGGGTAAAGAATACGAATCTTCGGTTGGGTACACCCCCTAGAGGGGAAAATCCCCTCAGAGAAGTTATCTTTTATGCCTCCACTCCTACTGGGGATTATGGGGAATTAGTGGAGGGCACGGGACTCGAATCGGACTCTGTAACTGACAACTCTTCCGATACTTATGACACAACGCCGGAGGCCGGTGGCACAGAATCCGGCACACTCGGTGAGGAAAGGGGTGGTCAAGGTGGTGTGCCGAAGGTTTAGAAGTGGAGGTCTCCTATGGCCTGGCAGATTGAGTAACGGTTAGAGTGAGGTGGTTTACTCTTTGCCGTTTGGCGGGGCAAGGACGCGGAAGGGCGGCCGGTGTGGATGGTGAACGCCTACGACTCCGAAAAGCGCTCTTGGCGGAACTGCTTCCAGGAACCGGCCGATATTCGCCCGAAGCGGCCTTGAAACCAGGCGGGTATTCACTGCGCACGTAACAGATCTGCCGGCTTAACATATCTGCCACTTGTCAGTGCGTAGAGTGCAATCTCAGAGGATAAGCTGCAGTACTGAAACGCCGTATCCTTTTCGATTAACCCATCGCTGACCACACTAACGGATTGCGAAAAGCCGTCCGTTGCGTGGTGTCCCGGCGTGCTTTTCGACTGCCCGGAGTAAAATGCCCCGTTTTAGCGGACCTAAGCGCGACTAGGCGCATTGCGGCTAAAATAGGAAAGTATCGGAGGTTTATCTACAGGGGTTTCGGCAGGGTGGTCGGGAGTCCAAGGGAAAGGAAGTGAGCAGTCTCTGGCCATGCGTATTCCTATCTCTTGCCGGGAAGCAAGGTCTCTGTCTTTGCGGGATGGAGAGACTCTCAGCTTCTCCTCGTTCGATTCTGCGTGAAAATCTCTGGCAGGTTTGGCCTCGAGGGTGGTGCTTTCCGGGTTGGGTGCATTTGACCTCCATTGCGATTGGGGTTGTGGGCAGGTCGAGCTAAAAGGAGCTTACTCAGGTGGAACACGATATCCCGATTCGCTCTGGTGAGTGTCTGGAAAGTCCTGTTTTCCCGGAGCCGGTGCGTGTGCTGATGGTCCAACCTCTAGGGGAAAGCTTCAAGATCGCCGCCGTGGGGGTGCGCACGGGGCAATATTACGAGCGGGTGCTTTTTGGAAGCCAGCTCCGGGATGCAAAGATCATTCCTGCGGAGGCCAGCTTCGACGGAGACCCGCACCGCTTTCGGTTGGGGATGGAAGCCTTCAGGTTGGGGTTAGCCTATGAGTATGACCCCTATTTTTGCCTCTCGATCGCTCGTGTCGATCCGCTTCCGCACCAGCTTGAGGCGGTCTATCAATACTTGCTTCCGGCGTCGCGGATTCGCTTTTTGTTGGCCGATGACGCCGGTGCCGGCAAGACCATCATGGCGGGGTTGCTGTTGAAAGAACTAAAACTGCGAGGGCTCGTTTCTCGGACGTTGATCGTGGTACCGGCTAACCTGGCTTTCCGGTGGCAGCGGGAACTTCAGGAAGGGTTCCGACTGGTAGCCTTTGTAAGAATAGCCTATGATCGATGGCTAACAGCGGCGAACCTGGTCGTGAGGGAGCCGAAAGGTGTCGCGGCCGTGGGTGAGCCGTGCCTGCTTGTCGGGGCTTCGGGACCGGTTGCCGCTCGTCCCATTGGTTCTCCGTAAAAAGGGAGGCAACTGTGATTCGTCAGGGATCCATCGTTCGCTTTCGCAACCGCGACTGGGTTGTGCAACTCGCAGACCGGGACGACGTGGTGCTGCTTCGCCCGCTCACGGGCACGAGCGATGACGCGGTGGCCGTCCATCGCCGCTTGTGCAATCTTCTAGGTTACACCTTCCCGACGGAGCGAATCTCACCATCCCAGTTCCCGCTTCCTACGGCGGGCTCCGTGGCAGACGCCCAAAGCGTGCACCTCCTCTGGCAGGCCGCACGCCTGTTGCTGCGAGAGGGGGCTACGCCTTTCCGCTCGCTGGGCCGTATCTCCGTCCGCCCCCGGACTTACCAGCTGGTGCCCCTCATGATGGCCTTGCGCTTGAACCCCGTCCGCATGCTCATCGCGGACGACGTGGGCGTGGGTAAGACCATCGAGGCGGGTCTGATTGTCCGGGAACTGTGGGAGCGGGGCGAGGTTCGCCGGTTTGCCGTTCTCTGCCCGCCCTACTTGTGCGACCAGTGGCAGAAGGAGCTTTCGGAGAAGTTTCACCTGGACGCGGTGGTGGTCGGCTCGGGAACCATCGGGCAGCTGGAGCGCCGTCTGCCTCCGGAACGCACCGTGTACGAGCACTACCCGGTCCAGGTCATCAGCATCGACTTCGTGAAGCACGAGCGCAATAAGCACACCTTTCTTATGCACGCGCCCGAGCTGATCGTGGTGGACGAGGCCCATGGCGCTGTCTTGGGCAACGGCCGCGAGCGCCACCTGCGCTACGAGCTCGTGCGCGAGCTGGCCCAGAAACAGAGCGCGGTCCGGGAACGCCATCTGATCCTGCTCACAGCTACCCCCCACAGTGGCATCCCCGAAGCTTTCCAGCGCCTGCTCGGCCTGCTGAACCCAGAGTTCGAAAAGTGGGACCTTGCTCACCTGGATGAATCCCGGCGAAAAGTTCTCGCCCGGCACTTTGTGCAGCGAACGCGGAAGGACATCGAAGCGCACTGGGAGTCCGAGCAGTGTTTCCCAAACCGGAAACCGGAAGACGCAACTTACGCTCTTTCACCTGCGTACCACCGTCTTTTCGAAGAAGTCTATGAGTTCTGCCAGGGGATCGTCCACAGCGGCCAAGAGCTTCAAGAGCACCGCCGGCGGATGCGGTGGTGGAGTGCCTTAGCCTTGCTTCGCTGTGTTATGTCGAGCCCCCGAGCGGCAAAGGCCGCCCTCGAACGGCGGCGGAGAGGGCCGGAACCGCCGGATGGCGAGGATGACTACGACACTTCGCTCGTGTACGAGCCGGACAGCCGCCTCCCCACCGACGAGATCCCCACGCCGCTCTTGAGCCAGGCAGAGACGGACCTGACGGACGCCGAACGGAGGCGGCTGCGGGAGCTGGAGCGCATGGCCGACGCTATCTCGGAAGGCCAGGACAACAAGCTGGCCGAGTGCATCCGGATCGTCCGCGGCCTCCTCCGCGATGGCTTCCACCCTGTAGTGTGGTGCTATTACGTGGAAACTGCCGAGTACGTCGCCGAAAAGCTCCAGGCAGCCCTGGCCGCTGAGGCGCAGGTTCTGTGTCTCACTGGAAGAGTGGGGGAGGAGGAGCGGCGACTGAAGGTGGAAGAGTTCATGAGGGAGCCTGGCC
>CALIRO010000026.1 GCA_938042245.1 uncultured Thermoguttaceae bacterium
ATACATTCCTTTGCCTATTGGTTCTCATTGTTGGACACTATATATTGAGTCTAATGTTGGCAGTGCTACTATATGTTGGGGCTATTGACGGAGGTTCCGGAATAGTGCAAAAATATCTCCTTTGAATTATTCAGAGGTTCCTAAAAACCATTTGAAAGGTATAAGTTATGCATCTAACGGAGATTCACCGATGGCAACATCATCACTATTTCAGCCAAGAGAAAAAATCTGCCGAACGAAGAACACTTTTTGTTGTTCTTTTAACGTTGTCCACCATGTTGGTTGAGATCGTAGCTGGTTGGATTTATAATTCTATGGCACTATTTGCTGATGGATGGCATATGAGTACACATGCAACTGCCCTAAGTGTTTCTTTAATTGCATACATTCTTGCGAGAAAACATGCGAATGATAAAAGATTTGCTTTTGGTACTTGGAAAATCGAAATATTAGGAGCTTATACAAGCGCCATTCTTTTAGGAATAGTTGGCTTATTCGTTTTAGGAGTATCCATTGAACGGATTTTCAAGCCAATGGAAATCATTTATGACCATGCATTAATGGTGGCGGTAGCCGGTTTCGTAATAAATGTAGTCAGCGCACTAATACTGCAATATGACCCTGAGCAGCATCATCCTAATGACCAAGAGCATCACCATCGCCATGAAAAGGATCTTAATCTACAATCAGCATATCTTCATGTTATTGCGGATGCTTTAACGTCTATACTTGCCATTTTGGCACTACTCGGAGCGAAATATTATCACTGGAACTGGCTTGACCCATTCGTTGGAATGATTGGTTCCGCTTTTATATTTAGGTGGACCTTTATGCTGATTAAAGATACATCCGGAATTTTGTTAGATAGAGAAATGGACTCGCCTCTCATCAAAGAAATAACAAAAATAATAGAATCCGATGGTGATAGTAAAATTAGTGATTTGCATTTTTGGAGAGTTGCACAAAACAAATATGCATGCATCATAAGCCTTGTAGCTAAAAATCCATGTTCAATTGAGGAATATAAAAACAAATTGAGGAATATAGACGAAATCGCTCATCTAACAATAGAAATAAATCATTGCAGATGAATAACACGCCCCAACTTCCCCTAACACAGCATAAAAGGTTCGTGCCTTACGGCACTTATCCAAATCCTTTGCTAACGCTCAGGACTTCTTTAATGCTAGAAACGTGATGCGTAGTAAATTTTAAGGATTGAAAAAAACGGCAGACCACGCAAAAAGCCCAAAGTAAAAGATTTGGCGTTGTTGGGTTGTGCTAAATCTGGAGAGTGCGGTTCCGCCATCACCGCAGAAAAACAAGGAAAAAAGCGGGCTGGAATTTGTCTATTTCCATGGCACCTATAAAAGCAAAATTCAAAAATGCTCGCCGAGGGGGTTTTTGCGGGAAGAAAAATTAGCCGAGCAGACAAAAGCGCAATGTCAAAAAGTTTCTTTGCCCGATGTTTGGCGAGCTAGATTTTTGGATAAATTGAAAGAATGGGAAAACGAAGATCGCCAAACATCGGACGTTTTCGCTCAAAATCTCAAAAAGAAAATGGAGGAATCGAAAATAAAAATACGCCGGTTCACTGACGCGTATCTTGAAGGGAATTTTGAAGTTGTGGAATTTCAGCGAAACAAAAGCGATCCGACGAGCGAAAGGAAAACTTTGGAGGAGAAATTATCGGATTTTGAGCGAAAAGGCAATCCTTGGCTGGAACTCACTCGAAACGGGATTTTAGAGGCCAACCAAGCGAAAAATCTCGCTTTGCACGAGAATTTTTCCGAGACGCAAAAATTTCCTAAAAAATCGGCTTGAACCGTCAAATCAGTCAGCAGAAACTCTCGATTGATTTCCAAAAACCTTGTAATTTTCTTGCAAATCTGCCCGCCGAAGCCCCGAGCGAGGCGACGAATTCAATCTGGTGGATTCAGTCGGAGTTGACGTTCTGCTGTTACTAGAAGATGCTAGGATGTATGTATATGCATTACGATGCCCCCTCGGGAAGCAGCGCAGAGACTACCACCATCTAAGGGAATGATTCTCTTGGGAAGCGTTAGGAAAAAGAAACTTTTGCACACCGGAGGGACTTTATGCCCACTTCAGCGGCGTGGGATCAAAGCGTGTTTCTGAAAGCGGTCCGAAAAGAGCCGACCCCTTATACCCCCATTTGGCTGATGCGTCAGGCTGGCCGATTCCTGCCAGCATATCGGGCCTTACGAGATAAAATCCCTTTTTTGCAGCTCTGCAAGACCCCCAGGTTATGTGCAGAGATTATGGTTCAGACGGTGGAGCGGCTGAAGGTGGATGCGGCCATTTTGTTTTCCGATCTGCTGGTGCTGTTGGAACCGATGGGATTCCCTGTAGAATACACGGCAGGCGAAGGCCCGGTCTTTGCCCACCCGATTCGCACCAGCCAAGATGTCGATCGCCTCCGAGAATTGGACTGCTTAGAGCCATTACACTTCGTCCTGGAAGCGGTTCGCTTGACCCGGGCTGCCTTACCGGAGCATATTCCGCTGATTGGGTTTGCCGGGGCGCCGTTTACCTTGGCCAGTTACTTGGTCGAAGGCCACGGCGGCAGTAATTTTCGGCACACGAAAAGACTGATGTATTCCGATCCGGGGGCTTGGCGCGCGCTAATGGATCGGCTGGGGCGAGCAGTAGCCCATTTTCTTGTTGCCCAAATTCAAGCCGGCGTCCAAGCCGTCCAACTATTCGATACCTGGGCAGGCTGCTTAAGTCCTGAGGACTATCGGCAGTATGTGCTCCCGTTTAGCCGGGCGGTCATCCAAGCAGTCGAACCGGCTGCTCCGCTGGTGCATTTTACCACGGGCAATCCCGCCCTATTGCCCTTGGTGCGGGAAGCCGGCGGACAGGTCATCGGCGTGGATTGGCGGGTTCGGCTCGACCAGGCCTGGCGTCAGATCGGCTACGATCGAGCTATTCAAGGAAATCTCGATCCGGCGGTCCTGCTGACCGATCCGCCGTTTATCCGTCGTCGAGTCCAGGAGATTCTTCAGCAGGCCGGCGCCCGGCCAGGCCACATCTTCAACCTCGGCCACGGCGTACTGCCAGAAACCCCGGTGGAAAACGTCTTAGCCCTCGTCGATGCGGTGCACGAGCTCAGCGCCCGTTCGCTGTCTGGTGACTAAGTGTTCGGATTCCGTTTTGAGTGTTTGCCGCTTCGCACAGAGCTGGGAGGCCACCCTCGGAGGCTCTTTTCCCCATCATGCCCATTGAAGAGAACAAAAAGCCTCCTTCTTTTTTTTTCGGCATTCGCGCTCCATAATGAAGTCGTTAACGGATTTTTGGCGCAGCGGGGCAGAAATTTCAGCGGCAGGAGTGTAAAGGCGATGTTCGAATTGATGCGGGAGCATTTACAGAGGCAGTTGGCCGAGATTCGATCGGCTGGCCTTTGGAAGCCGGAACGAGTGCTGCGCAGTCCGCAGCGGGCGCATGTGGCGGTGCTGGATCGGCCGGATGTACTGAACATGTGCGCCAATAACTATCTGGGCCTGGCTAACCATCCGGAAGTCATAGCCGCCGCCCATGAGGCATTGGACCGCTGGGGCTACGGCCTGGCCTCGGTCCGGTTTATCTGCGGCACCCAACAGCTGCATAAGCAGATGGAACAGGCGCTGTCCGAGTTTCTGGGTACCGAAGATACTATCCTTTATTCTTCCTGTTTTGATGCGAACACCGGCTTTTTTGAAACGCTTTTTGGTCCGGAAGATGCGATTGTTTCGGACGAGCTGAATCACGCCAGCATCATCGACGGCATTCGCCTGTGCAAGGCCCAGCGGTTCCGGTATCGCAATAACGACATGGCCGATTTAGAAGCGAAACTCCAAGAGGCCCGCAGCGCCCGGTTTCGGGTGATTGTTACCGACGGGGTATTTTCGATGGATGGAATTATCGCGAACCTACCGGACATCTGTGAACTGGCCGACCGATACCAGGCTCTGGTCATGGTGGACGATTCGCATGGGGTGGGCGTGTTAGGAGGCTGGGGCAGAGGAACGCATGAACATCATGATGTCATGGGTCGAGTGGACGTCATCACCGGCACCCTGGGAAAGGCCCTAGGCGGAGCAAGCGGCGGCTATACAAGCGGACGGCACGAAATCATCCAAATGCTCCGCCAGCGGAGCCGACCCTATCTATTCTCCAACACGGTTCCCCCGCCGATCTTGGGCGCCGCCCTGAAAGCCTTGGAAATCCTCAGCCGATCTACGGAACTTCGGGACCGATTAGCTGCCAATACCCGGCTGTTCCGGCAGGGCATGGCGGAGCGCGGCTTCCACATCCTGCCCGGCGAGCATCCGATTGTCCCCATCATGCTGGGCGATGCGGTGTTGGCCAACCGGATGGCCGATGCCTTGCTGGAACGCGGGGTTTATGTGATCGGATTTTCCTATCCGGTGGTGCCTCAAGGAAAAGCCCGCATCCGCGTTCAGATCTCCGCCGCCCATACGGAAGACGACCTCTATTTTGCCATGGAGGCTTTCTCGGCCGTCAAAGAAGAACTGGGCATTTAAACGGCTTGCCGATAGGGTCATTGCCGGCCAGGCGGCGGTCCGGTCCCCCTCACCCTGCCTGCTTCGCAGGCCACCCTCTCCCGCAGCGGGGAGGAACCCTCCTCACCCTGCCGGGGTTGTGTCCGGTCCTCTTCGGTCTAGGGGTCCGACAGGTCAACCCAGATCTGGAGAAAAGAGAGTTTCAGCATCTACAAAAGTGGTTTGGCTCACTCGGCGGGGCTGGTCTTCTTTCGGATAGTAAGACGCCACCAGAGGCACTAGCTTCTGCCAGGTGGCCCGCACCGCCAAGGATAGGGGGGAAGCTCTGCAAAATCCTGAACATCACGTGAACTTTATGAATCTTCGATCCGTTCCTTGGCCTATCGGTTTCCATTGCTGGGCATTATATTATATTGAGTCTAATGTTAGTAGCACCACTATATGTTGGAGATGTTGGCAAAGGTTCCGAAATAGTGAAAAATATCTCCTTTGAATTATTCAGAGGTTCCCTACTCGAGTAACAAGTTCAAAACTCAAAAACATTAAGGAGCCTTTATAATTAAGCAAGATGTAAATCCTTTAGATGATTTATAAAAAACGGCACAAAAATTTGAAGAAATTATCGGCGAGCGGGCAAAATGGGAGGGGTTCAAGGGGAAGAAAATTGTTGCCCGTGAGTCGTAAGCAAAATTGTGGAGCAATGTTGCATCAATCGGTGTCTGGATTTTGCTCCCAGAAAGTTCTGACATCGTCCCGCAGAGACCATGGGGCGCCGCTATTCCCATTATTCCTGATTTACCGGCCCAGGTCTGGTTTGCTTTGGATGAGCGGGCAGAAGGGGCGAAAAAAAAGCAGGTCTGGCCGTTTGAGCGGGCAGACCTGCTTAGGGATCAAAGGGAGTTAGTGGCTTGGTGCGAACCCACGAGGCTCAGGCGGAGAGGACCCCTGGAGACTCCGCAAGGTTAGTAACGAGCCAGAGATCGGCTGGCTTGAGAGATGCTACGAGGCGGATTCAATTGGGCCTCGGCATCGGGTTTTGGGGCCTTGGGCAAGGGGGCGGGTTCCGCGGCTTTGGGTGTTGCAGGCGTGGGGGCCGCAGGGGCCGAAGAGCCACAGACATCGCACTGCTCGAGTTCGTGGCAGCCTTTTTTACCAAACAGAGTGTGCAATATCTTCAAGAGCACTTGGGGGCGGCATTTGACGGTGCCGGGGCAGGCTGCTTCACAGGCCTCTGGTTGGGCCGCCTTGGCCTCACAGGCTGGGGGTTCACAGACCTTCGCTTCGCAGATTTTGCAGAGGACTTTTCTGAGCGGTTTTTCCCTGCACGGCGGGCAGGCGGCTTCGGAAGGCTCGCAGGCTTTAGGTTCTGGCACGGCGCATTTGACTGGTTCACAGGCCGGCACCGCGGCCGCACACGGATCGCATTTCCTTTGGAACAGTTGTTTCAGGCCGGCCAGCAGGTCATGTTTTGGCTTGCAGGAGACCTCACAGGACACACAAGCCGGTTCACATGCCTTGGGTTCTGGCACGGCACATTTGACCGGCTCCCCGCATGGTTCATAGCAGGGACCACCTTTTAGACCCCGTAAACCAGGCAGCAGTTCCACCGCCCAGACCTGGTTTGCTAGGGCCATGCTCACTAGGAGCGCTCCAAGTGCCAATTTCGCTTTCATTGAGCGACCTCTCCTGTAACTGAGAACTGGGCCATCACGAGTTCTTCCCCGCACGCCCTCAGAAGCCGGGCAGAAGGAGCCACTCTTCCGCAGCTGCAGGCTTCCGCAGGCCTCCGGGGAAAGATCGGACTGACCCGTTCAGACCATCCCTTGCGCCAGGGCCGTCGAGCCGCTCCGTGGCTCGATAAACGCCGATCCGGTTCTCCTGACGCACCCTTCCAGCGTGCCCGACAAGCACGCGCTTGTGAGCAAAGGGGTCAACTAGGGTATCGGCTTTTGCGGCAAGAGGGCTTGAATGAACCGAAGCGATTTTCTGCAAAAGACTTACGGCTTCTGTTAGGCAAATTTTTCCTACGGCGAAAAGTGGGAAAAGTTTAACGATTGTAGGGGTAAGTTTTGCTCGCATCTCTTTCCTAACCGATAAAGCTTTCCATGCCGCCCCTGTCCCGAGCCACCTTTCTGGGGTTGCATTCCGTGTAGCTCAGGGTACCACCCAAGCCTGCACCCCTGGTGTCTGGACCGGTACCCCACGGAGCTTGTAGCTCAGGCTCTCCGAAACTTGCGCCGCTGGGACCAGTTGCTTCGCAGCTCCTTCTGAACGGGCTTTCCTTCGCGGCGGTAAAATCCGGTACCCTCCCAGCGCTGCCAGGTGCGTGGAAGGCCTTTTGGGCCGGTTGGTGGGGAACCTCCAGGAGTCGGGCTACCCTCGCTGAGGGCTCTAAATCCGTTGAAAAGCTTTTGCTCACCCCCAGCCCTTCTGCTTTTGCGGGGGCCCTGGCTGATCTTCGGGCACAAACCAAGGTAAACTATTCCGACAAGCGCAACAGCCACAAAACTAGGGAAAAGGAACTTGCTTATGGAGTCGGAAAACCCTACCCCAGTGCGGTATCATCTGGTGGATTTTGATCACCTACCAGCGGTCTGTTGTCCCTGTGGGATTTCCCAACGGGCATTGGCCAATCTGGCCGACTACCCAGCTACATTACATCGGACGGAAATTACCACGGAAGCTAAGGCCCACTACCATCAGCGTCTGACGGAAACCTATTACATTCTGGAGTGTGAACCCGGAGCACAGATCGAACTGGATGGCCAAAGCGTTCCTGTAAAACCGGGCATGTGTATTGTGATTCGGCCCGGATGTGTGCATCGGGGCTTGGGGCGGATGAAAATTCTGAACTTCGTCCTGCCGAAGTTTGATCCAAGCGACGAATTCCTGGTCGATGGGTAAAGTGGCTCCAGGCAGTGGGTTGGTCCCGGTGTCGGGTAGGTGGTGGGGCCTGGGCAGCTTCTCTCCGCCCGGTGGATTGGCCTTTCGGAATGGGAAGGCTTTTGCAGGGATGAGCAGTTTCTGTTTTATTCGGCTGGCAGTCCTCGGAAATACTTCTTGTGGGGCATCTGGATACCCTATTATGTGGGGGTATTGCTCGGACTTTTCCCACCCACTGGGCTCCTACCCCCCATCCCACCTTTGGCCGAGGCCTTCTGGAAAGCTTCTCGGATTCCTGCTGCTGGGAATAATTCTTCGGGAGGGGGTCGAACACAAGGATGTGGACGAACCTTTGGGAATAAATCTCTGGGAACAGTTCAGCCGAATGAAGAAGCCGCCTGATGGATCCCAGGAAAACCTTTGGGTCTCCCTGGCGTGCAAACGGCAGTCCAGAACAAATAGAAAGCACAAAAACTAAACTAACACAAAAACTGGAGTCCTGGTTTCATAGGAATGCCTTGGTCAGCCGTTCGGCTGAAGTTATTCCAACTCTCTTTTCCCCCAAATGGTAAAAAAGGGCCAACCGGGGTATACTAAAACAAGAGTGCTGGATAGCAGCCGGCAAAACTATCCGAAGAGCATTCGGATAGGCCGGGAACTTTCGGGCGGATATAATCTGATAGGGTGGTTTGAAGGTTTTGTTGGAAGGAGTGGTAACGATGGCTGACACGCCCTCTGGCAACAAGTCGGAAAAGCAACCCCCGCCTGATCTGAACCTAGATAAACCCTCTAGTGCAGGAACCGGCGGTTCCAAGGGGGCTGGTGGAGGAGCTAAACCAGGTGGGGTGTCTTCGAGTCGGAGTTCGACTGGCAAACCGCAGGCTCCCAAAGCTGCTACGGATAGTCCCGAACCCGCTAAAGCGAAGCCGAGTGCCGGAACGCCTAAGCCTGGGGGGCAAGCAGTGGCCAGTGCGGCTCGGCCAGCCCAGCCAGCGAAAGCAGTTGCTTCTGCCGGCGCAGGACCTCAGGCGATGGCCGAAGAAGCCCCCCCCTCTCGGAGCTTTGGCAGTTTGTTTTTACTGCTGCCTAGTTGGCTGATCAGCATGGTCTTTCATATGGTGTTGTTACTCATCTTGGCCATTTGGGTGATTCCAGAGCCGGATCGAAGCGGCTTAAGCCGCATTGTTGTCCCTCCCCCCACCAAGGTAGAAGAACTAGAGGAAATTCGAGAGGAGCCTTTGGAACAAATTAACGTGGAATCTCCGGTGGATACGGTGGTAATTGCCCCGGACCCGACACAGGTACCGGAACTGCCGAAGTCGGATGATTTGGATGCAGCCACCGTGAAGGTGGACTTAGAAAATTTCGGCCTTCAGCAGGTGCCGCGCAGCGATCTGCTTGCGCACCGAGGCACGTTTTTTGGTTCCGGATTGGAGGGCCGCGGCAAGGGTAAAGGGCAATTGCTTCGGGCAGGCGGCGGCAACGAAGCCAGCGAACTGGCCGTGGCTAAGGCCCTCAAATGGTTAGCCGAGCATCAAATGCCTAACGGCGGCTGGAATTTTAACCACGCGATGGCACCCAGTTGCCAAGGCAAATGCCGAAATCCTGGCACCGAGACCGAGGCCTGGAATGCTGCCACCGGCCTGGCTCTTCTGCCGTTTCTCGGCGCTGGCCAAACCCATCGAGAAGGCAAATACAAAGAAAACGTCAAACGGGGTTTAATGTTTTTGGTCAGTCGGATGCAGCGGAGCCCACAGGGCGGCAGCCTCTATGAGGGCGGACGCGGAAGGATGTACTCCCATGGCATCTGTGCCATTGCCCTCTGCGAAGCCTATGCAATGACTAAGGATAAATACCTTTACGAACCTGCCCAATTAGCCGTCAACTTTATTGCCTATGCCCAGGATCCCGTGGGCGGCGGCTGGCGATACGAACCCCGTCAGAAAGGCGATACCTCCGTGGTCGGCTGGCAGATCATGGCCCTCAAAAGCGCCCATCTAGCCTACTTGCAGGTTCCGCCGATTACAGTGAGAAAAGCTGTCCAATTCTTAGACAGCGTCCAAACTAACAGTGGTGCCAACTACGGTTATACCGATCCCGGCGCTGGGGCGGCCACTACGGCCATTGGACTGTTGTCTCGGATGATGCTCGGCTGGAAGAGGGAAACGCCGGCGCTGGAGCGGGGAGTGCAATGGCTGAGCAATCACGGGCCAAATATTAATCCCGGCGCCGGTACCGCCAACATGTACTACAACTACTACGCCACTCAAGTCCTACGCCATTGGGAGGGCGAGTTGTGGGATAAATGGAATGTCAAGATGCGGGATAGCCTCATCCAAACCCAGGCCAAACAGGGCCATGAGGAAGGCAGTTGGTTCTTTACCGGCGAACATGGCACGGAACTGGCCGGTCGGCTCTACTGCACCGCCATGGCCACCATGATCCTAGAAGTCTATTACCGCCACATGCCGATCTACCGGGCGCATGCCGTCGAAGCCCAATTCCCAGAGTGATATAATCCGGCCTAGGACCGCCCCGATCCACAGGCCACATCTTGCGGATTGAGGCTTCGTGATTTGCGGATGGTGATTGCCCCGGAGGACCCACCCGGTACCCCGGGGGTTGCTGTTTTTCGGGACCATAATTTGCTCGTTTTCTGCAGCATATTTGCTTTCTGGGGATCCTGGCTTTGCTTGAGGCGGGGGCTTTTTGCATTGAGCCACGGCTCTGTTCTACATGGCGGTCGGCTCCTTCCAGGCACGTTGCTTCTGGGGTATGGGCTTTTCCGTTGATCCAGACAGCCTCTGAATGAGGCCAGTGCCGGCCAACCTCCCCCTAGAGGAGGGGCTTGCTCTGTATGGTTTGGGAGACACCCACCCAGCACTGTGTTTCGGTTTATAAACACTTTCCTGGGGGCTTCTGTTGTTAAAAACCCTTTGGCTAAACCCCACCCCTGAAAATCCTCCTTCCCCTAAAACATTGTGTGGGCAGGGGATGATACCACTTGTGGGTGGGATTCTGCCACTAGATATAGGGGCTTGCCATCTCTCTTGAAGCCTAAAAGGCCCCGAATAACCAGCCCATGGTAGGCCTCCTGAGCTCTAAAGAAGTTGCTTCGCTAAGCAATCTACCCCACTCTTACTATATTTAATCTCCCACAAAGAGGGGATACTTCCTAAACAAAGGTACCTTCATCGCCACCCCTGGGCCCACAACCACCTCCCCTCCTGCCAGCCCGGCACAAGATATGCAAGGAATTCCCGTGGGGCGCACTTTCTTCGAAATGCCTGGGGGAATCATTGCCCCCAAATGCGCGGTTAGCCCCTTCGAGAAGTCCTACTTCCCTCGCACTGCCAGGCAAACCAGAACCAGACCCGGTTGGAAATCTTTTTAACACGTGCAAAACCAAGCCCCTTCCGGGGGATTTTTGACGCCTTTTTCCAGAGGCCCCAACAATGAACGCTGTTCCTCGAGTCCGACGACGTCGTGGCATGGCTACCGTCGAATGGATCATTTTGGTCATTGTATTTGGCCTAGGCCTTGTGAGCGGAGCTTGGGTGGTACGGAACGCCTTGGTCCAGGAATATACTCAACTGCTTCAAGCCATCGAAAAAGTGGATCTCCGCCAATGCGGTTCCTGTGGGGATAGCTTCTGTCGGCAATAGGGTTCCAAGATGAACATAGATTTCCAAGAGTTTCGGGTGAGGAATGGTTGCCTTGGGGGCTGCCCCCCACCAAACCGGCCTATGGTGTGGAAGCAAACAAGGGAACCCCTGGTATCTGTCTTGCCTTCTTGTAGGCGATCCAACAATCGCCGGGGCGGATTAACGGTCGAACTGATCATAACGTTGCCGATCTTTTTGATCTTGCTGGTGGCGGTAGTGCAGTTTGGCCTGTACCATGTGCGGATGCAGCATGTGGCCCTGGCAAGCCGAATCGGCGCCGAACAAGCCGCCCAAACTCCCAACCTCTCTTCATATGCTACGGTGCCTCCCGGGGTAGTCTCAGCCGTGCAGGCAGAGCTGCAATCGGCCGGGATTACCCAGTTTTGTATTCGTCTAGAACATAATGTGAACGGCGGTGGGGTGCTTTGGGAACCGCCTGGTGGGTGTCCTTTCTGTTCAGGAGGTGGCTGTACCTGCTGTCCCACCAGTTCGCTTCCTTCGCCGCCTTATTCGGGAACTTATTATGTTCGGCTTTCGGTCTGTGTGCCGCTGACCGAATTGATGCCGAACGTGCTGAAGGTCTTTGGTTTTGACCTAACGGGCAAGACCACCGCATTTACCACGGTGTTTCGGTATGAACTGTAGCCAGGCAACAAGATTTCTTTTGGGTTCATCAACCACGGGGAGGGATATGGTTGTGCCAAACCGCACAGTCCGAGGGTGCATCGCCCGGCGTGGGATAGCCACGTTTTGGCTTTTGCTTTTTGTGCCGGTGTTTTTGGTTCTGTTGGGCCTGGTGGTTAATGTGGCCAACCTGTGGTTGGCACGTGTGGAGTTGGAAAACGCCCTGGAGGCAGCCGCCCTGGCCGCCGTCAAAGAGTGGGTGGAAAATCCTTCTTCCTCGCCGCATCCGACAGCCGGTCCGCGGGCCGTAGGCGTAGCTTATGCGGCAGCCAACACGGTCCGAGGCCAACCGCTCGTTATCGACGACAACCTCCACCCCAGTCCCTCTCCTAGCAATCCCAATGCTAATGAGTATTGCTGTGTAGGCAAACCTGATCCAGGAGGCTCGCCGCCGGTTCCTCCCTCGGGCAATTTAATTTTCGGTTCGGTGTACCAGGATCCCGATGATCCCCAATGTCCTAATGGGCTGATTTTCGACGCTTCCCTCAGCCCGGATTGTTTGGCTTCCCCGCGGAGACATCATGCAGTCCGTGCCCAGGCTATCGTGCCTGTGGCGACGCTATGGAGCACCATTTTAGGATCCAATTTCCCAAAAGGATATGTAACAGTCCATGTTACAGCAATGTATGAATGTGGAGCCAACCAACCACGCCTCATCCATGTTGATAAGTTCATATGCCCATAAACTCCGAATGGCGTTTACGTAGTCAGTGAAATTTTGCAAATTCAAAAACGGCTATTAGAGGTTGTGGTTCGATGATCGCAAAGAGCACAGGCGGTAGTGGGCCGACTCTCAATTGGAAAAACTCCAGAAGTCAATTTCCTTTGGCTCCCTCGAAAAGAGGCATTGCCATGACGAAAACCTCAAAACGAGCTGGGCGTCGGGGTTCGCTGACCGTAGAGTTGATCTTGGTCTTGCCGATTTTGATCCTGGTCTGCCTGGCCACGATTCAATTTGGGATTTTGATGACGGTGCATCAGGCGGTCACCCATGCGGCCACGGTGGCTGCGCGTGCGGCGGCTAAAGGCGCTTCCCAACCAACGCTCGAATGTATTGTCGAGCAAATCTTGGCCCCGCATTGCCTTACGGTCGGAACAGACCCCACCGATTGCGTCCAGGTTGTCAAGGAGGACCTCGGCGGTTCCGTCCGTGTAACCGTCTATGTCGATACCGATTGTAAGCCGTTTATCAATCCGCTTTCGTCGTTCGGCTTCAGCTTGGCAAATCGGACTCTCTGCGAACGGGCCGTCGTGCCCAAACAGTAAGCCGCCCGAGATATTCTGCCCGATGGTTCGAGTTGTTCATCGGAGACGATTGCCCTAGGCTGGCAGAAGGAATCTGGCCGAATATTCTGCCCGATTGGTAAATCGCCTCTGCCTTCCCATTGGCCTTCCAGGCCATCGTCTGCGCTACATGGTTTTTCGCACTCCTGGCTTGTACGGAGCACCGTCTGTTAGGCGGTAAGCATTTCGCACGATTGGCAGGCAACTCAGTCTAACAGACTAAGCTACAACTACCGGGCCCTCACGACTTATATGCATATTTTGTGGCTAGTTCCGTCGGCCCTCTGCTTCTTCTGCCCCCTACCAGTCCGCTCAACCCTCCTTTGATTCCTCCTCGCTGGGTTTGACAGTCGTCTGCCGGGTTTTACAATGGAAGTTTTGGTTTCATAGAGGTTGGTGCTGGGAGCGGGCCGGTTTTCGACCAAGGAACGTCTGATAGGCCCGGCTCTGCCCCCCTTCGGTGTCCAGGGCTGGGTTCTGGCTGGTTTTCCACCCAGGAAAGCCAGCCCTGGTTTGACAGCCGAAGGCGGAACCGGCAGGATTGGCCCTCCCGAAGCCAAAACAGGTGGCAAGGAGCAGGAAGAAATGAAGTTTTTAGTGGTTGGCAGCGGCGGGCGGGAACATGCGCTGGCATGGAAGCTTCGGCAAAGTTCGTTGGCCGATCGGGTCTTTGTGGCCCCCGGAAATGCCGGTACGGCAATAGATGCGGAAAATGTGCCGATTCGGGCGGACGATCTGGCTGGACTCGTTCGATTTGCGAAGCAGGAGAAGATCGATCTGACGGTGGTCGGTCCGGAGGCGCCGTTGGCAGCCGGAATTGTGGATCTTTTTACCCAGGAGGGACTAAAAATTTTCGGTCCCACCCAGGCGGCCGCCGAATTGGAGTCCAGTAAAATCTTCTGTAAACATTTGCTCCGATCTGCTGCCGTCCCCACTGCCGAGTTCCATACTTTTGCCAGTCGGCAAGAGGCGATCCGGTTTTTGACCGCCAGGGAGGATGAGCCGGTGGTCGTCAAGGCGGATGGCCTCGCTGCCGGCAAAGGAGTCTTCGTCTGCGAGAATCGGCAGCAGGCGATTCTGGCATTAGAACGGCTGGGCAATGAGGCGGAATTTGGCGCCGCCGGCCAACGGGTCGTATTGGAAGAGCGACTTCATGGAGAAGAGGCTAGTGTTCTGGCGATTACCGATGGCCGCACGTTGGTTACGTTACCCCCGGCTCAGGACCACAAACCGGCCTACGACGGGGACCGCGGCCCCAATACCGGCGGCATGGGCGCCTACAGCCCCACCCCGGTTGTCCCTCCGGACATGCTCCATTGGATTGAAGAACATATTTTAGTCCCCACGGTCCATGCCATGCATCGGGCGGGTCGGCCTTTTCAAGGGGTTTTGTATGCCGGTCTGATCATCACCCGCCAAGGCCCCAAAGTCTTGGAATATAATGTCCGGTTCGGCGATCCAGAGTGCCAGCCGTTGATGATCCGCTTGCAAAGCGATTTAGCGGAAGTCCTGCTGGCAGCGGTGGAAGGTCGGCTGGATCGGATTGAACCGCTTCGGTGGGATCCCAGGCCAGCCGTTTGTGTAGTTATGGCCAGTGCAGGCTACCCAGGGGCCTATAAAAAAGGATTTCCCATTCGGGGGTTGGACGAGGCAGCCAACCTGCCAAACACCAAAATCTTCCACGCAGGCACTGCCCTAAATGAACAAGGCCAAATCATTACCGCCGGCGGCCGGGTGCTGGGGGTTACTGCCCTGGGCGATTCGGTGGCGCAAGCAAAACTCCATGCCTATCAAGCGGTTAAATGCATCCGGTGGGACGGGGCTTGGTGCCGAAAAGACATTGCCGACAAAGCCTTGCCCTTTCGGCTATAACCCGGACAGGTTCCTTTCCAACCTATGCTGTTATATGCTTCATGTTCCCCATCTGGTGGGGCTTTGCCCATAGGCTAACCAGAGCCTCTGTTTGACGGCGAAACGGTTCACTTGCGTGGTTCCCTAGCCCACCCAAAAATGCCGGGGATGAGCCTCCATTTGCTATTTACGGGCGAAATTGCTTGTTTGCCTGCAATAATTGGGGCATCGGGAACGTTTAAAGAAAATAGCAATGTCTGTTTCTCCGGAGCCCTCGAGCGACCAAGAACGTTTTGCATCCTGGGTCCGGGAGCATGGGCGAGCGGTTCGGGGATACCTCTTCGCCCAGGTTCGGCGTGCTGATTTGGCCGACGAATTAGCCCAAGAGGTTTTCCTCCGTGCCTGGCAGGCCCGGGACCGGTATGCAGAGCAGGGTTTGTTGCGCGCCTACTTGGTACGGATAGCGGACCGATTGGTCTGCGATTTGGCCCGCCGCAGTAGCCGAGAGAAAACGCTACCCGAGCGGGAGGAGAGGCTCCGGAATCACCCAGCCCAAACGGACCAGGATCCGGTCGGCCGTGCGATAGCCCACGAAGCGGCCAACCAGTTAAACCAAGCTTTAGAAGCGCTTTGCCCGGCCCAGCGCCGGGTCCTGCTTTTGCGGTATTACGGCCAGATGAGTTTTGCGGAAATCGCCCAAATCATGCAGACTCCGTTAAATACGGTGCTTAGCCATTGCCATCGAGGATTGGAAAAATTACGGAAAATCCTAAAGAAGAAAATATCCTAAGCTTGCCCTGGGAGAATCCCTCGGGGGCTGTGCGAATCGGCGGTCTGCAACCGGGGTAGTAGTATGTCCTGAGGAAGGCGTCTATGGAAGACCTTCAGAAAAGGCTAGAAGCAGCTACGGCTTCGGGTGCTTCCGGTGGTGTACCACCCAGCAGCCAACCGGCGGGGCAGGCAGAAGTCCTCCCAGAGGCGTTGGACGCCGAAGTAGCCCAGTGGCAAGCGGTTTGGCAAACCTTTGGCCGACTGTTGGACTCGGCAGAACAGAGCTGGCCCGACCCGGCTTGGAAACTGCCTTCGGAATGTTTGGCGGGGCCGTCGGTCAGCCCAGGCTGGCGCCAAGCGGGCTCTGTCCGGCGCATTTCCGCCAGTGGGTGGGTCCGGTGGGCCATGGTAACGGCGGGGATCGGCTTTGTCTTGGTAGGCGGCGCACTGCTGCTCTGCTCGGTGGCCCACCGGCCAGCAGGGCCAGCCACGCCATCGGGCCTGGCATCAAACAGCTCCCAGACCGCAGACAAAGCTGCCCGGAGCTTGCTATTTTTGCCAAGCCACAGCCAACCCTCCTCCAGCCTCCCGGAGCGCCAGTCGGGTTCCCCAGAAGAATCAGCGGTGGTCCGGACGCCTATGCCAGCGAAAGTTCCCGCTTCCCAACTTTCGGCCAATCCGCAACCACTTTCCTGGGATGACCAGTGGGAACAAACCATCCTTTCGATCCACCAGGTCTCCCGCCAGATCGAAGGCAACGGACTGTTCCAAAACGACCCCTTCACCGGCATCCGACAAAAAATCCAACAAATCCAAACCGAGCTGGACCAAGCGGCTCTGTAACCGACCGATTGTTTTCAGAAAACGTAACACTTCAGCTGAGTGAAGTCAGTTCCTGTTGTTATGGACAATACACCGGAGTGTCATTCCCGCGGAAGCGGGAGTCCAGAACCAGAAATCCTTCGAAATCCCTGGAGTCCTGGTTACGCAGGAATGCCGTGGTGCTCCGTTCGGCTGAGGTGTTATCAGAAAACCAACCTGAGCAAATCCCCGGGTCCTCCGCACCGGACTGATCTCTAGAGACGGACTGCTGACCGAAAAAGTCTAAGGTTTTTTGGGAAAGTAAGTGGATTTTTGGAAGTTTCCTTTTTTCACAGGAGGGCATGAGCGATGAGGTACAGTTGGTGGCTGAAGGTGATGATGGTGTTGGTATTGGCCGGTTGGCTCAGCACGGACCGACTATGGGCAGACGAACAACAGGAGCATCCGAAGGATAAACCGCCGGTGGTAAAAGAAAAACCGGACAAACCCCCAATTTGGGAAAAGGAAAAGCCTCCGCTTTGGGAGAAAGGAAAACCTGAAAAGCCTCCTCTGGAAAAGCCTCCGCTTTGGGAGAAAGGAAAACCTGAAAAGCCTCCTCTGGAAAAGCCTCCGCTTTGGGAGAAAGGAAAACCTGAAAAGCCTCCTCTGGAAAAGCCTCCGGTTTGGGAAAAGGAAAAACCGGAAAAGCCTCCGTTCCTAAAGGAGAAGCCGGAAAAACCTCCGGTTTGGGAAAAGGAGCGTTCCGGTCCACGGGAAAAGGCTGCTTGGGATGAACCCGATCGACCTCGGGGCCAGCAGGAGCGTCCGGATCGGCCCGAGAGACTCATTCGGGAAAAGCCGGATCGGCCGCCTCGGCCTGAGGGAAAACTCGACCGGGAACGAGAAGAAGGGCATCGGCCAAGGGTTCCAGAGCGACCGGATCGGCCAGAGCGACCCGGTCGCCCAGAACGGCCTCCGGTGGGCCCACCAGAAGGACCGCCCGGTCCGCCTATGCCTCCTCGGCCCGATTGGGAACGCCTCCAACGGGCTGATCCGGAAATGTATCGACTGCTTCGGGCCGATGAAGAACTGGAAGAACAAACGCATCGGCTAGCCATGCAATATCGCCGGGCGCCGGATGCCGAAAAGCAGCATATCCGGAAGGAATTGGAATCCCTGGTGGCCAAACACTTTGAGGTCCGGCAGGAGCGTCGGCTGTTGGAGGTGCGTCGGCTGGAGGAAGAGCTCCGCCGGCTCCGGGAAACCATTGAACGCCGGCAAGCCCACCGCGAAGAGATTATCGAGCATCGCCTTCGGGAATTGCTTGGCCTGGAGGAAGCACTCCGGTTCTAATTTCGCTCGCAGCGCGGACGTCCCGCCCGGAAACCTGGCAGTGCACACATCCCTGGGCGCATGTGGTGCTATTGGATGTACCACCCTCTGTCTGAAGGTAACTAGGTCGCAGCCCGGGCATCGAGCCAGTCTAGCCCACTGGCTCCCAACCTAGGGATGCCCCCCTTGCTTACAACGCCAATCCGGGACACCTTCTAACTTACAAGTGTCTCGGAATGGCGTTTTATGTTTTATCAGTACCTGCTGAAAACCGTTCTGTTTCCTGCGAATGGCAACTAGTTGTTCAAAAGGCATGCAGTTGCCGCAAAAGGCCAGGAAACTCGTTAAAAGTTCTAACTCCTTTAATCAAAAGAGCTTACAAGACCATTTCCTCCACGTTTCGACAAGTTTTTTGGGAGACCAAGCAAATGGCTCTCAGTCAAGTGGCTCTGATTACCGGTGGCACCCGGGGGATTGGCTTCGGTATTGCCGAGGCATTGGCTCGGGAAGGGTTGGATTTGGCCCTCTGCGGGGTTCGACCGCCCGAAGCAGTGGCGGAGGTTGTAGCCCGACTGCAAGCACTAGGTAGGCAAGTGGCCTATTTTCAAGCGGATGTAGCTCAGGGTCCCGACCGGGCCAAACTGGTTCAGCAGGTCCGAAACCGCTTTGGCCGACTGCATGTGCTGGTCAACAATGCCGGTATTGCCCCTACCGTCCGGGCCGACCTGCTCGAAGCCACCGAAGAAAGTTTTGATCAGGTCCTGGCCGTCAATCTGAAAGCTCCCTATTTCCTTACCCAACAGGTGGCCCACTGGATGATCCGACAGCGTCAGGAGGACCCCAGCTATCAAGGGACCATTGTCAATATTGGATCGATTTCGGCCACGGTGGTTTCGGTGAATCGGGGGGAATATTGTATCTCCAAAGCTGGATTGGCGATGGCCAGCCAATTGTGGGCGGTTCGGTTGGCCGAGTTCGGTATCCGGGTTTATGAGGTTCGGCCTGGCATTATTCAGACGGATATGACGGCGCCGGTGCGGGCGAAATACGATCGGCTTTTGGGCCAGGGACTTTGTGTCGAGGCCCGATGGGGCCAACCAGAGGATGTGGGTCGGGCAGTGGCCATGCTGGTTCGGGGCGATCTACCGTATAGTCCCGGGCAGGTGCTGCTAGTGGATGGGGGGCTAACCATCCCCCGGCTTTGATCCCCACTAAAGTGTTACAAAGACTTACTCTCTTAGGGGCCTTACGGATTGGGGCAGGGTAAAACTGCTCTTTTCAGAGGTTCCCCCGGCAAAGGGCTGCTCTAAGACTGGCTGGGGGAAGGAGAGGCTCCAGAATGTTTTGTCTATTTTTTCTATATTTATTAATCTCTGTAGATTATCCAAATTATGGAAGAGAAGGCCCAGGATCGTCCGTCAGCCTGAAAAAACAGGCAATTTATGCAGGGATTACCTATCGATTTGAAGGGATTGGGGGAGAAAGACCGATCTAGCCAAGGAGTTATTCCCTCCCGGATGGTTTTTTGGCAAAGCCTGTGTCGGTTTATCCCTCCGAAGGGGTAGGGTGGACCGGGCATCCCACCAGATACTACTACTAGTGGTATGGGAATCCCCCTTCCAATTACCGACCCGTTCCTATCCCGATTAGTAGCCTATCCCCAGGGGGTACCGGGGTGGCCGGCGAAAAACTATTCGGGGTTACCGCGAACCGATAACACCCCTTACTTCCTTCCGTGTAGCCGACCTGCCATGAAGGTTTCTACTTTTGAGATGCGGATCTGGTGGGTAGCGGTGGTTGGGATATGGGTTTGGGCTGTGGCATGGCAAGCCCTTGCTGCCGAAACCTCCTCCAGCCGATTGTCCCCTATCGTTCGCGCAGTCCAACGTGCCCGGCCAGCAGTGGTCAATATCCGGGGGGAAAAAACGCTCCCGGTGTCCGAGGCCTCTGGCAATGGGGTCGAAGGCGCCCGACGGGTCAACGGCATGGGAACCGGCGTGGCCATTGACCCCCGAGGCTATATCCTGACCAACCATCATGTTATTGACGGGGTAAAGGAAATCCAGGTTACCCTGGCCGACGGCAACCGCTATATCGCCAAACTGATCGCCCGGGATGCGGAAACGGATCTAGCCATCATCAAAATCGATCCACCCACGCCGATGGCCGTCATCCCGATTGGTCGGTCCGATGAACTTTTGCCTGGGGAGACCGTGATTGCGGTGGGCAATGCCTACGGCTATGAGCACACGGTAACCCGAGGGATTATTAGCGCCCTGCACCGGGCCGTCCAAGTTTCCGAAGCGCAATTTTATGAGGATCTCATTCAAACCGATGCCAGCATCAATCCGGGCAATTCGGGCGGGCCCTTGCTCAACGAAGACGGGGAGATGATCGGCATTAATGTGGCGGTGCGAGCCGGGGCACAGGGCATCGGATTTGCTATTCCAGTCAATAAAGCCATGGAGGCTGCTAGTCGCCTTCTGGCCGAATATACCCAACAGCACGCATGGCATGGGCTGAAGGTGGCTGAATTGCCCGGCCAAGAAGGGGTTCGGGTTGAAGCGGTGGAGGAAGGCAGCCCGGCGGCTCAAGCAGGAGTGCAACCCGGGGATCGGATCACGGCTGTCGGCAGCGAAAAAATCCGCCTGGCGCTGGACTTTTACCGGATGTTTCTAGAGGCAAAACCGGGCCAGCAGGTTCCGTTGCTGATCCAGCGCGGCAGCCAGACCCAACAACTGACGGTGGCTTTGGCGCCGCATCCCCGATATAGCGGCCCCAGTGGGGTCATCTGGGAAACCTTGGGCCTAGAGTTGAAGCCGATCCCACCAGAAACCTTCAAACAGCAATATAAAACCCGGTATCGGGGAGGTTTGCTGGTGGCTGCCGTGCGCCCCAATAGCCCTGCTGCCGAACAAGGCATCCTGCCCGGCGATGTGCTGGTCGGCATGCACATCTGGGAGACCATTTCCCTGGAAAATGTCCTGTATGTACTCCAGCGGCCTGATCTGGCACGAATCAGCCCGGTGAAATTCTATGTTCTGCGGGGTCAGGAAACGCTGTACGGCTATTTGCCGGTAACCAGCAAAGTAGCCCAAACCTCTGCCCGCTCTTCGCAATAAGGCTTCTTTGGGCCTAAAATGGTATTCCCCCGAATGAATTGGGGGACTTCTGCCCCGGAGCCATTTTTTCCTAGAATGGCCTAGCCTTATTTTTTTCTCTTCTGGAGGGATTAAGGGGCTTGTTGGCTTGGCGGCAGGGGTTGGATGCTTCGAAGGAAGGCAAAATAACACAGATGATGGCCAAAAGAGGTTGGCACGTGGGAGGTTTGGCTTCTTTGGCGGGAGAGCGGATGGTTCTGGATGTCCGAAATGGTACACTAAGAAAAGATGCGAACCCCAGGAGGGAACCGGAAGATGGTCCGAACGCGTTTTGCACCGAGTCCGACCGGATATTTGCATATTGGCGGGGTGCGTACGGCGCTATTTAACTGGCTGTTTACCCGTCAGCATGGCGGCCAATTTGTTTTGCGGATCGACGATACAGATCAACAGCGGCATGTGGAAGAGGCGCTGCGCCCGATTTTGGAGGGTTTGCGTTGGCTGGGCATTGACTGGGATGAGGGACCGGATGTCGGCGGGCCGTATGCGCCGTATTATCAATCGCAGCGATTGGAAATTTACCAGAAGGCGGTGCAGCGCCTGTTGGCTGTTGGGGCGGCCTACCGGGACTATGCTCGGCCCGAGGAGTTGCAGGCGGAGCGGGAAGCAGCCCAGCGGGAAAACCGCCCCTTCGTCTATAGCCGACGTTGGATGGCCGAAACCCCAGACGATGCGCGCCGATTTGAGGCCCAAGGGCGGCAGGCGGTAGTTCGGTTGAAGATGCCGCGGCAGGGCAAACTCGTGATTCAGGATCTGATTCGTGGTCCGGTGGAGTTTGACTGGGCACAGGAGCAAGATCATGTCATCCAACGGGCTGACGGTACCTGCCTGTATCATTTGGCCAGCGTGGTGGATGACTATGAGTTTCGGATTACCCATGTGATTCGAGCGGAGGAACATTTGTCGAATACACCCCGGCAGGTCTTCATTGCCCAAGCCCTTGGGTATCCTTTGCCCCAGTATGCGCATCTGCCCTTTGTGGCCGAGCCAGGAAGCCGCGTCAAACTCAGTAAACGCAAACTGGAGAAATACCTGAAAAATAAGGAGTTTGCCGAGCGGGTCGAACATGGCCGACGGATCGCCGCCCGCCTGGGACTGCCCACCGATCTAGAAACGTTTAATCCGGTGGTGGTGGATTTTTATCGACAGGTGGGCTATCTCCCGGAGGCCATCGTGAATTACTTGGCCCTTTTAGGCTGGTCGCTGGATGACAAGCGGGAACTATTTACCAGAGAAGAACTGATCCGGTATTTTTCGCTGGAAGCGGTCAACAAAGCCCCGGCCAGTTTTGACCCGCAAAAACTTTGGGCCTTTCAGGATCGGTACATGCGGGCGGTGCCGATCGACAAAAAGGTGGAGTTGGTCCTTCCGTATCTCCAGAAAGTCGGATGGGTGCCGACGCCGTGTCCGGATTGGCTACGGGCCAAAATCGCTCAGATCCTTCAGGCAGCCGGCGACCGGATCAAAGTGGCCGGGGACATCCTGGATTATGGCTATTTCTTTGTGCCGGACGACCGGCTGGAATACGATCCAGCGGCTGTGGAAAAACGTTTACGTATCCCGGGTACCGCCGATCGGCTCCGGCGGTTTTCCCAGCTATTGGCTCAAGCGGAACCGTTTGAGCCAGCCCGGCTGGAAGCCCTCACCCATCAGTTCGTCCAAACCGAAGGGATCAAACTGGCTGACATCATCCATGCGCTCCGAGTGGCGGTAACGGGCACGACCATCGGCCTGGGCATGTTCGACGCCTTGGCCATCCTCGGCCGAACCTCTTGCCTGGCCCGGATCGAACGCGCCTTACAATACGCCTTGGAACAACGCCCTTGATGGAAAAAATCTCGATCATCGTAGCTGGCCGGGGAAAGCCGCCATGGCGGGATGGGGCGTAACAACGCCCCTGATGGAAAGAATCTCGATCATCTAAGGTTCTTTGTGGTATTGGAGTGAAATTCCCCGGCTCCACAAGCGGGGATAAGGGGTTCGCCTACGAAGAACAACAGTCCAGCAACGCCTGGGAAATCAGGGATTTGGCAGGGTGAGTCATTTTCTTTCATGAAGGACTTGAAGGAACCGTTGAATGCAATGGGAAACGCCAGCGACATATGAATTTTTGATCCCTGGTCGGATTATCTTTGGCTGGGGGCGGCGTCAGGAGGTAGGCCGATGGGCGGCTCAGCTGGGACGCCGAGCCACCATCATTTACGGCAGCCCGCTATTTGCCCAGCAGGGGCTGCTGGACGAATTGGCCGAGCGGCTCTGCCACGACGGCGTTACCACGCTCCGGATGGAGCGGATTGAGCATGAGCCGTTGGTGGCCGATGTGGATCGGCTAGCCCAACTGCTTCGCCAAGACGGGGTGGGGCCGGGGGATCTTTTGGTGGCCGTCGGCGGCGGATCAGCCATCGACCTGGCCAAAGCGGTGGCCGCTATGGCCGTCCAGCCGGAGGGCCTTTCGGTGCAGGAGTATTTAGAAGGCGTGGGCCGGGGTTACCAGCTCCGCCAGCCGCCGCTGCCGGTTTTGGCCATGCCCACCACCGCCGGCACCGGCGCGGAAGCCACCAAAAATGCGGTCATCTCCTCGTATGATCCGCCGTTTAAACGGAGCTTGCGGGACGATCGACTTATGCCTCGGCTGGCCGTGGTGGATCCGGAACTTACGGTGAGTGTGCCGGCGGCTGTAACGGCAGCCAGCGGTATGGACGCCATCACCCAACTGATCGAAAGCTATATTTCCCGCCGAGCACAGCCGATCCCCCAGGCCCTATGTGTGCAGGGACTTCAGATGGGCTGGTCGGCCCTGCCAGTGGCATTTCGGAATCCGACGGATCGGCAGGCGCGAAGCCGGATGGCCCATGCGGCCCTGCTATCGGGTATGGCTCTAGCCAATTCCGGGCTGGGCTTGGCCCATGGGGTGGCCGCCGCCTTGGGCGTTCATGCGCAGGTGCCGCATGGCTTGGCCTGTGCCATGCTGCTGCCAACGGCCCTTCGGGTAAACGCTCAGGTTCGGCAAATCGAACTGGCCGACTTGGCCCACCTGGTGCTTCGTCTCCCAGGCCCCCTTTCTGCCGAAGCGGCGGTGCAGGCCCTGATCGAGGCGGTTGAAGAACTTTGTATCCAGTTGGGTCTGCCCCAGCGGTTAAGCCAGGTGGGTGTGCGCCCGGAGCAAATCCCAGCCATTGTGCAAGACTCCTACGGCAGCAGCATGAAAGGTAACCCACGGGATGTCCCCGAGGCGGAACTGGCCGCCCTGCTGGAAGCGCTCCTGTAGGCTCTGGAATCCGCTATGGTGTTCTTCTGACCGAACAATGTAACGAAGATTCCTACGCTGAGGCTCTTCTGGAACCAGCGCGCAGATTTGCCTGGGCGGGGAAATCTTATGCTGGGAGTCTGGACAGCAGCAATGGGTTTGCCAAAATAATGCATCATGGGATGAGGTTGGTCCTGCAGCGTCTCTTTTTCTAAGGAGTTGAATCATGAAGAAATGGTCATCAGTAGGTTGCTGGGTGGGATTCGTTTTGGCGACGGGTTTGGCGGCTGGTGCGGCCCAGGCCCAAGAGAAACTGAGTTATCCCGATTTGATCCGGCGCCTGGTGGACTTGGAACATCTGGCCGTCCTGCCTGCCGAAGGAGAAACTTGCAAACAGTGGTCCAGTTGGGATCGGGCCAGTCAGTATGATCCCCAGCAGGATAAATACATCCGATGGGACGCCAACGCCGACGGCGGCGGCGTCATCCGCAAAGAAGGCAATCTTTCCGTTTTTGCCGAGATGGAAGGTCCAGGCTGCATCTGGCGCATCTGGTCCGCACGCGCTCAGGACGGCCGAGTGAAAATCTATCTGGACGGCCAAAAGACGCCGGTAGTGGACCTGCCGTTTAAGGACTACTTTACCGGCCAGACGCCGCCGTTTAACTATCCGATGCTTTCCTATGATCTAAATAAGATGGGCTGCAGCGGTCAGAACCTCTACTATCCGATTCCGTATCAAAAGTCCTGCAAGATTGTGGCCGAGCCGGGTTGGGGCGCCTATTATCAGATCGTCTATACCACTTTCCCCAAGGGCACGGAACTGCCGACCTTTTCGGTGCAACTGGCCGAGCAACACGCCCAGGAGCTTCAGAAGCTCAACGATTGGCTTCAGCACAAGCAGGGGGAGGACCCGGCTGGAGATCGGCCTGGTCAGGAGGTGATCAAACAGGCGGTTCGGCTGGAACCGGGAAAGGCACATAAGATCACCATTAAAGGCCCCCGGGCCATCACTGCCATCCGGGGCCGAATGGCCTTTCAAGACCGGCAAGACGAAATGGCCGCTCTCCGCCGGCTGCTTCTGCGCATTACCTTCGACGAAGCTCAGAAGCCCCAGGTTTGGTGCCCGGTGGGCGACTTTTTCGGCACCGCCCCCGGATATAACCCTTATAAAACGGTGCCCACCGGCATGACCGAGCAAGGTGCGTATGCCTATTGGTACATGCCGTTTGCCCGCTCGGCGGTGCTGGAACTGGTCAACGAGGACCAAGTCGCCCGGGAAGTGGAATATGAACTGGTTCATGCGCCGCTTGCCCGACCATTTGAACAACTGGGCCATTTCTACTGCAAATGGCATCGGGATACGTTTGAGGTGCCGGCGGACCGGTGGCCCGATTGGTCGCTATTGCGCACCGAAGGCCGGGGCCGATATTGCGGCGTGATGCTCCATGTTTGGAATCCGGCGGGAGGCTGGTGGGGCGAAGGCGATGAAAAATTCTTCGTCGATGGAGAAAAGTTCCCTTCCACCTTCGGCACCGGCAGCGAAGACTACTTCGGCTACGCTTGGGGCCATGCAGGACTTTTCCAACGCCCCTTCCACGCCCAGACCATGACCAGCCACAATAAGGGCCATCAGTCGGTTCTCCGCTGGCATCTGGCCGACAACGTGCCGTTCCAAAAAGCCTTTGACGGCTACATTGAGAAATACTTCCGCACCGAAGAAAAAGGCACCCAGTATGCGGTAACTGTGGTTTGGTATCAGGCGCCGGGCGGCAAAGACCTCTATGAAGCGGTGCCGGTCCAGGATCGACATGATTATTACAGCCAACGTCCGCCCATGGCCGGAGGTTTTAAAATCCTGGGCGATCCGCCCGGCAATGTGCAGACCCAAGGCATGGGCGGCTTCAAAGGCGGCAAATGGAAAGGAAACGATCAACTCTGGTGGACCGGCGCCAAACCGGGCGATCGGCTCCAGTTGGCCGTGCCAGTCAAAAAGACCGGAACCTATAAAGTCAGTGTGGTGCTAACCAAAGCCCGGGATTATGGGATCGTGCAGTTTTACATCGACGACAAAAAGGCCGGCGAGCCGATCGATCTTTATAACCCAGAGGTCATCAACACCGATCCGATTCCGCTGGGAACCTTTGAGCTGACCGAAGGGGAACATACGATTACCGTAGAAATCGTCGGTGCTAATCCCCAGGCTGTGAAGGCCTACATGTTCGGCATCGACTATGTGATCTTCGATCCGGTAAAGCCGTAGCAGCGGCCCTGTCGGCTGAGAGGGCATCCAGAAGGGTTCCTCCTCCGACCTGCTTTCCAGCCTGCTTGCTGCCACAGAGGTAACAGGGGGTTTCCGATCAATGTTATTCCCGCGCAGGCGGGAATCCAAAAAACTCCAACGCTTCAACAGACTTGATCCCCACTTTCACCGGGGATGCCAAGAGAACAGGTTCCTTGTCGCCTGGATTTCCGCTTGCGCGGGGATGGCAATCCTAGCCCCACAAGCCACGGGGTTGCATTCCGATGGCCAATGCCGGCTTTTTATTCGGATGGCAAGCCCTGGTGGTTTATTCGGCTGCGGAACGATGCGCAGGCTTAATTAGCAGGTTTCGGAGCCTTCTGATGCGATTGGGGCAGGGAAGAGAGTTTCGGGGTCCATTGGCTGTGCAGATGAACTTGTTGGGGGAGCAGTTCGGCAAACAGGGCGCCGTGTCGTCCGGTATGGCAAACCCGGGCGCCGGCCGAACGGTAGAGTTGTTCGGCAACCTGGCTATTCAAGAACCAGCCGCCGCTAATGACGGCCCACTGGGGCCGAGACCATCGGGCTAGCTCCGCAGGCCGACTCTTTTGGCTCCCGTGGTGGGGTACCAGCAGCAGATCGCAATGCCAGGCGGGTTGGGCGAAAAGCTTTTGGAGGCCGGGCGGTTCCAAGTCGCCGGCAAGAAGCACGCGTCGGCCATGGACCTGCAGGGCTAAGACCAAACTGTTGGCGTTGTCGCTGCCGGGAACTCCGTGGATCGGCGGATGGAAGACCCAGCAGGCAATGGCCGGCGCTGGCTGCCATTGCCAAGGGGCATCGATTGTATAAATAAGTACATTCCTTTGCCGAATCGCCTGGTACAATTCCAGTTCGGGCGGCAGGGGCGGGGCAGATGCGAGGGCGGATCGGTCCGCTTGCTCCGAATCAGCGATTTCCTGTTGCCGAAGATTTTCATATTCCCTCCAAAGCCTGCCGATCTTCCGAAGCATCTCCGAGGCCATGATTACCCGCTGAATGCGGATGCGTTCCAGCAGGCCGGGCAGGGCGTTGAAGTGATCCTGATCGAGATGGCTCAGGAAAACGGCGTCCACTTGGCGGATGCCCCGGGACCAGAGGTAACCGGCAATAATCTGGGCGGTGCGGTCTGGTGGGGCGACTGCGCCGGCGTCGTAGAGCCAGGTTTGGCCGTTCGGCAAATGGATTACTACGGCCAACCCATGGCCGACTGATAAAAATGTACATTCCCATCGGCCTGGCGTCTGGGGGCGGAGGGCTTGGCGGACCGGGTGGGCGCAAAGGCCCACCGCCATCCAGATTGCTAAAGCTGCCAAGGCCCATCGGCGCCGCAAGCGAAATCGGCCCCAGAGCAACCAGGCGGCCAAGCCGCCGTAAAAACCCACCAGCCACCACGTCTCCGGCCCAGGCGTCCAGAAATAACTGCCAGGCCACTGAACTGCCGAATCCACGAGGCGTTGGAGAGTGTGTAAGCAGAAATAACAGGCCCTACCTAGCAGCCAACCTAGAGGCGTCCAAAGCCAGCCTAGGGCTAGGAAAAGAAAACCGCTGATCATGGCGCCGGTCATAGGAATCCAGGCTAGGGCATTGAGGAGGAGGCCGACTAGTGGACATAAATGCATTCTTGCCATGATCAAAGGTGTAACAATGCCCCAGATGGCCGCTCCGGCCAAAAACATAAACCCAACGGTGCGCACTAGGCGGCGAACGAGGCGTTCGGCCGGCGTCATGGAGCGGCCAATAAGCCGATCCAGCGGATCTGCCGGATCCAGCGCCCCTAGCCAGGTCCAAAAGTACTGCTTCCATCGGCGCACGGAGCGCCAAACGGTCTGCTGGCCCTCTGGCACCGCCCAGTTCCAGGGGAGCCATTGGTGCAGGTTCTGGAGCCACCTCGGAAGCGGCCACAGAGTCTCTGGCGGCGGCTTGGGGGGCGTCAGCCGAGGTAATTGGCCTTCCGGCACAAGAAGCATTAACGCCCCTACAGAAAGAAAGGATAGTTGCGTGCCCAAGCGGAATAGTTCTGCCGGGTTAAGAGCCAGGACGACTAGACCGGCGGCGGCCAAGGTGTTCCAGCTCAAAGGGCGTCTGCCTGCTAGAGCAGCTAGACAGGCCAACCCCACCAGGATCGTAGCTCGCACCGTCGGAGGCCGAGCCCCGGAAAGCAACATATAGACCAAACAACCCAGAGCAATCGCCGAGATTTCTACCGTCCGGCCTGCCCCGGCCAGACGCATCAAGCACGAAACCACCAGAGCCACCAGCCCCACATGGAAACCGGAGATCGCTAACAAGTGTACTGTTCCGGTCCGGATAAACGGTTCGGTAAAATCGGGCGGCAGGTCCTCCCGCAGCCCTAACAAGATCGTGGCGGCCAAATGGCCTGTGGGAGAAAGTTCGCCTGGAGTGTGAGCATCGGCCCCTTTCGTGCCTCCAGAAAACCCACCATTCCCCCACTCGGCATTTCCTGAGCCGTAATCCTCCCCTCCGCCCGGCATATGTTCGTGGAATCGGGCGGCGCTATGGCGGCGGAAGGCCTCCAGCAGCCGATCAGGCCGATACCACGGCTCAAAAGCCAAAAGCTCAATGCATTCCGGCCCAAAACAGCGCAGGGTACATAAGATGCGATCCCCTCTGACCCGGTCCGCAAAATCGTACTGGCCAGGATTGGCCGGTGGAGCCATCCGGCCCAATTGGCCAAAAATCCGCACCCGATCCCCCAGGCCAAATCGGCCGGTCAGGTCCTCTAGACGCCGAGCATTCACCCAGACCAAAACTCGTCCGCTGGCTGGCCTCCACTGCGTCTGGTCCCGGACCCGGCAAACAGCCACCTGGAATTGAAAGAGGCGGAGATTTCGCTCCCGTTGCCAAAGGATAATCCTCGATAAAGGAACAGCATGAGGAGTGGTTTGGACCGTACCTTCCAAGGCGACTGGCAGGCTCCGGCCCCAAAGGGGTTGGAAATCAGGGTCCACCATGGTTACCGATTCGGATATCTCTGTTTGGGAGAAGACGTCGGCGGATGCTTCTGCTTGGGAAGATACATTGATATACTCTGCGCTGCCGGCGACATATCGGGCGATTTCCCATGGACTGAACATGCGCCATCGAAGATGATGCCAGAGGCCGCCGGCGCTTACCAGGGCCAAAAGAAGCCAGCCCGAAGCTAGCCCATCCCGTTTCCAGCTCCAACAAACGGCCCAACCGGCCAGGCTGCCCAGGCCAAAAGCGGCCCAGATCTCCAAGGGGATCGGGCGATACCGGTCGGCTAGAATACCGGCGGAAACCGCCACCAAAACCACCATCAACGGCGCATAAGCCGAAGTTGGCCGAAAACGCGCCGAATCGCCGCAAAACCTATTTGGCTTCGTTTCCCCAGCAGGATGGCCAATCGCTTGCACCTGATTCATTGAGGAGACCTACCCCATCTGCTAGCGTCGGTTCGCTTGGGCCGACTCTGTCCCATGGGCTGACCGCCTGGAATTCCCAATTGAACAATGGTGATATGTTCGTTATCCTAGGGTCGGTTAGCTTTGCCGGGGCTGCCCCCTTGGCCGGCCCAGGCAAGCCCCAGGCCCAGCAGCATGATTCCCAAAGCCCAAAAGGCATAGGCGCTTAGCTGACTGATGGCATAATTGATGCTGGAATAGAGCATAAACAGACTCGAAAGGCAAAATAGCACCGGGATGATCGGATACCCGGGAACCCGGTAGGTTTGCATACCGGCGGCGCCAGGCAGCGGTTCGGGTTGAGCGGCCTGCAGCGCCCGAAGGGCAAAAAGCGATAGCCCCACCAGCAGGAAGAAAAACCAAAAGATTGGCGATGAAAAGGCCAACAGAGCGTCAAAGCCTTGCTCGCCCGCCTGCCAGCCAAAACCTGCGACCATCGCCAACGTCACCACGCCTTGGGCCAGAAGCGACACGATAGGGACGCCGCGCTGGGGGTCCCAACTGCCAAGCCAACGATACATCCGGTGATCGGTTCCCATGGCATAGTAGATTCTTGCGCCGGTGAAGATCATGCCATTGATCGCCCCCAGCGTAGAAATGCAGATGAGGATGCTGATGATCTTGCCCGCCCAGGGAGTTACCAGATTCAGCGTATCGGCCGCCACCGCCTGCGACGAGCGAAAACCCTCCACCCCCAGCGCCCGAATAAAGGCGAGGTTGACCAGGGCATAAATGCTGGCCACGGCCACCGTGCCCAGCACCAGGGCGCGGAGGATGTTTTTGCGAGGGTTTCGGACTTCGGCGGCCACGTAGGCCATCTCGTTCCAACCGCCGTAGGTGTAAAAGACCAGGATCATCGCCAGGCCCAGATTGCACCAGGGGTCCACCGGTTTTTCTGGAAGGGCTTGGGAAGGTGTTGCCCACAAGCCGAGGCCTACAATCGCCGCTAACCCCAGCACCTTAATCACTGTCAGTACATTCTGCGTCCATTTGCCCATCATCACGCCGAGCATATTGACGAGCGTGAGCACCAGGACAGCGCCGGCGGCGTAGATCAAGAAGGGGTTGGCCCTTTCAGGCAAGGCGTAGATTTGATTGGCGTACCGGGCAAACACATAGGCGTACATACCGATCGAAGCAGGCCGAACCACCCACAGTTGCGCCCAGGCGAATAGAAAGCCCATTTCTCGGCCAAAGCCTTTGGTGATATAGACATAGTCGCCGCCGGATTTGGGGTAGGCGTTGGCGAGTTCGGCATAACATAAGGCGCCGATCAACGACAGCAGGCCGCCCAGGAGCCAGACGCCGATGATGAAGCCCCCATCCGAGACCAGCCAGGCCGCCCAAGATTGCTCTGCAACAAGGCTGCCCAGCCAGGGCCATGACTGCTGAAGTTGCTGGGCGATGCCGGAAGCAGCCGCCGCAATTTTGGGACTGGTTTCATAGATACCTGAACCAATAATCACTCCCACGATGATACAGGTCGAATCAAAAAGACTCAATTGCGGTTTCGGCGTAGCCGCCTGGCTTGGCTCAGACATATCAATTCTCCTAAAGAGTTTGAGGAAATGAGTAATTTTACAAAACGTACTGGATATGCACTATACCATCCATTTTCCATAAAGCCAAGATTTATCGATTTTTCCTAAGTTTTGCTCTTTATGGGATAATCGTCAGTTGAGGCCTCGCAACGCCCAATCCGTCTTGGACCCAAGCCGCCAAAAATCAGGTGTATATTTTACTTAAATCGTCCTAACGATTTACAAGCACTGGCATCCGAGACATTTTTGAGCTTCCGAGATTTTCTGGCGTAGGGTTTGCCCAGGCATTTTCCGATGGAAAAAAAGGTGAGAAAGGAATCAGGATGCTCTCCCTGTGACAGGCGGGATGCTTTCTTTTCTTGTTTGTTCAGAAAGGATTCGGGCGATGGATCGCAAAAGTCTCTTGGGTTTAGGATTGCTGGTAGGAGGCCTTTGGGGTTTTCCCGTCATGGGGCAAGAGTGGGAACCTTGGCCAAGCCCTCACGCTGTGCGGCCTCCTGAAGCCATGCAGGCTGTTTATGACGAAGACGTGGCCCCGGAGCCGTTACCTTCCACGGGGGGTGCTTCTCGGACTCCAGAGGCCGACAGGCTTCAGATTCTGCCGGAGCCGCCGGTGGTAGGGAGCGTTCGGCTCAACGAGCCCGCCGAAGCCTCTCCGGCAGCGGAACTGCTGGCGGGGCCGATAGCTTGGGCCCCGCCTCCTGCATCGCCGGAAGCGCCTCTGGGGGTTGCCACGCCGCCTGCCGGCCAACCAGCTCCAGCCGCCAAGCCGGAACCCAAGGAAGAGTTCTTCACCCTCGATGAACTCAAGGCCGAAATGAAAAAATTGGCCTGGTCCAAGGGCGATTTTAAGATCGTTCCCTATGGAAGCCTCTGGGGCGATTTACTCTACAACAGCAATCGCACCACGCCAGGGCCGTACACCCTGTACGTAAACTCCTTTTCGACAGATAATGAAGATGAATTCATCATTGACGCCCGCCGCACCCGCATAGGAGTGGACATTACTGGGCCGACCATCCCCTGGTTCTGCGGCGCAGGGACGGGCGGTAAACTGGAGATCGACTTCATGGGCAACGCCGCTCCCAATCCCAACCAGGGCACGGTGCTTTTGCGACACGCCTATTTTGAAGTCAAAAACGATGAGTTCCGATTCCTGTTCGGCCAAACCTGGGACCTGATTTCGCCGCTCATGCCTGGCGTGTTAGACTATCCGGTGGGGTGGGATGGCGGCAACATCGGCTATCGCCGGGCGCAACTGCGACTGGAACGCTATCTGAACTTCTCCGACGTCTTTCGCCTGGAGCTGCAAGGGGCGTTGGCTCAGAATGTGATGCCCGATTTTGCCGGGGTCGCTACCATTGATCGGGAATCGGCGGATTGGCCGCAGGTCCAAGGGCGGATCGGCTGGGTGATCGGACCACGCGGCAAGGGAGCTAATCCGATCACCATGGGCGTGTCCGGCCATATCGGCGAAACAGAATATGACTTTAGGGCCGTCGGTCCTGCGCCGCTGAACCTGCCCCCGGAAGACGACCGAAGGTTCCGCACCTGGTCCTTGAACGCCGACTTCCGGGTGCCGATAACGGATCGGTTGGGCGTCCAGGGCGAGTTCTTCATGGGCGAAAACCTAAGCTCCTTCCTGGGCGGCATCGGCCAGGGCGTCGATCTTTACAGCCGACGTAGCATCCGCTCCTACGGCGGCTGGATCGACCTGTGGTACGACTGGACCGATCGGCTCCACATGCACGTCGGGTGGGGCTTGGACGATCCGCTCAATGAAGACTTCCTCGTGGGCCGAACCTACAACCAGTTTATCTTCATTAACTTTGCCTACGATATTACCAAACAGTTTAACACCGGCGTCCAAGTTACCTCCTGGAAGACCCTCTATCAGGATCGCCGGGAAGGTCTGGTGCCGAATAGCCAACTCGGTCCTCGTCGGCCCGGCGAGGCCATTGTGGTCGAATGGATGTGGAAATACTCCTTCTAGCTCCTTAGCACCCTGTTTCAACCCACTGGGTTCGATCTCACCCGGTTAAGGAAATAGTGGGATGTGCTTCAAGAGAGGAGCGGCTGAACCTTTTGAAATTAGGCAGCTTTTGCACCGGCACGAGGAAGCTTATTGAGCTGATCTGCGCGGTTCAAAAAACTCCAGTCGGACTGGCCCTAGCAGGCCTGATGGTTGCAGCGGGTCCTCCGAACAAAAGCCTTGAAAGGGACGGAAGCTGGGCGGGCGTTTGCCAGGCCGAAGGGCTACATTGGTTCTAGTAATCCGCTTTTCCGGCGCCTGTGCGGCATCTCCGATCAGCCGGTTCACCCAGGTATTGGTAACGGCGATTGCTAACTGGTTTTGGCCCGGTTGGACTGCACCGGTGGCCTCCAGCCGCCACGGCGCCGTCCATACCACGCCCAACTCCTTCCCGTTAAGTCGCACTTGGCCGATGCAGTGGACCTGGCCCAGCTGAAGCCAGACCGTTCGTCCGGCCTGCTCCGCCGAAAGCTCAAACGCCTTCTGATACACAGCAGTACCGGAAAAGTATCGGATGGCTTCGTCGGCGTGCTCATTCCAGAGGATCAGGTGCTCAAAGACGGCCGATTCCGGCGCCCCTCTGCCTGGCTGGAAGTGGACTTCCCACGGCCCAGTCAACAGGAGCGTTTCCACAGGCCCTTGGGGGCTGGGGGCTGTTTTAGGCGGTTGGCCCAGCCGACGAAACACCACAAAGATCGACCCGTTTTCTGGCAAACTCAAAGGTACCACTGTCCGACCATCCTCCGTGCATCGCCAACCGGCGGCCTGGTGAATCTGGCCGGTTACCGGGTCCCAAAGTTCCGGCTGTTTGCCGTGCACCCGGAAGATGCATTCGGCGGTAGATTCCCCGCCATCGGGGCTAGTTGATTCGGAGGCCTTTCGGGGGATGCTTGTCGGTGGTTCCCTTCCGGACGGGTTTGCTTTTGTTAGGGGAGGTTTCTGTTGGGACGGCTCCTTGCTACGGCGCGTTTCCGTGGCCACAAAATAGATGTCTGCCTCCGGCGTGCGGCGGTGGATATAGCTCCAGCCGTCTGGCCCCTCAAAATCTGGCAGGATTTTCTTGGCCTGAAGGACTTCTTCGACCGATTTGCCGGAAATGCCTAGGTTCCCCAGTTCTTCGGCCAATTGCTGGACTTGCCTATCACAGGCTGGATAATCGGTCAGCCCTGGGGCGTGGGTGGGCCGACGTTGCCCCAGCACCACCGACGCCCCCGATTGGGCCAATTCCACTAGTTTCCGAAGAACCCCCGGTTCAATAGTTTCCTCTTCCAAATCCACCACCAGCAGCCGATATTGCATTCCATCCGGCAGCACCAGTTGGCCTTCTTTTGCTCCCAGTCGAGCCAGGAGCACTTCGGTATTCATCAGGTCATAGGTGTACCCTGTCGGCAATTTCAGAGTAGCCCGCTCGCTCCAGGTGGTTTTTTGATCCCATTTTGCGGTGGGGCTGGTCCAGCCTATATAAGGCCGATCGCCGACATAAACGGCTACATCCGCCACAAATTGGCCCTGCCGGAGCATCCACTGGCATCGGCCCAAATACTGAAGAAACGGCGCCGCCAGAGGGAACCAAGTAACATGGGGATTTAAATGCGTCCCGGCAAAATACTCCATTCCGGGCAGGCCGAACTCGGCCGGCGAGGCCGTGAAGGTGTGCCAAACCAGATGGTTGATTCCTTCGCAAAAGGCCCAGTCGGCTCGGGGTTTCAGGGCCGCCGGCCAGGCCGACCAATGGTGCCCCATATGGGTGAACGCTTCTGCAGCGGCCAGGGGTTTCCCGTAGATGTGGGCGGTCATGGCCGCTGCACGGTTGAAGGCCCGATGTCGGCTCGGCTGGAGGCCGCCCCACCAAAATTCCCCCTGGGGCGTGTCCGTCCGGCCCAGGAAGGCCAACTGATCCGCCTGGGCAAACACTGGCAAGCTCCGATCCCACGGCCCGCCTGATTCGGCGTGCCAATGCAGCCCATGCCGATGGCATAGCTCCTGGAGCTTGCCGTAGTAGTTGTCCTGGAAGCACTCGGCCAGCGTCTTCTGGTAATCCCGCAGAAAGCGAGCGGACTGCTCCGGGCTTTGCACGCAAAAGCCAGCCAACACCGGAAGCCAAGGTCGGATGTCATAGCCCCGGCGCCGGTGGAACTCTTTTAAGAAATCTCTAGTCCAGGTGGGCAAGGCGCCTTCCCAACTGACCGTGTAGAAGTGAGAGAGCGTTCTGCCAGCCAGCGGCCCGGCATCTTCCAAAAGTACTTTTCCCATGCGCTGGAAATGCCGTCCAACCGCCTCCGGGTCGAGAATATCGACATCGTACTGGCGGCCTTCCATCAGGCTGTAGCCGAAGCGGAGCAGCAGCCATCGGCCAGCCGGGACTTGCCAATCCAGTCGGCCTTCCCCATCGAGCCGATCTGTCAAATCCACCACCCGAATGGCCGGGGCGACCTCAGGTTGCTGCTGGCCGGGCAACGGGTTTCCTCTGGGCGGCGTCTCTTGCCAGTGGGAAAGTTTCGGCTCTGCCGGAGCCGCTTCCGGCAGGAGGCGCTTTTCGGCCGTTTGCACGGCCAACAGGGCCACCGGCCACCAGCGCCGGTCATCCGGCTTTGGGAATTGGTAGGAGAGCTTTTGCGGCCCTTGGATTTCGAGGGTTTGCCAAACCAGTTTCTTCGGGGCGTCGTCGCCTACGGGCCAAGGCCCTTTCAGCGAACCTGCACAAATGCTTAGATTAATGCTTACCTCCAAGCCAAGCTGGGCTGCCTTCTCCAACGCCAGGCGAACCATCCGCCGCCACTGGCCGCTCATAAACTCCATTCGAGGAGGCGGCAGCACCACATGCTCCGGATCATCATGGTACCCCCGGGCGTCGAAGAGTAAAAAACCGCCCACTCCGATGCGAGCCATTGCCTCTAAGTCCCGATGGATCGTCGCCTCATCGACATTGCCGTTCAACCACCACCAATACACCCATGGCCTGGCCGACCGAGGAACCTCCCGAAACCCTTGCGCCAGCAAAGCCGCTCCTGGGGCAGCAGAGGAACCTACCTCCCGGTCGGCTCTGTCTGCGTGGAGGTTGAGAGAAACCTGTTCCCCCACTACCGGACAGGCCCCTACCAACCATCCTATACCCAGCAAAACCATCCTGTTCCGTTTGGCCAGAATACTACCCATGGGTGTTCCTTTTCCAAAAAGGCTGACGAACCGAAGATGGGGAAGGAATGTGGTTTCCCGAAAAAACTACCATGATTTGTTGAAACACTCCGCCCTCTGGGCAGACGACATTACAAAAAAGAGGGAGGTTTCCTTAAAGTCGGAAAAGGAGATCGGCCCAGGACCAGGGTAAACTGGGCTGAGAGGCGAAAAGCCTAGGCGGCCTTTTTCGCCGTCTTGGCCCGTCGGGCAGGCGGACTCCGCCATCGACGGTGCAGCCACCAGTATTGTTCCGGCCACTGGCGAATAAACTCTTCCAGCCGACTGGTGTACCATTGGGTTAGCCCCGGGACCGAAGCGTGTTCTGGGGGCAACTGTTGGGGGTCGGCCACCGCATGGACCCGCATCTCGAACTGCAAAGGCCGATCCAGACGCCGGCAATATCCGACCACCATCGGGGCGTTATACGTCATGGACAGAAGAGCAATTGCTTTATGAGCCGAGGCAGGCCGACCAAAAAACTCCACCCAGCAGCCTTTGTCGCCAGCATGTTGGTCGGCCAGGAAGGTCATCGCCCCACCAGCGGCCATGACCTGCACGATCTGGTCATAGCCGCCTTTTTTGGGAATGATGAACTGCCCGCTCAGCCCACGAAATCGGTTCACAAACCGGTCCAAGTAGGGATTATCCAGCGGACGAGCCACCGTATAAGTCGGAAATCCCAAAAGCCCTAGCATGACGCCTGCCAGTTCAAAATTACCGAAGTGTCCGGTAACAATAATCACTGGTCGATCGGCAAGCAGAAGCCGGACTAACACATCTTTACCGCCCAACCGGATGTAGTGGCGCCAGTTGGTTTGGTGGATTTTGCGTGGGGCATGGGCGGCTTCGGCCACAAGGAGGAACAAATGTTCCCACATCCGACGCGCTAGCCTGGCTCGCTCCCCTGGCCCTAAATCCGGAAACGCACATCGTAGGTTCTCCTCTATCACCCCACGACGGATCCGAAATACCCGATCCGCTAACCAGGCCAAAAACCGAGCAAGCCCCTCCGCCGTCTCCATCCGAATAGCCTGCACCAGGCAGATGAATATCCGAACCAGCACATAGACGGCAAAATCCACTGCCCTCCGCATCCGTAAAAACCTCCTCCGTAAGATGGTCATACCGCTGGCCGGAATGCCGGCTGCCAAAACGATAGCTATAGCGGCGTTTGTTAGAGGGCGTCTAGCGTAACATGAGCTATTTAGCCAGCCCCCGGTGCAACGCCATCTGGGAGCCGGTCTGCCGTCGTACCATCGGCTGGGTAGGCGGGTCAAGCCAGGCTCCCCGACCGGCTTCTGCCAGCGCCTAAAAATGGGCCATGGAATACCTTTAATCGGCTGGTATAAGCCCGCCGTAGATTTTCCCGAAAAAGCCCCTGCAGGCCAAGACCAATTTCGGACAAGGAAGACCTTTATGGGCCGATCGGTTCGCCGTAGCTGATAACGGTAATTTTGGCCCGATGATGCAGACCGTCGGGGCCTTGGCAGCTGAAGCGGAGCTGGTTTTGGCCGGTTCGGAGCTGCGGCGGTTGGCCTTCCGGCTTTAGCTTCTGAACTACTGCCCCCCGCTCGTCAAACACCACCGCCTCTTCCGACCCATCGAACTCCAGATACCAGCCGCTTTGTAAGCTTACAGGAAACACCAAGCGCTGGCCGTTTAGCTCGATCGTCGGGTTGGTCAGTTTCACCGAAACGGTGGGCAGCATTTTGATCGGGCTTAAAAAGCATGTGGCGCTCCCCTTAGCAGGTACTTCATTAATGTACAGGTTCAGGGCGCTCAGGTGCGAACGGATTAGCGGCGAGCGATACACCACGGCGTAGTAGTGCCCGTAGGGCCAAACGTATTTGTGGAAGTCGTCAGCGTCCCGTTCGCGCAACGGAAGCTCAAAGTACCGCCAACCGGTAAAATCCAGCTTGATATAATGTTCATCTGCTGTTTCCCAGAATTGGGGCAGGTTAGTAAGTTGCAGATTGAGCAGTGCCCCTTGGCCGTCGCCATGCACCCAGAGGCCCAGAGCGTCGCAAGAGCCGAGGTTCAGCGGCGGCTGGAATGGGCGGGTGAGCCTGGCCCAGGCCCCCCGCATCGAATCCCCCTGGTTTTTGGCCGTCAGCCGACCGCTCCGCTGGCCCACTTTGACCTGCTCATTGGAAAGCCCTATCTCTGCCGACACCCCCGGCGCACCGGCCGGTTGGCCAAACTCCCCTTCGGCGGCAAACGGCGCCAAGACCATCGCCTTCGGGCTGTCATAGGGTTCGACAGAATAGAGCGCCTGAATGCGTAGCCGAAGCGGCTGCTGGGCGTATCGGTTCTGGACGGTCCAGGCGGCGGTTTCCGGAATAGCGGTGGTTACCTTATGCGCCAGATAATCGGCCGGTCTAAACTGCCAAGAGCCATCCGGCTTGATTTCCAGATGGAAGTCTTGGCCTTCTTGTTTTAGCCGGTCCCGGACCGCCTGGGGCACTTGGCCAGTAAGCCGAAGCCGCTCGTACTGACCCAACATTTCCACGTATTCCTCCTGCCTGGCGCACCAAGGTTTCTGGCCCGGAGAAATCCCTTGGAACGACATCGGCATATCGAAGGCCAACGCCTTGGCGCACAGATATTCAAACTCGTCGGGCAGTTGGGCGTCGTGGTCCCGGCTTGGACCGAGAATGGCCCACCAGCCCAATTGCACCGGCAGAAGCGTATTTTTCCGGTAGGTTTCGTTGGATCGGCAATGCATATCGATAAACGGCTTCAGACCCCAGTTGGGATGGTCCCAGGCCCCAAGCCGAGAGTGAAACGCCCAACTGTGGTAGTCCCAACAACTGGCTTCCACCAGCACCGGGCGCTGGAGGCGTTTGTAGATGGCCTCTCGCATTCGGCTAATGCCGTACCAACCGCCGGGCATGCCCTCGGCTCCGTCCATATAGATCATGTCGAAGCCGCAGGTATTGAACACCCGGGCCACCACGTCGGCGATCTCCTCGACTAACGTGGAGTTTTCATCGGGCAGGAAACAGCCGTACCGAACAAAAAGATGCTCCGCTGGTTGGCCTTTTTGGTGGGTCTGGGGCTTGGTTCCGAATGCGCCGCGTCGGCAACCGGTAAACCCATACGGCGGCTCCTGAGCTAATCCGCTGTATTGAATCAGTTCCTGGCCTATGCGCAGCACATTGCCCCGGCCGCCATAAGCCCATATGGTATCCAAATTTTCCGGTTTTTCTCCGGTAATGATCCGGTCCTGTTTTTCGTCCAGCGGCTCGGCCAGGGTGAACCGAACATCCACAGCCAACCGGGGGTCCGGCACAGGCGTTACCCACGGATCGTGCGGCGAAATGCAGCCGGTCAGGATGTGCATCCCGGCCTTTAGCCCGGCCGCATGGATCTTGTCGATCACCGTCTTCAGCCCCTCAATGCCATGGGGAAACAAATCCTGCCGGGGTTCATAATGGCCCAGGCTCTTTTCCCAACTGATCAGATGAATCTGGGCCAGGCCGGCTTGTTTGGCCAGCTTGATCCAGGCATCTACGTCGGCTTCCGAAACCGTGGCAAAAACGTAGGAACCTCGGTTTTCCGGAGCATCCAGCGCCCACGGGCCGCCCAGCCGAGATCGCACCGCATCTTCCTTCTCTAGCATCTCCTGAAGGTTTTTACGGATTTCAGCAGTCGGACAGGCAACCAGGGCCAATTTGGCACCAGCCAACCCGTACTTCTGATAGGCCGAGGCGCTGAGTGTGGCAATGCGGGGCGGCAACTTCTCCGCCTCCACTCCGGCCGATCCCTTGGGCTTTTTTCCGGACACACCGGCTAGCACCGTGCTCGGCTGAGCGCCCACATGAGCGATTCCCTTGAGATTCAAGGCCCGCACCGCCACAGCAAACTGCTCGTCCATCGCCAAGCCGGCAATGCCGCTTGTCTCCGCACCGGGACGAAGCCATAGGTTTAAAAGACGCACCTCTTCGATCCCCTCGGTAGCCGATTGAATCTCGAAGAGCAGATACTTCGGCTGGCAACGGATGGCTAGGACCAGTTGGGCCTGGGCTTTGTCAAATTGGGCGGACAGTTTCCCGTCAGCCCACTGACACTGGCTGGGCGTATAATCCCGGCCCGCTTTCCGGATACTCAAAAACCAGCCGGGCCGCTCCAAAATCAATTGCTCCCGCCCGCTTGTTTTATCTAGGAAACTTTGGTTTCGGCCAGCCGAATCCACTTCATACCGGATGTATTCATTTTCCCAGACGATGGGCGCCGGAATCGGCTGTTCAGCCTGTGGCGGGGACGGCGCCGTTTTTCCAGCGGAAACAGACGGTTCCGCTGCTTCAAGAACCGCAGTTCCGCCCAACCATACCGCTATCAAACACACCCAGACCCTCGTGCTGGCAAACATGGCTCATCTCCTTCCAAAAGAGAAAAAAACAGGTCCTCAGCGATGCTTTCCCCTCGGGCCGGATTTCGTTGCTTGCCAAGAAAGCCGTTATGCGGAGGGTACCAAATCGGGAAATAGGTATTCTAACAGCGCCGCTGCCGCAAGCAGCCGATTATAGTGAGGTAATCGCCTCGGCGGGGCCGAATTGATAGGCAAAACCGGAAGAGCCTTCCCGCTTCGTACCGTTTACGGTCTCCCAGAGGAGATCGTCGGCAGTATAAGCGGCGAAACCAGAACAACTTTTCCGGTTCTTCCCGTTGGCCAACGTCGGGTTGCCTCTGGCCCAACCAGGCCCCATAGGAAGTCGGAAGGGCTTTCCGGTTTTTACCGGCTGAGTTGGTTGGCTTTGGGGGTTACTTGGTCGATGTTGGGGGTAACGTCGGCGTCGGCTTGTTTGGTCGTCCAGGCCAGAGCGCCCAACACCAACGGCTGGAAGTAGTCTTTATTGGTCCAGATGTCTTCGCGATGGCCCAGGCTGGTGTAGAAGACCCGCCCTTTGCCATGCATGCGTGCCCAGGTGGCCGGGTAGGGGGGTCTTTCGTACATTTGTCCTTTCATCCCCTCGGTCTCTTGTACCAGGATTACATGCAGGTCTTTAGCGAACTTATACAGGGCATACCACTCTTCGAGCAGTTCAAACTCTTTGCCCAGTTTGTCGGCGCCGGGGAATTTGGGAGAGGTGACTCGCATTTTGGCCTTTTGCTGGGCGCCGTGGGTAATAAATTCGCCGCCGAGCATTTCAATATAGGGGTCAATTTTGTCTTTGGGCGTTCGGAAGGTATCGGTGGCCGAGTGAAAACCGATCAGGCCGCCGCCCGCCGCCACCCAGTCCAAAAAACGCTGTTTGCCTTTCGGGCTCATCGGATTTTCTTTCGCCCGGGTCAGATCGCCCGAGGTATAGACGGCGATGGCAGCGTATTGGTCCAAATCGCCGTCAAAGACGCCGCCGTCCTGCGTGCAAACCACTTCGTAGCCGTGCTGCTGGCCCAGTTCCATGAGCACCTTTTCCGAAAAGGCCAATTGGCCGTCTTTGCGGGTAACCGGCCCATGGCGGAACCCGGCGCTTTGGGTGTAGTAGAGCACCTTCGGCTTTTTCCCTTCCGCAGCCCGGAGCCAGCCAAACGGAAACGAAGAAACACAAACTAGCCCTGCCGACAACTTCAACATGTCACGTCGTTTCATGGCAGCAACCTCCCAATAAAGAGTCAAAAGGTTCGAACATGTTTCCCGAATGAAAACAGCAAGCAAATATCTTTGTCTGTCCAACGGAGATGTCGCCGTCTAACAGACGACGTTCCCGCGGCGTTACGGTTCGGCCTTGGGGGTAACTGTACGGATATTTGGGGTAATATCGGCTTCGGCTCGGCCCAAGGCCCACAGGATGCCCCCTACCAGGACAGTTTGAAACTCGTTGCTTTCCCAGACATCCTCTCGGTGGCCCAGGCTGGTGAAGAAGACACGCCCCTTGCCGTGCATCCGGGCCCAGGTAGCCGGGAAGGGCGGGCGTTGGTACATCGGCCCTTTCATGCCTTCGGTCTCTTGGACCAAAATAACATGTAAATCCGGAGCGAAACAATGCAGGGCGTACCATTCTTCCACCATGCTCATTTTTTCAGGCAACCCGGCCAGGCCCGGAAACTTCGGCGAAACCACCCGGAGGGTTGATTTTTGTTGTTCCCCATGGGAGATGAACTCCCCGCCGAGCATTTTCAGGAACGGATGCATCGGCTGGTCCGGTTTTCGAGGTCCCATGTAACAGGCCGAATGAAGCCCAACCACGCCTTTGCCCGCTTCGATGGCCGAGAGCAACTTCTTCATCCCCTCTTGAGTCATCGGCGGCGCCTTGTCGAGGCTCTCCGGCCAAGTCGGATCATTGCAGTGGTAGAAGCAGAACACGTCGAACTGATCCAGATCGCCGTCGAAGACCCGGCCATCTTTGGTGCTTAGTAGCTCGAAGCCGTGCTGTTGACCAAGCTTTTGGAGAATCTTGTCCGAGAAACTTAGGCCGTCTGGGCCGGTTTTCACGACCGAATGCTCAAAGCCGACGCTGCGCGTAAAGTAAAGCACTTTGGCTTTTCGGGCCGGGGCGGCGGTTGCTTCGGCGGCGGATGCCGTCGCCGATTCAGCCGGGCCGATTAGGGACCGGATGCCGGGGCTTAAACTGTGGGTGGACCATATCCCCGCCGCCCCCACACCAACCGAACGCAGAAAATCACGCCGTCTCATAGCGATTCTCCTTGAGTCTAAAATGGAAGGAAGGTGGTGCCAAGCCGGTTTGCAGGAGCTTGATGTGGGGAAAACCCCCAGATGCCGATAGCAGAAAGCTCGTTTCTTCTTAGGCGGGATGGAAATCCTGGCTGGAATTCTTCTATTATGGTACTTCCCTCAAAAGGAAAATCCAAGTCCCCCGTTGGAACTTTTTTTGCCAAGTGCTGGTTCTCGGATCAAAGGAGGCTACAATAATAGGACGACCAAAATCCGTTCAGCCAGGGTATAAATGACTGCAGAATGGGCGCTCCTGTCCGGTGCTGGGTTAGTTTATCTAGTGAGTTTGCCTTTTTTACAGGATGAAAATTAAATGTTCAGTATACTATTTTGGCTCGTTGTTCCGGTGGTCCAACTTGGATCAGAGGAACTGGTTCATAAAAGTTCACCTATCGCCAATGGCAATCGGTTCAGCTATTTGGAGGGGTTTTGCGATCCGTTTTATCCGGGGCTTAGGACGGCTCGGTTGGCCGCGCCGCAGTGGGCCGGCGTTGAAGGCGTTGAAGCCGTCCTGGTTCTGGCCATCGACGACCTTCGGTTCCTGGATACCGACCGCAAACGGCCAGAACTTTATGAGAGTTACCTTCGGCCGATCTTCGAGCGGCTGAAAAAGATCGACGGCCGATCACCGGTCAGCATGATGACCACCTGGATCGACCAGCCGCATCCGCTATTTGCCCGTTGGTTGCAGGAAGGTTGCACGCTGGAGGTGCACACCCGTACCCACCCCTGCCCGCTTTTGCAAAAGCAAGATTTTGCCGCCGCCAAGGCCAGCTACCAGCAGAGCGTCGATCAGCTGTCCAAACTGCTGCAGAAGCCGCCGGTGGCGTTTCGGATGCCCTGCTGCGATTCGATGCACTCGCCCAGTCCGCGTTTTTACGCCGAGCTGTTGAACCAAACGACTCCGGAAGGCCGATTCTTGCAGGTCGATTCTTCCGTCTTCGTGATGTTTACCTCGGAGGACCCGGCTCTGCCTCGGCAGGCCGTGCTGGACGAAGCGGGCCAGGAGCGGTTCCGAAAGTATCTACCGAAAGATCGGCTCATGGGCAATTATGTGAAAAATTATCCCTATCCCTGGGTGATCGATCGGCTTTGTTGGGAGGTGCCGGCGCTGATGCCCAGCGATTGGGAGGCATTTCATGCGCACGGCGCCAAAAATCCGAAAACCGTCGACGACTGGAAAGCCGCCGTCGATCTGGTCGTCGCCAAGCAGGGCGCCTGGGCCATGTGCTTCCATCCGTATGAATGGATCGCCAATAGCCAGGTGCTCGAAGTGGTCGAATATGCAGCCAGCAAGTATGCGGGCAAGGTGCTCTTTTTGAATTTCCAGGAGCTGCTGGATCGGCTCACGCAGAACGCCCTGGGCGGCGTGCCGCTCCGAAGCCCAGACGGCCAGGATAACGGGGTTCGGCTTCTGGACCTAAACGCCGACGGCTGGATGGACGTTGTGATCGGCAACGAGAAGGTTCGGCAGACCCGGCTGTGGTCGCCTCAGGAGCGGCGCTGGATGGTGGGCGATTTTCCTGTCCCGATTGTTCGGCGAACGCCGGAGGGGACACAGGTGCCGACGGGGGTTCGGTTTGGGGTACTTCGGCCTGGCGGCATGGCCAGCATCTTGGTTCGGAGCGACAGCTGCACGGGACTTTGGCATTTTGACGGCGCCCGGTGGGTCCCGGAGCCGGACGGCTTGAGCGGCCTCGAAGTCGGCCAACCGGCTCAGCCAGTCTTCACTTGCCGGATGGGCCTGGACCAAGGCGCCCGACTTTGGGACATCGACGGCGATGGCCGCTGTGAGTTGATCGTCGGCGGACCAGCCGGGCAGGCCGTGTTCCGGTACAACGAAGGTGCGTCGCCTTGCTGGCAAAAATTGCCCTACCCGCTTCCCGACGGGACGGCGGTGGTGGACGCCCAAGGCCGAGATGCTGGACTTCGACTGGTCGATCTGGACGACGATGGCAAACTGGATGTGGTCTTTTCGGATGCCCGGCGGTATGGCATTTATTTGTTCACATCATCAGAAACCGGGTGGAGCCGAACGGTGCTTGCTGTCCAACGGAGCGATCCGGATGATTTTGCCAAGCTAGTAGCCTCTCTGCAGGCGGAAGCAAAGGCGTCTTCGGCCAAGAGCGGCGAAAAGACACCTTCGGGAAAACAGCCCATGGCTCCCGCCGCGCCGGTTACCGGCAAGGTTTTGCCGATCCTGCCGCCATTTGTCCGAACGGATGGTACCAATAACGGCGCCAGTTTCGCCCATCGGGCCTTGTGGGTGCAGAATGAAGATACCGGCGGCCTGCTGCCGTCGCATGTAGCCCGGTGGACCTTTGAGGAACTGTTGCAATTGGGCAAAGCGGCCTCCTTCGGCCAGGATTCACGGGCCGGTTTGAGTTCAACTGGTCCGGGGCCGGAAGGGCCGCTTGGGCGCCCGAAGCCCTGAGACATCTTAGCGCCAGCAGGTGGTAGGAAATCGGCGCCGGAAGTCGGTTCAGCTTCTGCGGGCCGATGATGACAGGGGCCCCTTCGGTTGGCTTTGCGTTCGGATCAACCGGCTTTGCCCACAAAGGTGAAAGGCCGAATTTATTCACTACGGTAAAAACTTACCACTTTCCGGAGCAGCACCAACACCGTCAAACCGAACAGGGCGACGATGGCGCCGTCGGTGCTCAGAAGCAGCCAGACCAAGCTCTTCGGATAGGCCAACCAACCCAGAAGAATACATTGGCTCAGCCCGGCTACCAACAGGAAACTGGCCATCCAACGGATCATGGGGGCGTATCGACACACATCGGTAGCAGCGATGCACAAAAGACCTCCTAAAAGAAAGCACATGGCCGACAGCGCCCGCGCCAGGTACTCCACTAGCAGGCCGAAGGGACTATCGGGTTGTGCCTGTTGGACGGCCGCTGCCAACCACGACCGTGGCATCAGCGTCGGCGCAATCGCCAACAGCCCAAAAACGCCAAAAACCCAAAGCAGTCCTTCTAGAATGCGTTGGGCAGATAATTTGGAGTGGGAAGGCTCGAAGGCGGCCCCTTTTGGCATTTTCTCCTCCTAAAAAGTTTGAGAACAGCCGTTGGCACCGTTGCTCCGGACCACCAACCGACCCGTTTTCATTCGCAGAAAATGGTACAACATGGGAGAACAAAAGGGAATCCGGCCGGGCCAACACGCAGAAAAGGGCGCAGAAGAATTCGGGGTATCCTCCATAACCTGCCCAATGGGATCGGATTAGGGGGCTTTGGACCAGTCGATCGGCAGGCCGTCTTTGCGGTTACACAAACGGGCATAGACGATCCAGTCGATGGAGAAGCTAACGGAGCGGACTGAGCCGTCGGCTAAGGCAAATTGACAGCCGCCTGGATGCGGTCCGCCGAAGTTTTGTTCTCGGACTTGGCCTGGCCGATCTTGTACCGGAGGATAATTGTAGCCGCCGTAGCGGGTATTGTCTTCATCGGTGCCATTGTACATGGACTGCGAATCGCCGGGCGGATAGGCGGAAGAATAGTTATCTGGGTTGATGTATTTTTCGCCAATCAGCAGGGTGTTGCTTGCGCCGTCCCGGACATCGGCCATGGTAAACTCGCTTCGCCAATAGGAAAGGCCATTGGCCTGGGCCAAAAGATTCGGGCAGGGGTTGGAAGTTTCTCCGGCGGCGATGGTGCTGGGGCCTTCGCACCAACCCAGGTAATAGGTTCCGCCGTTGAGGCCATAGCACGATTTGGCCACCTGGGACGGCTGAGGCATGCGCAGGCCGCCCACGCCTGGGTTGAACGGACCGGTGCTGCCGGGGTGATGGGGATAGGTGCGAGGACGGCGTCGGCTGGGGCAATGGAAGACGGCAACCGGTGTGGTCGCCAACGTTTGGGCCGCCTCCAGCTTCTGCTGGGGCGTGCCGCCCATGCCCAGATCGTGCAAGGCCTGTTGTTCCAGGTAGGGCAGCACACTGTAGATCCAGCCGCCCGGCTGCCGACTGCCAAATCCCCGATCTGGATCGCCGATCCAGGCATGTCCCCATCCGCCGGAAGGCCAAAAGCCGTGCTGCTCCAAATGCAGATGGCAGGCCAAAGCGATCTGTTTGAGGTTATTGTTGCACTGGGTCCGTCGAGCCGCTTCCCGGGCCGATTGTACCGCCGGCAAAAG
>CALIRO010000027.1 GCA_938042245.1 uncultured Thermoguttaceae bacterium
ACTGGCCCACCAGCAAGCCGAAGGCAGACTACCTACCCGGCGGGGGTTAGGGACCATATGGAGCGTCCGTTGCATCCCCCTAGGCCCAGAAAAGGCCATTGAAACTTCCCTCCCTTCCGGGAGGCGAGCGATCCCCGCCTCCGTTGCATCCCCCTAGGCCCAGAAAAGGCCATTGAAACTGTTACCCATCTTCGGTGGGCCGTAACCCCCATGCTTTGGGTTGCATCCCCCTAGGCCCAGAAAAGGCCATTGAAACCGTAGGTTGAGAGTGGAACGACATATCGGGTTCCTCCGTTGCTTTTCCCTCTGGGTCCAGAAGAGGCCGGTGAAACCATGATTGACTCCGTTTTCAAAAAAGGTAAAAATTTAAAAGTTGTTTTCCGCTAGGCCCAGAAAAGGCCATTGAAACCACAAAATCGACGAGACTTTCAGGGCACAGGGTACGCTTTGGGGTTGCTTTTCTCTAGGCCCAGAAGAGGCCATTAAAACCTGGTCAAACGTCCAATGACCCAGATATCCATTAAGGTTCCCAGCGTGGGTGGAATAAGAGGCTGGGGAATCGCGGATGCGGGGCTAGAGGGGGATTGTACCTACTGGCCGGGGCAGGTGTTGTCGCAGCATTCCGATTGCCGGGGCGGTGGGAGGGGCTGAGTTTTTGGACCTCTTTTGATGAGGGAGAAGCTGCGTTTGCGCGCTATGTTTATGGAGCGCCTCTGGGGAGGGGCTATTAGCAACGTGCAAGATGGATTTTGAGGGGGTAAGGAATTCGGACAGTCCTGAGCAGCTATTTGGATCGATTCTGATCTATTTGCATCTGCCGCCTGGTTTCAGGTAGGGCAGTCTGTGGAAAAGGGCCGAGGCTTTTGGCCCCCATTGAGCCGACTGGTCGCATGGGCAGCCGAGGGTTGGCGGTAGTATTTAGGCTTTTTGCCCAAATGGCTTTTGCTGCGCATGGGGGATGGCTACCCTAGCAGTTGAGATATCCTCCAATTGGTTTGGGTATTGGAGCAGTGCGGCCGTCTGGAGCGGGGATTCGGCGGCCAGGGAAGCGCTAGGCAACCTGCCGGGCCATTCGGCTAGAAAACAAAGAAACCAATAGGTCCGTTGTTACAGTCGGCCCCGCTGGCCCATATAACCCTACAAAGAGGACGATCTCCTTCCGTGGGCAAAGAAAGACACAGAAGCGATCGTCTGGACCCACCAGCCAACCGAAAAACCGAACCAGTAGGAGGATGGATATGGAATGGCTCATTTTGCTGCTGATCATAGGGCTGATCCTAGGATGGAGTTGGAGCACTGGTTATAAGGCGGGCAAACGGGAGGGGAGCCGGAAGGGGTATGGGGTCGGCTTTGATCGAGGCCGACGAGCCAGCGAATCGGGCTGCCTGGTGATGCTAGCTTTGGCAGGTAGTATTTTGACCCTAGTCGCCAGCGTGCTGGCCAAGGGATAATCAGCCTCCATGAGCGGAGCCGATGGGTTCCATTTCGGGATTCCTATGGCCGGAATCGATCTATTTGCCCCTATTATTGTGATTCCTTGTTATGGGTGTTTGGCAACAGGCTGTTACCGAGGGGCCTCCAAGGACGTATAAGCTGGTAAGGGGGGAAAGGAAGCTGGTGGTAGAAGTGAAAACAAAAGGAGAAATAGATGCTTCTACAAGCCAATCCGATTCGGGCACGTATGGGGAGCGCAACCAGTCCTTTGGGAACCAGTCCTTTGCGAAAAGGAGGAACACATATGTTCGTTCCGGGGAAGAAGCTGGTGGTGCGGATGGTAGTGGCGGTGGTTTTGGCGGCGGGTCTGGGAAGCGGACCGGCTTGGGGTCAGGCTACCGGTGTCCTGGAAGCTCCTGAAGCCGAGGTCTTGGAAAGAACTTCCTCTGGGTTAACACAGCGGCGGCAAGAATGGCTTCGGGCTTCAGAGCAAGAGCGGAAGCGGATTATCGAACAGATTGGCGAAGAGGGAGCTCGCCAGTATGCCGCAACGCAGGGATGGCAACCGATTTACGACGGTCAAGGGCGGAAGCTTCCGCAGGGCCCAGATCAAGTCTATTGGGACCCAAAAACGGGAAAGACCATTGTAATAGAAGCCAAGGGCGGAAAATCTCGGAGAAGCAACGCCTATGGGTACCAGCAAGGCACGCCGGAATGGACGGTCAAATCGGCCGAGAATGTGCTGCACCACCAGGCGAATGCTTCGGAGGCGGAGCGGAAGGCGGCCAAACAGGTCATCGAAGCGGCCCGCCAAGGAAACCTCGAAGTCCAGGTCGTCCGGACCGAATATGAACTAGGAGAACCAAAAGCTCCAAAAGTGGAAAGCATAACCGAATGCACCCCCAAAGCCAAGGAATTGGCAGAGGAAGTAGCGAAGCGGTATAAAATAGGTCAGCACGGTTTCCCAAGGCCAACCGATAGCAAAAGGATCTCTGGAGACAATGAAGCTACAGCAAGCTCTGAGCCAGCGTCCCAAACCCCCCTAAACAATAGCAACAACTTGCCTGGGGGCAACGGTCGGCAGCCTTTGCCAGACAATAGCAAAAACCTGGCAGGCGGCAACGGAGCTGCAAAGGGCCAGCAAGGGATGAAGGAGCATGCGGCCCAGGAAAGCTCAGTGCAGCATGCATTAGAAGGTGGAACCAAATCTGCCAGCAGTGCCGTAAAAAAGGCTGGTTCGAAGTTGTCGGAAGCCGGCTCTAGGGCCCAATCGGCAGCGGGGCAAACAGCGAAAAGCGTCTCTAAAGCCGGTGGCAAGGCAGCCAGCGGGGTTGCGCGTTCCGCCGGCGCTGCCTCGGAAGCCAGTTCCACACTGAAATCGCTGGGCCAAGTGGGTAAGGCGGCCGGAACAGCGGCAGTGGCCCTGGATGCCGGTTTCCGGATATACGAAGCCTATGAAGTAGAAAAGGCGTATCAAGAGGGACGCATCAGCGATCACGAACGGGTAAAATCCCACGTGAAAAACGGGGCTTCGGCAGTAGGTGGATATACTGGTGGGTATGTTGGGGCCCAGGCGGGTGCAGCGGCGGGGGCGGCCATTGGAACGGCTATCTGCCCTGGGATCGGTACAGCTATTGGTGGTGTGGTGGGAGGAATTGCCGGTGCGATTGGCGGCTACTGGGCGGGTGATAAAGCGGCCGGAGCGGCGGTGGATTATGCCATGGGACCGTAAATGGGCTTAGGCTTTCGCCTGGTTCGTATGTTCACGAGAGGAAGCATGACAATGGGCTTCTGCCCGCTCCGTGAGGTGGAAAAACAAAACCTACTTCACCCCGAGGCATTCCAGCCGGATTACCGCCGCCTATTACACAGCTTTATTCAGCAAGGTTCCGATTAAATAAACCAGATTGTACCTCTATTAGCGAACCGGCTATCATAGAAGGTGTGGTCCCGGCCTCCCTGGGTGGGGGGTTACCTCAGATTGCATCCTGTACCGAATTTCCCTAGGATAAAAGGGTATTTTCTGGCGCTCGGCGCCCATTGACCGCTCATTCTTGTAATTGGCTATTGAATTCCGTATTCCCCCCTATTCCTAATTTCCTATTCCCCCTATTCCTATTTAATTCCATCTAATTCCTCCCTATTGATTGGCTTGGCCCGGTGCGGAGTTGGGGAAACCTGGCTTCGCACTCGGGCCAAGTATTTTGCTCCCCCCAACTCTATGCCCTTATCTGGCCGGCGTCCGAGTAGGATCGAAGGATCTATTTTGTTTATTATGGGTGCTCCCCGTTGCGCCCTTGGGCGGATCTTTCGGCGGCCCAACCGTGTGGACGTATCTGTTTTGTTTATTATGGGTGGTACCGATCGAACAGAATGCGATTGTCGTACCATTGCCAGAACTGATAATGATCTGCGTTGATTCTCGTAAGGACCTTGTTCATTAGAGGAGGTATTTATCCTGTAGAATCTGGGCAAGGGAACGGGTTTGCAAGCTCAAGGAGCGAATCGGTGTTCTTATCACATACTGTAGAACAACGGGTAGTGGACAAGAACAGGTTAACCTGGTACTATCAGAAACGATTGGCCCGAGGAGAATAGCGTATCATGCCGGTTACGAAAGGAGAAGTAGCGTGAGCGACGCTTCTAGTTCGTCGAACAAGCCGCTGTGCAATGAGGCGGCCCAGCTAGTGCAAACGGTGCTCACCGCTCCGGAACCGGAGCGAAGCGATGCCTGGCAGAAATTGGTCGATAGTTGCATAACTCCGATGGCCCGCATGGTAGCGAAAAGACTAGGTTTCCGACGACTAATTAGCGAGCTCGGCCAAAAGGAGATTTATGAAGAACGACCTATTTTGATGAGGAAAAAGCGAAACTTCTCCCCGGCAAAGTACACTTCCTACCCCACCGAACAGCAGGAGGACCGTCCGAAGAAACGGATTGATAGCAGTCGGATTTTTGAAGATTTTCGAGACGGTTATGAGTTCCACATTTTCCGGAAGCTTGAAGAATATGATCCTAGCAGAGCGCGGTTTTCAACGTGGTGTTATCAAGTGCTATACAATTGGGCGATCGATCTGATCCGGGCGGAAACTTCCCGGCGAAAACGGGAAGTCCTCGAGAGCGACTTTCGTGGTCCGGAGAGGCAAGAGGAGGAATCGGCTGAGTGGGGATTAGAAGAGCTGGCCGAGGCGTCCGAAGAACCGGTTTGGGAAATGGTAGCCCAAAGGGAAGCTCTCTGCCCTCGGCAGATTGAGATATTGGAAAAGTTGCCGGTACTTCGGCGGGTGATTGCCTGTGCGGCGGCGGGTTTGGTCTGGCGCATCCCTCCGACAACCTGGCGTCAATGGGTGGAGCAGGCCAAGTTAGACGCGGATTTTCCGCCTCCGGAATTAGCTGATTATGATGAGCCGTTGGATCGGCTTCGGTTCTTGGCGGAGTATTTAGGGGCAAGCTTTTCATCCGTCCGGCAGCATTGGTATCGGTCGCTAGAGGTCTTGCGGGAAGTGTTTCGAAAAGGAGAGGAGGAATGACCTCCAGGGGCCAGAAATCTGTGTTAGCGATTTGGGAGGAACTGCCGGATCCAACCGATCCAGCCGCTCCAGAAGGTCAAAAAAGCTGGATGGCTGTGCCGCTTTCTACGTGGCAGCATATTTTGGAAAAACATATCCGTCGGGAAAAAGAACCATGGAAGGAAGTACTGAGTAGGCCTGTTTGGACGGCGTTGCAAAATCAGCCTGTCGAGAGCAGCCACGAAACTCCCGAGGGGCAAGCGACCTTAGCGATGCTGGAGAGCCAGGTTCGCCAGAGCCTGGAGCGTCCGCTGGTGTTGATTTATGGAGTGCGTCCGGTCGATGCTCGGCAGCAGGTGAAAAAGATTCGGTATTGGGTTTGGGGAATGGTATTGCCCAGTGGAGCGACCGCCTATGCCCACCAAAGCAGCAGCCAAGTGGAGTTAAAGACCTGTTACTTTCCGAAACCCGCCAACGTAAAACAAGATAGAGGGCAACGATGGAAACACACGGTAAAGCAGCTTCTGTGGCGGTATTGCCCACGTGGCGAAGGAAGGCTCCAGTTGCCAGCGGCGGAACATCAAGTTTTGGTCCGTCCTGCAGGAGAAAGGCCGCAATATCGGAGCCGAATTCGATTTGTCACTTGGCGAACGTGGGGCTTTTTGTCCGAGGAGCCGGGCAGTCCGTGGCGAGGCCGGGTGGACAGGTGGCCAGCGGCGGAGCCTCCTGATAAACCGCCCCGAAAACCCCGTCGGCTTCGACCATGGAAGAAGACTTCAGAATAATCAGGTGAATAGAACATTTAGCCTGGTGCCGCTCTGCGGCAGCGATTGGCTTTCGAATCCATTGTCAGAGAAAACGTATTACATAAAGGAATTGAGCCATGTATTCAGCCGAACGAAATCAGTACAACGGCGCAGACCCGATGGGCTGGATTGAAGAGCTTCGGGAAGCCCTCTGCGCTCCGGAATTGGAAGAATTCGACCGCTCGGATGCGGTTCCAAGCCGGGAGGCTAAAGAGGCGGCGTATGCGGTGGCGGTAGCACTAGGCCGCTGCCGTATTTTTGGACTGAAGGTGCCGGAAGAACTGGACGGCGCCATGCCCGAAGCGGAGGCCATTGCCGCTGCCCAGGTAGCGTCGGAGCACGTTCGGCTATGGACAGAGGACGCCCGGCAGTTACCGCAAACCTGGGATGAGGCGGAGGAGCGGTGGCGGGGCGGGCAGTCGCTATGTGCTGAACTGCTCGAAGCGCGCATGGAAGCCCATTTTGTCATGGAGGCGGTCAGCGAGGCGATGGAAAAAAGTTGGGAGGAGGGCCGGGGGGCCGAGGAACTTGTTGCCGCGGTGGACCAACTAGCGCAAGCCCTCGAAGACTTTGACCAGGCCCTTCAAGAGCCGGAAACCTTGGCACTACTTTCTACCGTTGTCGAATTGCCGCTGCTGAATAATTGGCGTTCCATGTTGGCGGGCGTCCATAAGGATTGTCCGCCGTGGTGGCTGGACGGAACGCTGGAAGCCATGGATCGGGATATCGAAGAGGTGTGCAAAAAGACACTTCCATCTGGTGAGCAGTGGCGCAAGCTGCCGGCAACCAGGCCGCAATGGGTTCCACTAGCCCAAGAATCGGCGCCCCCCGTAGCTGCCGGCGAAGAGGGATCGCCGCCGGAGGGGGTAGTTCGACCAGCAATACGGCGGCATCTTGCTAGGGAAATCTTCCAGATGGAGCCTATCTATGCTGCGGCGGCGGAGACGCCTACGGGACTGCCTCCTATCACAACCTTCCTCCAGTGGAGGTCGCCAGATGAGCGACTACTGGCCCGCTTGTCGATCCCTTCGGAAGCAGCCGGAACCGACATGTTGGTTATGGAGTTTTTGACGTCGGAGGAACAATTGGCCACGGAGTTGGCTGGGCAACCGGTCTGGCTGAGTGGACAGCAAGCTACCATTGAACCGGCCGGTGTAGCCCGCTTTCCGCTCCAGCAACTCCAAGAACAGCTTGGCCAACCGGAGGCGGAATTGATTCTCGAAGTGGGTTCCGAACGAACCGAATGGCTTGCCGTCAAAGAGGCATAACCAGTATCTCTTTGGGGCTAAAGCCGGCGGGCTGGGAATTGTGGGGGGACCACTTGTTGGTAGGGGAGAACAAGAATCCTTCGGCTCCCCAGACATTAAGAGGAGGTAGGCCGCCCCCGGTGGGTCCCTTCCTTCCCGATAACAAAAATCCTCGGTTCCACAAACATTAAGAGGCCGTGGCTTTGCAAAAAACTTCTCCGTCTCCCATGCAGCCTGTCGAACTTCGCCAATGGGAAGATTGAGGAGGAACAGATGGTCCGGCAGGTAACGGAGCAGTGGTTGGAGCGGGTTTGCGGCGGTCGATGCGACGCGCTTTCGGGGCCGACGGCCTACCGGATTGCAGTCCAAATGGGGCCGCTTGCGCCCTGGTGGCTTCGGGCAGAAGTGCTCGAAAAGGCCCGTTCCCATGCTTTCCAGCTGCATGGGGACACGGAGGAGAACAGAAAAAGGTTTTCTTGTTGGGAACCTGTCCGGCAAGTGCCGCAGGAAAGCGGTTGCTGTTGGCTGCTATTGGTCAATCGGTGTCCGGAGGAGTTGGGCCTGCTACGGTCGGCGTTTGTCTTGCCTGTGCGGTGGGTGAAAGGCCAGTCGCATCATCGTCATTTACCCGGAGGCCTACGGCGTCTGGCCGACAACGTTCTTGACCAGCTCCGCAAGGAAAAAGAACTGGATCAAACCATCCGATGGGGCCTTTGGCCTGCCTGGGACCGGTGGCTGGAACAGGTGGATTTATCGGGATTAGAATGGGAGTGGGAGTCGGCCTGGGCGGCGTTGGCTGCTGGGGTGCTGCTGGCCTATTGGGAAGGCAGTCCAGATCCGACCGTTTGGGCTACCGGCGCGTACCAGCCTGATCGGGGTATCAGCCGGGTCGAAGGCGTGGGCCAGAAGGCTCTGGCCGCCTGGCAAATGGGAGCCAGAGTGCTGTTTGTCCCCCCGGGACAAGATGAGGAAGTGAAGCAATTCTTCTCGGCACGAGGAATCTCTCCTGAGTTAGAAGTGGCGTCCTTGTCGGCTGGAGCTATAGAATTGCGGAAATGCTTAGAGAGCTACCTTGCCCGATTAGAAGTGCCCCCTGCTCAGGACGCCTCTCAAGCGCTGCGGAGAGGTTATTTTTTACGTATTCCCGATGACGCCAAAGCCCGCCAATACTATGCCAGCCATATTTTGCCAGAGGTCCGAACCCGTTGGGCCCAACAGCTTAACCTGAGCTGTTTGGGAATTACCCATTTAATCACGATTGTCAGTAAGGGCTTTGATCTGGTAGCTTTGGCCGTAGGAGTAGTCCAGCCGGAGCGATGTTGCCTTTTGTTTAATCGGGATTTGGAGGCAAAAGCTCGTGCCCTTCCCCAGCACCTGAAAGAAATGGGATTCACATGTTCCTTTGAAAGTGTTTGCTTTACCGGGAACACACGGAAGGACATGGTGGAGGAATTTCAAAAGGCCATCCAGCAGTTTCAAGACGGCTTGCCGCCACAACGGGTGGTGGTGGATTTGACTCCTGGACAACGGATGATGAACTTAGCGCTATACGATGTAGTCCCGGAAGGGAGCTTTGTCGTCCATTGCCAAGCAGAAATGGATGATCGCACGCGTCGGCCCATCCCATTTACGGAACAATTTGAGCTTTGGCAGATCGTAGGCCAGAGAAAATGGAAAAATGCGGCGGAAATCGGCCAGTAACGACGCCGAGCAAGAAAAGGTTCCGACAAAAGGCAGGACGAGGCGGACGATCGATGGAATGCATTCCAAATTGAGATTGGCATGGCGAAAGCAGCGTGGCGGGCCTTTTGACCAGGTAGGGATTCCCTGAGGGAAGCTCGAGTGGAGATTTTGGGCAGAGCAAGGGGGGCGGAATGGAGCTTGTGGTTCAGACGCAGTTTTTGCGGATGGAGTTTGCTAGCGGCGGGGAGCTAGTCCCTTGGTTAGGGCCGGCCATTCGGGGCATGGTGGCCATGCACATCAAAAAGGCCTTCTGCCGATGGTCGTCCGAGCAGCAAGACGGCCCATGGCGGTTTTGTCGAGGTTGCCCCCATCAGACAGACTGTGTATATGGGGTAACGTTTGAACCGGATCCGCCGTCCGATTGGCCGCTGCACAGGGGGCAGGCCGAAGGTCAACGGGCCATCTGCCTGACGCCGTTCTTTCCAGTGGGTCCGACCGCGCATCCGGGCAATGCGGTGCAAGTGCGGATGACCCTGATTGGTTCCCGAGCCATCGCTGCTGGTCCGCAAATCCTCCAAAGCATTACCCAACCTGGAACAATGTTCCGGCTTGGAGCTTGTCGGATCAAGGTGGCGTTTACGCCGATGGAA
>CALIRO010000028.1 GCA_938042245.1 uncultured Thermoguttaceae bacterium
CCCCTGCCAGCTTCGAGCGATTCCTTTTCCGCTACTGACAAAGACAGAAAGAGCCAACCTAGGGATTCTCTATCGAACCGAGATTTCCCCATGGGATTCTGGCCGACGAAGGTTCGGAAGAAAACGAACCGCTACGACTTCCCAGCCGGCGGTTTGGGCTTGATGAAGATCACCTCCGCGCGGTCGATCCAGCCGATACGGAGGTCGGCCCGGAACCACCCGTCGGCATTTTTGCGATTAAAACGAACCGGGGAACGTTTGCCCAGTTGTTTGAGGTCGTATTCGGCCCAGGTTCGGCCCATATCTGGTGAAAAAATGATCCCACAGGTAAACGGGGAAGCGGTGGCGTAGTGGGCGGCCAAGATCACGCCATCCTGGATGATCATATTGGCGCATTCGTACTTGGGGTTAAACAGCATGGTATGGGCTTTTGGGTCGGGGATGTCTTCCGGCCGGCAGCAGAACAGGCCCCGGTCGTGCGGCAGCGGACCGTTGGCGTCGCTGATCCAGTAGGCCTTGCCATCTACAAAATTGATCCCGCCGCATTTGTATCGGGTATTCAGACTCGCCGAGACGATCACCTTCCAATCCCAGTGGTCTTTTTGGGCGTCATAGACCCCGCGGAGCCAATGGCATTCAAAGCCTTCCGGCCGGTTGGCGTCGCCGGTCGAGGCGTAGAAGGCCCGTTCGTCGGGGTTGTAGGCCACACAGTGGACATGTCGGCAGATGACTTTATTATCAGGGTTTCCCAGCAGGGTTCCGGTGGGGCCGCCGCCGGGGGCGCCGTTGTCCCGGAAATAGGGATTCTGGCCGAATGCGTAGGCGATTTTGACGCTTTGGCCGCCATCGGCAGAGTAATAGATGTTTACCGGCGTGGCCCCGCCTTGAACGTTGCCGTAATTGCCCCAGACCAGCATCTCCCGACCATCCACCTCCCAGGTGTTCACGCCGGTAAGACTCAAAAAATACCAGCCGGGATTCTGAGGATTCTTCGGCTCATGGGGCAGATAGTCGGAGCCGTCCGGGTTCTTTACCCGCACTTCTTCCAGCCGATCCAGTTGGACGGTGGTTCGATAGAGCCGATTCTGCGTGGCAAAGAGAATGACGCCGTTTTTCAGGATGCAACTGAAGGTGATGTTCCGGGCATCGTCGAAAGGTCGGCGGTGGGGCCAGGTCTGACCATTGTCTTCCGAGACCCAAATGGCGTCTTCGGTAAAGCCGAAGGCCTTATTTTCCCGCTGCGTATCGAGATAGGGTCCGGCGGTTTGCACACGATACCAGAAGTGTTCTGTCTGGCCCATTTTTGGTTCCTCAGCCCATCCCGTTTTTATCCCAATTGCTCGGCCTCCGAAAGCCAAACCGGCCATCGCCCCGGTGGAGGTCAAAAACTGTCGTCTTGGTAATGGTCGTTTTGCTGGCATGTGGATCTCCTTTGAAGAACAGAACCATTCGGCCAAACGGACCACAGTGCTTTTGTCATTTCGGCACAGGCTGTTGCATCTAGCGTGTTATCCCGCAGAAGCTGCTCCGTTGTTATTCCCGGGTAAGGGGCAGTCCAGGGTACCTTGTACCGCTCTTTTGTGCATCCCCTCTCCGGGTCTGTTTCGCAGACCACCCTCTGCCAACGGAGGACAGAGGGTACCGGAACCCGGTGTCCCAGCAGCGACATGGGGAGGGGCCCTAGCCTAAACCAGCTAGGAGCTTCGTTCGGCTGGGGTGTTCCTTTTATTGAAAGAAGATTCCTAGTTATCGAAAGATCATTCCTGCATAGCCGACCACTCGTCGGCTGTCTCGGCCTAGTTCGGCTTCGGCGCTAGTTGCATACGCTACCAGGTGGGCCGATTGCAACCGTCCGAGCCGACGCAGCGTCTCCAGGACCAACACGGCCGGTCGCATTCCGCACATAGCGATATGGTTTTCCACGCAGGTTCGGTACAAACGTTCCGGATTCCGGGTTTCCAAGGCATCCAGGGCAAGCCGATCCAAACGCCGCGTCTGGGCATCGCCGGCCACCTCTTCGTGGTGCATATCGCTGGAGACGATCAGAAGCGGTAGTTGCGAGAGGCGTTGCAAGAAGTGGGCCAACTGATCGGCAAAATGCTGAAGTTCTGACCATTTGCCGCCCAAAATGGCCACTCCCACCACTCGCATATGAGGGGCCAACCGGGCCAAAAACGGCAGAAGCACTTCAATGGCGTGTTCGTATTGATGGCTGGTCGAGTCCAGTTGCCAGCCATCGATCGCGTCGGCTAACTGGTGGGCCAAGTGTCGATCGGAAGCCACGCCGCCGCCAGGCAAAATCCAGATATCATGCGGTGCCACCGCCCATCGGGCAAGCCCTGGCGTGTGGGCCGGACAAAACACAATCGCCCGCTCCGGAAACTCCACCTGCCGAAGTACCGCGCCGGCCACCCGCCCGCTAAACTGCCAACCCGCATGGGGAACCAGTACCGCCGAACAGGCCTGAGGCTGCCGTTCCGGCCCGGCCAACAAGGCGTCCAATTCCCGCTGGATTTCGGCCGGCCTGCCCGGATAAAATCGACCCGCCTGCACCGGATGCCGAACCTGCAATGGAAAAGGGCCGGAAATCGCATATCCTTCAAACCGAAGCACTCTGGTGGAAGGGTCCTTCCAGGCATCCGGCGCCAGGTGGGCTTTCAGGCAAACCTGTTCCAGAAACTGTTGAGCGTCCAGATGATGTTCCACGGCTACACTGGGCAGGAGCAATCCCCGGGCGTCGCCTCGGATGACCTCCAGACCGTGTTTACCGATCTGAAAGCCCTGGAGTCGATCTTCGCCTTGGCCGGAGACCGGCTCCAGATTCCATAGTAACCAAACGTCCATATGGAGGCGATCTAGTTCTTCCGGCTCAATAGGGGGAAATCGGGGGTCGTCTTTGGCGGCTCGAATGGCGGCCTGCTGGACCGCCTCGGCTAAAAGGAGCTCTCCGCCCAAATAGCCGCAACAAGCACGCAATTGCTTGGCCCGCTTTAGGCTCACAAAAGAACCGAAGACCACTTTGCCAGCGATTTCCGGTAGCCGATCGGCCAACGGCGGCATCGGCCAACCACAGACCGTAGCGGCCACCTGCCAGGCCGCCGCCTCAAATAGGGCTTGCTGTTCCGATTCCGAAAGTTCCGGGCGCTGGGGCACAATAGGCTGCCAGCCGGTCGGCTCCTCAGGGGTTCCGGCCAAACTGTTTTCCTTCGCAGAGCCCATGATCTATCCTCCTAGAGGCGATATTTCTGGGAAGCTCTCAGGCCAAGGGAAGCCCCTGGTGGGACACCCCTGCAAAAGCCGCCCCTTTCCTCCTGCCGGTAGGTTCTCCTGGCCGACTAAATCTCTACCGGTTGGCGTCGGCCGCCCCAAGTGCCAGGCCCAGAGCCAAAGCGACCGGCAATCCGTCGGCCACAGTGCCGACAACATCCCTCCTGCAAGGCCCAGTGGGTGATTTCGTATCCATCCCGACCAATGACCATCTGGCCACATTGAGGGCAATACGTGCTCTGACGCTCCGGATCATAGACATTGCCGGTATAGACATAATGGAGGCCGACCCGGCGGGCAATCTCGTAGGCCATCCGAAGCGTTGCCACCGGCGTCGGCGGCCGATCCAGCAGACGAAAATCCGGATGGAAGGCCGTAAAATGCACCGGCACCTCCGGACCCAGTTCGCTCCAAATCCAATGGCACATCTGTTCAATCTCTTCAGGACTGTCGTTCGCCTCCGGAATCAGCAGATTGGTAATTTCCACCCAGACCTGGCTCTGGTGGACCAGATGGCGAAGGGTATCCAGGACCGGCTGGAGATGGCCAGATGTATAGTTCCAATAAAAATCCTCCGTAAAACCTTTCAAGTCCACATTGGCCGCATCCATCCAGTGGAAAAAGTCCGCCCGGGCCTCCTCGCTAATGTACCCATTGGTTACCGCTACCGTCTGGACGCCGAGCTGGCGGCATGCCTTGGCCGTGTCAATGGCATACTCGGCCCAAATGATCGGCTCGTTGTAGGTAAACGAAACGCTATGGCAACCATGGCGCTTGGCCGTCTGGGCAATCTGCTCCGGCAGCGCCGGCTCGCATAGGGCATCCACCTGGCGGGCCTTGCTGATCGACCAATTCTGACAAAACCGACACCCCAGGTTACAACCGGCCGTTCCAAACGAGAGCGAAGAACTACCCGGATAGAAATGATTCAACGGCTTTTTTTCGATCGGATCAATGCAGAAACCGGAGCTTCGGCCATAGGTGGTCGTTACCAGTTGGCCGTCCAGGTGTTGACGTACAAAACAAAACCCCCTGGTACCCGGTTCCAACTGACAATGCCGAGGACACAGATCGCAAACAATGCGGCGTCCGTCCTCATGCTGATGCCACCAACCGGCCGGTTTGATTCCCTCCGGGCTGGCTGGTGCTTCCGGCGGCTGCCGGACAATCCGACTCATTCACGCCTCCTCCCAAACGAAGGCCCAAGCCGGCCAACGCCCCACATGGCCCAGGCCCGTTTCCCGAAATTTCCCAGAGCCCTCAGATGATCGGGCCGCTTCTGCCACCGCACAGACTGCCTTCCTGAAACCGCCTGCTTTATGTATTGTATGCTTCTAGCCCCGGGTTGCCAATTGCACCTCCCAGCCTCCCCTCGGAGTGGGGCGAATTAGGTTTTTTTCCATTGCTTTCGGCAAAGCGGGCCGGTAGGAAAGATGGTGGATTGACGATAGGTTAAACCGAGTATTTCTTTCCCCCAGCGAGTTCCCCCCGGAGGAGTTCCGTGTGCCGAAAAAAATATGTAGCAGTCGGACTGGTGCTTTTGGTGGTTCTGGGCTTGCTGTGGGTTGGCTGGTGGTGGCGCCACCAACAGGCCGAACCGGTGCTCGTGCTTCAGCAGGCCTTGGAACGGCCGCCAGCATGGAACGAAAAGCCGTTTCAACCGGCTGACGGGGCCCAGTTGAACCTAACGCCGCCGGCGTTTGTCTGGCTGCCGGTGCCAGAACCGCCGGGACCATACCTGCTGGAGGTCTCCAGGAAGGAAGATTTTTCCGATCTGCAGAGGATGCCAGAGGAGGCTGGCAGGGGGGTTTGGGAAACAGCAGGCAACAAGAGTGTGGAGTTAGCGGCCGGTTGGCGGGTGGAAACGCCGCTGAGCGTCTATGTACCCACCCGGCCGTTGGCCGAGGGCCGATGGTTCTGGCGGGTCGGCCTTCGGAGTACAAACGGCCAGATTGCCTGGTCCCGCATCCGACGGTTTACTATTACTTCGAATGCCAAGCCGTGGCCATTGCCGGATGTGCAGCAGCTCCGAGATCGTATTCCGAGCCATCGGCCTCGGCTATTGTTTTCGCCGGAACTGCTCGCCAAGCTCCGGGCTACCGTCCCGTACCAGATGGAAGCCCAATACGAGCGGCTTTGGGCGGATGCGGAACGGGCGGTTGGCCAACCGTTGCCGGAAGAACCGCCATGGGTGCAGGCCGAAGGCCCCCAGCGGGACGCCGAGTTTGCCAACATCTTCCGGGCTACCCGGCCCCCCATGGACGACATGGAAACCTGTGCATTAGCTTATCTATTGACCGGACAGCGTCGGTTCGGCCTGGAAGCCAAACGCCGCATCCTGCACTTTTTCGGTTGGAATCCGGACGGTTCGACCGCCCTGAGGCATAACCCCGAACCAGCCATGTGGATGATGCAGCGAGGGGTACGGGCTTATGATTGGACCTGGGAGCTTTTCCGTCCCGATGAGCGGCGGCAGGTCGAACAGGTCATCAAACGCCGGGCCCATCAGTTTTACCAACGCCTCCGCTCGCTGCCGTTTGAAAGCCGACCGTTCCATAGCCATGCCGCCCGGGACCTGGCCTTTTTAGGCGAAGCGTGCTTGGCCTTTTTCCACGAATGGCCCGAAGCGCCGGATTGGCTCCATTATGTGCTGACGCTTTTTTGGTCGGTCTATCCAGCTTGGGCAGGTGAAGACGGCGGCTGGAACGAAGGCCCTACCTATTGGACCGCCTACATGGACTTTGCGTTGCACTTTGCCGTAGCGCTTCACCATGCCACCGGCGTCAACCTGCTGGAGAAACCCTTTTTTCAAAATACGCTCTATTACAAGCTGTATGCCAATCCGCCCTACGCCCGGCACAGTCCGTTCGGCGACGGCCACGAATATCCGCCAGGACCAGATTGTGCGGATATAATGTACGCCTTTTCCAGTTTGCTTGGGAATCCGTATGCTCGGTGGTATGCCCAGCAGATTCGCAGCGGACCAGGTCGGGGCACCCTGGCGTTTTTGCTCCACGATCCGGAACTGCCCGCTCAAGCGCCAACGGACCTGCCTCAGGCCCGGTATTTTCCTGGCGTCGGCCTGGTGGCCATGCACACCCAACTGGCCAACCCCAAAGAAAACATCTATTTGCTGTTTCGGTCCAGCCCCATGGGTTCGATCAGCCATGCCCACGCCGACCAAAATAGCTTCGTCATCGAGGCGTTCGGCCAGGCGCTGGCGATTGCCTCCGGATATTACCCCTACTTCAATTCCCCCCATCACCACCAATGGACCCGACAGACCAAGTCGGCCAACAGCATCACCCTAGAAGGCGGCCAAGGGCAGATAGCTCGGTCGATGGACGGTGCTGGCCGAATCCTCGCCTTCGCCTCCAACGCCCAGTATGACTATGCCCTGGGCGATGCAAGCACGGCCTACGGGAAAAGGCTTCGGCGGTTTTATCGGCATGTGCTGCATGTACGGCCGGGAGTGTTTGTGATGGTCGATGAACTGGCCGCCACGAAACCCACCCGGTTTGAATGGCGGCTGCACAGCCTAGAAAAGATGCAAGTTTGGCCGGAAAAGCAAAAACTGCTCCTTCGCCGAGCCGACGCCCAGATGGAGGTTGCCTTTTTGGCTCCAAGACCGTTAGAGTTCCAGCAAACCGATCAGTTCAGTCCGCCGCCGGAAAACGGCGCACCGAATCAATGGCATCTGACGGTCCTGCCAGTAGCCACACAGAAGGAAGTTTTTTTCTTTACGGTGTTCCGGCCGTTTCGCCGAGGCCAAAGCCTGCCGCCGTTGGAACCCCGCTGGGAAGGGAGTTTGGTGGCGGCAGCTTGGACCCAAGAGGGCATTCGGCACGAAGTCCTCTTTGATCCCCGGGGTATCCGCCGACCGGATTTGCCTGGGATACCTTCGGGTTGTCGCCTGGCAGCCCTCCGAAAAAAACAAGGCCAAACTACCCTCTGGATCCCGCCGAACTGCCAAGCCGCACCTTGAATTGGGAAGTCCGTTCGTCGGCATCCCGATGTCTGGCTGCGTCAGAGTCCTTCCCTTCCAAGAGCTTGGAGCCCCCCGAATCGGCCGGAGGGGATCTGCATCCGGCGAAATTGCCTAGAGGCGGACCAGCCCCCGGCCCGAAGGCCCGTTGCTAAATCGGGGGGTACTAGTTTTCCTAAAGAAAAAAAACAGATACATTAAAAGATGTTGGTTGAGCCGCAAACGAGTAGAAGCAATGGGGACCCTACTTTTTCTCAAGAAAAACAGATACATTAAGATTTAGGCGGCCTCTGGTGAGCTTCCGGCAGGAGAGCTTTGTCCCACATTTGCAGGTAAACAGAAAAAAAGAAAGTATGCGTGTCCTTTTTTAGTTTGGTCCCTTTTTGGAAAGGAGATGGACGATGAGGAAGGCAAGTCTGGTGTGGATTCCCCTGGTGATTTTGGGGTTATTTCTGATAGGCTGCGGGGAAAAACCTAAGCCCCAACCTCAGCCCCCGAAAGCACCCCCACAGGAAGAAGCAAAAACGGAACCAACCCCTACTGTTCCAGAAAAGGAGAAGGAAGTAACGCCTAAACTGCCTGAGATTACCCCCCCGGTAGAGCCCACGCCTCCAGAAACTCCTAAAGAAGAAATGCCTAAAGAAACGCCTCCAGAAAAGGGCAAGGTGGAATTGCCCACCTTACCGGAGGAAAAGCCCAAAGAGGCAATGCCCAAAGAAGAGCCTCAAAAGGAAGAGCCTAAAGAAGAAAAACCTAAGGAAGAACCCCAAGAAGAAAAACCTAAGGAAGAACCAGCCGAAAAACCCACTATGAAAGAAGAAAAACCGGCCACCGAAGAAAAACCGGCCGCCCCTCTGGAAACCAAAGAAAAACCGGCAGAAAAAATGCCCGAAGAAAAACCGGCGGAAGAAAAACCCGAAAAGCCAAAAGAGGAAGCACCCGCCGAAAAGTCTAAAGAGCAAACCCCTGCCGAAAAACCAGCAGAAAAGCCGGAGGAATCCAAAGAAACCGCTAAGAATCCTTTCGAGCTGGAAAAGAAATAGGGAATTTATTTCGCCGAATCGAAAAGGGCATCCGGTTTTTCTAGCAGCGCTGTCCTGGACATCCAAAGGCGAAGAGCCAACTGATGGCCAGCAGACAGTGCTGGTTTCTCTAGAAGGGGCCCTGCTTTGTCATCTCCAAATTCAGTTCGGGCTCCAGATCGAGAAGGAGCTGTTGGTTCCTCCGGAAAGCCCCCCGGTGGGCTTTTCGTGGAACCGGGAGAGGGGGTTTCCGGATGAAAGTTCTGTACTGCCAGGGGCAGGGGCGCAAAAAAAGGGACCTCTGACGGGCCACTACCGCAGTGACCCGATCGGGCGGCAAGGGCAAGGCAACCGCCCGACCCCCATTCCGTCAGAGGCCCCACGGGCCAGTCTTCGTTTCCTATTCTCCCTCTTTCCGGAACTGCTCGGACTGTCTTCGTTGAGTTCCTTTCCTACCGCTCTCCGATACTGCCTTCCTTAGCTTTTTGTATTTCTTGTTTATGTTCCCAGGGAGGCTTTCCGGGTCCGGAGACCTTCCTTTGCATAGCCTGTGCCAAAACCCTTTTTCCCTCTATTTTTTCGTGTGATTCTGGCTGCTTTAGAATTCCGGAAAGGCGTTAGGAAAGGTTCCTCTTAGCTTTTTAACTTTTTGTTATTAAAGAGGTTACATTTCCTTTCGGTTTGGTAATTTTGGGGAAAGGCCGTAGTAGCCTCTCGAAGTGCTTTTAACGCTTTTTAGGTTTTCAGAATCATCCCTCTAAATGGTGGGTTGAAATAACAAACCCCCCAAAAGAGTGTATTTTTCTGCAACACTTACCGAGAGATTTGAGACGTCTTGAATATCCTTCCCCCTAAAGGTAGGGTTACATTTTGATGAGTTCGAAGGAAAAGGGAAATTGTTGTTTTGCCATTTTTGGGGGGTGTGGACTATACTACTGTAGGTACCCATTTTGCCCTCAGGATCTCTCTCTATTAGCGAAGAGGGTACCGGAAAGAAGAACCCCCTTTCTCCGGAGGGGATGCCTTTCCCAAGTTCCTTCGGTTCGATTTTGGCCATTTTTAAGGGGGTCGGGGAAAGGGATTCTCCTAAGCCGTTGTAAAAACGGAAGGTAGGAACTTACATAAGCAAAACCGCTTTTTGACGCAGCCACCAGAAACAAAAAGAGTTACGAACATTGGGAAAAGTTCTATCCTGGGGACTTTGACAACTAACCCTCTGATTTTTCGTATGGTTTTTCCTCCGAAACTCTTTTGTGCAGAGTGCCGTAAAAAGAATGTGCTTTACCAGCCTGGTAAAACTGGGGGAACCGGGTAGATTTAGGAGAAGGAGACAGCCTGGCAGGTTTGCCGAAGGCTATGCGCAATCGTCAAGCTGGAGGAGGCTCCGATCGAGGGCCGGCATTGCAAGCGGCTGGTTTGTCGAACGGTTCTCCAATCGCCTGGGGGTCCTGAGGCGGGCCTGGCACCATCTCGTGAAAGGAATCCTTTATGCCGAACAATCCGGTAGGTATTGGCCCGTATGGATGTGGCCGGGGCAGGCCGCTGCTGGTCATTGCAGGGCCTTGTGTGATCGAAACGGAAGCAGTCTGTCTGCAGGTGGCGGAGCGCCTGGTGGAGATCGGGCAGAGGCTTTCTGTGCCGATCGTATTTAAAGCCTCATTCGACAAGGCGAATCGGACCAGCATTCATAGTTTTCGAGGTCCCGGGCTGCAAGCCGGTTTAGAGATTTTGGCGAAAGTCAAACAGGCCACTGGGCTGCCGGTAACCACCGATATTCATCTACCGGACCAAGCCGACCCGGTTGCCCAGGTGTGCGATTTGCTGCAAATTCCTGCTTTTTTATGTCGGCAGACGGATCTATTGACAGCGGCCGCCCAAACCGGCCGACCTGTGCATGTGAAGAAGGGGCAGTTTTTGGCCCCTGGAGATATGGTGCATGTGGTGGACAAGTTAGAGGCGGCCGGGTGCCGGGATATTTTATTGGGCGAGCGGGGGACTTTTTTCGGGTACGGTCGGCTGGTCAACGATATGCGTGCCATAGTCCAGATGCAGGCACTGGGGGTGCCGGTGGTTTTTGATGCCACCCATAGTGTGCAGGAGCCGGGCAGTTTGGGCGGCGCTAGCGGCGGCAATCGCCGGATGGTCGAACCATTAGCACGGGCGGCCGTGGCCGTGGGCGCCGATGCCCTGTTTTTCGAAACCCATCCGGACCCGGACCATGCTTTAAGCGACGGCCCGAATATGGTGCCCCTGGCGCAGTTGGAGCCGTTACTGCGGCGGCTTTTGGCCCTCCGGAGGGTGGTGGAGAGCTTTACTTATGAATAAAAAAACACTTTTCCTATTGGCAGAGATTTTCCCCCCATCGGTTTGGCATCGAACCACGGGAGGAAGAGAATGGGTGAGAAGGGATAATGTTTATTTGAACATCAAAACCTTGGTGGCGAAGGCATGGGTGGTGGCAGCGGTGGGGGGGGCGATTTGTCTAGCAGGCTGCGGCATGCAACCCCCCTCTGCCCAAGGCCCTTCCCCCTCAGGTCCGCCGGCTTCGGTTGCTGGCATCTCAGCCGATGAACTATTCGAAATGGCTGTCGAGAATCTGGAACACTTGGAAAAATATCAATGGGAGCAAATGCTCCAGCAGGTCGTAGAACGACTGAACCAATGGATTCGATTTCAGAGCACTCCGGAAGGCTGGCAGCCGGATCCTTTGCTCCGTCGGTTGCCGAAAGCGTATCAACAACTCCCCTCGGTCCAGCAGGTGAATAAATTGGAATTTTCGCAGGAGGATGGGTTTGTATTGTTGGCGGCGGTTTGGGCGAGGGATTTAGCCAAGTGGGTAGCTGGTCAAACGGCCGATGAACTCCAGCAGGCGGAGAAACTTTTCGATTGGACGGTGCGGAACATTCAGCTTCAACCCATCGGGGTCAGGGGGGCCAGTTGGCAGCAGTTGCCCTGGGAGACGTTGCTTTGGGGCCGGGGAACGCCTTTGGATCGGGCCTGGGTATTCATTGTGTTAGCCCGGCAATTGGGGTTGGATGCGTTTGGCATCGGGCTGGTTCCGGTGGAGGGGGAGGATTCGGCTCGGGAACTGTTCTGGGCCGTGGGGGTGCTCCGGGATAAAGAGATTTATGTATTTGATCCGGCCCTGGGCCTACCGATTCCTGCTCCGGAGGGTGTGCGGAAAGGGGTCGGGGGGGGACTGGAGATCCGGCCAGCGACGCTTCGCCAACTGGCCGACAATCCGGTGCTGCTGCGGCGTCTGGATCTAGGGCCGGAAGAGCGGTATCCGGTGGTGTCGGCGGATTTGGCGCGTGCGGTGGCGTTGATTCCTGCCTTGCCGGCCGAACTGTCGGTGCGGATGCAGATGGTAGAAACTCGGTTGGTAGCAGCGGCAAGGATGGGGTTGACAGTGCGTGCCTCGGAGCTAGCGGAGCGGATCAAAGCCGTCGGCGGCCTGCGGGACATAAAACTATGGTCCCACCCATTCATGATGGAATGGCAGCGACTGGAGTATGCTCAGAGGCCGGAGTTTCTCCGGTGGTATCTGTCGGAGATGGCGCCATTTCGGATGATGCGTGTGGGGGGGCCGGCCCGAAGGAGAACAGATGACCAGGAGCATCTTCCTAGCCCCCAGGTCGTGCAAGAGCCCATATCACCGTTATGGCGGGGGCGGGTGGCGCATCTGCGAGGCAACCTTTTGGGCGAACGAGGAGCCAGCTATTTCTATCACCAAGCCCGGCCCCCCGACTCAGAACTGAATATCGCCGTGGACGAAGGGAAACTCCCTATCCTGGTCCGAGACATCCTCCTCCGGGCCAAGATGGACGCCAGCTATTGGTTGGGACTGCTCTGTTTTGATTTAGGGGAATATCAGGCAGCGTTGGATTATTTTGAGAAGCGCAGTTTGGAACCTTGGCCAGACAGCCCCTGGCGAACCGGTGCCCATTACAACCTCGGCCGAACATATGAGGTGCTGGGCCAATATGAACAAGCGATTCGGCACTATCAGGCAGACGCCCAGGCTCCGGATAGCCATGGGCGGCGGTTACGGGCTACATGGATAAAAGAACATCTACTTTCCGACGGATCGGCTCAGAGCAATCAACCCACCGAGAAAACCCCCAACGCTACCCAACCGGTGGAGAAGCTCCCCCTACCGCCTTCGGGAAAAAAATAAGAACTGTTGACAAAAACAACCCTCTGAAAGCTCCTGGAGCGCTGCTGGGAGGGCACATACCAGCCCGGGTGGGGAAAGTTAGAGGAACATTTTGAGAATCAGGGCGATCATCAGACCTACGATGACCAGGGCAAACGGAATCCCCACCAGAAGGGCCAAGGAGGTCCAGGCACTCACCGGAGGCCATTCCACCCGTTGCCAGGTGGGCCGGGTCGGCTGATCGGCAGAAGCCACCGGCAACGTTCCCACGGAGGCCTGACTGGAAGAGGGTTGAGGTGCTTGAGTTGCAGAGGGCATTTCGGGGAAACTGGGCTGGGTGTCCTCGGCAACGGTTTCTGCCGCTCGGCTCGCACCAGAACCACCATCCCTTGGCCGGGCAGAGAGCAAAATGGGCCGGGTTTTGGCAGAACCGGACGATGGCACCCCCACTGCCTGCACCCAGGGCGCCAAACGTTCCGTGACCTCCTCAGCCGTTTTGATTCGCAGAGCCGGATCCTTGGCCATCATATCGGCCATTACATCGACAAACTCGGCCGAAAGGCTCGGATTGAGCCGACGGGGGTCCAATGGCCGAAGCATTAAATGCGCCCGCACCTTATCCGCAGTGGTCCCGCCGGGAAAGGGCACCTTGCCAGTAACCGCATAATAAAGCGTACAGCCCAGCGAATAAATGTCCCACGCTGGGGTAGGTTCCCAAGGCCGTTCGATCTGATCGGGGCTGATATAATCGGCGGTGCCTACGATTTTGCCGAACCGGGGATCCTGCTCCGCCTCACCGCCCAAGGGACCAGCTAAGCCTAAATCGGAAAGCTTCGCGGTTCCGTCTGGAGTTACTAGCACATTGCCGGGTTTGACGTCTCGGTGGATCATTCCCATGCTGTGGGCGTATTGGAGTGCCTGGGCGACCTGGGAGATGATCGGTGCGGCCCGATACATGTCCAAGGGACCTTCCTGTCGAACCAGGCGACGTAAATCCCGCCCCGGAACATATTCGACGACCAGATAATGGACACCGCCGTCTTCGCCTGCATCAAAGGCCCGGACCAGGTTCGGATGATCCATTTTGGCCTGGGCTCGGATTTCCCGATGGAAATTGGCAATGGCTTCTGGAGTGGATTTGCTGCGGGGGAGGACCTTGATGGCCACGGTGCGGCCCAGGACGGTATGCTCGGCCTTGAAGACCTGTCCCATGCCGCCTTGGCCAAGATAGTCGATAATCCGATACGGACCGAGGGTAAAGCGCGTTCGGCCTTCGAGCAACTGTTTGGCCTGCCAGCGGTTGAGCCGACCCATGGCCACCAGCCGTTCGGCCAACTCTTCGGCGGTTCGGGGTGGCTGAGAGGCAAGGCCCTCCGGGCCGGCCCATCGGCCCACCCCACGCGCCTCCTGCAGGTCCGCCTCCGTAAGCAGACCACTGTCTAAGGCACACCGCTCAAAATTTTTGATGCTCAACGGCCGGTTCCTCCCCCGTTTCCCATGGGTTAGCAGTAAAACGAACTAACTCACCGATCCTCGACATCTCCGGTTGCGGATCGGAAGGTGGTCCTCCAAAAGAAAATTCGCTGTTGCCTGAATAAATTCTTCCTCTTATTTTAGCGTACCTTCTCGGAGCCAGATGGGTCAAGCAGTGAAGGACCGCTCCCTGGCAGGCCGAGCTATTGGCAAGCAAGAAGTCCGGGGTTTCCCTCTGTTGCCTAGCAGGTTATTTTTGTTCCGGAGTGCGGAGGGCCAGGCTCAGGTAGTGGTTGTCCAGGTAGGCCATGATCCGCTCGGCCACCCATTGGTCCAGTAAGTGCCGCACAGTGTCCGGATCGGGCAACGTTTCCGCCGGCCGGTCCGAAGCGTCAGGCCTCTCCGAAACCTGTCTGTCGTGGGAGATGGGCCTTCTGGAACCTCCAGCAGACGCTGCGCCGATGAGTGTCCCGCCCGAGACGTTTGCCGGATCCCTTTGGGCCAGGTGTTCTAAAATACTGCGGAGAGTTCGGCCCGTATCGCAGAAGAGATACACCTGGCGTTGCCAGCCGGTGAGCCGACGCTGAAACTGGGTAGCTCCTGGCCGGGTATCGGTCAGAATAAGTACGCCGTCTGACCGGTCCCATTGGCGCAAAGTAACCGTCCCGTACAAGCTATGCCAGCGCTGGATTTGTTGGCGGACTGGCTCGAAATACTCATGCGGATTTCGGCCATCGGCGTAATCGTACTCATAATAATAGGCCAGCCGACGGAGCACCGATTCAGGGAACGGATAGACATAATGGAAGGCGGGGTTGGGCCGAGGGTTGGTCATGCCGTGGCCAGCGGGGTCCTCAAAATAGGGCGAAAACCGATCCAACCGCACCCGGCCCCAAGCCATCGGCGGCGCCAGATGGTAAATCGATGGAATCAGCTCGGCCAGCCAACGGTAATCCGCTGGGTCTTCTCCTGGAAACCCATACAAGATGTTCCACTTGACTTCAATGCCCGGTTCGGAAAGCCATTTGAGGGTTTGGAGGTTTTGGACGCCGGTGGCCCCTTTGTTGATCATCCGGAGGATCGGCGTAATGAACGTTTCAATACCCAACTGAGCGGCCCCCAGTCCGCAGGCCAAAAGCTGCTGGACCTGCTGCCGAGTCATATTGCATTTCATCTCAAAGACATATTTCAAATCCACCCCGGCATCCCGAAACATCGGCAAAAAGGTGTCAAAATACCGATAGTCCAGGATATTGTCCGCTGAGCAGGCCTTTCGGACGCCATACCGCCGGGCCAAATAGACCAACTCGTCCACCGCCCGGCGAGGTGATTTTCGGCGATAGACCAACGAAGCCCCGTTGAGCCCGCAAAATTTGCAATGGTGTTTCTGCCCCCACCAACAGCCCCGGGAGGTCTCGAAAAATAGCAGCGGCTCAAAACAGCCTTTCAACGGACTGGCCGCATACCGCTGGAAATAATCGTCAAAATCCGGGTAGGGCAGGCTATCCAGATCATAGACGGTCAGCGGATCGAGCCGAGGGCCAAGCTGCCGACCCGGCAGGCCGACCGAAGCGGGCAAGAGCAGTTCTACCTCCTTTGGGCTGACAACCTGCCGAGCAGAGGCAGAAAGACCGGTGGCATTCTCCCCACCCAAAAAGGCGCCCGATTCTGCAGGGTGCTGATGTTGGCCGACCAGGGGTTGCTGGGTTGGGCCGAGCAGTGTAGGCTGGGTTGGGCTGACTCGTGCTGGCTGGATTTGACTGACCAGCTCTGGTTGGGTTGAATCGGCCAAGGCTGGCTGGGTTGGGCGGACCAGGCTCGCCAAGGTCTCCCGGCCGACCACGCCCTGGGGCAACTGCAGTGGTCCCCCCCGAAGCACCTGCTCGACAAAGGGGGGGAAATTCAGATCGGCCTCGCCCAGAAACACATAGTCGATTTCCGGGAACTGGGCCAAAAGCTCCAGGCCCATTTCCCCTTCGCAGGCCGCCCCACCAAAAACAATCACCACCTCCGGATGCCGGCGCTTGATCCGTCTGGCTAGGCATAGCGAAGGCATCGTTTGCTGAAAGGTGGCGGCAAAGCCGACTATTTTATACTGCCCCCAGTCAATGGTCCGCTCGCAGTAGTCGAGGAACGGTTCCACATACCGCTCCAGGGCCTGGTAGTGCCGAAACTCATCTTCGGTCAGTTCCGGATCGGCCCGAAGCAGAATCTGGCGATAATACGCTGCATCGTCCGGCAATTGGCCTAGGAAATAGTGCTTGGCAAAAAGCCGTTCTCCCCCCAGCACAAAGGCAAAGTGATCCGCAATCCAGTAGTAGTCCTCGTAGCCGATTCGCTCGGCAAAATCGAAGTTCAAATAGGCCATTTGGCATGGGATGCCCCGCCGATGCAGAGCTGCCTGCAAGAGACTCGGCCCCAGATTCGGCCAACGAAGATTAGCAAACGGCATGTTCACTAATAGAACCCCACTCATGGGGATCTCCTGGCAAGAGTTCCCAACAGTACGCCAACCGGCTAATACGCCAGGGGCAAACAGGCCAGGCTCGAACCATCGAAAAAGGCCGCCTCCTCATGTTTCATTATCTCTCCACTCACTAAAATAGACAAGGAACCGCTTACCTGGTCGAAACTCGGGGTCATTTCGGAACTTCCAAAGGTTAGGAGAGATGCAAGAGGTTCTCGGTCTGCCGTCTGAACCGGAAAACGCTGGGGGGTTGGTTCCACTACAGCCCGGCCAATGTTGGCGGATCAAACAAGCCATTGCTCCGTTTGGAGAGATAGGGATTTTATTAGCCACTGGTCAGATGTCTACCGGAGAGAAGTTTTGGGAAGTAGCTGTGCCCACGGCGGAAGGAGCGGCTGAGTTCCTGGAACAGCTCCGAGTTGGTTGTTTTGTCGGGAGGGGTTCAGATCTCCGGAAGGGTTCGGAGGCTGGGTTATCCATGGAGAAACAACTCCCCCCAGCCGAACCAGGCGACGGGGTGGTCCTAGGGGTGCCAGAGGAATTTTTGCAGCCTAGGCTTCAGCAGTTACTGGCCGATGGACTTGTACCCAGCCAGGTCCGACATCTTCTTCAGATTCCCGACCGGGTCCATTTTATCCAGGGCCCGCTGGAAGAAGGGCTTCGGGAGGTGGCGGCTGCCTGGCAATGGCAGACCCAGCAGGTTCTCTCGCCCAGTGCAGAAAACTTTCTCCGGGCCATCCGAGAAGGCCACAGCGAGACTGTCGACCGAATGCTTTCCATGGAATCGAGCTTGCTGGAGCAATGGCTGGGGGAGGCCTCGGCCGGGCAAGCTCCTCCTAGTGGCCGGGCAATGGGCGAGCCGTTCGCCCCTCTTGCCGGAACACCGTCCACCAAGGATGTTGGGGCTCTTCTGAGGCCAGACTTGGCCCCCGCGCCGGCCTTGTGTTGGGCGGTTCGTTTTGCTCGGGCAGAAATGGTGGAATTGCTTCTGGAAAAGGGGGCGAAGGTGGACGCTGCGGATACGGAGGGCAATACGCCGCTGCATTGGGCGGCTCGGTTGGGGCATCTGGACATTGCCCGCCTGTTGCTAGAGCATGGGGCGGCTGTGGATCGGGCTAATCAGCAAGGGGAGCGTCCTGTGTTGCTGGCTGCCCGGTCTCCGGCCTGGGAGGCCCCCCGGGTGGCCCAACTGCTGCTGGATGCCGGTGCCCAAGCGGACCTGAACTCCTTGGTCGCCCTAGGCCAGGTCGAAGAGATCCTTCAACGTCTGCAAACACCGGATCCACTGGCTACAGCCACCCAACCGGATCAACTTCTCCAGGACGCCCTCTGGGCTATCCGGCGGGCTATCAGCCGGCGGATGGATCCGGCCGTTGTCGACCAAGATGTCCTAGATAGTGTGATGGCTGAATACCTGCCTATCCTGCAGCGCTTCTTAGCGCTCGGTGTCGATCCGAATGCCGGCTTTCCGCTTTGGACGGCGGTGCAACTGCCGGATCCCAGGCCAACGGCTCTGCTATTGCAATGGGGAGCTGATCCAAATCAGAAAATTCATGAAAATATGTTTCCATTGGAAGTGGCCCGCACAGAGCCCATCCGACGCTTGCTCCGCCAACACGGAGCCAAACACCCCGAGGATCCGGACCTGGTGGTAGAGCGGCTGAGCCAACGATTGGCTCAATGCCCCGAAGATCCGGAGGCCCTTCGGCGACGGGCGGAAGCCTGGGCTCAGTTAGGCCGGTTCCAGGAGGCCCTGGCGGACTGGGCCGCCCTGATCCAGTTGGCCCCCGAACAGCCTGAAGGGTATCTAGGCCAAGCCTGGATCTGGGCCAGTTCTCCGCAGGAACAGTTTCGGGATGGGCAGGCAGCATTGCAGTCGGCCCAGCGGGCTGTGGAACTGGCCGGCGGCTGGGAGACGTTGGCCAGCCAACGCGTCTGGGATGAGAAAAGCGGCCACGTGTCAGTTCGGACGGAATATTGGCTTACCTATGCAGCTTCCTTGGCCGAACTGGCCCGCTTTCAGGAAGCGGTGCAGGTATTAGAGCAGGTTTTGCCGTTGGCTTCCCCGGCGGAGCGAGCTCGGATTCGGTACCTGCGTGCCTTGTTTGCCGCCGGAAGGGCCTATCGTGCACGACCGCCTGAAGAAGAACAGCTTTTTTACGAGCAGTTGGCCCAGGAGCCGAGCTCGCCAAAGGGCTTTTGGGCCCGAGTGAAAACCTGGTGGAGCCGATGCGTGGGGATCTTCCAGGGGAAGGGAGATCGGGGGGGTAGAACCCACCATCCACCACTAGGTAGTAAATAGGAATACACTGATCGGGGGGATAAGGGGTACCCGACGCTCTCGAAAGATGCTATCCTTAAAGGGCGACTCCCGGGTTGGGAGAGAAATGCCCATGAACGGGCGGAATTATCTACCACTTTCGAATTACATCCGAACCCTCTTATTCGAGCCTTAGGAGGAGAAAACCGAATGGGTAAAACCAAACGGGCCGGGCAGCGGCTTTATATTGGCGTGGATATTGGCGGTACCAAGATTCAAGCCATCTTGGTCAATGGAGCTGGTGTAATTCTTCAGCGGCAGCGTTGCTCCACCCCGAAAGGCGAGCAGCCGGAGCCGGTCCTTCAGGCAGCCGAAGACCTTATCAAAAAACTGCTGGCCGAGGAGAATCTTTCGGTTTCGGAGGTTTCTGCCATTGGGGCAGCCGTGGCCGGACTGGTGGAACCGAAAAAAGGCCTTATTGTGGTCACTCCGAATATGAGCCTGAGTGGGGTGGGGTTAGGGGCCCGGTGGAAGGAACGTTTCCAGCGTCCGGTGGCGGTGGGAAACGATACGAATCTGGGTACGCTGGCGGAGCGGTGGTTAGGGGCGGCACGAAACGCCCGGAGTGCATTTGGTATTTTTGTAGGGACCGGCATTGGCGGCGGTTTTGTGATTCGGAACCGGATTTGGCGGGGGGCCAGGGAGGCTGCTGCCGAAATCGGGCATATGGTCATGGAAATCCATGGTCCCCTGTGTGGCTGTGGTAACCGGGGCTGTTTGGAGGCCTTGGCCAGTCGGACGGCTATCGAAGGGCAAATCCGCCACGCCATCCAAAACGGTCGGCAGAGTATCTTAACGGAACTTACCGGCGGCGATCTGGGGCGGATCCGCAGCGGTCTGCTTCGGCAGGCTTTAGAAGCAGGTGATAGTTTGGTCCGAGAGGTGCTTCAGCGGGCTGCCGAGCTCCTCGGATATGCCTGCTTGAGCGTTCGGCATCTGCTGGACCCGGAAGTGATTATCCTGGGCGGGGGAGTCATAGAAGCCTGTGGCCATCTGATGGTACCGATTGTGAAAGGAATTGTGGAATCGGATCGGCTGCCCGGTGCCCGGCCAGGGGGACATATTTTAGTTTCTGCGTTGGGGGATGATGCGGTGGCCTTAGGAGCGGCGGCGTTGGGGGCCCGAAAAGTAGGCCGAAATCCGCTCAAAAAACGCTTCGCCCTCCTGCCCAAGTACCCCAAACTCCGCCTCGGTTCGGACAACCAGATTGCCGCCCAAGGCCAAACCTACAGCCAAGACTTTTGTGTGTTTACTTCGGGTAAAGTCAGAAACCGTCGGCAGGAGTTGCTGGCCTCGGAAAACGCCCCCGGCCCCCGGCTCAGTCTGCCGGAAATAGAAAAACTGGCCCAGGGGGGCGCAGAGGTGGTCTTTATCGGCACCGGCTTTTCCCACTGCTTGGAAATTCCTCCGGAGGTCCAGGAGTACCTGGCCCTTCGGGCGATTCGTCTAGAAAGACTTCCTACGCCAGAAGCTGTCCAGGCATTCAATAGCTGCAAAAAGCGAAAGGCCGGCCTCTTCCACTTGGGATAAGATTTCTCCTGGATCCTGCTTTGCCGGGGGATGACAACGGGTTGTCCCGAACTCCCTTCGCCAAAATGCCGGAGGATTGCCCTCGGCTGCCTTTTGCGGATACACAAAAGGGTTGCCGGTGCTCCTTTGGCGGGGATGAGGAGGTTCCTGGGGTTGGGACGAGCTGGTTCCATAAGAAAGGAGTGGCCTTTTGCTTTCGTGGCGAAAAGCAGTCATTCGGCGGCGGATTTGGTTCCGGCAGGCGATGCGCTAATAGGCACTCCTTCTGGCAGCGGACGAGCGGCGGTGGCGTACCCCTGCTGCGCCAAGGCCTCTTTCAGCCGTCGAAACTCCAAGAAGCTGTCCGGATAGGTCCAGACGGTAACGGTGCTCCGCCGAGGGGGAAACTGCGCCAACACGCGGCGGAATTCGGAATTGGGTTGAAGGGCTTCGTCGATGGTTTCTCCCATTTCGGCTCGGACCGGCAAAAGCATCAGATAGCGCAAAGAAGCCACGGTGGCGACCAGACCTGCTTGGTTGGGACCGGACAGAGCCACTTCTTTCTTCTCGAACTCATATTGGACTCGGAAGCCACCGATGGGGCCGATCGTCTCGGTAATTTCCGACAGTTGGCGGAGTTTATCTTGTTTGGTCTGGGCGTCGGCCTTAACGGCTTCGACAATCTGGCGCATCGGCACAAAGACGATTCGCCCGCCTCGGAGTTGAAAGTGGGCTTCGTGCTCATCGACAGTTCGACTTAACGGGGTAGGAGAGTGGTAGAGCAGTTGGACATGTTCCGGAGGGGTGTTGGGCTGCTGGAGCAATTTTGTCCAATGTTCGATTTCCGCCTGGGCTTCGGCCAAGGCATGGCGAAGTTGGAACTCCCGGCGTTTTTTTTCGTCTAGGGTGGCTCGTTGGGCCTCCAACTCCTGACGAGCGGCGGCTGCGGCTGTGGCTAACAGCACCCGCTGCTGGTTTCGAACGGCAATTGCTTGCTGCACCTGGTCGATTTGGTCGGCAAGCCGAAGCACATCCGCTCGGAGCGCCTGCACCTTCGCCTGGTCTCCGGCCAGATCGGCCAACAGCTTCTCCTCCTCCGGGCTGAGACCTTCAGGCAACCGGACCGGCGATTTAGCCGCCCGAAGACCCACCAATATTACCAAAATCACTAGGATGCCCACCAAATTGGTCAGCACATCCAGGAAGCTGTCCTGACCGGGCGGCGAAAAATCCCTTCTCCCACGCTCCTGATCCATGGCAATCCTTCACCTCACTGCCTGTTTTCTTGCCGTATCTTGGCCTTCTCAGCCAACCTCCAACCCTAGATGCCTCCATTTCTCCCTACCTGAGCACGTTAAGGTTTCAGCTGCACTAATCAGCCGAAGGATTCCTTCCTCCCGGCGGGCCCCATCTGTGCTTCCCGGATCAGGTTCCGTTTTCAGGAGGACAAAGAACCTCTAACACAACGGAAATCTCCAAAGATTCCAATCGGCTCTAGGGACAGAATAGGAGCAAGGCTTGTTTTGTTAGAGGCTTTCGGTTCCCTCCATGCAGCGGCCAGGGGAGCAATTCTTATTCCCTCCGTTCAATCAACAGCCCACTATTTTCCAGCAATCTTTGGAGATCCTGGAAGCGATGTTCTGCCCCCGGGGCCACTCGAACCGAAAGGACCGGTCGCCAGTACATTGCTCGGCCAGCGATTCCCCAACTTTCTATATGTTCCCATACCGCCCCAACCAGTTCATCCAGACTGTCCAGGGTTTTTGGTCCGAGCGGGATCTCTTTCTGCAGGGGATCGCCAGGGGCAATGAGCAACCGATCTGTATAACAATCCACTATTATTGGGCGGGTAATGGGGATAGCGTTGTCCGTAGCCGCCGGAAGGGCCCAATTCCGACCGCGCACCGAACGGAGCTGCGGAGCCGATGCCAACGGTTTGGCCTGTCGGGAGGCCTGTGCGGTGAAAAGATTTTCTCCTTCCGGCAAACTTCTAGAGGCTGGTTTTGGCGACGGATCGTACCACAGGCCCGGCCGGAACGGTTGGCCTGTTGCGCTGGGGCCAAAGTCAGCCTCAGATTGGGGGGGCGGGGAACTTCCTGTGGCAGGTAGGCCAGCGATCCATTGGCGGGTAGCCGAAAATGAACCAGCTGTCTGGCCCCCTTCCGGAGCCGAAGAAGGGATTGCGCCACTGAACGAACCGGTCCCCAGCGGGGCTCCGCTACCGGAAGTCCCGGGCATGTGCGGGGCCATGGCAAAACCGCCGGAAGGACTCTCGTCGGTTGGCTGCCCCATGCCCGCCGGTCCACCAAGGGGAGTGGCTGAACCAAATTGCCCTGGGCCGCCGGTGCTGTGGCTGGCAGCACCCGCTCGGTGCATGCTGGCCGACCCATCCCCTGGGCCAGCTCCTTCGGCTGGGAGTGCCTGCTTACTGGTGCGAGCCTCTGCCCAGCCCTCCATAGTCCAGGCCCTGCTGGAAGGTGTCTGGTCTTCGGGTCTTTGGGCGGATCTGCGCCAGGCAGGGTCCTGGAGGGCCAAGCCCTCCTCAACTAAGCCGGGCCCAACGCCTTTGCCCTCTGCCCACCGCGCCGAGGAAGTCCCTTCGGAGGAGCCAGCTCCATTCGGTCCATCCCTGGGGCCGAACGGCTGTTTGTCCGGAGGGTGGGTCTGGGCAAATCGCCCGATTCTAGGCCGACCAGCCCCCCCGCCACTGCCAGAATCCTCCAGTTGGATGCCCCGAGGGCCTACCCGGTATAAGGGACGGGAGCGTCCGGCTACCCGAGGGGCAATCTTTGCCAACACCTCTTGCCGCGCACGAGCCAACTGCACCTCCTGATCCAAAATCTGAGCCAATTGGGGATCCGCCGGCGGAAACCGCAGTTGCCAATCTTGACCGATCAGTTCATAGCCAAACTCTGATCCCCACTCGGCCAATGCCTCTCTAGCCATGTAGTAGGCAACGATCCCATCCGGCCGAACCAATAACAGCGGATACGGTTCCTGGGCCTCGGGGAGGGCGCTGGCCTGATTGGCCCAATATTCGCGCACTGCCCGCACCGCCCGGGCCAGGGGAGTTTCCTGCGTGATCGGCCCCTCAAAATCCCGAGGTGTCAGCACAATCCCCTCCGGCTGCAAGACGATCGCCTCCTGTCGGCATTCGATGTAAATCGGACGGCGCTGGGTCCCATGGGGTCCTTGATACGGGATAATCGCATAGGAGACTGTAGGAGTTTGTACGGCTTGGATTTTCTGGGCTGCTTGGTGTTTGAGCCGAACTACCTCCGCCTGCATCTGCCGAAGCCGCTCTTCCAGTTGGTCAGGGTCGGCAGAGGCTCTGGCCGATTGCTCCAGCGCCTGCCAGGCCCGCTGAAGTTCCTCCAATTCTTGACGTAATCGCCGCAGATGGTCTTCCGCACCGCTTAATTGGAGCCTGGCCTCGGCCAATTGCGCCTCGGTCTTGGCCCGAGACTGCTGAATCTGCTCAGCCTGCCACCGAAGAAGTTCCTGCTGCTGGTGGAGTTGTTCTAAGGAAATTTTTTTCTGACTGGCCGCCGCCTGAGCAGCCCGGATTGCCTGCACCCGTCCATGCCGAGCCAGCACCACTAGAAGCACAATTAACCCGCCCATCACACAGATGAGCACCGCTAAAAACGGAAATAACGACAGGGCACTGGCTGGATTCCAGCAGCCGGTCTTGCCTGACCTGTTCATGCCAATGCACCTAGCTTATCGCCCATGGCGGATCGCATATCGCCAATCGCATCTGGCCGATCGCTTACCGTGTCTTGGAGAGAGGGTCTGGCTGCTTGCCTCTTTCTTGTCCATGGCCCATCATCTTCCGGCCTCAGGCCCTCGGCCATTGCCCTACCTGCCCTCCACGGTCCCCAACTATTCTCCCCTGTCCGGAGCCGATCCACTCCAACCTTTATATACATAGCCCCAGGCGCTGCCCACTCTCCAGATTCTCTGCTGCCGACAACCTTCTTGTCCCTTGTACACAGCCTTCCTAGGCGGCCTGTCCTTTGCGTTGGCTTGGTTCCAGGTGGACGACCGGGGGCTCCCAGGCCGCCTGCCCCAGTCGGGCTTGAAGCAACTGAATTGCCGCCGTGAGACTTGCTAGGGCTTGTTCGAAATGGCCCGTAGCGGTCAAAGCGGCCAAATTGCGGTTGAGCGTCTCTTCCAAACGGGCAATCTGCCCGGTAGCCTCCACCGCACCGGTTAACACCTCCACCTGCTTGCGGATGTGGTGTTGCAGTTCGGCCAGGGCTTGGGTCTGCTGACCAATCGCCTGCTGAAGGCGCTCCCAATGGCGATGGTTCTCCTGGACCAGGGCCTGTTGGGCTTCCATCCATTGCCGATGCAGCACCTGATAGGTTTCTGTTAAAGCCCCAGCTAATGCCGACTGAAGCTGTTTTTGGGTCATTTCTGCCAAGTTGGTCCACCGCGTTGCCGCCGACTCTAATGAGGCCTGCCATATCTCCGCCTGCCGTCGCACCAAGGCTTCCGTCTGGTGCACCAACGTTTCCAGCATCCGACGCACCGCTGCCAGATGGCCTTCTGGGTTGGCTTGGAGGGTCTCAAATCGGCCCAGGAGTTCCTCTTCCACCCGAGAGTCGATCTGGGCCAATAGGCGCATCTCCGCCCGGTGGACAAAAAACTGCCCAAACATTAACACCATCGTTAGTGCCAAGGCCTGGGCCGTCGTGTTAAACGCTACACTCAGCCCTGCCACTACATCCGGAAGCGATTTTTCCAAGGCTTCCGGTTCCAGTTTGGCCACCGCCACGGTCAGTCCAAGCACCGTGCCCAAAAAACCCAAAATCGGAATCGCCCAGATGACCACCCGCAGCAGGGCATAACTGCTCTCCAGCCTGCTGGCATCCTGTTCAGCCAGATATTGGAGGTGTTCCAATAGGCCATCCGCACTGGCTCGTCGATGGACATGTTCCAAGGCGGCCTGGATTCGCTGCAGCAGCCAAGACTCTCCCCGATCCTCCTGCCTCCGGATGTAGGCCAGCAAGGTTTCACTCCCCGCCAGCGCCTCTAGGGGAGCAGGGGTTTGAGGTAAGGCCGGCTGGGCCAAATCCTGCCGATGCCACCCCAGCAGGAGGGCTTTCAGCCCCAGGACGGCCAAACCGACAAAAAACATCGCTGTGGACACGTAGTTGATTGGATGGGCCAGGAAATAATCTTCCAACAGCCGGCCCACTGCGCCCTCCGGTTTCCAGCTCTGAAGGCTGCCATAAAAGGCCAGGGTAGCTAATGCCCCCCACAAAATGGGGGATCGAATCACCATCTGAAGAAGCTTACTTCTGGTTATCACCCTCTGAACCTCTACTAAATGGGGGTATAATATGATAATTTAGTACTATTTTCCTTCTGATGCGCTCATAAACACATCGGCTTAAAATCGAAATAATTGGCAGAATTTATCCAATTTTCCTCTTGGCTGCTCAGACCGGGCAGTTAACTATTCCGCTTTAGAAGGGTGTTCTAGGCAAAAGGCTTGGAAAGACAGATAAAAAAGAAAAAATACACAAATTGCAAACGTTTGTACTCCCGGTTTTATCCCCCTTTTTTTTGATTTCAAAATAGATAAAATAATAAAAATAGATAAATTACATTAACAAACCATGCCCCTCTTCTTTTGGCATCTTGTACCCAGAAACCTCACTCAAAGAAAGCTCGATTTTAACCGGAACCAGACCACCGGAGGGTCTAAATGGCACAATTAGTTCTTTCCAGGTACCCGATTGGATGGTCCCATACCGCAGGGGGCTTCGATGGGCATTCGGCCAAATGATCCTCCATTGCCCTTGTCCTGTTGCCAAGAACGGTCTTTCAAAAATCGTTTCTCCGAAAATGGCTTCGCCTGGTTAAGCCAGGGAAGCGGAGGACAAGTGGCGATCTGGGAGCAAAGCAAAAGTTTATTGAAAAAAAGTCCATTATATCTCTTTTGTTTTTCTTCTCCCATATATAGCCCCCTGACTTATCCCCAGTTTTCTGGCCTAGCGAAAAAAATTGGCGGTCCCTCGCAACTGGTTTTTGGTAAAAGGTTAAAGGCCCCATTTGGCCAAAAGCTTCAAACCCAATCTGGGGAGAAGCTTAAAACACCATTTGGGGAAATTGGTTAGGCCCAATTGGGGGGAAACCCATTTGGGTCAAAGCCTCGGTTCAAAACCCATCCTTTTACCCAACGACTCGCGGAGGCAGCCGCCATGAAAGCTATGGAAGCCGTGCTGTGGATTACTAGC
>CALIRO010000029.1 GCA_938042245.1 uncultured Thermoguttaceae bacterium
TGTTTTTATGCCGATACGTCGATTGGCGGCGACATTGGTCAATAAGATAGCGGCCGGGGAGGTGGTGGAGCGTCCGGCCAGTGTGGTCAAGGAGTTGGTGGAGAACTCCTTGGACGCCGGAGCGACGCGGATCGACGTTTCTATTGAGCGGGGTGGGATGGACCTGGTGCGGGTGGCGGACAACGGCTGCGGCATACCGGCTGAGGAGTTGGATCTGGCTGTAGCGCCGCATGCCACCAGCAAAATCGCTGAAGAAGCCGATCTGTTTTGTATCCGCACGCTTGGTTTTCGGGGGGAGGCGTTGGCGTCGATTGCGGCGGTGAGCCAACTTACCCTTCGGAGCCGACTCCCCCAGGCCGACCATGGTGCCATGATCGAAGTCCAAGGTGGCCAAGCCGGGCCGGTGGTCCCGTGCGCCTGTCCGGTCGGCACGATTGTCGAAGTGCGAAATCTTTTTTTCAATACGCCGGTGCGGCGGAAGTTTTTGCGGAGCGTCCAGACCGAGTTGGGCCATATTACGGAGGCGCTCGTGCGGGTCGCCTTGGCCGCGCCGGAGGTGCATTTTACGCTTCAGCATAGCGAGCGGGTTGTTTTGGAGTTGCCGGCCGGTGGCGATCGGCTGGAGCGAATTGCCCAATGCTGCGGTCGGGATTTGGCCGATGCCTTGCTTTATGTCGAAAGCACCGAAGGATCGACGGAGCTTATCGGCTATGTGAGCCATCCGAACTACAGTCGACCGAATAACCGGATGCAGTATTTTTTTCTGAACGGGCGTTTTATTCGGGATCGTTCGTTGCAACATGCGCTGGGGGAGGCGTATCGGGGTCTTTTGACGGTGGGTCGGTTTCCGGCGGCATTTTTGTTTTTGCGGATGCCGCCGGAGTTGGTTGATGTGAATGTGCATCCGACGAAGTTGGAGGTGCGGTTCCAGGAGAGCGGCCGGGTGTACAGCCAGGTGCTGACGGCGTTGCGGGCGAAGTTTTTAAGCACGGATCTGACGGCGCGGGCGCCGCTGGCGGCGGCAGACCCGATCAGCGGGATGGACGTCCAGAAGGCGGCGGAACATCGGGCGCAAGTTGTTGCCTGGGCTAAGGGGAAGATTGTCCAATGGGCGAGCCAATCGGCCGCTGGGGATATTGGCCCGGCCCCCTGGGAGTTGGATGATGCGGCTTGGAGAGGAGCGGGACCAGAGCCGGTGCCTGGTTTTTCGCCTCCTAGTGTTCCGCCGGCAGAATTCCCGACGGGTCAGGTGGATTTACAATCACCGAAACGTTCGATTCCTCCTGGTGATTCAGGGGCAGCGGTGGGGGCAGTGGCGAAGGGGTCGGTGGCGGAGGGCCCCTCGGCAGCTAGGGCACCGACCGGCAGTGGGAAGCGAGCGACGGGGGCCTCAGAGCTTGGTCTGTCGGGTGGAGAGGGGGAGAGTTTGCCCCTAGGGCGCCGACCAACAGCTGTCCAAATGCACAATCGATACCTTGTGGCCGAGACCGAAGAGGGGATGATGATTTTCGATCAACACGCCCTGCATGAGAGTATTGTTTATGAGGAGCTTCGGGAGCGGTTTAGCCGGGGTGCGTTGGAGACGCAGCGGCTCTTGACGCCGGAGCCGGTCGATTTAACCCCCTCGGAAGCAGCCCTGGTGTTGGAGCATCGGTGGGTCTTGGAGCAGGTTGGGCTTTTGGTCGAGCCGTTTGGCGGCAGCACGGTGTTGGTCTTAGGTTGCCCGAACCTTAGTCGGCCGGTGGCGGCGGCGGACCTGGTCCATGCGGTAGTGGAGAAATTGGCGCAGACAGGCCGAACGCCTAGCCGGGAGGAGCTTACTGATGAACTTTTACATACCCTTGCTTGCCGAGCTGCTGTCAAAGCCGGCCAGCCGCTGAGCCCGGAAGAGATCGAGTCGCTTTTGGCCCGTCGGCATCTGGCCGTCCAGTCGCACCATTGTCCCCACGGTCGGCCCACAGCCATCCTGCTAACCCGCCAGGAATTGGACCGCCAGTTTAAACGAACCTAGCTCGCCGTTTGCCCATGGGAAGGCCGACTGGCCGAGGCTAGTCCCTCTCCTATTGGAGGCAGCGGAATCAGGCAATGATATAGACCGACCTGTCTTTCTCCGGCACCGATTCGAATCCCAAAGAGGCTGCCCCAGACCAGCCAGCGCCCTTGGAAAGGAGGAGAGGTTGGCGGTTTGGCTTTGGCTGAGGTATATTCAATAAAAAAGCTCATTTCCCTGGATGGTGGGAGGTAAGCGGTGATTTGCGTCAGCATTGGACGTGGTCGGCATCGGTTTATGATGGCCGAGCATCGGCATTTGGTGGAACAAGGAGCTCAGTTGGTGGAGCTCCGGTTGGACTATATCAATGGGGAGGTGAATATCAAGCGGCTTTTGGCGGATCGGCCTTGTCCGGTGGTGATTAGTTGCCGGCGAGAGCGAGACGGCGGCAAATGGAATAAAGGCGAAGAGAAACGCCTGCTTCTTCTGCGCAGCGCCATTGCCGAGGGCGTCGAATACATCGACCTGGAAGAGGACATCGCTGCCCAGATTCCCCGCTATGGCAAAACACGCCGGATCATCAGTTACCATGATTTCCATAAAACGCCTGAAGACCTGGAGGCGCTGCATCGGCATATGGCTTCGCTGGATGCGGATATTGTTAAAATTTCCACTATGGCTAATAACCCCCATGATAATATTCGGATGTTGACGCTTATCCGGCAAAGCAAGATACCGACGATCGGCATTTGCATGGGAGAGATCGGGATACCGACTCGGATTTTGGCAGGCAAATACGGTGCTCCGTTTACCTATGCCACGTTTCATCATGAACGGGCTTTGGCCCCGGGACAGCTTACCTTCCAACAGATGAAAGAGGTGTATCGGTATGACGAGATTAACGGGCAGACGGAAGTCTACGGCGTGGTGGCGGATCCGGTTGGCCATAGTCTCAGCCCGCTGATCCACAACGCTGCTTTCAAACACCTGAAGTTGAACAAGGTATATGTACCGTTCCGGGTGCCTAGGGAACATTTGAACCAGTTTCTGGAAGATTGCCAGCACTTGGCTGTCAAGGGCCTCAGTGTCACGATTCCCCACAAAGAAGCGATCGTCTCTAAGTTGACCCAGGCCGACGGTGCCGTTCGCGGCATCGGCGCCTGCAATACGGTGATTTTCAAGGATGGCCAGCGCCTTGGGTACAATACGGATTACCGGGCGGCCATGGAGAGCCTCGAAGAGGCGATGGGCATTCCGCCAAATGCGGAAGCTCCCCTGCGGGGCAAAACGGCCCTGATCCTAGGCTCCGGCGGCGTAGGCAAAGCAATTGCCTATGGACTGCTACGTCGGGGGGCCAACGTGGTGGTTACCGATGGCATAGCGGAAAAGGCCCGGCAACTGGCCGAGCAATTTCAATGCCGGTACGCCGAGTGGTCCCTTCGCCATACCGTACCGGCCGACATCCTCGTCAATGCCACGCCTATCGGCATGCATCCCAACGTGGATGAAACGCCGTTCGAACGCCGGCATATGAAACCTTCCATGGTCGTCTTCGACGCCGTGTATAATCCGGAAAATACGCTGTTTATTAAAGAGGCCCGGGCTCAGAATTGTAAGGTAATTACGGGCCTAGAGATGTTTGTCCGGCAGGCCGCTTTGCAGTTTAAATTGTTTACCGGCTTGGAGGCGCCGGTGGAACTGATGCGGGATGTGGTCCGCCGGGCCATTGCCGCCGTCAAATACTAAGGCCCTCAAAACAACCCTCCAATATTGGCCTAGGCCGCCGCCAGGAGAAAAGGTTGGCAGGGTGAGTATCCCTGTCTGTGAAAGCAGGTATTCAAAAGTACCAAGGGGCGAACAGACACCCAAATTTCTGCTTGGGTGGCAAGGAGCATGGAATCTCCCTCACCCGGCCGGGCTTGCGCCTGGCTTCCCCTCTCCCGGGGACGGGAGAGGGGAAGGGAAACGGTTCCTAACCTTTGGAAACGCAGCGATGAACGAGCAACCGATTGTTTTGATTGGTTATCGTGCTACGGGGAAGACCTCGCTGGCGCGGCTATTGGCGGAGCGGCTTGGTTGGCAGTGGATCGACGCCGACGTGGAGATCGAACGTCGGGCCGGGAAAACGATTGCTCGGATTTTTGCCGAGGAGGGCGAACCGGCCTTTCGAGATTTAGAGGCGGCGGTCATGTTGGAATTGTTGGGGCGGGATCGGCTGGTGATTGCTTCTGGCGGCGGCGCCCCCATGCGGCCCGAAACACGCCAGGCCATGCAGCGGACCGGCCGGGTGGTTTGGTTGAAGGCCTCGCCGGAGACGATTCATGAGCGAATGAATACCGATCCAACGACCGGCGCCCGTCGGCCGCCCCTGACCGCCCAAGGCGGCCTGGAAGAAATCCGCCTGCTCCTGGCCAAACGAGAACCCATCTATCGCCAAACCGCTACGATTGAAGTGGATACCGAAGGGAAGGATTTGACTTGCCTGGCCGACGAAATCCTTCAACGCCTTGGCTTGAGCCAAAAAGATGGAACCTAGTTGCATTCGGCGGGTCGGATGGATATACTAAATAAAAAGATTTTCCCATTCTCAAGATCCCGGACTAGATCTTTTCTGAGGTTCTTCTCGAGGAGGCAGTTGGATGAATCGGCCTGTGTTCTTTTGGATAGTGATGGTTAGTCTAGTTGTTGGGAGGTTCTCAGGGGGAGAGCTTTTGGCAGAGCAGACAACTCTCCCGAGTCTGTCGGATTCCGAGCGCTCGGAGGTGCCAACTCCTTCGGAGGCCGACAAACTCCCTGCGCCTGCCCCACCCGAGCCAGTGGTCCAGGCTGTATTCCGAAACTCCCGGCAGGCAGAACTGGCCATTTTAAACGCCTTAGTAGAAAAGTCGGAAGCCAACTTCGAGGATACGCCATTCCAACAGGTGGTGGAATTTTGGCAAAAGCGGTATAAGATTCCGATCGCTCTGGATCGGAAGGCATTGAACGAACTGGGCATCACCCCGGAGACGCCGGTTACCCTTCATCTAAAAGAGGTTTCTTTCCGGGCGATTTTAGAGCAAGTATTGGAACAACTCGATTTAACCTGGACCATTCGGCACGAGAGCCTTTGGATTACCACGCCGGAGGAGGTAATGGCGCATTTAGTCAGCCGGGTCTATGCGGTCGACGACCTGCTTGCCCATCGCGCCGAAGACCCTCAGGGCGAGTTAAACGATCTGATTCGGATGATTACCTCCAGCGTGAAGCCGCAAACGTGGGCCGATGTCGGAGGGCCTGCTTCGATTGCGCCGTTGATCGTCCAGCGCAAAGCCGTGATGGTGGTCTGCCAGAGCTGGCCTGCCCATTTAGAAATCATGCAATTGCTGCAAGAGCTTCGGGAGACGGTGCGGGAAAAACCCTCAGAGTCCCCCCCTCCGTCTAGATAGCCTTCCTGGCAGCAGGCTGCGGCAAGGCACCGGTTCCAGGTAGCCCCGGCTTGAGATGTTGGCCACGAAGGGAGAAAAAGGGCTGGTACCGCTAGGGGCCGGTTGGGGTGGCAGGGGGCACTTATGTTTCTACGGCGGCTTCTACCGGTTCCGCTTTTTGGCCGGTGTGTAGAAACACCCGGTTGCCGCCGCGGGAGCGGGCCTCGCTGAGCGCTTCTTCGCATCGCTGGAGAAGGCGCTCCAAATCGTCGCCGGCAGTCGCTTCCGCAGCGCCGATACTGACGGTGATCCTTTCCCAGCAGTTTCCCAGCGGGAGTTTACATTGGCAAATGGCGGCTCGAAGCCGTTCGGCGATGTCGGCCACATGGGTTAGGTCTGCTTCCGGCAGCAGTAAGGCGAAGGTGGAGTTATCGTATTGGGCAATCACATCCATTTGGCGAACGGCGGCCTGCAAGAATTGGGCGGTGGCCCGCAGCGTCAATTGGGCGGCCTGCAGGCCGTGCTTGCCCACCAGATCGAGATAGTTATCCACTTGAAGTAGCAGCACCGAAAGCGGTTGGCGGGTTCTTCGCCACTCGGCCAATCGCCGCCCCAAAATCACGCAAAAATCCGAGCGGGTGTGAAGCGATTCCAAAGGTTGTGGCAGCAAGGCATGATCTGGGGGGTTGCTTTTAGGTGCCTCTTCTAGCCGTTTTTTGGAGGCGGAGGAGTTTGTGGTCTGTTGGGATCTGGGAGCCGCCGGGGTTTCCGAAAAAAGGGCTGCTGAGGTCTCTCGCTGGGGGGCACTGCCAGATGGGGAAGTCAGATATTGGAGGATCTTTTGTCCATCATGCCAATGAACGCAATTTCTGCCCGCCTGTTTGGAAGCATACAGGGCTTGGTCGGCCCGTTCGACGAGTTTGTCCGCTCCCTCTCCCGGCAACAGATGGGCCAGGCCAAAACTGGCCGTTACCTGGGCCTTCTTCCCTTCAAACTCAAATCGCAGCGTTTCAATGGCCTGGCGGAGTCGCTCGGCATGTTCTTTTAACACATCCGCCGGGGCGCCGGGACAGATCAAGGCAAACTCTTCGCCGCCGTACCGGGCCACCAGGTCCATCCCTCGGCTATGGTCCCGAAGGGTTTTGGCCACCTGCCGGAGCACTTCGTCTCCCGCCTGATGACCATAGGTGTCGTTGAACTTTTTGAAGTAATCGACGTCCACCATCACCACAGAGAAAGTCTGCCGATGGCGTTGGAACTCGGCGTGTCGGCGGGCCAATTCTTCATCGAAGGCCCGGCGATTGGCTAGCCCGGTTAATGCGTCCGTGCGAGCTGCCGTGATGTGCACTTCAATTTGCTTGGCTTGCTCTTGGAGTTGCTGTTCGGCGGCGGCCAGCTTTTGCCGCATCTGCGTGTTGGCTTCCAGCAGTTGACTAATCGCCCGAACCACAACTTCTGGCCGGGCCTTATCGGCCGAATGAAGCTCCTCATTGATCGTTTCCACCCGATGGGTGTGCTGACCGACGTCGGCGGCCACCCGGCCAGCCAGTTCCTGTAAATGAGAAAGGATTTCCCCTACCTGCCGGAGTTGCTCCGGCCTGTCTGTTCCTCCCGCTGGACGGAACCCCCCCGAAAGTACCGCCCGCGCAATCCAACCCCCTATCACTCCCACTGCCGCTACAAAAATTAAAATTCCTAAATCTAGCCACCAATTGTCCATTGGTCCTACATCACTTCCCAAAAGCCCAATAGAACCTCCTCAGCCTTTGCGGAGGAGTCCTTCCTAAAACTTAGTGCCACCTCGGGATAAGCCCCCCTCAATAGTATAGTATCCTCTTTTTTCCTGACAGGATAAACCGGGACGCTCTCGGGAAGTTTGCCACCAGGTTTTTCCGGAAATACTTTTTATAACGATTCCACCGAGTGCAGAAAAACTATCCCCAGCTGCTCATGGGACCATCGACAAACCAACCTTCTTGCTATCCTTCCTCACCCATGCCTCCCATTTTGTTAACAGCCCGTTTGGAAAGGCCTTGGAAGCCGGAATGCTTCGCCTTGGGCCTGGCGGGAGAGGCCGGCCGGGCCTTAGTCCGACCGGTTGAGCCTACCGAAGGTAGTCTGGTAGACGGAGTGGACTGTCCGTTGAGCCAAAAGACCTCCCTTCGAACAAAGCGACTGTCTGACAGCCGGTGCTCCATCCCAGGAGGCATTCTAGGCGTTCGCCTGGCCGGGGGGGAGGGCTTCGTGCCCTGCACAGCTCCGCTAGATTTTTGTATGGTGAGCTTTTATTTATGGATCGGAATGGCGTCTCGATTTCCTTGCCGCTTCCCTTCCGCCGATGGGGAGGCTTTCTGGGGACCGCCCCATTATGGTATTATTTTTCCAAGGCCACGAGAGTTTGTATTTTATTAGCCCTCGGTTGAAGACGTGTTGGGGGTATTTTCCGTGTAAATGTTTAAGGAGTCCATCTCCTATGGAAGGAGCATTTTCTCTTTTTGAACGGGCCAAGGGCCTTTTTCTCCGGTATGCCGCCCCGCTGCGCTTGGAGGAGCGGTATCCGGGCCTGGCGCTTCTGAAGCGTCTGACCACGCCGGATAAGTCGATCATCTATCGACTGACGCTTCAAAAGGACGATGGCACGATTGCGGTCTATCCTGCCTACCGGGTGCAGTTTAACGATGATCTTGGGCCGTATAAGGGTGGTCTTCGGTTCCATCCCAAGGTAACGCTGGATGAAATTACTGCGTTGGCCTTCTGGATGTATCTGAAGACGGCAGTGGTGAACATTCCATTTGGCGGGGCCAAGGGCGGCATTGCCGTCGATTACAAGTCGCTGTCGCTGGCGGAGAAGGAGCGGCTGACAAAAAAGTTTGCCATTGTGCTGGCCAGGGATGTTGGTCCCAATACGGACATGCCCGCCCCGGATGTCAATACCGGCGAGCGGGAAATGGCCTGGATGGTGCACACCTGGCGGATGATTAGCGGCGAATACGCCCGAGGCACGGTAACCGGCAAACCGATCGATCTGGGCGGAAGCCAGGGCCGGCGGGAAGCCACCGGCGTCGGCGTCGTGGTCGTTTTGGCCGAGGCCGGCCGGGAAATGGGCATCGACCTGCACGGCGCCACGGCGGCCGTTCAGGGTTTTGGCAATGTCGGTTCTCATGCCGCCTTGGAATTGGTTCGCCGGGGGGTCAAGGTGGTGGCGGTTTCCGATATTGGCGGTGGCGTCTGGAACCCGCAGGGCTTGGACATACCCGCTCTGTTGGTCCATGCTCGGCAGACCGGCTCGGTGGTTGGTTTTCCTCATGCGCAGACGGTTTCTCACGAAGCCGTCTTGTGTGCCCCATGTGATTTTCTCATCCCGGCTGCTTTGGAAGAGGCGATCGACGAACAGTTGGCCCCAAAGATTCAGGCTCGCATGGTGGTCGAAGGCGCCAACGGACCCACCACGGCCAAGGCCGGCGAAATCCTCGAACAGCGCGGCATTCGCCTAGTGCCCGACATTTTAGCCAATGCCGGCGGGGTAACCGTAAGCTACTTCGAGTGGGTCCAGAATCGCCAGGAGTTCTACTGGACTAAAGAGGAGGTCTTGAGCCGAATGGCCGACAAACTCATCCAAGCCTACCAGCAGGTGTCCCAGCGGGCAAAGGATCAAAAGATCACGCTTCGGCAGGCTGCTTATGAATTGGCCATCGAGCGGGTGGTCCAAGCCGCCTTGGAACGCGGCGTCCAATAAGAGCTTCTCACAAAAGGCGTTTTCCCGCACCCTTATTCGATCTGCTCTCTCCTGCGGTGGGAGAGAGGATTTTGAACCCCCTTACCCGGCTTCGCCTTTGGCTCCGCCGGCCTCTCCCGCAGTGGGCAGAGGCGGTAGACTACAGACCAGCCCCCTAGGAGCCTGGATTGTCCCGGGAATGACAATACGAGGGGGGAAGCACCACGTTTCGGTTCCCTAACCAAACCAGAGCTTTTGGCACCAGGTTGAACAATCCATGAAACTGACTGCCAGACCGGCTCAGTTGGGCTATGGCTTTCCGGCCGAATGGGAGCCGCACCAGGCCACTTGGATCTGTTGGCCGCAGGAGCCGACCGATTGGCCCGGAAAACTTCGGGTCGTCGAATGGGTCTATGCGGAGATCGTGCGGAAGATCGCTCCGGGCGAAAAGGTGCGCATTTTGGTCGGCTCTGCGGAGGTAGAAAGGCGTGCGCGGCGGATCCTGCAGGACGCCCATGCGGATCTGAGCCAGGTGGAGTTTTTCCGCCGAAAGACCAACCGATCCTGGCTTCGGGATGCTGGGCCGATCTTCCTGCGTCGGTCTTTCAGGCCAACTGCCCATCCCCGAGCCACTGCCCCATCCAACACAAGTCCACCCGGCAAACCCCCTTCTGAAACCGGCCGATCCGCCAGGCTGAGTGCTTCTTCTATTGGGCAGCAATCTGGAGCCGACTTGGCCATCGTGCAGTTTCACTTCAACGGCTGGGCGAAGTATCGGAATTGGCGGCGAGATCGGCAAGTGCCGGTCTGGGCTGCCAAAACGCTCGGACTGCCGCTTTTTGAAGCCCGGATCAACCATCGACCCTTTGTGCTGGAAGGCGGCGGTATCGACGTCAACGGCCAAGGGGCCCTGATTACCACCGAACAGTGTTATCTGGATCCGCACGTGCAAGTGCGAAACCCCGGCTTGGATCGGGCAGGGTTCGAGCAGGCGGTGCGGGATTGGCTAGGGGTTCGCCAAATCATCTGGCTTGGCCGAGGCATCGCCGGCGACGATACCCATGGCCATGTCGACGACCTGTGCCGATTTGTCAACCCCACCACGGTGGTCCTGGTCCAGTGCAATGATCCGGCCGACGAAAATTACCGTCCCTTGGCGGAGAACGCCCAGCGTCTCCAAGAGGCCCGGCTTGCCGACGGCACCAAACTCGAAGTGGTTCCGCTGCCCATGCCCCAGCCGCTCTATTTCCGCCGGCAGCGCCTCCCAGCCAGCTATGCCAATTTCTACATCGCCAACGCTGCCGTGCTGGTGCCGACCTTCAACGACCCGGCCGACCGGATCGCCCTGGGCATTTTGGCCGACCTGTTCCCCGATCGCCCGGTGGTGGGCATCCACGCCGTTGATCTGGTCCTGGGCCTGGGAAGCCTCCACTGCCTGACCCAACAACAACCCGCCGTTGCTTAACGGAGTCTGGACCGACTGCCTCCGTTGGCTTCTTAGCAGCCGCCGTACCGTCGTTTGTCCCGGCTGAGTCGCCATCTCGGCAGACCGCCTTCCCCCCCCGCACTGCCTCCCCAGCCGATTTTCCGGACCTCAGTCTGAGGAGAAGCCAGCCAACGTCTCGAGCACGGCGTCCCCTAGACAGTATTCCCTCCCACTGGGTCAAGCGTTTCTCCAACGGGTTTGGCCACCCAGGCTGAGCCGGGCCTGCAGCGCTCTACCTTGACTTGGCCTGCCAGGTAGTCCAAACTGGAGCAAAAATAACTGCACCTCGAAAGAGCTTTTTTTGCGAGGAGTTTGCCGCATGAATGCTTCTAATCCTCCTTTTGCTCCGATCAGCCGGCGGGAGTTTTTGGCGGCCAGCGGAGGGGCCGGGTTGGCAGCTTTGGCCGGCAGTGTTGGTGGAACGCTCTGCCTGCCCAGAGGCGCTTCGAGCAGGATTGCCTTGGGCACTCCCACTGTCCTGCTTGGGGCTGGGGAGGCGGCAGGCCGGTGGCCAATGAAACTTTCTACCTCCTCGATTCAGTTTATGAGTCTGCCCATCGAAGAGGCTTGCCAGCGGATTGCTACCCTGGGATTTGAGGCGATTGACATTTGGTCTGCTCATGCGGGCTGTCCCCATTTGGACGATGTGCAGCAGCGACTTGGCCCCGGCGGCTTACAGGAGCTTTTGGCCAAGCATCGGCTCAAACTGTATAGTTTTTCAGTCTATGCAGGCGGATACCGAAAATACGCCCAACTGCTCGGCAAGGCAGGCGGCGGAGTGGCGGTACGCGGCAGCACCGCCCCCTGCGATCCTAAAGAACTCTCCGCCCGCATGAAAGCCTTCCTGGATTCCTTGCAGCCGGATGCTGACTTGGCCGAAAAGTATAACTCCTACATCGCCATCGAAAACCACGGCCATGCCCTATTGGATAGCATTGATTCGATCAAGGCCTTTGGGGAGTTAAATCGGCATCCGCGGATCGGCATTGCCCTGGCGCCGTATCATATTCAGGCCCGGGGCGAAAAGGTCGAAGAGGCGATTTTGGCGGCCGGCAAGCAACTGCTGTTTTTCTACGCCTGGCAACATGCTCCGGGCCTGCAGCAACTTCCGGGCATCGGCCCGGCCGATTTTACCCCCTGGATCGCTGCCTTGGCCAAAGTGGAGTACCGCTGGTACGTCAATCCGTTTATGCACCATGAGCCTCCGCCGGATCAGATGAGCCAGGCCTTGGCCAAAGCCCGGGATTACCTCCACACCGTCTATGCCAAGGCTGTGCCCAACCCTTCCTAATCCCCCGGCACCCAGGCATCCCCCCATATTCGCTTCTTTCCTTTATGGGAGAGGCCGGCGGAGCCGAAGGCATAGCCGGGAGAGGAGGTTTCCCTCTCATTCCCGCACTACCGGAACTTCAGGGATTTCCCCAGACAAAGCCGCAAAATACCTACCGTCTGATAGACTTTCATAAATCAATGAAACTTTTTTTACTAAGAACAGAGTGAAATTTCAACGGAAAGTTCTGTACATATGAATAAAAAGCGGGCGTTCTTATGGGGTTTGGCCGCTCTGGCCCTGGTGGTGCTGGTGGCGGCGCCGTTTGTGGGTATGGAGACCATCTGGCCGCAAAGCCTATGGACCGACCCAGCAAGTCCCTTGGCAGAGATTTTTTGGAAGATCCGATTGCCCCGTGTACTGGCGGCGTTTTTGGCTGGGGCGGTGCTGGCCGTTAGCGGGGCTGCCTTGCAGGCTGTGTTCCGAAATCCCCTAGCAGAGCCGTTCACCTTGGGCGTTTCCAGTGGGGCGGCCTTGGGGGCGGCCTTGGCCATGTATCTCGCCCTGCCGCCTGCCCTGATCCTGCATCTGGCGGGCACAACCTGGAACATCCCCACTTTGCCATGGTGCGCCTTGGCCGGAGCGCTAGCTGCCATCGGACTGGTCTATGGCCTGACCCGGCTTCGGAGCGGCTTTTCCAGTACCGCTCTGCTTCTGGCCGGCGTGGCAGTCAGCTTTTTCTTTTCCAGTATGGTGCTTTTTTTACAGTATGTGAGCGACCCCACCCGCACCTTCCACATGATCCGCTGGGTGATGGGCGGATTGGATCGGATCGTCGGCTACGATGACCTGCTAGCTATGGCGCCGTTTGCCCTGGCCGGCACGGTGCTCATCTTGCTTCATCGGCATGAGTTG
>CALIRO010000030.1 GCA_938042245.1 uncultured Thermoguttaceae bacterium
TCCTCGTTCTGGATCTCGATATAGGCCAGAGCCGGATCGTCGGCGTACCGTTTCCCCGTAACCGTATTGACCCGATTCAGCAGATTCTTTAAGACGCCGATATGCAAATCCTGAAGGTCGGGGGCAAAGTTGACCAGCCCAACAGTGGAGGCATGGTACCAAGGCGGTCCTTCGGTGGTTCGCATGATCTCATCGTAGGCCCACACCCGATCCTTGTCAGCAGGGGTGAGTTTTAGGGCATAGAAGGGGGACCAACCGACGTAGATTCCGCGTTCGGCCAACAGAGCATGATACCTGTCCCAACGTTTGGCCATCTCTTCGTTGAGTTTGAGGGTGTCGTCGTCATCGTGGATGCCGGACTGCCTCCAGCCGTGGCCCACGAACTTGTGCATTCGCACCAGGTTGACACCATGTTTGGCCCATTTGTCGGCCCATTTCACGGCGTCTTCAGCCGGAGGAGCCACGTTGCGCACACACTGATTCACCCCCCAGAACTTGGCCGGTGTGCCATCTTCGAAGACAAAGTCCCTGCCCTTGATCTTGAGCCAGCCATGTTTGCCCGCGGGCTTGTCAAGCCAGTCCTCCATCCCCAGTAGGCTCGGCTCCGAGAAGTTCTCCGCCTGCTCGAAATTCAGCGGGTACCAATTGGCCATGTCCACGTACCGGTTGGCCGGTTCGAAGGTAACGGGATTCGGCAGCTCCAGGGTAATCTGTTGAACAAAAGTTTGGCCTGCCTTCACGTCCACGTTGTTTCCGGAGAAACAGCGTAACTCGCCGTGGTCGCAATGGATGAAAAGAGGCGGATCAAACACCATCCGGATCGTCTCGCCCTCGGCGGTCTTCAAAGTAACCGAGGCGACGTTGTTCCTCCCGCTCATCGGCACCGGCAGAGGTTGCTGCTCGGTTTTCCCATCGGCGAAGGTGAATATACAGGAGCCACCCTGAAAGTAAGCTTCCCGCCGCAGAACCGGACCAATCGTAATGCTTCTGTCGCCTTCCCGTTTGGGGAAGCCGAAGGTCGTGTCCGAGTCAGGCACGCAAGCGTACCGCATCCGAACGCTCCTCGGACCGATCTGCGTAAGCTCATAGCGGAGGTCAAACCGGCCGGGCATGGGCTGCTTGGCCGCCCAGTCGGCATAGAAGGCGATCTTCTCTTGCTGGAACACCCGGGTGTTGCCCTCGACCGTGGCCAGGTTTGTGAGCCGGCTACCCTTCCAGCCCGGACCCACCAGATTATGGTAAAGGATAAACAACGGGGCGTCGCCCCGTAGGACCGCCACATCCATCCGACCTGCACCAACCACCAAGAGTTTGTTCTGCTGGTGCTCTGCCGCCAAGCTTGTTCCGATGGCCGCCACGAGCCCAGCGATCTGTAACACCACCAGAAGATGCCGCTTCAACATACGGGGCTTTCCCGGCCAGTCCAGCCAACTCTCCGATAGGCGATTTCTAGTCATTGTATCCTCCTCTCTCTACCATGGAACGGGACTCGTTATGACCACAGGATTTTTAAGGTGGGGAAACGTCTGATTTTCGCAAGGTGGGGGATTAAAGGTGGGGGATTATTTGATGGCGTCGGGATTGTCGAAACCTCCCATGTGTAAAAGTTCCTGCCAGTCTCGCACGCCGACGCGCTCGGCCCATTGTTGGTACATCTGGGCTAAACGGTGAACGATATCAGGATGTTTGTCTGCCAAGTCGTGCAGTTCGGTTCGGTCGGTCTGCATGTCGTACAGTTCCCATTTGCCGGTGCGGCGGCCGGTGCCGACCCGGCCGATTTCTTCGTGGATTTCGTTGAAGTAGGATACCAGTTTCCATCGTCCCTGACGGACGGCTCGATTGCCCTCATGTTCCCAGAACAACGTGCGATCCTCCGCGTAATTCGGGTCCATCAGGGCCGGCAGCAGACTGCGGCCTTCTAACGGCAAAAGCTTCATCCCGTTTCGCTCCGCCGGATAGGTTACCCCAGCCAATGCCAGGCAAGTGGGCATCAAGTCAATGACATGGCCTACTTGTCGGGTGTTGATCACGCCGCCGCGGATGCGAGCAGGCCAACGCACAATGAAAGGAGTAGCAATACCCCCTTCATGGACCCAATGCTTGAAGAGCCGAAACGGCGTGTTGCTGGCGTTGGCCCAGGGGAGGAAATAAGCGGTAAACGAATCTGCCGAACCGGGCAGTTTGGCTTTGGGTTGATTCTTGCCAAGCGGCTCCGCACAGGCGCCGTTGTCGCTGAGGAAAAAAACTACGGTATTCTTCTCACGTCCCGAAACCCGCAGGGCCTTGAGCACCTGGCCGATGGCTCGGTCCATCCGCTCGACCATCGCCGCATAAACCGCCATACGGAGGTCCATATCGTCCTGGTCGGCTTGGTTCCAATCGTAGCTGTCCGGATGGCGAGGCGACAGGGACAATTCAGCAGGGAAAAGCCCTTTTTGCTTCTGGGCAGCGAAACGCCGGCGTCGAATCTCGTCCCAGCCGATCCGGTATTTCCCGCGGTGTCGGGCAATGTCCTCTGGCCAAGCGTGCAGCGGCCAATGGGGCGCGGTAAATGCCACATAGAGAAATAGCGGCCGATCCCGAGACGCTTCCGCGATGAACCGGGCCGCATAGGTAGCAAAATAATCGGTCGTATAAAAGTCCTCTGGCAGCGGCCAGAGAGGATCGTCCTGGAGGAAGATTTGCCCCTGTTGCGGCCGAAAATAGTGGCATGCGCCTCCGCACAGTCCGAAGAAACGCTCAAAACCCCGGTCCAATGGACGCTGCCCTTTCTCGGAACCCACATGCCACTTGCCCACCATAAGGGTTTGATAGCCTGCCGCGCTAAGTACCTCGGCCAAGGTAGCACAGCGACGATTCAGAAACCCCTGATAAGCGGGCAGATGGGCAATCGGGCGATTGTATCGGTTGGTCGGCTCCATGTAGCCGACGCCCGCCTGGTGCGGATACAATCCGGTCAACAGCGACGCCCGTGTCGGGCAACACCGACCACAATTATAAAACTGCATCAATCGGATTCCCTCGGCGGCCAAGGAATCGATATGGGGCGTTGGAATTTCGCCGCCGTAGCATCCCACGTCGGAAAAGCCGAGATCATCGGCCAGGATGATTACAATGTTCGGGCGTTCATCTGCTGCTGCCTCGGCAAACGCCACGAGAGCCAGTAAACCCGGCAACAAAAGCCGCCCGACCATCTGGCCAACGCCCTCCCCGCTGGCCAGTACAATTCGTTTAAGTATGGCAAAACTTGGAGCGAGTCCCGTGTTAGAGGTCATGTCATTCCTCCAATGGCTGATACGTGAAATACTCAAAGGTTGCCTGGGCATTGCCAGCGGCAAACACCACCGGCCACAATGTATAAAACTGCGGTCCGGCCTCCGTAGGACGTGGCGTCTGGGCACTCCCCACGGCCGGAGAGAAAAACACACCCCACCAGCACCGGCATACTTCTAGGCCCATAACACCACCCGTGACTCAGTATGATGGGTTCCTACTCCGGAATCGACTCGTACACGCCAAAATCTTGGACACAGTAAGTCTGCCAGGTTACCGACGGTTTCGTACAGTAAAGGCGCACGTAGCGGGCCGGAACCGGCT
>CALIRO010000031.1 GCA_938042245.1 uncultured Thermoguttaceae bacterium
CGGATCGGCATCACGAAAAGACGCACGCTACGGTCAAGGAGATCAAGCGCCTGGTAGCCGACGGCCAGAAGGAAAAGGCCCGAAAACTCTATCAGGAAGAACTCCTCCCTGCCGTCCAAGCCACCTTTGCCCAATTCGATAAGATGGAGGCCGTGGCCAAGCGGGCCGTCGAGTTGGCCCATGCGGCCCAGCACCAGGCCTTGGTGGTCTGCCGGGCCAGCCAACAAAAGGCCAACGAGCTTTTGGATCAATTGGTCAAATTGAACCAAAAGGTCGCTGAGGAGGCGGTGCAGAATGCCAAGAGTCATGCGGCGTGGTCCACCCGGCTCATGGTGGGGGCAATTTTGGTGGGTGCGGTGGTGATGCTTGGGCTAGGCGTCTTCTTGGCCCGGGCCATTTCCAAAGTGCTCCGCACGCTCGTGGGCGAAGCGCAGCGGCTTACCGAGGCCGCCGCGGCCGGAAGGCTGCAAACCCGCGGCGACCCCAAACTGGTAAGCCTCGAATTCCGACCCATCATCGAAGGCTTCAACTCCATGCTCGATGCGGTCATCCGTCCGCTGCAACTGACGGCCCAATACATCGACCGCATCTCCAAAGGCGATATTCCAGAAAAAATCACCGATACCTATCACGGCGATTTCAACCTGATTAAGAACAACCTGAACCAGTGCATTGACGCGATCAATCACTTGGTGGCCGAGGGCCTGACGCTGAGCCAGGCGGCCGAGCAGGGCAACCTGGACGCTCGCACCGATGAAACCCAGGCCCAAGGCAAGTTCCGGGAAATCCTGCACGGCATGAACAAGACCCTGGAAGGCTTTGCCCGGCCGATCCGCGATATTAGCGAGGTGCTCCATCGGCTGGCCCGGAAAGACTTCTCGCAGGCTGTGGAGGCGGCCTATCCCGGCCTCTATGGCCAGTTGCGAGATAACGTCAATATGGTGGTGGCCAACATGCGGGAAGCCTTGGGACAGATTCAGGAAAGCGCCAATCAGTTTGCCGAGGGCGCCCGGGTGATCGCCGAAAGTTCGCAGACGTTGGCCGCCGGCGCGCAGACGCAAAGCTCCAGCGTCGAGGAGATGACGGCAGCCATCGAGGAACTGGCCCGCAGTGTGGAAGCGGTCAAGGAAAACGCTAACACGGCCGTCAAGGTCGCCAGCGAGGCCAACCGGCTGGCCCAAGAAGGCGGCACCGCCGTACAAAAGTCGATCGAATCCATGGAGCTGATCCGCACCAGTTCGCAGCAGATCAGCGAGATCATTCAGGTGATTTCCGAGATTGCCAGCCAGACCAACTTGCTGGCGTTGAATGCGGCCATCGAGGCGGCCCGAGCGGGCGAACACGGCATGGGCTTTGCCGTCGTGGCCGACGAGGTCCGCAAACTGGCCGAGCGGAGCAACAAGGCCGCCGGCGAAATCTCGGCCCTGATCAAGGAATCGACCAAACGAGTCGAAGAGGGCGCCCAGCTAAGCGACCGAACGGGCGAAGCCCTCAAACAGATCATCCAGGCGGCCGAGGCGACCGCGGCGAAGATTTCCGAGATCGCCACCGCAGCGGTCCAGCAGGCCGCCACCGCCCAAGAGGTCTCCAAGGCGATCCAGAATATCGCCCAGGTTACCGAACAGGCTGCGGCCGGAAGCGAACAGATGGCCTCCTCCAGCCAGGAGCTTGGCTCTCAGGCCGCTGCGCTGCGTGAGCTGGTGGCCCAGTTCAACGTGGGCACCAACCGATAGGCGGCCATTTGAATAACATCGGCGTCAGCCGATGAGAGGTTGTCATTGTCATCCCCGCGAAAGCGCCCGACCCGGTTTCCCCTCTCCCCGCCGCGGGAGAGGGGAACCGGGCGCAAGCAGGCCGGGTGAGGGGGCTTTTCCCCACCGCAAAAAAATCGCCTCTCCCCACCGCGGGAGAGGCGAAATAACAAGGAAGCAAGCCCGGCAGGGTAGAGTCCCGCTGGTGCGGGGATGTCACCTTTTCTGGCTTCCTAATGGACAACTTTTTGGCTTCTCTGCGGAAAGGAGTTGGCTTTCTTTCGGTTGGGTAAATTATTCCTACCGTACTTCGTCGATTCGGACGGGGCGACGTTCGGCCGCCGAGATCAGGGCCGCTTCCAGCACCCGTTGGGTCTGGTAGGCGTCTTCAAAGTCGGGGATCGGCACGATCGGCTCCTGGCCAGCAAGGACTCGTAGGATGTCGTAGGCCTCATTGACGAAGCCATGTTCGTAGCCGATGATGTGGGCGTCCGGCCACCAATTGGCCACGTAGGGATGATCCGGCCCATGAGTGCACATGATGGTGGTCCAGCCTTGGACCGCCCGTGGCAGGGTGGCATCGTAGTACTGAAGTTCGTTCATCCGTTCGAAGTCGAACTTTAGGGCCCCTTTGGTGCCGTTGATTTCGAACTGGTTGCGGTTTTGGTTACCGGTGGCTTGCCGGGCAGCCTCGAAGCTGGCCACTGCGCCGCCGGAAAAGCGGGCCAAAAACAGCACCGTATCATCCACGCTGACATCGCCCATCTGTTCGCCGGCAGTGCCGGCCCCAAGGGTTTCGCCGGCAGGTCCTTTGGGGAGTTTGCGTTTTTTGATAAAGGTTTCGGCAATGGCGCCGACGACTTCGACAATTTCCTGGCCGGTAACAAATCGGGTCATATCGATGATGTGGGCGTTCAGATCGCCGTGCGCCCCGGAACCCGCCAAGCTTTTGTCAAACCGCCACAAAAGCGGCACCGATTCGTTGGCCCAATCCTGCAGATAGACGGCCCGGACGTGGCGAATTTCGCCGATCCGGCCTTGTTTAACCAGTTGATGGGCCAATGCCACAGCCGGGCACCGCCGATAGTTGAACCAGACGAAGGTTTTGCCTTTCGCTTTTCGGGCGGCCTCGGCCATGGCCCGGGCGTCGGCCAGGGTGCCGGCCAACGGCTTTTCACAGGCCACGTGTTTGCCCGCCTCCAAGGCAGCAATAGCTACCGGAGCATGCATGTAATTGGGCGTTACCACATCCACCAAGCCGATCTCCGGCCTGCGCACTACCGCCTGCCAGTCGCTGGAAGCATTCTGCCAACCCCAATTCCGAGCAAACTCTTGAGGATCTTCTTCCGGCATCCCAAAGACGGTATGCATGACAGCCCGGATCGGCGGCTTGAAGAATTTATTGACCTGCCCCCAGGCGTTCGAATGCGAGCGGCCCATAAACCCCTGACCAATCAGCGCCACATTGATGGTTTCCATAATGCTTTCTCCTCCAAAAAACCGAACCACGCCTGAAAAACTCGTTCGTACCTGCTTCCTACCTGAATCGCTCCACTTTTGGGTCAATCCCACCAGGAAGTAGAAGCCCAGTTATCCCTAAACCCCCTCTCCGAGAAGAAAGGATACCCCGGGGGGGACTCCCAGTAGGAACTTGAAGCCCGGTTATACCCAATCTCCAGCAGTTTTCAAGCGGGGGCCAAACCGCATCCAAATACCCAAACCCTGCCATCCATCGGACCGTTTCTTCTGGCGGATTGGGGGGTTTAAGCCCTCTCCAACCTGTGGGAAGGCAATTCTGGAGGCTATTTGGGCGGGATACCACAGTTTCCTCTTCCGTGGGCAAACGGAGCCGGGGTAAGCCGGCTGACAGGTACCAAACAAGCAACAATGGTAGTGGGCCAAGCCCTCATCTTCTCCAGGGGGCAACCGGCCTGCAGAGGTCGGATGACGCAGGGTAGGCGGTCGAACCAGGGACGCTGTGAGGCAGCCAGTGGGGAATCCGTCAGCAGAAAGCCGGTTACCGAGAAGCCATCCCCAGCTCCTGCCGGATTTTCTTGGAGAAATCGGGCTGGTCCCCGTACCGATAGGCAAGCGGATTAACCCGGGCCCGCCGCCGGGTCTCCTCGAACGTGCCTGCCGACTCTAACAGCCCCAACTCATAAGCCAGCCGGTCCGAATACCCGGTCAAAAGCACTCGATAATCCCTGGGAATCTTCTCCCCAAAAACCCGGTTGACATGCCGACGGATGTTCGTCGTGCAATTGTTGGTCAGGGTGTTATAGAACTCCGGATGCTCATTCAGGGCGTTTACTCGCTGCATGACATCCACAAAAAGTGCCCGGGCTTGCTCCGGCGTGGCTATGGTCCGATAAATATACACATCATTCATCCACTGGTGGGTACGCAGTTGGATCAGGTCCCGCTCATCGCCCACCACGTAAATAAGCTCATATTGATTAAAAAATCCGGCCAAGGCATTGTAGGTTTCATGTTTTTCTTTCCGGGTTTCCACCGAGACGGCCAAATACTCCTGGTCGTCAAAGCCGAAACTGAGCATCGTATGGGCAATGGCGGGATTATCCGGGAACGGGACTACGATAAAATCCACGGTTTTGAGTTTTTCCAGGTCAAAGGTTTTATCATAGTATTGGACTGTAAAGTCCTCTTCACTGCGGTAGTGGGTATTTCGGATGTTGGAGATGGTTACATATTGGCCGTGGAAATCGGCCCTAGGCAACTTGGCATGTAAGGGATGCCAATCGCGCTGATTGGAGGGCCGGGCAGCTTTGGCGATTTCTTTGGGAATTTTAGCAGTAGTTTTAACCACCCGTTCGAGGGGATCTCCGGTGCTTTGGATCCCCGCACACCCAAAGACCAACCATCCAATGAAACCGAAGGCCAACCATCTGGTTATTAGAATCGTTTTTGTTTCCATAAATTAGGCAAATTGGATAATATAGAAAATCTAGGCCCCCCTCCTGGCATCCATCTCCCCATTGCCTGCTCAGGATGCGGATCGAAAGCCCAGCATGGACTCCATCCTTCCCCCCCCTTTTGGTGAGATGTAGGCTTAACACCCAACCTCCTTGGGTTAATCCGTATCGGATAAGGTTAAATCGAAAAGGGAAAGCACCTTTTACCCCAACTTTCTTTCTGAAGACAAGATCGTTTCGGCTTTCCAAAGTAGTATGCTAAGCCCCCTGTAAGGGGGAAATTGCTTTTTGCCTATAAGAGGATTTGAGAAGAACTTTGAGAGAACTGCCAAGGAGGTTTTCCGGAAAATTAGCTGCCCCAAATCAATGAGAGATAGATATGCGCTACTTTGGGCAGGCTCTACATCCCAAACCCTTTGGGAGTTAGAATAGATAGTCTTTATTTTTTAACTCCCCAATTGAAAGAGAGGTCCACGAGATGTCGGACAAGCCTGGGATACCGGAGGGGCTAGATTTTGATAAAGGCGATGGGCTGGTGCCGGCCATTGCCCAGGATGTTCATACCGGGGAAGTGCTGATGGTGGCCTACATGAACCGGGAAAGTTTCCAAGAAACGTTGACCCGAGGGGAGGCGGTCTATTACAGTCGAAGCCGGGGAAAACTTTGGCGAAAGGGGGAAGAAAGCGGTCATGTGCAGAAAGTGCATAGCATTTATGTCGATTGCGACGGGGATTGTATTTTGCTAAAGGTGGAGCAAATCGGTGGCGCTGCTTGCCATACGGGCTATCGGAGCTGTTTTTACCGGCAAGTAACGCCGGAAGGATTAAAGGTGGTCGGTACACGGGTCTTTGATCCCCAGCAGGTGTATAAGAAATCCTGAATTGGTTTCTTCTTACCAGCTAAGGGGTAACTTTTTCGGTTGTGCTAAGTAGGTTGGGATAAGTAAGGTCAGAAGGGGAAGATGGCATGGCAGATCAGAAATTGAAACTAGGTATTCCTGCAGGCAGTTTGCAGGAAGCCACGGCGGAACTGTTTCGTCGGGCCGGTTACCGGCTCAGCTTTGCACCGCGGAGCTATTATCCGAGCATCGACGATGAGGAGATCGAGTGTCTATTGATTCGGGCGCAGGAGATGGCCCGATATGTGCAGGACGGTGTGTTGGATGCGGGGCTGACCGGATATGATTGGATTTTGGAGACAGGTGCCGATGTCCATCAGGTGGCAGAGCTTGTCTTTTCCCGAAGCAGTCTGAAGCCGGTCCGTTGGGTTCTGTGTGTGCCGGAGGATTCGCCGGTGCAGTCGGTGCACGATCTAGAAGGTAAACGAATTGCCACCGAGGCGGTGGGGCTGACCAAACACTATCTGGCCAAGCACGGCGTCCATGCGAAGGTGGAATTCTCCTGGGGCGCCACGGAGGTCAAACCACCCCGGCTTGCCGACGCTATTGTCGAAGTTACCGAAACTGGAAGTTCCCTTCGGGCCAATCATCTGCGCATTGTGGATGAAGTGCTGGAAAGTACACCCCGGCTTATTGCCAATCATCAATCCTATGCCGACCCCTGGAAACGCAGTAAGATCGACGATTTAGCGCTGATGCTTCAGGGGGCCATGGCCGCTATGGGCAAGGTGGGCCTGATGATGAATGTGCCCAAAAGTCGGTTGCCCCAGGTCCTGGCCATTCTGCCGGCGCTAAAAAATCCTACTGTCTCCGATTTGGCTGATAAAGACTGGGTGGCTGTCAACACGGTGCTGGATGAGACGATAGTGCGGCATATCATTCCTCGGCTCAAAGAGGCCGGTGCGTGCGGAATTGTGGAATATCCGCTTACCAAGGTGATCGAATAACAGATGAACAAAAAACCCTCTAGCTTCCCCGTGAAGTTGCCATCTATGGAGAAGCAAGTCCGTTTCCTACCTAACAAACAGAAGTCCGAGCGGCCTTGTCGCGCATTTCAAACGCTTCGAGCCAAAAAGGCCGTCTTTGGAGAGGCGGCACGTCAACCCAATGGCCTGAAGCAGATCCGGTTGGGCAATTACGGAGCAGCGGGCGGGTTAGGCGTGGGGGGCTTTTCGCCGGGTTTAGGTGGACTGGACGGGGCCGGCTCAGTTGGTGGGGATGGGGCCGGTTTGGATTCCGCCGAAGGTTTTCGAGCGTCCGGTTTGGGTTCTGTCGGGGCGGGAGTTTCCGGTTGAAGCTCTGGAGGAACTTTTGACTGTTCGGGTGGAAGCGACTGTTTCGGCGTATCTTGCTGTTTCGGCCTATCTTGCTGCTTAGCCGGTTGTGGGGTTTCGGCGGCTTTCGATCGGTCTTCCGGTTGGGGTTGGTGCTCGGGGGTGGGGTGCTGGTGTTGATGGTCGGTTTCTTTTGATGGTTCTTTTTCTTTAGGTTGTTCTGGTTTTTCTTCTTTTTTCTCCTCTTCTTTTTTCTCCTTTTTCTTGACAATGTCTGAGCGGTTCAGACGGATCTTTTTATAAGTTTCTTCGGAGATGATGTAGTACCATTCGGCGAAGCGGTCGTTAAGTTCTTTGGCCTTTTTGCGGCCTTGTTCTAATTTCTCCTGGTAGTCTTTTTGCTTTCGCTCGTTTTCTTTTTTGATCTCTTCACGGCGTTTTTCTAATTCTTTTTTAGCTTCTTCGGAGGAGGGTTTGGATTCGGTTTTTTGCTGGGAAGCAGACGGAGCTTCTTTGACGGGAGTCTTTTCCGAAGAGGAAGCAGGTTTTTCTTCAGGTTTTGGCTCTGGTTTCGCATTCGGCGAGGCGTCGGCGGGTCTTGTTTCCGGTTTTGTCTCGGAAGGAGCCTTTTCTGTTGGTTCTTCGGGCAGGGGTTCGAGTTGGGGTTTGGGGATGGCCGATTCATTGAATCGGGCCGTTACCATGATGAATCGGTTCATGCCGGGAGTGGTTTTTTGCTTTTCGGTTGTAGGTTCAGTTTTGGAGTCAGGTTTTGTTTCTGGTTTGGGGGGTTGTTTTTCTTCGGTTCGGCCGGTGCCTGCCGGTCCGCCGAATCGAAGCAGATATTCCACGCCATCTTTCATGAGGACTCGGATTTCGCCTTCGTTGGAGACGATTTCATAGCGGGCATCGACCCGGGCGGGATAAAAGCCTCGGGCGGCCAGGTTCTCCACGGCTTCTCTATTGGTAATAAGGGTTTCCTCGGCTTTTAGGTCGGCACTGAGTCCGGGAGGTTTGCGGTTGACATCCACGATTTTTAGGTCATCCAAGGCAAACTTCAGGTCGTCCAATTTGCTGGTATTCAGTTCTTCGTCCTGGCCAAGGCCTACCTGCTGGAGTCCTTTTTCGGTGGCTTGGAGATCTTGAACAAGTTTCCATCGAGGGTCACCGGTATCGTTATATTCCAAGGTCATTTGGCCCCGCTGGATGATCATGCCGCGCACAATATCCACTGAGTAATCCCGGATTTCTACCTCTTTGATGTCCCAGGGATTGAGTTTCAGAAGGTCTTTTTCGATCCAGTCTTCAAAGCGGGTGGAGAGGCGATCTATTTTTAGCGGCACCACAAACACCTGATCCTGGCCCACACGACGGACATAACGAAGATCCGATTGGCCGGGCACCTCTTTGCCAATGATTAACGCCACCATCGTATTGCCGTCCTTGTCTTTCATGATTACCCGGGTCCCCATACCTTCGCGGGGATCTCGGGGATCCGGATCCAAGAGGCCGTACTGTTTATGGTCGCCTGGATTTTCCGTAGCAAGTTGAAGGATTTTCAGTCCTACGAAGGTGGTAGCCGCCTCGGCCATGTGCTCTTTGGCATCGGCCGGATAGTTTTCATGAGAAGGAATCGACCAGACTCCCTTTTGTTTATCATGAGCCACCTCGAAGGTTTCCACCCGGACTTCTTTTTCGTCATATTTCACGATTTCTAGGCTGGCGGCCTTCAGGGGATTGAAATCTTCGGGCACAAGCAGTTGGCCGACCAGTTCTTCTGGGCGTTCTTCGAGCCGACGTGGCTGGGCCGCCCAAGCCACCAACAACATTCCTATCGCCACCAAAACGAAAATAAGCGTCTTGGTCTTTTCGGTCATGGCGGTTCCTCCTAGGAGGGAGATATCTTTTCATGATTCAAAGGAATAAATGCAGAAAATTTGTTTCCATAACATATCGATCGCCTTCTCCGGCGGTCGAAGGTATTATCCGCGTAAACGACTTTTGAGTACGCCTTCATATTCTTGGGCTCGGCGGACAATAAAGACCACAATGGCCACCACCAAAGGCGGGATGGGCGGCAGCAGGACCGCCCACATTTTATAGGCGTCCTGGACCCGGCGGATTTGAGTGGCCAATTGGGTTTCGACGCGTTTAATTTCTCGATCCCGTTCGGCCTCCGCTTCTTTGACCTTGGCGTCAAGCCGCCGCTGGCCGCTCCGCTCCAGCATCACCATCTGGATGGCTTTTTCCAGTTCTGGCATGTCAGTACGTTTGCGGAGTTCATCGACCTGTTGATCCAATTTCCGCTGTTCTTCATCCCGGACTTTTTCTGCTTTTTTGTAAGCTTCGTCTCGGATTTTGGCGGTTTCTTCACGGGCCTGTCGGGTGGCCTCTTCGATCCGAGTAAGTGTGCGGTGTTTAGGCCGACGTTTGCGAAGCTCAAAAAACCGAGTCTCGCCGGCCAATTCGTCCAAAACGTTCAGCACAAAAGTTACATTGTCGAAATCGAAGGTAATGCCTAGCTCTTCGATTTCGCCTTGTTCGCGCAGGGCAAAGAAGGTAGGCGTCAGCATGTCGATGTCGGCCACCACGACGGCATTCACTTCCTGAGGCTTTGGCTTTTCCGGCGACGAAGGGGCCGACTCTTTGGCAGCAGGCTGTTCGGACGGCACCGGTTTTTCTTCTGCAGAAGGTTGTCCTTGTTTGTCAGCGGGTTCCGATTTTTGCTCACCAGATTCGAAAGGCGCCTCTTTTTTTGCCCCAGGTTCGGAGCCCGGTTGCTCTTTCGAGGCCGATTCGGCAGGGGCAGGTGTGGTAGATTCGGAACCCAGGTTTTTTCCCTCTACTGAGGGGCTGGTTGGGGATTCGGAATGGTCGGTTGTTGAACCAGCCGGCGCCGGAGAAACCTGCACCGGCAGAGCCGTGGCCAACCAAGCCCCCGTTGGCCACAGGCCGCTCGATCCGGTAGGCAACGGCAACTCGCTAGCAGATGCCTCGGGTTTCAGTTTGCCTCGGATGCGGGCGGCCAAAATATACTGCTCGTTGGTCGGTCTCATCCAAGCGGTCGGATTGAGCTGCCGAGATCCGGTAAATGGATTCACCCGGACCAGTTCCTGATATCGAACCACTCCGGTTCGAGGCCCGGTACGCAAAAGGGCGTCAAAGTCCAACTCGGAGGTACGCAATTTGCTAAGCGAGCCTGGAAACGGCAGCAGCATATTCTGAAGCCCCTTGGTAATGGGACTTTGGCGATAGAACGGTTCTGCTGCGCCGGATCCCTGCCCCACAAAGACAAACTGCTTCTGCTCCCGGAACAGATCGATCTTCGGATAGGGATTGTAGTCCTGCCAAATGATCTGATCCTTGGGGAACTCGATCCCTAACAGGCTCCACAGTTCTTGGATGTCGCCTTTGGGCAGGTCCCGGGGAAACATCATGAACGGACTGCTAGGTGGTCGGCGTGGCTCACTGGTAGCCGGTACCCACGGCGCAAACCGCGGACACGGATCTTCAAAAATCGCCGTGGGGATACCGGACCGAACCGCTTCCAGAAAATGTTTCATCTGTTCTGGCGTGAGCGTCGAAGGCTGGACGGCCAACAGTACATCCACCTCACCCGGTTGCACGGGACTATTCAGATCGATCCGTTTGACTTCATATTGTTTTTCTAGTTCGTCGATGATCGGCCACTGTTGCACGCCGGCCAAAAAGTTTCCTTGCAGGCCTGCATCGGTGTCAATGATCCCCACCTTTTTGCGTTTCTGACCGGCCACAATCGCCAAGGAACGAACCAGCTCGTATTCGACCGGAATGCCACGGTCGATAAACGGCACGACGACCTTTTCCAATCCGCAGGTAAAGGCCACCCCCAGGAAGAGGTTATCCGTGCGGAGCGTCCCTCGGTCAATGCTGCGCACTTCCTTGGCCTGGATTTTGTAGCGTTGTTCGGCCCGGGCCGCCTCTTCACTGTATTGGCTGGTTTCATTGATGATCAGGCGGATCTTCTCCTTGCCCAACGCAGCCAGCTCATACAGATGGTGTAAAATGTTAAGCCGGGTTTGCACATACGATTCCGGCACCTCGGAAGCCGGACTAATAAACGCCTCGATCACAATCGGCCGATCCACCTGAAGCTCTCGTACCAGACGGACCGTCTCCGGCGAAAGCGAGTTAATCCGTTCACTGGTTACATCCAACCGAAGGTTATACGCCTGGAAGAACAGAATCAACCCTACCGCAGCGCCGCCCACAGCCAGAATACGCAAGATGTAATGGCCTGGTAAATCCGCCGTCTGAATCCCCAAGCGAGGCCACAGCATTAAAACCCCTAAGTGTACAAACAAATATCCTATCATCACAAGTACACTTACCGTCATCGCTGGCAATACATACAATAGCCCCCACCCAACCACCAGAAAGACAACCACACTCACTAAATGCAACAGACCGTACATGGCAGCTACCGAACCGACCACCGGCCCCAGGCGCCAATGCCGCCGACCAATCAGCACCATGCATACATAGAGCATCAGCACGACAATCGACAAGAAATAGACGATTCCCGCCAAGCTGACCACGCCCCGTACAAAATCGGCCAATTGCCCGCCAATCCCCCATCGCTGGCATTGGACAGCCCATTGGGGATTTCGCAACAGGGCCGCTAGCACAGGCGTTGTCCCTAGGACTACTAAAATCCCATTAAACAACGCCCCCAGAATGTAGGCCACCGTTACATTGGCCGTCAAAAATGAAGCCACCATGCCGACGGCCAACATCGCCAGCCCCACCAACCAGTAGCCAAAATAGGTCCCGATGAATAATCCCAGGTCCGGATCGCCTAGGCTCTCTAGGACCGTATAGGTGCACAGCATCGAAAACAGCAGCGATACACTGTAGATGGCCACTGCCGCCAGATATTTGCCCAGTACGATGTCCCAGTCTGTAGCCGGGATAGTAAGCAAAAGTTCATCTGTCCCCTGCCGACGCTCCTCCGCCCAGATCGACATCGTAATGGCCGGAATAAATACTAACATAATCCATGGAAACCACTTGTTCAGTTGGTCCAAATTGGCCAGATTGGTATTGAAAAACTCATCCGGCCAAAAAGCGGCCATCACACTTAACCACACGAACACACAAATAAATAAATACCCCGTCGGACTGGAAAAGTAGCTGACAAAATTCCGCTTAAAAACCGCCCAAAGTACGTTCGGATTGATCAGGTTGCTCATAGCCTCACCCTACTACTCCACCACTGGAACTTCTAGGAAGCAATTGAACCCTCGGAATGGGATAACCGGAAGCCAGTTCGGCCCGCCAACGATCGGCCCACCATAGTGAAAATCCCACTGCTGTTGCCGATGCAATCGAATCCTACTGGTTTCCAGGAGGATTTCCCAAAGAAGCCCTATGCGTGAATAAACAGTCTCCAGAAAGCTCCTTCAGCCCCCCCCGAGCAAACCAAACGGTTGATTCACCTCCAAACAACCACACCTTACCCTAACTATATAGGCCAACCAGCCCACGCAATACCTACCAGGCTGCTTCATGAGGGGCGAAATCCGCTTAATGGGCCCCGGCCCCACTGAGCTCTCGAAATCGTTCATCCAACCGTCGGCCACCTGCGGTAAGCTCCGCGATCGGCCCGTCATAGATAAGCCGACCTTCGTCAATAAACAGTACCCGCTGCGCCATTGCCTCCACCTCCTGCAAAATATGGGTGGAAAGCAAGATGGTTTTCGTTTGGCCGAGTTTCCGGATGGTTTCCCGGACTTCATGGATCTGATTGGGGTCTAGCCCGGCGGTAGGTTCGTCCAGGATTAACACATCCGGCTCATGCAACAGCACCTGCGCCATGCCTACCCGCTGCCGGTAACCGCGCGAAAGTTTGCCGATCGGTTTGCCTATGACCGAACCCAGATCACACAGCTCAATGACGGCCTCGATGCGCTGGCGTTTTCTAGGACCTGTCAAACCCCGAGCGTCTGCAAAAAAGTTCAACAAAGCCCGGGGCGTCATATCAGGATACAAAGGTCCATTTTCCGGCAGATAGCCCAGATGGGCCGACCCGGCCAACCGATCCACCGACATATCATGCCCAGCAATCCGAGCTACCCCAGCCGACGGCGCCAAATAACCGGTCAATATCTTCATCGTGGTGCTTTTCCCAGCGCCGTTGGGACCTAAAAATGCCACTACCTCCCCTTGATAGACGCGGAAACTCACATCCCGAATCGCCGCAAAATCACCGAAATATTTCGTCAGCCCCTCGGCCTCGATCATCGGAAGGGAATCTACCTGAACACTGGCCGAGCCATACCAAGCACCGCACATCCTCGAAACTCCCTAACAAAAATAGCCAATCCACCTTCTCCGCTTGCCCATTCGGGGCAAAGCCGCATACCTATTCCCCCTGGCAATACCCAGGCTTCTTTTTTCACGCAGGGCCCTAACCAAAAGGGCATCCCGAGAGGGCGTCTTTGCGTGGGGGGGGCATGCGGGCAGTCATTACAATTAGCCTCTCTGAGGAATCGCCAATAGGCCCAAGTCTCCCATCTGCTCCGTCCCACGAACGGAAAGCATTATCTTACCCCATTCGATGTATTTTATCCATACGACAAAAGGTTCGAATTGGGTTCAAGGAGAGAGGAATACCGAGAAAATAGGTATTTTGGGGGATATGTTCCCCTATATCAAGGGGTCATTCCAAGCCAATTCCTTCCTTGGGTGGAAGAGAATTCTAGAAGATCCTCCATATCCCCCCGGCAGAATGGGATTATTTGCCCATTATAGGGGGCGGTTGGCTCTCCGCCACAGCAGCGGCTGCATGTAAAGAACGGATGATTTCTTCCAGCACCCCTTCTTTATCCACTTCCGTAGCCACAGCAATGTTATGCCGCCATGCAGGCACCCGACGTCGATCAAACACCGTAGCCCCTAGAGTTAATTCCCCTATCGTTTCTACATCCCCAGCCATTTCCACAAAAGTAAACAGCTCCGGATGCGTCAGCGCCACCAGCCCCACTACATCGTGAATCCGAATGGCTTCCAAACCTAGCTCTTGCCGATATCCTCGAAACGCTGCGTGCAAAATTTTCCGAACGAATCGGCCTATGCGAGTGGTCTCATCGGGCAGGCGCTGGAGCCAGTCCAAGGTAAGTTCCACTTGGTTGGTAACGTCCAGGGGGATTAGAAATTTGGTGCAGGGGGTCCGAAACACGGTTCTGGCAGCCTGGGGATCGCAATAGATGTTGAATTCAGCCGCTGGAGTAATATTGCCTGGTCCGCTGACCGTACCACCGACGATGATCAATTGGCCCACCAGATAAGGCAGTTCGGGATCTCGGAGAAAGGCTCGGGCGATATTGGTTAGCGGGCCACAGGCCAGGATGGTAACAGCTTCTGGGGCGGCCCGTACTTCATCACAGATGACTTTTTCCGAGGGGCGTAGATCCCGACGGACCGCCACTTCAAAGGCCACTCCACCCAGGCCATCTGGGCCAAAGATGCGACGGCCTTCGGTCGGCAGCCCGTGGTCTGGAGCTGTGGCTGCCCCGATCCGAGGCCACCGGGGGGGATCCACTTGGCTGAGGATGACCTGGACGTTGCGGGTAGCTTGAGCGGGGGGGACATTTCCCCCAACTGAGGTAATAGCAACTACCTCTACATTAGGATCAAATAACCCCATACACACTGCCACCGCATCGTCGATCCCCGGATCCACATCAAAGATGACCTTTTTCGGCATGGGCCTTCCTAACTAGCCAAATATTTAAAAATTCTTAAAATAGTCAACTTTCCTGCCCTTTCTAGCTCGCCACCCTCGGACTACAACTCTCCTACATCACTCCTATTCTTTTTTCTTTCCGCTCAAAAGAGAAAAAATAAAGAAAAAGCAATTCTCCACCGCTCTTTTTCCCCTGTTCCTCTCCTGCTTCAACGGATTGTAGGGAAATTAAGGGGGATGTTCCCTTCCCAAATCCCCCTAAAGAGGTATAGCCCCCTCCACTCTATCCATCCGGTGGAGAACTAGCAAGACCGAATCCCTGCCTCCACTGGCATTGACCCAATTTTCTCGTGAGCTAAAATCCCTTCATTCTGGATACTTTCAAATTGGGGAACCCGTCAGCCGAATAAACAAGCTGCCTGGTGGATCCGAGCAAAGCCTGTGGATGTCCCTGACGCGCAAACGGCAGTCCAGAACATATAAACCTAGCAAAAAATCAACTAGCACAAAAAATTCTTGCTTTGGCAGGAATGCCTTGGAGGAGCATTCGGCTGAACTGTTACCAAATTGGTCTTTTTGGGCCAAATATCCGTTTTTCCCGGGGCCAAGGCCGGTTTAGAGGGGCCTTCCCTAAGGAAACGGCAGGCTAAAATACCGCTGGTGGTGCTGGATGGGGTTAGAAGCGATGGATACTGGACCGGTGGGAGGGGAAGCCTTAGAGGCGGCCCGACGGGAAAAATTGCAAAAAATCCGCCAGTTAGGGTTGGATCCTTGGGGGGGCCGGTTCGACGGTCATGAGCCGATCGGCCTAATCCGCCAACGGGAAAAAGAAATCCGCCTGATTCATCCTGGGGATTGTCAGATTGGCCAGCCGCCTGAAGAACAAGGTCCTCGGGTTCGGGCTGCCGGTCGCATTATCCTTCAACGTTCCTCAGGGAAGCTCCTTTTTCTGAATATTCGTGACTGGACAGGCCAGATTCAAGTTCTGATCGGCCAGCGTCAGGTGGGGGAAAAGAACTGGGCCTTAGCCAAATGCCTAGACCTGGGGGATATTATCGGCGTTGATGGCGAACTAAAGCACACCAAAACCGGCGAACTGAGCATCTTTGCTGACCAGTTGCATTTTCTGTGTAAATCTCTGGAGCCGCCGCCAGCGAAGTTCAAAGGCCTTCGGGATCCAGAACTTCGGCAACGGATGCGCTATTTGGATTTGGCCTACAACGAAGGAGTTTTGGAGCGGTTTCTGCGCCGGACGAAGATCATCGAATCTATTCGTCGGACTTTGGCCTCGGAGGGGTTTGTGGAGGTAGAGGGCCCCACGCTTCATGCCATTGCCGGTGGGGCCGCTGCCCGGCCGTTCATCACCCATCACAACGCCCTGGACATAGATCTGTATCTGCGGATCGCTTTGGAATTGCATCTGAAGCGGCTTCTAGTTGGGGGCATGGAACGGGTCTATGAGCTGGGACGGGTCTATCGGAACGAAGGGATCAGCCCCCGGCACAACCCGGAGTTTACCATGCTGGAAGCCTATCAGGCCTATGGCGATTACCGCACGATGATGGACTTGACCGAGAAGTTGATTGTTGAGGCGATTCGGGCTACGGGGCAGGAACTTCGCCTTCCCTGGGCAGAGACGCAGATCGATTTTACCCCGCCGTTTGCCCGCCGAAAGTATGACGACCTTTTGGTCGAGTTTGCCCAGGTGGATCCCACGGATCCGGTCTCGGTGGCCGAAGCAGCACGCCGGGCTGGTCTGGACCCAACCGGCAAACACCCCGATGTGGTAAAGAATGAACTGTTTGAGACGGTGGTCGTGGACCGGCTCAGTGGGCCGGTGTTTGTGATGGACTATCCCGCTGCTATTTGTCCCCTTACCAAACGAAAAGCCGACGCACCCCATATTGCCGAACGATTTGAATTGTTTGTGCAAGGGATGGAGATCGCCAATGCCTATACAGAATTAAACGATCCTGATTTACAGGAGGAACTTTTCCGGACCCAATTGGCTGGGCTTCCGGAAGAAGAATCCATGGCCCGGATGGACCGGGACTTTATTCGGGCGCTTCGGCATGGGATGCCGCCGGCGGGCGGTCTGGGGATTGGGATTGACCGGTTGGTGATGTTACTGACCAATGCCCAATCGATCCGGGAGGTCATCCTTTTTCCCCTTTTGCGTCCGGAACAGGAATAAGGGTCGGTTCCCGATTAAGGAAGCACAACACTGCTTGCTCCGCCTCAGGAAAGCGGAACAAGATTGGAGGAAAGGAAGCCTTACAAATGTACAAGTTTCTCCTCTGCTGGCGCTATTTGCGCAGCCGGTATATCGCCCTGGCCTCGATCATCAGTGTCACCCTCGGCGTGGCTACAATGATCGTGGTCAATAGCGTCATGGCCGGCTTTACCACCGAGATGGAAAACCGCATCCATGGCATTTTGTCGGATGTGGTTTTGGAATCGACCAGTCTGGAAGGAATGCCGGACGCCCAGTGGCATATGGAGCAGATTCAGGCTGTGGCAGGCCAATGGATCGAGGCCATGACCCCCACGGTGGTCGTACCGGCGATGCTTAGTTTTCAGGTGCCATACGGCAGTGGCAAATGGATTACTCGGCCCGTGCATCTGATCGGCATCGATGCCGCCACGCAGGGGCAGGTGAGCGATTTCAGCAAATATCTTCAGCATCCGGAGAATCGACGGCAATTGAGTTGGGAGCTTCGGCAGGAGGGCTACGACATTCGGGATCCTCAGGGCGGTAAGGAGGCCAGAGAGCGGCCGCAGATGGCGGCGGCAGGCTGGCCCCATCGCATCCGCCGGGCTAGATACCAAGAAATGCTCCGTCCTCCTAAGGACTCTTCTAGGACTTCTTCCCGTTCCCCGGAGAAGACCACCACTGCCAAGCCGGACCTCTCTGCTTCGGCGCCGCCCCCCCCTGAGCAACCTACTGTTAATCCCATCCGTGTTTTATCGGAAACGCAGAGGCCCGGTTCGGATCCGGCCTCTTTGCGTTCTGACCCAAAAGAGCCAACCGCTGCCGGATGCCCCACAAACAATCTTTCGTCCGGTTTACGATTGCCGCCCCCATGGGGTTTGCAGTTGCCGGACGGCTCGGGGGAGGCGGGTTTCCAGCGGCAAGAGCGGGCGGAGGGGAAAAGTGATGATGGAAACAAAGGTTCATTTTCCTCTCCCCCGGACTCAGCCTCCCCCTCGGCGTCCGCAGCGCCCGCAGAATCGGACGACCCCTTTGCGAGCCGAATCCAGGCGGAGACCTTTGATCCCACTCGCCAGCAGCATACCGGAGCGGTCTTAGGGATGGGACTGGTCAGCTTTCGGGATGCCGAGGGGGATGACCGGTTTGTGCTTCTGCCTGGGGATGATGTGAAACTGACCTTTCCCACGGCTGGCACGCCCCCGAAGGCCATTAGCGACACGTTCACCATCGTCGATCTTTATGAAAGCAAGATGAGCGAATACGACTCGCAGTTTGTCTTTGTGCCGATTGAGAAGTTGCAGCAGTTGCGGGGGATGATCGACCCTGTGAGCGGTGCTCGGCTGGTAAGTTCCATTCAGATTAAGCTGAAACCGGGGGTGGACGGCAATATGGTACGGGACCTGCTGCGAGCGAAATTCCGGCCGGAATTATATGCGGTGTTTACCTGGCGGGACAAACAGGGGCCGCTCTTGGCTGCTGTACAAATGGAAACTGCTATCCTAAATGTCCTTCTCTTCCTGATCATCTGCGTGTCCGGTTTCGGCATCTTGGCCATCTTCTTCATGATTGTCGTCGAAAAGACCCGGGATATAGGAATCCTGAAGTCGCTGGGCGCCTCCGGGCAGGGAGTGATGGGAATTTTCCTTGGGTATGGACTTTTGTTGGGGCTAACGGGATCCGCCGCCGGGTTGATCTTGGGGCTTATTTTTGTTCGGTATATCAACGAAATTGCCGACTGGCTCGGCAAACTGACCGGTCGGCCGCTGTTTGACCCGCAAATTTACTACTTTTATAAGATTCCCACGATTGTCCAGCCCAGTACCGTCGCATGGATTGTTTTGGGGGCGGTGGCGATTGCCGTTTTGGCCAGTGTGCTGCCAGCGCTGCGAGCCGCCACCCTTCGCCCCGTAGAGGCTCTCCGATATGAATAACCCCAACAGGAGCCTTCTGCCGCCTATAAACATTGGCCGGTACCGGACACCCCTCGGCCGGCTCTCGGCAAGCCGGAGGCCATCCTTATTGTGTTTTATCTACTTGATTTTGGGCCTCCAGGGGGGGTTGGTAGAAAACCAAACATCCAGAATAAACGGGTCCTTCGGCGCCTGTGGGGCGGCAACCAACATCCAACATGCTAATCGATCCATCAAGAGTTCGGTCCGCATCCCCTAGCCCAGTCGGGAGGTTTTCGATCATGGACGATCCGTTAGAATCGATGCTTCGGAGCCTGGCGAACCGGTCGGCTTCTGTTCCGGCCACGCCCCGGTTGGCAGCTACTCCTCGGGTGCAAGGCGGCCCCTGTTTAGACGGCGCCCCTAACCTGGATTCATTAGGAATTGCTTTGCCCACTGGGGGTTCCCCTGCTACAAAAGGGCCTGCCCTGAGCGGTTTGCCTGCTGGGGCTTCTGGACCGAAACCAGGCACCGCCTTGTCCGGTTCTGGCCTGGCTGGGGGAGAGGTGCGGCTAAAGGAGATCCGCTCGCCTTTGGAACGCCCCAACCGACCGCTCTTAGAGACCGATGGCCAGAAAAAAACCGGTCCGCTCCTGGTGGTCCAAAACCTTCATAAGGTCTATCAGAAGGGGCCGGTGGAGATTCCGGTTCTTCGAGGGGCCAATCTTTCGGTACAGGCAGGCGAATTTGTGGCGATTGTGGGGCAGAGCGGCTCCGGCAAAAGCACCCTGCTCCACCTAATCGGTACGTTGGATACCCCCACAGCGGGCCAGATTGTCTTCGAGGGCCAACGCATTGACAACCTGCCTGCTGCCGAGCGAGACCGATTCCGAAACAAGACCATCGGGATTATTTTTCAGTTTTATCATTTGCTGCCGGAGTTAGACACTTTGGAAAATGTGTTGATGCCCATGATGATTTCGGCGCCTTGCTGGCGGTATTGGCGGCGTCGCAACAGCTATCGAGAGGCCGCCATAAAACTCCTAGAGCAAATGGGGCTTGGGAATCGACTTCATCACCGACCGGCGGAACTTTCCGGTGGCGAACTGCAACGGGCCGCCATTGCTCGGGCTTTGGTCGCCCAGCCCAAATTGCTCTTGGCCGATGAACCCACCGGCAACCTCGACCGCCAAACCGGCCAGGACATCTTGCAGCTTCTCCGCTGGTTAAACCAACAGCACCGCCTGACCATCCTAATGGTAACCCATGATCCGGAGATCGCTGCGCAGGCAGGCCGAACCGTTCGTTTAGTGGATGGATGTATCCATCCAGCGTAACCTCCTCTCCTAGCCACCAGATCCTCCTCTAGCACGAGAACCTCCTCCGCTTGGTTTGGGTTCCTTTCGGCTTGCCGGGGTTCTTTAGTCAGGGGTATGGGTTTGCTAGTTTAGCAAAAGGAAATTACAATAATTCTTTTTGAGAGGCTTTTGGGCAAACCAGTTGCGTTCTCGGTGTTGGGCTCTGCAAGCGCAAAGGAACGGTTATGAAAGTCTTTATCAACGGGCAGTTTGTCCCGCAGGAAGACGCCAAAATCAGTGTGTTTGATCATGGCCTGCTCTACGGCGACGGCGTGTTTGAAGGCATCCGCAGTTACAACGGGAAGGCCTTTCGCTTGCAGGAACATTTGGACCGGTTGTGGAACTCGGCCAAAGCGATCTGGCTGCAAATCCCGATGACCAAACAGCAAATGGCCGAGGCCATTCAGGAGGCGTTACGGCAAAACGGTATCCGGGATGGCTACATTCGGGTCGTGGTCACCCGGGGGGTGGGCACCTTGGGTCTGGACCCCAATCGCTGTAGCAACCCGCAGGTCATCATCATTGCCGATAAAATCTCCCTCTATCCCAAGGAATACTATGAAAACGGCCTGGAGATTGTAACGGTTAGCACCTTGCGGAATCATCCGGCTGCACTGAGTCCCCGGATCAAATCGCTCAATTATCTGAACAATATTTTGGCCAAGATCGAGGGGCTTCAGGCCGGGTGTATCGAAGCGTTGATGCTGAATCACAAAGGCGAAGTGGCTGAATGTACAGGTGATAATATCTTCGTGGTACGGCAAGGGCGCTTACTGACCCCGCCCACTGACGCGGGCATTCTGGAAGGGATCACCCGGGCGGCGGTCATCGAACTGGCCCGTGCCGACGGCTACCAGGTCCTGGAAATCCCGCTTACCAAACATGATGTCTATATTGCCGATGAGTGCTTCCTGACCGGTACGGCGGCCGAAGTGGTCCCGGTCGTCAAGGTCGATAGCCGACCCATCGGCGACGGCAAACCCGGCCCAATTACCCGACACCTGATGGCCCGCTTCCATCAACTGACCCAACAGGAAACCCAGTGAGCCTCCAAGCTCCCCTTTTGGTATCCTCTGCGCCGAATGATGCAACCTTTGATTCCCGTGAAAGCTGGGAACCCGCGTTTTGGCTGGGTTGTTTCCTTCTGGATTCCCGCTGCTGCGGGAATGACGCTCCGGCGCATCTTACCTAAAAAAGTGGAACCTCCTTCACTCGGGGGAAAGGTTACCCCATGGCAAAAGGCGGCCTACCGCCTTGGCAGAAACTCACCAGAAACTCATAGGGGCACTCCAGACTGGACAAAGGCAGATGCCGGGAGGGCAAGGGCAACTGGCTGAGCCGCACCGAGAAGAAACCGACCTTAACGATGGCCAATATCCCAGAGGCCCATAGCGATATACGATATGCGATCAGCGATAAACGATTCCCGATGAGCGATCCGCACTCAGCGTTCGACGATTTGCCCAGCAAACAAGGAATCTTCCATGTTCGCAGGATTTCCGTTTGAGGCGCAGTCCGACGGAGCCCGCCAGGGCAGTAGCAGTTTCGATCAATCGCCTCCGGTGGTTTTGGCTACGGAAGCGCCCGAGCCGGGCGTCCGACGCACCACCCTGGGCTGGCTGTTAGGTATCTTGGTGCTTCTGGTGCTGCTGCTGTTTTTGCCCTATTTTGTGGAACAGATTCAATATGCCCTCACCCGGGGCCGACAACGCGCCGAGGCGGAAGTGGCCCTGGAACTGCTGGGGCAATTGCCCGAACCTCAAAATCGTTTTGCGGCGGTGGCCAAGGCGGTTGCCCCCTCGGTCGTAGGGGTGGAGACGGAACGGATCGTGGTGGCTGGCGCTCCCCGGGATGAATGGGGATTTCTGTTTGGCAGGCCTAGCCTGTTCCGTGCTGAAGGAGAAGGTTCCGGCGTGATTATGGATAAAGAAGGCTACATCATTACCAATTATCATGTGATCGGGCAGGCCGATCAGGTCCGGGTCAAACTGGCCGACGGCCGCACCATCTCGAACGTGCGGATTGTGGGGGTAGATCCGTTGTCGGATTTAGCGGTGCTAAAGATTGACGAACCGGATCTGATACCTGCTCGTTGGGGAGATAGCGATTCCCTAGAAGTAGGAGATTCCGTGCTCGCCATCGGCAATCCCTTTCGATTAGCCCATACGGTAACCGCCGGGATCATCAGCGCCAAAGGCCGACGCGGCATCATCCGGGAAATCCGCTACGAAGACTTCCTGCAAACCGATGCGGCGATCAATCCTGGCAATAGCGGCGGCCCATTGGTCAATATGCGCGGCGAGGTAGTGGGCATCAACACTGCTATTTTAGGGGAGCGATACCAGGGCATCGGCTTTGCCATCCCCAGCCGAATTGCTAAAGATGTCTATGAACGCCTCAAAGCCACCGGCTGGGTGGAGCGGGGCTGGCTGGGGGTGGAAATGCAACCGTTGGATGAAGCCTTAGCCAATCGCTTCGGTTTGCCCAATACCCAAGGGGCCTTGATTGTGCGGGTCTTTCCCGCTTCGCCAGCGCAAAAGGCCGGCCTGGAACCAGGCGATGTGGTCGTCCAATGGAATCAGGAGAAAATCCGAGATCCGAGCGATCTGAGCTTGGCCATTGCCCGCACCCCGATCGGCCAGACAGCCACCGTGCACATTATCCGGGATGGCAAACGCCTGCAGGTGCAGGTCCGAGTGGGCCAACGGCCCGAGCGGCTCCGGTTCTAACCAAGCATGCCGGTAGGCTGCCAGAACGTTTCTGTTTACCGGGAATTCTTCTGGAGCGCTTCTTTGGGGTGGGCTTTTTTAGGCGGAGCAATGGTTTTGGTTTTTTGGGGAAAATAGGAAAGCTGGGCAAAATGACTCCCATTATTGACTTTTAAAAGGGCAAAAATAAAATTACTTTTTTCTTCCCAAGCAAACTGCCCCTACAAAGAGGTGTCATAGAATACCTCGTTTGTAGGGTATTTGGGGGAATCCACCGCTCTGAAACCCTACGCAGCGAGGCGGGAAGTGCACGAAGCCATTCGGAAAGCTGATGTGTTGGTCGAGGCCTTGCATTGGATTCGGCAGTTTCGGGGCCGGACAACGGTCATCAAACTGGGCGGCAGCCTCCTGGACGCCCCGGAAGCCTTGGACCACCTGCTTTTAGATGTGGTGTTCATGGAAACAGTTGGCATGCATCCGGTCCTGGTCCATGGGGCTGGGGCTGCCATCAGCCGGGCTATGCAACAAGCAGGCCTAACTCCCCGCTTCGTGCAAGGCCGCCGATACACGGATCAGGCCACCTTGGAAATTGTCGAAAAGGTTCTGGCCTACCAGATCAACCAGCAGTTGGCCGATCGGATTGGGCAGTTGGGCGGCCAAGCCCAGGCCCTGAATTTCCGAACCACTAATGTGCTTTTTGGTGAGCGGCTTCAGCTAAATGACGAAGATGGCCAACCCGTGGACCTGGGATGGGTAGGAACGGTTACTCAGGTGGATCGGCCTACCATCGAAAACCTCTGCCGCCAGGGCATTGTCCCGGTCATCCCTTCGATGTGCCTGGACGCCCAGGGCCAGAAACTCAATGTCAACGCGGATACGGCGGCTATGGCCGTTGCCAAGGAGCTGCAGGCCGAAAAACTAGTCTTCCTCAGCGATGTCAACGGCGTGCGCCGGGACAAAACCGATCCCGATTCCGTTATCTCCACCCTGACTGCGGAAGAGGCCCGACAGTTGATCCGTTCTGGCGTCATTGATGCCGGTATGGTGCCGAAAGTGGAAGCCTGTCTAGAAATCCTCCAACACGGCGTGCGCAAAGTGCACATCATCGACGGCCGAATCCGCCATTCGCTCCTACTGGAAATCTACACCACCGAAGGCATCGGCACCCAAATCGTACAACAAGAATAAGCTTCGGTGCGGTTTCGGATCCCTGTGAATTTCAATGAGGAGCCATTTTTTTCTTCACAAGGAAAAGTACTCCATTTCCCACCGCCAATCCCTGGAAGAAAATCCGCTCTGCCGGTGTATGGAGCCAGGAGCCTCCGGGACGGAAGTCCATCTGGGGCGGAACTGGGAGAAGTTCTGCCATCAAGGGAAAGCATTAGCCCAAAGGCTAGGAAAGGAATGAAAAGGTGAACCAACCGACTTTGAGTTCTCAGGAAACGTTGGCGCTTTTTCAGCGATATGTGATCGGCAACTACCGGCGGTTTCCGGTAGTACTGGTTCGAGGAGAGGGATCCTATGTGTGGGATCGGGAGGGGAAGCGGTATTTGGATCTGTTTCCTGGGTGGGGCTGTGGGCTGCTGGGGCATTGTCCGCCGCCGGTGGTCCGGGCGGTGCAGGAGCAGGTAGCTACCTTGATTCATGTGCCCAACACTTGGTACACAGAGGTTCAAGGTCTCTGGGCCAAGGCCCTCTCCGAACGCAGTTTCGGGGGTCAAGCCTTTTTCTGCAATTCCGGCGCCGAAGCCAACGAAGCCGCCATCAAACTGGTACGCCTCCATAGCCAACGCCCCAAATACAAGATCATCACCTTTGAGGGCGGTTTCCATGGCCGAACCCTAGGCGCCACCACCGCCACCGCCCAGCCGAAATACCACGAAGGTCTTGGTCCCCTAATGGCCGGTTTTATGTATGCTCCGTTTGGGGACCTGGAGGCGGTGCGTCGGCTCATAGATGAAGAGACCGCCGCCATCATGATCGAACCGATCCAAGGCGAAGGCGGCATTCGGATTCCGCCGCCCGGCTTTTTGCAGGGTCTGCGACAATTGTGCGACGAGCACGGGTTGCTTTTGGTCTTCGACGAGGTGCAAACGGGCATGGGCCGAACCGGCCATTGGTTCGCCTATCAGCGGGAAGGGGTTACCCCGGACATCATGACGTTGGCCAAGGCTTTGTGCGGGGGGTTGGCCGGGGGCGCCATGTTGGCCAAACCGGAAATTGCTCCTAGCCTTCGGCCTGGAATGCATGCGGCCACTTTTGGCGGCAATCCTTTAGCCGCCCGGGCCGGCCTGGCCGCTATCCAAATGATCGAAGAGCAAAACTTGCTCCAGCGAGCCCAAACATTGGGAGAACTCTTCCGTCAGCGGCTCCTGGAACTCCAAAATCGCTGCGAAATCATCCGGGAAGTGCGGGTAGCTGGCTTGATGATCGGAGTGGAACTGGCCCTCGACGGCGCCCCGGCTGTACAAGCCTGCATGGAACGAGGTGTCCTGATCAATTGTACTCAAGGCAATGTCCTCCGACTCTTGCCGGCCATGGTCCTGACCGACCAGGAGGCACACCATGGCTGCGATGTCCTGGGCGAAGTCCTGGAAGAATTGGCCAAGAAAAATATGAACAACTTCCGCTCCTAACCTACCGTTGGGTCTACGGAAGGAGTCCCGATCGTGAAAAAGCCACGCCATCTGCTTACGCTGGCCGATCTAACCGCTGCAGAAATCGAGCGCATCTTCACGATTGCCGAAGATCTGAAATCCAAATGGGCCAAGGGCATCCGGGAACCTCTCCTGCCGGGCCGAGTGATGGCCCTGCTCTTTGAAAAACCCTCGCTGCGAACCCGGGTCAGTTTCGAGGCCTGTATGGTGCACCTAGGCGGCTGCTCGCTATTTTTAGGCCAGGAAACCGGCTTCGGACGCCGAGAAACTATGGCCGATTTCGCCCGGGTGTTAAGCCAATATGTCGATGTGATCGTTAGCCGGACCTATCGGCATCAGACGGTTGTGGAACTAGCCCAGTATGCCCAATGTCCGGTGATCAACGGCCTTTCGGATTTAGCACATCCCTGCCAGGCATTAGCAGATTTATTCACTATCCGAGAGCTTTTCGGGCGCCTCGCCGGTTTGACACTTGCCTGGATTGGCGACGGGAATAATGTGGCCCGGAGCCTAGCCCAAGGATGCGGCAAACTAGGCATCCGGATGGTGATGGCCACTCCGCCGCCGTATCGATTCGAGGCCGGCTTCCTCGAACAGCTGCGCCAGGATGTTCCCCAGTTAGACCTAGCCGTTACCGAGGATCCAGTAGAAGCGGTGCGGGAGGCCGCCGTGGTCTATACCGATGTATGGACCAGCATGGGTCAGGAGGCCGAGGCCGACCAACGACGCCAGGTCTTTGCCCCGTATCAGGTCAACGCCGCTCTGATGGCTCACGCCCAAAAAGGGACCGTCTTCATGCACTGTATGCCCGCTCACCGGGGAGAAGAAGTAACCGACGAAGTCATCGACGGGCCCCAAAGCGTCGTCCTGCAGCAGGCCGCCAACCGAATGCATCTGCAAAAAGGCCTCTTGGCCTGGCTCCTAGCCGCCCAAACCTAAAGCTCCTCCCAGCGCCGTTTGCCGCCTGGGCGTGGCGTCATTCCCGACGAAGGAACTTTTGTGCCCGTTTGCCAATGATATCCACCAGATATAGATTCCCCTGACTGTCCCAGTCCAGACTATGGACCCAGTTGAGTTCCCCCGGCTTTTCTTGGCCGTCCTGCCCTTTCGGAAACGTCCACAATTGCAGAACCCGTCCTGTGGTATCTAGACACATGACCAACTGGTCTTTGGGCGGGCAACCGAGCACTTCGTCCTCCTTTCGCCAGACCATCGGCGAAGAGCCGCAGGTCCAAATCCGATCCTTCGCGTCAATGCGCACCGCCCAAGGCACCAGCAGGTTCCGCCACTCAGCCAGGAATTTTCCCTCCTGCTCAAACACTTGAATCCGCACGTTATTTCGGTCGGCCACGTAAAGTCGGCCTTGGCTATCGACGTCGATCGAATGCGGGATGCTAAACTCGCCCGGACCAGTGCCCAGTTTACCCCAGGCTTTCACGAACCGACCTTGGGCGTCGAAATGCACCACCCGCGAATTGCCGTACCCATCGGTAACAAAAATATCGCCTTTCGGCGTAATGACCACATCGGTCGGCATATTGAAATGCTGCGGGTCATCGCCCGGCTGGCCCGGAACGCCCAAAGTACGCAGCACCTTCCCGTCCTGAGTGCATTGGAAGACAGCATGGTTGCCCACATCCACCAACCAAACCTTCCCTTCCCGATCCAGCCGAATCTGATGGGCCGACTTAATAAAATCCTCTCCCCAGCCAAAAAGATACTTGCCCGCTTGGTCATAGACCTGTACCGGCGGTTTGGCACGGGTGAAGATCCAGACCTGGTCTTTGGCATCCACGGCCACCGCTGGCATTTGCCCCCAGGCCACTTCGGGCGGTTTGGTTGGCCAGGCCGGATCGACCTCATACCAAACGGTCATCGCCTGGCGAGGATACGGCGGCAACGGCGGGGAATCTTGTTGGGCTTGTGCCAGCTCACCGAGAACCGTGCATAGAAACACAATCCCACTGCCTCCAACAACCGATCCCCATTTCATATCGAACACTCCTGATAAAAAGGCCCGCTTATCCTGGTATGTTTTCAACGGAAACAGGTTCCGGAACCGAAGAGAGCACGGGCGAGAGGATCACTTCCTCTTTGCCAGCAGCCGTACGCCGGAAAGCGATATGACGGTTCCAATGCTCGTCATCCCGCTCAGGGAAATCGCTTCGCAGATGGCAGCCCCGGCTTTCTTCCCGCAAAAGGGCCGCATGAATCATCAGTCGGGCCACCAGAAGCATGTTCTGCAATTCCCAGCCTTCCGGATTAGAGAATTGGCAGGCCAAAACATATCGGCTCCAGCGGGCGATGTTTTCCTCGGCTTCGCGCAGCCCTTCGGCGTCCCGGCGAACCCCCATGGCCCGCCACATCAGGCTTTTCAGCGAATTGCGGATATCGGCCAAATCCAGCGTATGCGGATGGGGTTCTAGGCCGGGATTGGCCAGGGGCAAGACGGTGAAGAAGTCGGTCATCGAGGAAGCAGTCCGGGAGGCCCCATGCCCAGCCCGTGCCCCAAACACCAACGCCTCCAACAGACTGTTCGAAGCAAGCCGATTCGCCCCATGCAACCCGGAGGATGTTACCTCGCCGGCGGCCCACAAACCGGGCAGCGTGGTTCGGCCTTCCATATCCACGGTTACTCCGCCCATCATGTAATGGGCTCCGGGCCGAACCGGGATCCGCTCCTTGCTCACGTCGATATTAAACTCCGCCAAGGTGGCGACAATCCCCGGAAATCGGCTACGAATCCGTTCCGGGTCCAAATGGGTTAGGTCCAGATAGACGCTCGGGTGTTTGGTTTTTTCCATCTGGCTGACGATGGCCATGCTGACGACATCGCGGGGGGCCAATTCGCCCCGGGGGTCGTAGTCGAACATAAACCTATGTCCATATCGATCCACCAGCCAAGCCCCTTCTCCCCGAAGCGCCTCGGTCATCAAGTGCCGAGCCGATCCAGCCAAATAAAGCACCGTCGGATGGAACTGGACAAACTCCATATCGCGCAGTTCCGCCCCGGCCCGATAGGCCAAGGCCATGCCGTCGCCGGTGGCAACCTCCGGGTTGGTCGTTTCCCGATATAACTGGCCCAGGCCGCCCGTGGCCAGCACCGTCTGCTTGGCCCAAACGAGCGTTTTGCCGTGCTGGGCGTTCCAGACCAACGCCCCCCGACAACTGCCCAGATACGTTACCAGATCAATCGCGTAGGTGTTTTCCCAGATTTGGATGTTGGGAGCCTCCAAGGCCCGGGCGATGACCGCCCGCATCACCTCTTTGCCGGTAGCGTCGCCCAGGGCATGAACAATCCGATCCCGCCGGTGGCCGCCCTCTCGACCCAACGACAAGACCCCATCGACCTGATCAAACCGTACCCCCCAGGCAATCAGTTCCCGAATGCGGTCCGGCCCTTCTCGAACCACCATCTCCACCACCGACCGCTCGCAAAGCGAACCACCCGCCACCAGCGTATCTTCCACATGGTCCTCAAACCGGTCTTCCGGCGAAAACACTCCCGCAATGCCACCCTGGGCATGAGCACTATTCGAATCCCAAAGTTTCCCTTTAGTGATCACTAGGACCGACAGTCCCCCATCGACGGCCAAGGCCGCACGCAGCCCGGCCAACCCGCCCCCAATGATCAATACATCCGTAAAAAAATGGGGCACCCGCTTCGGATGAAATGGCACTAAATATCGCGGCGTCGCTGGTTCCATAGCAGATCGTCAAAAAAAAGAAACCCCTTTCCTACTTATGTAACAGTTCAGCCGATTAAAGAATCTGCCTGGTTGTTCCAAGAAAACCCTTTGGTGGCCCTGCCACGGAGGCAGCAGTCCAGAATAAATAAACAGCCCAAAAACCAGCTTCCTGCTTTGGCAGGAATGATAGACACCATTTGGCCGACATATTATCTTATTATAAATCCCTCAAAACCAAAAACCAGTCTGTCCTCTTCGCCCGAAGAAGAAAGCACTTTGTACCATTTCAGCCGACCTAAGTAGGTTCCCGGTTTTTAGGGAGAATGCCTTCGGCTGGCCCTGCCGCGCAAGCGACAGTTCGGAGAGCAAAAATCCACGGAAAAAACTGGCTTGGAAGCTCTGCAAAATCCTGAACATCATATGAATTTTATGAACATTTGATACGTTCCTTTGCCTATCGGTTCCCATTGCTGGGCACTATATAGGGAGTCTCATGTTGGCAGTGCCACTATATGTGGGGGCTATTTCACGGAGGTTTCGAAATAGTGTAAAAAGATCTCCTTTAAATGATTCAGAGGTTGCTGGATCCCTGTTTGGGCAGGAATGAGAGGGTAGCCCATTCGGCTGAAATGGTTAGAAAAAATCGTCTTCCCGGCAATGGGCTTTTTAGCCAAACCAGCCCTCTGGGTCGGCCTGGCAAGCTGAGAGCAAAAGGAAGAGCATATGAAGATCCCATCAGGCTATGGTCGGACTTCTCCACCCTTAAAGATTCGGGAGGTTCATTGTTATTTGGTGGAAGGGGGAGGTGGCATAGCCGGTGGCCCCTCGGCCAGTGTTGTGATTCAGTTAATTGGCCCGAATGGCCAGGAAGGTTGGGGGGAAGGAACTGCCAGTTGGACTAGAGCCGAATTGTCCAGCCGACAGCAAGCCCTAGCTGCTCTCCTGGTGGATCGATCTGCCTGGGAGATTGAAGAACTTTCTGGATTGGATTTTTTACGGCCTGCGGGGTTGCGTTCTGCGGTGGAGATGGCTTGTTGGGATCTGATTGGCCAGCGGGTGGGCGAACCGGTCTGCCATCTGTGGGGAGGCCGGTTTCGGAAGTATGTGCCTTTGGGCGCCCGATTGCCGGGGTTGCAGACGGCTGACAGTTTGGCCACCTTCGCCCGGGAACTGACGGAAGAAGGGTTCCATACATTGGTTCTGCCTACCACAGGCCATGGAGACCTTGATCTGCAGCACCTCCGTGCCGTGCGGGAAGCGGTGGGTCAGCGATGCCGACTTTACCTGGACGCTGCTTGCCAGTATGCCGAACCGGAGGCCCAGGAGCTTTGCGGTTGCTTGGAATCGGAGGCAGTGCACGGGCTAATCGACCCGTTGAACAGTTCGGAGCTGTATTCGTTTGCCCGTTTTGCCCGGCAGACGGCGGTCCGCATCGGATTACATCGACCGTTGACTAGTCTCCTGCAAGTATTTGGGGCGGTGCGCTCCGGGGCAGGCGCGTTTTTGGTCTTGGACGCCGACCTTCTGGGAGGCATGACGGCTCTGCGCAAAGCTGCCGCCGTGGCCGAAGCTGCTGGGGTGCCTGTGCTGCTGCAGGAGGCGGGAGGGGTGGGGATTCGGCTAGCAGGGTTGGTGCATCTGAGTGCTGCCCTGGCGTTTTTGGACCAACCATGCTTAACTTCCGCCTATCACAGCCCGGCCGAGGTCCTTTCCCAGGGTCTGCAGATTGTCGAAGGCATGGCCGTCGTGCCAGAGGTGCCCGGCTGGGGAATGGACATCGACGGGAGCAAACTGGAAGAATGGCAAATCGGCTGACACTTCCAGTGCAGCACCGTCTGGGAGACGGGAACGTTCCATCGACCGGGGTATGGATCGACTCTATCCGACTGGGTCCCCATGGGAGGGTCTTCGCACGGTTCGGCTATTTCCGGTGGCCATAGCGCCGAATCACCCCCCCAGCGCCAAGCCGCCCAGACCCAACAACCCCGCCGAAGCCGGCTCCGGCACATACGCGCTGAGCCGAGCCAAATCGAACTGTACTCAACCGCTTTCCGTGTCTTGATACCAAACCGTCAGATAGTTATCCCCGACGGAAGCTGATCGGGCAGGATCAATAGGTTCACATAGGTTCCGTCTGGTTGGGCTGCGGGGAGGCCGGTAGTTGGCCTTGATCAAAATGTCGATCGGATGACTGCCGGGGGCGCCGCCTTGATAAATGATTTTTGTGGTGTAAAGGTACGCGAAATCGGCCAATGCCTCCGAGAGTGTAAAATGCAGGTTCACCTCCCGATCTTCGGAAGTAACCGCCCGCTCCAGATGTTGCCAATTCGGGTTCCAGACGGAGAAATCATCTGGGGCCTCCCATTCCCTCGTAAACTCGGCCTGGCTGTTGTCATCATAGCCTACTTGCTAAGAGCCGCCAAACTCCCTCCAGTCCCACCTCGCATAACCTGTGCCGCTTTCATACTGCAGGGTCAGCGTATTGACTCCGGGATTGAGGAATCCGCTCGGCACATAAACCAGGTAATCTGACTTGGAATTGGCCGGGAAGCTGCCTAACTTTTTGCCCGTTGATCAACATGAAAAACTCAATATTGCCGGAGAAGCGCCGGCCAAGGTGAGATTGCTCCGATCCACCCACTCCGTGGTAACATTGCCGCTACCATCGGCGGCGGGAGTAAACAGCAGGGATCGACCGCCGTAGTTTTGGCCGCCCGCTGGACCATCGCCAAAAGCGGTGCTCGTCCCCTGCGGCGTGCCATAAAGACTAGTCCCTTTATATCCGCCCGGGGTGTAGCAGGTTCGGGCATCCCGGATTTGATTGGCATCCGCGATGAGGCCGCTAGAGGCATAATTAAAATGCCACCAGGCGGTTGCCGTGTCGTTAATGCCCGCCTCGACTTGGCCGCCTGAGATGCCCAAAACCACCAGCAGTGGAAATCCCACCTTTGTCCACCGACCCAACATATCCGTTTCGCCATCCATCGCCCATCTGCTTGATTCAAGGAGTCCGTGTTCTGGCAGATGAATTTTTATTTATCTAACCACCGAGACTTTGCGCCACCTTGGGCTTCTAGAATTCCCTAGAGGAACCTCTGAATAATTCAAAGGATATATTTTTACACTATTTCCGAACCTCCCTCAATAGCCCCAACATATAGTGGCCCTGCCAATATGAGACCCAATATATAGCGCCCAGCAATGGGAACCGATAGACAAAGGAACCGATCTAATATTCATAGAGTTCACGTGATGTTCAGGATTTTGCAGAGCTTCCTAGAAGAAATGGAAAAACAAATAGCAACAAACCAATCCTATCTCTTGGCTCTTCATGGAAAATTTTACTTTGTCTCCTTATAATCCCCGATTCGTTGGCCTCAATCATTTTACGCAACACTGCAGCCGAGTCGTCTGCCAAGCCATTCCGCCGAAAGCAGCAGTGCCGTTTTTTGTGCGAGTTTATCTGTTTTGTTCTGAATTCCCGCCTGCGCGGCTGGGAGAACCAAAGGCTCTGGCTCGACCAGGTGGCTTCTTCATTCGGTTGAAGAGTTACCATTTTCCTTAGGAAAATAACTGGCTTCTCTCACACCTCAGGGGTAGATAGCAATCGTGCTGAGCAGAAGAGAAAATAAAAGCAATGGCTGCCGGTACCCGGATCCTGGGCTGAGTAGGGGAAATAGTTGCCATCCTCCGATACGGCTGGGGGTCGTTGGGCAGAGGTGCGGTGGAGTACGACCTTTTCCACGGGGGAGCTCTCCTAGAGGGCGTCTGCGGTTTTTAAGCACTTTGATTTGGGTGCCTTTGCGAAGGGGCAACCTCGATTAATGGAAAAAAAGAATATTAATACAGAAGCGGATCTTCTGAAAACCAGTTATTCGGCCTGTCGGCGTCTGGTGCAGCGGTCGGGGTCGAATTTTGCCCGCTGCTTGTGGGTTCTGGGGCCGCCGAAGCGTCGGGCCATGGAAGCTCTGTATGCGTTTTTGCGGATTACGGATGATTTGGCCGATCAACCCGCCCCGGCCAGCTGCCGCCAAATGGCCCTGCACCAGTGGCGGTTGGCCCTGCAGGAGGCCCTCCAGAAGGCAGCAATTCCTCTGGTTGCTAACTTTGAAACCGAAGCCTGGGTCGGTGAGGAGGTTTCTTCGGCAAGCGGCCTCCTGATAGAAAATCTTCCTCCGGGCCTCAGCCAGCCCCTCCCCATGGCCTCCGCTTCGGGCCCCATGGTTTCTCCTGCTTCCGGGCCTCCCGTGGTTTCCCATCCTTCCGGAGATAATTTAGTTTTTCCTGGCGGCGGGGATGGCTTAGAATTATCGGAAGGGGGGGGGGGTTCTAGCCAGAGGGCTTATCTGGAAATTCTCCCTGCTTTGGTGGATACGGTGTGCCAGTTTCACATTCCGCCAGCCTATCTGTATGCGGTTCTGGATGGGGTGGGCATGGATGTAGCAGGCGTCCGATATGAAACTTTTGAACAGTTGGCTTTCTACTGCCGTCGGGTGGCTTCGGCCGTGGGGTTGGCCTGTTTGTGCATCTGGGGAGCCCATTGCCCAGAAGCCGCCCAACCGGCCATCGCCTGTGGACTGGCTTTCCAACTGACCAATATTCTCCGAGACCTGAAAGAAGACGCCCGAATGGGCCGAGTGTATCTGCCGACTCAAGAACTGGCAGCCTCCGGCTATTCGGTCGAAGATTTTCCGCCGGCTCAAGCGGACCGACGTTTTGATCAGTTCATCCATCAGCAAGTAGAGCGGGCGCAGCGGTTCTATCGCCAGGCCGCTACCCTTTGGGACTTTTTAGATCCAGCAGGGCAACGGATCTTCGGCATGATGTACGAAACTTACCGCAAGCTGCTCGAGCGGATCGCTCAAAAGCCCTCCCGGGTGCTGACCGAACGGGTGCACTTGATCGGCTGCGAAAAACTGACTATCGCGCTGCGATGGACCCTGTGGCCTGCCCGCCGCTGGCTGTAAAAAAGTTTCGGCACCTTCGAAAAGCTCTTCCCTGGAACCGTTAATGTGGATAGAAGTTGCCCAACCCGCCAAAGATGAAGAATACCCTGGGCAAATCTACGGAGCCTTTTTAGCCCTTAGGAGTTGACTGTGCGGAAAGATGCATTTTCGGTGGGGATTATTGGGGGTGGATTGGCGGGGCTGAGTGCAGCGGTCGCCTTGGCTGGCCGGGGCCTTCGGGTGGAATTGTTTGAAAGCCGACCACGCCTCGGCGGCAGAGCCGGTGCCTTCTGGGAACCTGCTGTCGGCGCCTGGATCGACTTCGGCCAGCATGTGCTGATGGGCTGTTGCACCCAGATGCTCCAGTTGTGCCGACGAACCGGTCTGGATCAATTCCTATGTTGGTATCGTCGGCTTTACTTTTCGGAGCCCCATGGCCAAACCCATCGTTTTGAGGCGGCTGGGTCTGTTCTGCCACCGTTCCATCTGCTCCCGGCTTTTTGCCGATTAGGTTTTCTCTCCTTCCGGGATCGCCTCCGGGTAATTCAGGGGGTGGTTCGGCTCATTCAAGCCAACCAACCGAGGGAACAAACGATGACATTTGGCCAGTGGCTTTTGGCCCAGGGACAACCCATCTCAGCCATTCAGCGGTTTTGGACACCCGTGGTGCTTAGCGCCCTGGCCGAGCTGCCCGATCGGGTGGCTTTATCGGCGGCCAGGAAAGTCTTTCTGGAAGGCTTCTTGGCCACCTCACAGGGCTATCAGCTCCTCCGCCCCATCCTACCCTGGGGGCAACTTTTGAACCAACACCTAGGCCAATGGCTTGCTCACCAAGGGGTTGTAGTCCATCCTCGGATGCCGGTGCGGCTTCTGGAGGGCAACAGGCGCCAAGTGCAGCATCTGATCCTCAAAGACGGGACTCGCAAAACGTTTGATTTTTATATTTTGGCGGTTCCCTGGCGGCAAGCGGCTAGTTTGCTAGCCCCAGCCATTCGGCAAGCCATCCCGCAGTTAGCCCATGCGACCCAATTGCACCCTGGGGCCATCACCACCTGGCATCTGTGGTTGGATCGGCCCATTACCTGCCTGCCCCATACCATGGTGGTGGGCAGGCGAATTCAATGGGTTTTTGCCGGCTTTAGCGACTCTGGGAAGCAGCTTCCGAATGAGCAAAGCTTATCTGTGGGGGAGATAAAATCCACTCATTCAAGTGCTGATGCTGGCCTGAGGCTCCTGGCTGGTACCACCTACCACCATCCGGGCACACAGAGAGCCCCCAAAAGCATTTCAGGGGATAGCTTTCCTGCGCCCTCCCAAAAAGAAAGAGAAAATTGGTGCTACTATCAGGTGGTTTTGAGTGCCACCCATGCCTTACCGGCCACTTCGATCCCTCAAACTATCGAAGAAGTTCTTGGGGAGCTGCGAGAAATCTTTCCGGTGGCCCAGCAGGCCCAGCTCCGTGCTTTCCGACGGGTGAAGATGCCAGAAGCGGTCTTTTCCCCTCAGCCGGGAGTGGACCGAATCCGGCCCGACCAGAAGACCCCCATCCCCAACCTAGCCTTGGCCGGGGATTGGACAGATACCGGTTGGCCGGCGACCATGGAAAGTGCGGTTCGCAGCGGCCAACAGGCTGCCAAAGTGGTCTTTCAGCAGCAACAGATCCGCTCTTAGGACGATGTTATGCCTCTGGGAGATCTGGGTTGGATGAACTCGGTCGGGTTCTGCTAGGGTGAATTACTAGCCAGGATAGGGGCGGAAGCATTTTCTAAATTGTGTATTTGATATATACTTCCTATTTTTCCTATTTTCTATTTTTCAACGGTACCTCTCCCTATGAAAAAACAGCTTTCCTATCTCCATTCTCCATTTTGGGCCGTCTTCAAAAGAAAATGGTTAGTAAAAGAGAAGGGAGTAACCCCCCACGGGAGATATCCTTCTTTTAGGGGGCTATATCTTCGGTGATCTCGGCGGATGGTAGAATGCATTGCTAGCATTCGGTATCCAGTGGGGGCATGGCTTTATAAAAGGCTAGGGCTCGGCCAGGAACAGATCCCTTGCCAGGGAAACCCCTTGGCCTGGTACTCCCTCGGCCGCAGCTGAGCCAACCTTTCTGCACCATCCTAAAAATCCCATCTGGAGAGCAACCGCATGGGGTATCGTCCTTTTGTCCATTTGCATTGCCATAGTCATTACAGTCTGTTGGACGGGGCCAGCCGGATTAACGAATTGGTCGAGCAAGCCAAGGCCTTTCGAATGAACGCCCTGGCCCTGACTGACCATGGCAACCTATATGGGGCGCTGGAGTTTTACCAGAAGGCCAAAGCCATTGGCATAAAGCCGATCATAGGCTATGAAGCGTATGTAGCTCCTGGGAGCCGGTTTCAGAAGGAAGGTGCCAGTCAGAAAGAAAGCGGTTTCCATCTGACGCTGTTGGCTGAGAATGTGACCGGTTTTCGGAACCTTGTGAAGTTGGCCACGGCGGCGTTTTTGGAGGGTTTTTATTATCGGCCCCGGATCGACAAACAGTTGCTGGCGGAGCATCAGGAGGGGATTATTTGTTTAAGTGGATGTGCTTCCAGCGAATTGAGTCGTTTGTTGGCTACTGGGAGCGAGGCCGATCTGCATCGGGCGATTCAGGTAGCCGGGTGGTTTCGGGATGTATTCGGAGATCGCTATTTTGTGGAAATCCAGAACAACGGGATGGAATTGCAGCGGGCGATTCTTCAAGGAGCGGTGGCCCTGAGCCGACGGACCGGCATTCCCATGGTGGCTACCAGCGACGTGCACTATGTGCGTCGAGAGGACGCCCTGACACAGGATATTCTTTTGTGTATTAGTACAGGGAAGACTCGTTCGGATCCAAACCGGCTGCGGATGGAGACCAATGAATTCTATCTGCGCAGTCCGGAGGAGATGTATCAGGTGTTTTCCGGGTTGGAAGAAGCGGTTGAGCGTTCTCAAGAGATTGCCGAGCGGGTTGATATAGAGTTGGAACTAGGCCGACGCCATTTTCCTGTCTTTACGCCTCCGGAAGGCAAAAGCTCGGAAGCATTCCTGCGGCAGTTATGTCTGGAGGGGTTGCAGCAGCGATATGCCGATCGGCCGGACCGCTGGCAGAATGGTCAGCTGGCTCCGGAAGTGCTGCAGCGTTTGGAGCGGGAGCTGAGCGTCATTGGTAAATTAGGATTTGCCAATTACTTTCTGATTGTATGGGATTTTGTGCGATTTGCCCGGGAACGGGGGATTGCTGCCTCGGCCCGGGGTTCGGGTGTGGGTTCGTTGGTGGCGTATGCGTTGGGGCTGAGCCACGTCTGCCCTATTGAATACGACCTGTTGTTCGAGCGGTTTTTGGATGAGAATCGGCAGGAAGCTCCCGACATTGACATTGATTTTGACAAACAGCGACGGGCAGAGGTGCTGGCCTATGTTCGGGAAAAATACGGGGCGGAGAATGTAGCGCAGATAGCCACCTTTGGACGGATGGCGGCGCGGGCGGCGATCCGAGATGTGGGCCGGGCCCTGGGAATGCCCCTGGCGAAAGTGGATGCCGTGGTAGCCAAGGTACCCGAACGACTGAATATCACGCTGGATCAGGCGCTGCAAGAAAGCGAAGAACTCCGCCATGAATATGAGACCAATCCGGAAGTCCGGGAGCTGTTGGACCTGGCCCGTCGGGTGGAAGGCTTGGTGCGAAATGTCGGGACGCATGCTGCCGCGGTGGTCATTGCCGATCGGCCTCTAAGGGAGTATGTACCGCTCCAATTTAGCCAAGAGAAGAAAAACTCCGAAGTGATCACCCAGTGGGCCATGGGCGATGTGGAACGGGCTGGCCTGTTGAAAATGGACTTTCTCGGCCTGCGCAATTTGACCATCCTTTCCAAAGCGGTCGAGTCGATCCAACAATCCACCGGCCTCCGGATCGATCCGTATCGGTTTCCGCTGGATGATCGGGAAACCTTCGACCTACTTTGCCGAGGCGAAACCAAAGGAATCTTCCAACTAGAAAGCGAGGGCATTCGAGAACTGTTGCAGCGGATGCAGCCGGATCATTTTCGGGATATTATCGCGGTCAACGCCCTGTATCGGCCCGGACCGTTGGAAGGGGGCATGGTGGACGAATATATCCAGGTCAAACATGGCCGAAAAAAAGCCGAGTACCCCCATCCGGTCATGAAAGAAATTTTGGAAGAAACCCATGGAGTGATGGTCTATCAAGAGCAGGTCATGCGGATATTGAACCGGTTGGGGGGGATTCCGTTGGCCGACGCATATAAATGCATCAAAGCCATCAGCAAAAAGAAATTGCCGATCATTGCCAGGTACCGGGAACAATTTGTTCAGGGCGCCCACCAACAAGGTCTCAGTCGGCGGGAGGCAGAAGAGCAATTCGCCCTGGTGGAAAAATTCGCTGGCTACGGGTTCAATAAATCCCATTCGACCGCCTATGCGCTGATTGCCTATATGACGGCGTATTTGAAGGCGCATTGGCCGAAGCAGTTCATGGCTGCGCTGCTATCCAGCGATATTCCGATGCGGAACTTCAAGCGGAAGGACCCGGTGGTCCACCACTTGGAAGATTGCCGACGGATGCAGATTGAGGTGCTGGGACCGGATGTGAATCGTTCGGAGGTGGACTTTACTGTCTGGGAGGGGAAGATTAGTTTTGCCTTGGCGGCGGTGAAAGGATGTGGGCAAGCGGCGGCCACAGCCATTGTGCAGCAGCGGCGGCAAGGCGGCCCGTTCCAGAGCCTGATAGACTTCTGTATGCGAATCGACCCTGCTGTGGTCCATCGCAACGTGATCGAATCCTTGATTAAGGCAGGCGCCTTCGATAGTCTGGGCATTCGGCGATCGCAATGCATGGCGATACTGGACAGAGCATTACAGGCCGGTGCCGCCGCCGCCGCGGACCGACGGACCGGCCAACGCAGTCTCTTTGGAGAATCTGCCGCCTCGCCCGCCAATTCCCCAGCCTTGCTGGACCTGCCGGAATTGCCAGAATGGCCCCTGCGGGAACGACTGGCCAAAGAAAAAGAAGTACTCGGTTTCTATTTGTCCAGTCATCCGTTGGAGGAATACCAGGACCAGCTCCGAACCTACAGCACCCATACGACCGTGGCGGCGGCGAAATTACCGCACCGAACCGAAGTCCGCCTCTGTGGAATGATTTCCGGCATTAGTTGGCGAAATACCAGAACCGCTCGCCCCGGAGCGCCCAGTCGATATGCCCTGTTTGAGCTGGAAGACATGGCCGGGATGATCCAATGTATCCTTTGGCCCGAACCCGCCCTCCAGTACGGCGCCCTGATCCAACCGGAAGCGGTCTTGGCCATTACCGGCCAAATCGAACGCCGCCCCGGAGAAGAAGAAGGCACCTTAATTGTCAGTGAAGTGGTGCCCTTGGAAGAGGCGCCTGCTCGCTACAGCCGATTACTCACCCTCCGACTAGAGGAACGCCGTCTGGGTCTGGAAGGCCTGGAACAACTGCATCAGCTTCTGCAACGCTGGCCCGGCAGCGTGCCCGTGGAATTGGTGCTTTATTTGGCCGATGGGCTGAAGCTCCGCTGCCGATGCACCCAACTGCAAATCCGCTTTACCCGCCAGTTGCAGACGGAACTGGAGAAACTGCTCGGGCCCAGGAGTATTTCGATCCTGGCGATGCCGGCGCGGCAACCGGCCCATTCTGGCAGCGGCGCCCAGACCGTCTCCCTTCGCAATAACGGCCGAGTCCGAAAAGCCTAGGAACCACTCGCCTGGCCGAATAGCGGATAGCTTCCTGGCTTGGACAGGGGGGTGTTTTAAGCGGCTTGGCGATGATCTTGCCGCGGGAGGAATTCCTGGGCCACTGGCGGCTGAGCTTGAAATTGAGGAATCAATTCATGGAGGGCTTGGAGGATGGCCTGATCTTGATGCAGGTCGGCCAATTGCTCCAAGCGGAGGATGGCGGCCCGGACAAATTCGGGATCCCGACGGGTACAATCGGCCAACAAGATCTTCGGATGCGACGTGGCAAGGCGTTTTTCGCCCGGTAGATGCAGCTCCTCAGAAAGTTTTTCTCCCGGCCGGATCCCAGTAAAGACAATCTCAATATCCACCCCTGGGCGTAGCCCCGACAAACGAATCATATCTTCCGCCAAATCCAGGATCCGGACGGGTTCGCCCATATCGAGGAGAAGAATTTCACCACTTCGACCGATGGCGCCGGCTTGAATGACTAATTTGGCCGCTTCGGGGATGGTCATAAAGTATCGGCACATCCGGGGATCGGTTACCGTTACCGGACCGCCTTCGGCGATCTGCTGGCGGAAGACCGGTACCACGCTACCGGCCGAATCCAACACATTGCCAAATCGAACGGTAACAAATCGACACGCCGAAAGAGCCCGCAAGGACTGGACATAGATTTCGGCTGCCCGTTTGCATGCGCCCATCACACTGGTGGGATTGACCGCTTTGTCGGTAGAGATCAGGACGAAGCTGTGGACAGCTTTTTCCATGGCCAGGTCGGCCAACTGCCGAGTAGCCCGTACAATATTCTTGACCGCCTCCGTAGGATGCCGCTCCAAAAGCGGAACATGCTTATAGGCAGCCGCATGAAACACAATCTCCGGCCGGTACCGATCCAAAATGTATTCCATCCGAGAGCGATCCAACACATCGGCCAACAGGACTTCATAAGGAACCCCGGAGCCTAGACGTTGCAGTTGACGTTCGAGGAAAAATTGGCCTGTTTCCGAGCGATCGATCAAGATCAATAGCGATGGGGAAAATTGCAACAATTGCCGACAAATTTCCGAGCCGATACTGCCCGCACTCCCGGTTACCAGAAGCCGGCGGCCATCAATCCAATGGCGAATCTCTTGTAAATCCAGCCGAACCGGTTCCCGGCGCAGGAGATCTTCAATCGCCACGGGACGAGGCCGAATAGTTACCCGACCACTCAAAATTTGTTCATAACTTGGCAGGACCCGCACTCGAACGCCCAATTGCTCGGTCTGCTGGATCAACCGACGGACCTGTCGGCCCGGTAAGGCATCGGAAAGGATCAAAATCTCACCGACCTCATACTTTTCCGCCAAATAGGCGATCTGATCTAACGTGCCCACCACGGGAACTCCGCCAATATGGCTGCCGACCCGACTGGCATCTTCGTCCACAAAACCGACGACGACATAATTCCAGCCGGTGTTCCGTCGGCTGAGGGTCCGCAAAAGAGCCTCCCCTGCATCATTGGCCCCCACAATGAAAATCGGGATTGCCCCCCGGCTAAAGAAAGGTAACCACCTGCGTTCATAGAGCATCCGCCACCCCGCTCGGATGCCCCCAATGCCCACCACGGTGATCCCCCAGTCCAATATCAGCACACTGCGGGGGATCAATTTTTGCACCATCCACAGCCGGTCTGCCAAGGCAATGCCAATCTCGCTAACCGTGGCCGCCTCCACCAACCAGATCAAATCATAAAAGGTTACATACCGAGTCCAGCTCCGATGAAATCGAAACCCCCCAAACACTACTAGCTTGATCAAGATCACCCACACCCACATCCTTTGAAAACTAGCCCAATTGGCCGGCGGAATCTCCCCATCGAATCGCACCCAATAAGCTAAATAAAAAATCCCCCCAAAAATGGGGGCCATCAGAGCTAACCAAATCAGATCCCGGGCCCGTCGCTTCCAGCTATGTCTCCAACCGGTACCGGGGAGATGGTCGATCGCTTCCTGAGGCAGGCTGGGCCAAACAGCCTCCCAAGAGCTTTTCCACCTACCCTTTACCAGAGCATTACGAGAAGACTCGGGCAATTCTGTGATGCCATCCATGGCAAGATAAAGATAATCCAACGAAATTGCGTAAAATAGAGAAATACAAAAAATATAGAAAATAGATAAAATGAGCAGATTTTAAAAAACTACTCTCGCCCACCTAGGAACTGAGCCCCATGTTGTTACAAGAATCCTCTCTCACCGTCAACCTCACTTCTAAAACCAGGAGAGCATATCCACGCCTCCTAGGAGTGTGATCAGGGAACCGAGGGTGGGGGCCGGAAATGCATTCTCCTCCCTAGGGCTGTCTCCCTTGGCAGCATTAAGGTGTTCTTCGGTCGGCCAGCGTGGGGTTTTTCCCTAAGAATTGGGCAAAATTGGGCGTTTTGTTCTAAAATTGGATGAGCCCCGGCTGGACAAGCAGAGAGTGTCTGAGTGCTCTTTTCCTAAAACTTCGGGCATTCGGAAGGGTTTAACCAAGGCAATGATGGAGGATTTTCTAAAACCCCTTTGTGGGGCATTGGAGCCCCCTTTTAGGGCAACTTCAGTTTCTCTCCATCCTCCAGAGAAGCCAGGCTCTTTTCTGCTACCAGAAATAGTAGCCCAGAACCATTTATCCCTGGGTAACCTTTTTTAAACAGGCTCGCATATACTGAAGGCTTTGTTGGGCTAGGCGCTCGATCCCCGGAGTATAATCGAACACTTCCACGGAAACCCACCCCTGATAGCCTACTTGGCCGAGGGCTTCGAAGATGGGTACAAAGTCTAGTTGCCCAAAGCCTGGTCCTTGCCGATTCGGATCGTTGGCATGAAAGTGAGCCAGCATCGGATGATATTGGCGAATCAGGTCTGGAATCGGCACGTTTTCCGAACTCATTGCTTTGCAGTCTAGATGGAGCCGGACCTGGGGAGAGCCGATCCGCTGGATCAAAGCCACCGCTTCCGCGGCGGTACAAAGAAAATTAGTTTCCGAGGGGGCTAATGGTTCCACCGCCAAAATCACCTGATGTTCTTCTAACACGGGCAGAATGCGTTCGAAGACCTCCACAGCATAATCCATGGCCTGTGGGAGGGAAACCCCTTCGGCTAGGTCCCGCTGTTTGGGGGAGCCGAAAACCATCAGCCGGCCTCCTAGGTCAGCACAAAATCGGCAAAGTTCAGCCAAATAATCGGCGGTACTACGCCGGATTTCGGGATCGGGGCTGGTCAGATGGAAACCTTCGGTTTTGGCCAAGAGCCAATGGAGGCCGATGATCTCTAGTCCAGCCTGCTGGGCTTGGCGGCGGATGGTCGATCTGGTAGCCTGGGAAATCTGGGTAACATAGGTGGAGATGGTAAAAGGAGCAATCTCCACCCCCTCATACCCACACTCCGCTGCAAAAGCAAAACCCCGCTCTATCGGCCAATCCTGAAACGTCTCATTGCAAATGGCAAACCTCATCTCCACTGCTCCTTTTCTTTTTTGTCGCCTCAAAACTACTCGGGGCTTCCGGAGAACCGAGGAATGGGTGCTCTTCTGGCGCTACCGGTGTAGGCGGCCAGACGGAGGCTGTTGGAAAAGAGGATGGCAAAGGGTTTTCGAGTTTACATATACATTTATTCATTATCTCGCTCTAAACTCTCCTCTCCGCTTTGGCTCCCGACCCAACGGAGGTTGCTCCAACTGAGTCCGTTGCCTTTACTTATTCCCCTCGGTAACCATCGGAAACGTATCGGTCCGGAACGGCGAGGCAGGAAGGCCGGCTTTGTTAAACAGATTTGGTTCAGCCGTATCTAGCCAGGCGAAGCGAACGGCCACCGGCTTGGGGACCTCTGGACTGGAAACAACCACTGTCGAACCGTCGATGACGGCTTCTGCCGGGACAAACTTTCCGTCCTCGCCGGCAATGCTGAAGTGGGTGAGCCGATCCCCTTTGCAGACTAGGCCCTCCTCAGCGTGCTGGAACTTAATGCGGATTTTGTTACCTTCCACACTGTAGCCCTCGTAGAGCGGTCCGCTATAGACAACCTGTTTGCCGTGGATTTTCGCCAGGGCCCAGAGGGCCAAGCGTCGGCCCACCTCCTGCTTATTGGTGGGATGGATATTCTTGATGTTGCCGATGTCAGTGGTAACTACCATGCCCGTATTCGGCAGGCGCAGTGTTTGGAGTTGGGCTTCCCAGAGTTCGGCCAGGCATTCCGGCTTGGCCCGATTGCCGTATCGAAATGGCGCCAATTGTACATAATAGAACGGGAAATCGCCGATCTGCCAACGACGGCGCCAATCCTGGATCATGGTGGGGAAAAGTTTTTTATATTGGGCAGCCCGGCTTACGTTGGCTTCGCCTTGATACCAGATGGCACCCCGGATCACAAACGGCAATAGCGGATGGATCATGCCGTTGAAGAGCACGGCAGGCTGATTGGGATTTTTAGGGTTAAACGGTTTGGCTCGCTCGAGAATAGGCTTGAAATCTTCGTCAGTCTGGAGGGCTTTTAAGCTAGTCCAGGCTTCGCAGATCGTTCCCCCCCAGGAACTATTGATCAAGCCGACCGGCACCCCCAGTTCTTTATGCAGATGTCGGCCGAAGAAATAAGCCACCGCCGAAAAGCCAGCCACCGTCTCCGGACTGCATTCCACCCAGGCCCCTTCGCAATCGTCCAAAGGTTTGTCGGAGATTGTGTGGGCGACGGTGAAAAGACGGATTTTCGGATACTTGGCCGCAGCGATTTCCTCCTGGGCGTTATCGGCTCGGCTGACCGGCCATTGCATATTGGACTGCCCGGAGCCGACCCATACCTCGCCTACCAACACATTCCGGAGGGTGATTTGATTATTTTTCCCAGCCACGTGCACCTCATACGGACCACCGGCCTCCGGAGTGCGGAGTTTGACCAGCCATCGGCCTTTGGTATCCGCTTTGGCGGAGACCTTTTGCTCTTGGAATTGGACGGTAACTTCCTCCTCCGGATCGGCCCAACCCCAGATGCGCACTTCGGTCTGCTGCTGTAAGACCATATTGTCGCCCAGAATCTTGGGTAAGCGGACCTCTGCCCAACCGGTTGGCGCCAAGCCCAGCAGAACCAGTCCCAAAACCATTCCAACCATCCAGCCCCTCTTCCACTCTCCCAGATGACGTCGCATTGTTGTACCTCCTTCCAATAGGACTTGGGACCCCTGCCGAGGGTTTCGGCGAGGGTCTTGGAAACACCTTGCAGAATACCTTCCACTTCCGGCCCCGCGTCGGAATCGAACGTGTTTAAGATACTCTGCTTGGGCCCCGATGCCAAGAGGCGACAAACGACCGTAGATGATTTTCCGTAACATTTCAGCCGTTTGGCGTCAGTTTGGTGTTTTTTCATGGGAATCTGCTTGGTGTCATTCCTGCGCAAGCGGCAGTCCAAAAAAATCGGGACGCTGTTTTTGCTGGTTCGAGAGCTTTCGCTGGGATGACAGGTTGCATCATTCGGGGGAAATGTTCCAAAGGAAGCACAACCCCCGTAGTGGGGTTTCATCTCCCCCGCAATAGTGTGCAGAAAAAATCGGCCTCTTCCCCAGGAGCTCCTCTTTACCCAGAGCAAGGAGAAGATTAAATTTTTAAAAAGCAATAGGTGCTTAAAGGGAGGTGTAACCAAGGGGAGGGCGAATCCCCCTGAACGGAGTAAACCACTGCCAAAACAAAGCAAATATATCAACCATCTGGGGGCGTAGCTCAATTGGTCAGAGTACCGGACTGTCGATCCGGTGGTTGCGGGTTCGAGTCCCGTCGCCCTCGCTAATTCCTTATGTAACAAGGGGTTACGACAAGCAACGTCGAGAAACAACGCATGATTTTTGATGGCAGACTGAATAAAATTATACCTCCTGCCGGGTGTGTACATCATTTACTTAGATGCAATTCTGAACACTTTCTATAAACGTTTGAAAAGTCATTTCTCCCCCGGAGGGCTGGTCCATATATCCTCCTGGGCCGCTTCCTGAAACACCTGCTCTGTTGGATCTACGGAATGCTGATAGGCGATCATATTACTGGTACCAAGCCATTTCGGTACCACCGGTAGGGGGTATCGGCTAATCAAGTCGGTTTGCCATGAGCCTCTCAAGTAAGCTCCCCCGTTTCCCAGCTTCCCGGAAAGCCGCCCGGATATGCTTCCAACGGGTTGCTATGGTGGACTGCTGAAAGGGCCTTGTTCCAGAGATGCCTGAGGGTGTATCTGGGAATGCATAGCATGTCGAGGATGCAGCGGACTTGCCGTTCTGCTTCCCCCCACGATGGTCGTAGCGCAACAGCCCTGGGTAGGCGAAGATAGCCGCCTGCCATTGCCTCCGGATGTGATCCAGATTACGGGCCAGACTCGACGCTCCCGCTCAAACCGCGATTTCCACCACTCGTTGGACGGTTCACCCCTCTGCCCCCACTCCGGCGGCACACTTCCTCAATATGCCGGGCTTTTGATTCCTACCGCTCGTTCCACAGACCCCTTTGACGCTGCGACCACGTGGGCGGATACCTCCCGCTCGAACCGCGATTTCCACCACTCGTTGGACGGTTCCTCCTTGGGAGCGTGTGGGGCGGAGAGTTTCTGTCCAGGGCGGCTTTGCCGAAAATGCCCGGTGTTGTTGGCATCGCTGCCGTGGCGGGTCGTGGTCGAAGACGGCCACGGCTTGGGCAGCTTGCTCCCCCCGGTTCAGGCCGCGCGGGTTCTCTGCCCAGAGCGCTGCACTTTTGAATCCTCTTCAGCCGACCCCTTCCCCCTTTCTTCACGCCCCGCGGGTTCTCCGGGCAGAGAAGAGGCTTGCCCGTGCGCCATCTCCCCGCTGGTGCCACTCGAACCGCTCCCCCTACTAAGTGTTGAGGTAGCCGATGTCGGCCAGCACACCCACTACCTACCCTCCCGGCGGGAGGGAGGCGTCAGGCTGGGCATCGGTCTCACACTCGGCCAGGGCATCGACCACCTGGCTCTCCAGGCACTCCAACTTTTCCCCAACACGTACCTGTGGGCTGACGCTGGCCCTGGGCGCCGAGGCCAACAGCAGCCACACGGTTCCGTGGGGCCTCCCCGTAACGACCCCTTCCTAGGACTACCCCTGCACCCAGCCGGGATAGTTCGCATAGCTCTGGATGCTCTCCGTATCGAGTGCGTGTAACCCCTTGGGAACCCAGCCCGGTTGGCGGTGCCTCTTGGGCCCCAGGGGGCAGCGGGCAGGGAATCAGCTCTTATGGCCTGCTCCGGAGAGGTCGGATCGGCCAATCTGGCCTCCACCCCATGCGGAGCCTGAAGGGGAGGGCCTCTTGATAGAAGCGGTGGGCGCGGGGGGAGCGCGGGAAATACCTGCTCCGGCTGGGGAAAACCTCCGTCCCGACCCAGGCGGCGAATCTCGGTAGGCTCTTGGCAAACAGAGCGATCCTGCGGATTTGCCCTTGGAAGCGCAGAATAATCCATAAGGATATATTTTTATATCATCTTGGCTGATGATCCCCCTGTCCCAATAAGTAGGATGGCAGGCCTAGCTTCCTACCCCGAGGAGCCAACACAAAATCTTTTCGGGAGCTATAGGATTATATGTTCATAAATCTAAAGTTCTGTTCAGTCTTTTGCAGAGGTTTCTAAATGTAATGATTCCCACTAGGTAGGAAAGCGTCTCTCCGGGGGACTTCCAAATTGGCAGAAGTCAACCGAAGCAACGAAGAAACAAAAGAAGTTGGCAAGATTGGCAAAAGTGGAGCTAAGGTTCTTTGACTAGAGTGCGAACGAATTGTTCTGGGGGGAGGTCTTCGGGAACTACCAAGAGCACATAATCGGCAATGGCTTGGTTGTAGTCGATTAAAGTTTGTAAGAACTCTGAGGTAGCCTGTTTTTGTTGCAGGCAGGCGGTCAAGACTTCGTCCAACGAGCGTTGCCCTAGGCTGTATTGTTGGAACCATTCGGATCGGAGTTGATCTGCTTGGACGACGGCTTTGGCGCGTTGCTGTAAATCTGCGTACAATAGCGGGACAAGCCCTGCGGCCCGTCGGACCGCCCAACGTGCCCGCAGATTCGGAGCCAAAACTTCCAATCGAAGATTATAGGGGCCCGTGTACGGCATGGTGGCAGGTGCGAGATTCTCTTCGGCTGGCTGGCCAAGAATCTGGGCCAATTTCTCCTGACGTTCCAGAAGGCGAATCTGGGCTTCCATCTGCTCGGCCTCTTGTGCCAGGAGGAGTATGCGCCACAGCAGCCTCCCTTCGGCCCCCAGAGGCCGACTTACTTGCTGGAGAATCAGCTCGCCCAGTTTCTGGAGCTGTTCTTGCTGCTGCTGGGAAGCGATCGTTTCTGCCCATTGGTGCCATAAAAGCCAATACGCCTCCAGCAACTCTCGCCGCCTAGGGGCCGAAATCTGTTGCAAGCAAGCCAGGAGTTTCTCCTGCCGAACATTTTCCTTCGGATGGGTGGGGGCATGAAAGCTGAAGGCCAGTTGCTCTACCTGTACGTTTGTATCAGCTCGGAACAACCCGGGATACAAGGCGATCGTCTCTTCCGAGAAACCGGCACTAGATTCGGTCGGCCTTTTGGCTTCCCGAACCATCGGACTGTCTGCCCCCGAGCTTCCCCTGGGGCTAGGCAAGCCAGGTTCCGAGGAAGGGGCTGATTTGGTCGACTCTGCCGCTCCTCCCTCTGGAACCAAAGGCACTAAAGGGCGGATCAGCGAAGGCTTAGAGGATGCGGGAGGTGTATCGGGCTCGGAGGATGGCTTCGGCGGAGCTAAAGTGGGCTCCTCAGCGCCGCCGAACGGAGCAGTCCGAGAAGGCCAATCCGCTGGGAGTGGCTCCGAAGGAGTCCGCTTGCTTGGCATCGGTAGTTGGCTAGTACCCCCGGATGGCGATTTCTGCCCGCTTCCCGGAGCACCTTCCGATCTTTCCGCCGGCACAGCCCCCCAGGCGGATGGTTGCTCATAAGTAGCCGGTACCACGCCAGAACCTGCGCTTCCACTCGGCTCGAAGCTGCCACCAACCTGGCCAGTCCGGCTGCCGGAGGGACTAGGCCTCTTCGATCCCCCCTCTTCTAGCAAAATCAACATCCGAACCAACGAGGCTCCTGAAGCCGACGACGGCGCTACGGCCAGAGCAAAGTCGGCAATCTGACTGTTGTAAGCAAACGTGGCTTCCAAGAAGGCGGTATGTTGTTCTGTCCATCGATCATAGGCCCACAGGAGAGCTCGAAGATTGCACCGGCCTTGCTGGTAGGCTTCTGCGAAGGCCTCCAAGGCGTCTTCGGCCGCATAGATGGCTTGGGCATGGCGATGGATGGCTTTTTGCCAAAGTGGTAAACATTTATCGATTAGCCGGAGGTGCCGGGGCGCCGACCCGCCAGAAAATAAACTACTTAACATCGTCGCATAAGGGCCAATATGGGGTTTGTCCATCGGCCAGGGTCGAACCGTTTTCGGATCCCAGCCTGCCTTTTGGGCTAAGGTCTGTTGGGCTTCGGCCAGAGCGGTTTCGGCCGACTGTACTGCCCCGGTAGCCTGGCTCAGGGCTGCCTGGTAGGCTGCAGAATCCGCTGGAAGCACCTGCAGCGATTGTAACCAAGCCCATTCCTGTTTCCGAAAGCTCACGGTGGCTACCGCCCCGGCCAACTGCCAATAGCTTAGGATGAGCTCTCTCTGTTGGCTTCGGGGAGCCGGACGAGCTAACAGATCGACCAACCGGACCGGCTGAAAGGAACTAGCATTCGGAGGCTGCTGGGGGATGGCAGCAGCCAACAGGGCCGGCGGCAGAGGCCGACGCGGAATCTTAGGCAGGATTTCTGGCGACCCCTTGGCAGAGCCCCCAGAAGCCCCTGAGCCTTCAGGGGAAAATCCTCCCGCCGGCGACGCTGCCCCCAACAAGCTACTTGGTAAAACCATGGAGACGCCTGGCAACCAGGTCCCACCGCTAGGCTCTAGGTTGTTGAGGCATGGAAAGGAACTCCTCGTGGGGCTGGAAGGAAAATCCCTCCCGGTCCCTGCTGCCAGCAATCCACTTACCACCATGACCACCAAGGAATTTCCCATGGCGGACTCCCTTCAAAAAGCCCACCGCTTCCACCAATAGAAAAAGCGATCACCCTTCAGGACTAGGCACCCAAACCCAACGCCACCCTCCCAAGCCAATCTCCCCAACTCCTCCAGCAAGCTTAGAAGCTTCGGCGCACAGGTTCCTTCCCCCGGCAGACTGAGGCATCTTTTCATGTTCCATTCCCCTTTTAGGTTGCCATGGGATCAAGCTTCCGTCAATTGGGCATGGCAAGGTTTTTGCCATCCTTCTGCAGAGCGCCAGGAGGGTGGACAGGCTTTGCAGGAGGAAAGCCGGAGGCTTAAATTAAAGAAATAGAAATCTTCGTGTTCTTTGTGCTGGTAGTGTCAGCCCCCTGACTCCAAGGGGCTCCAGAGGGGGGTTCGCACCAACACGCTATAGTCTGGCCCAAGGGGGGAGGTGGGAGAACACGAAACTCGCTGCCGAGTTGGGGAAAAAACGGGTAGGAAATAAGGAAAGGCGGATGGGCCAACTGGGGCCATGGCAACCAAATCGGTTTTTGCTCTGGATCGATGGAGGGGGAGGGTATTTGATTTGTTTAAAAGAGATGGTGGTTTTGGGCCATCCTAATGGGGGGGCAGAGGTGGACGTGCCGATCCTAGCAGCCATTGCCTCCCAGCATGTGCGGATTTGGAGAGACCACGAAGGATATTTGATCGAACCCCTTGAGCCGGTCTGGGTAGACGGGCGCCGGGTAGCTGGGTTAACTTGGCTCCGGGAAGGCCAGCAGATCCGGTTGGCAACAACAGTCCAGATCCGGTTCCGCCTGCCGCATCCTTACAGTCTGACTGCTCGGTTAGAGTTTCTCAGCACTCATCGGACCGAGCCGCGCACCGATGCGGTGCTGCTGATGGGCCAGAGTTGTCTGTTGGGGGCTCAGCCAAACTGCCATATTGTCTGTCCCTGGCTGACCAACTCGGTAGTGCTTTTTCGGGGGCCGGACGGGTTGTATGGGCGGACGGAGGGTTGGCTGGAATTGGATGGCCAGCGCTGGGAAAACCAGGCCGGTCCTATCGGCAGCCGGAGTTCCCTCCGCACAGAACGTCTCTGGTTGGCCGTGGAACCCTTTTAGGCTGCTAGATCGTGGGGACCCGGCCGCCAGGGGAGAAATGTATTTATTTGTACAGTTCTCTTTTCCCTCCTTGGTCGGCTGGGATATATTTACCTAGATGGCAAACCCGGTGGGAAGGAGGGGCTTTGCTATTGTCTGATCCTCCTTAGGCCACAAGCCGATAAGTAACGGAGCTATCCAGGTGCGTTGGACACAAATCCTGTGGGGAACTTTTCTGGCAGGCGGGATTGGTCTGGTGGGCGGCCAGCCGTTACTGGGGGTCAGCCCTGCCTGTGCGGAATCTGCTTTCCCGGTGTTGGTGGATCGAGCGGATGCTGCGGTTTTGGCCGAATTGGATCGGGCCAAAGCTCTCTTGGCCGCCAAGCAATGGGAAGAGGGCATCCGAAGCCTTCGAGATCTGATGGAGCGGGCTGGTCGGAAGCTGGTGGCCATTAGTCCCCACCGACTGATTCCCCTCCAGACCTATGCCCATATTTTGTTGTCTCAGTTGCCGCCGGAAGGCTTGGCTGTCTATCGCCGCCAAGTGGATGGGTTTGCCCAAAAGTGGTATGAACAAGGCCGGCGCCTCCTGGATCGACATCTGCTGGACCAGTTGGTCGATCACGCCTTTGCCAGCAGTTGGACGGACGAAGCCCTTTGGCTATTAGGGGAAATGGCTTTGGAGGCTGGTCAGTATGCGGAAGCTCGGTGGTATTGGGAGCGGCTGATTCCGGTCGGGCAACCTTCCCCGTCGCAGCCGGGGCAAAGCCAGCCACTGGGGGCCACTTCCGGGGAGGTTTCCATGGCCCAACCGAGTTGGCTTACCTACCCGGATCCGCAGATCGATCTGGCCGCTGTGCGGGCCCGATTGGTCTGGACTTCCATCTTAGAAGGCTCTTTGCAGCGGGCAAAAGAAGAGCTGGGGGAATTAGCTCGGCTGCATCCGGAGGCTCGAGGCCGACTGGCCGGTCAGGAAGTCTGTTTCGTCGAAGCCCTTCAGCAAATGCTGAAGGAAGCTTCTGGTTGGCCCCGATGGAAGGAGTCAGGGGATTGGCTTACCTTTGGAGGCAACGGGGAGCGAAATGCTTTGCCGGTTCGAGTGCCGCCGGTCGGGCCGCTCCGCTGGCGGGTGCCGTTGCCGAGCTGTCCGGCCAGCTCGACTGCCGAGCAACCTACTGGGGCCGAATCCCCTCAGGGGGCCCTTTGCTACTATCCGGTGGTGGTGGGAGGTTGGGTGTTTGTGAATAGTGTGTGGGAGATATTCGGCTGGGAAGTTTGGACCGGTAGACCTCTTTGGAGCCAGGGGCGGATTTATCGGGACCCGATGGACCCTGCGGGGCAGGCGGCTTTAGTGCCCCGAGCGATGTGGGGCAAAGTGCGATGTACGCTGACGGTCCGGGGCGATCGGCTTTACGCCCGGATGGGGACTCCGATCACCTCTTGGGGGCAGGAGACGTCGGGGCCAGCAAGTGGATATCTGGTCTGCTTGGATCTGGCTGCCGAGGGCAGACTGTTGTGGAAGCAGACGCCGGAGGAACCGGGCTGGGCGTTTGAAGGCTCTCCGGTCGTGGACGATCGGGCAGTATATGTAGCGATGCGACGGAGCGAATTGGCTGCGCATGTGCAAGCGTATGTGGCCTGTTTAGATGCAGAGACGGGCCGATTCCTATGGAGAACATTTGTATGCGGTGCCGGACCCCCTGCCCGAAACCTCCCCCTGGCCAGCCATCAACTGCTGACCCTCCATGGAAATACCCTCTACTATAATACTAATTTGGGCGCTGTGGTCGCCGTGCGGGCTACAGACGGCCAAATCCAATGGCTCAGCCTTTATCCCCGATCCCAACCCCCCAGAGACGGACTGTTCGGCCGACATTGGGCTAGGCAGTTGAATCCCTGTGTTTGGGATCGAGGCCTGCTGTATGTAGCTCCGGCAGATTCTCCCTGCATCTTTGCCCTCGATGCAGCTACCGGTCAAATCCTTTGGCAAACCGGACCGGAACTCCAAGATGCAGTGCATCTGCTGGGGGTTTGGGAGGATCGGCTGATTGCTACCGGCGATCGAGTTTATGGAATTGCTACCACCGGGCCTCGCCGGGGCCAGGTTGTGTTCCGATGGCCGGACGGTCCGGATCGGCTTGGCTACGGCCGGGGCCTTTTAGCCCAGGGACGGATCTGGTGGCCTACCCGAGATGCCATCCACCTGCTTGACGCCCGCACCGGCCAGCCAATCCGGCAGATCCTGCTCCGTCCCTTCGATACCGGCGGCGGCAATTTGCTCACAGACGGCACGCACTGGATCATCGCCGCCGAAAAAGAACTGGTCTGCCTCGGCCCAGCCTCCTAAAACCCCATATCCTCCCCATGAACCGTCAAGTATCCAAAAAACGCCGCCCAATGGGCATACCAAAACACTATGATGAAAAATAGCTAACACTTCAGCCGAATGAAGAAGCTGCCTGGTGTGATCCGAGGAAACCCATTAGGGGTTATTGCCGTGCAAACGGCAGTCCGGAACAAATCCACTAGCACAAAAAACTGCATTTGTCTTTTCGCAGGAATGGCCTGATAGGCCATTCGGCTGAACTGTTCTGTTACCGAGGAGCGAAGGGATGAATCTGGAGGATGATCGGCAGGCGTTGGAACAACTTCATCAGGCCTATCAGGCTCTGCAAGAGCAACTGGCGCGGGTGATTGTGGGTCAACGGGAGATCATTGAGCAATTATGTGTGGCGCTGTTTGCCGGAGGCCATTGTCTGCTGGTGGGGGTGCCAGGCTTGGCCAAGACCTTGCTGGTGCGCAGCCTGGCCCAAGCGCTGGATTTAAAGTTCAGTCGGATTCAGTTTACCCCGGATCTGATGCCTTCGGACATTACCGGTACGGAAGTCATCCAAGAGGATAAACTGTCTGGGCAACGGGAACTTCGGTTTTTTCCAGGCCCGATTTTCGCCAATGTGGTCTTGGCCGATGAAATCAACCGCACGCCTCCGAAAACGCAGGCGGCCTTGCTGGAAGCGATGCAGGAACATCAGGTTACCGTGGGCGGGAAGCGGCACCGGTTGGAAGAGCCCTTCTTTGTCCTGGCCACCCAGAACCCCATTGAACAGGAGGGCACTTATCCGCTCCCGGAAGCCCAGTTAGATAGATTTTTATTCATGTGTCTGATTGGCTATCCGGCTGAAGAGGAAGAACTGGAAATTGTTCGGCGCACCACCGCCGATCTGCAGCCCCAGATTCAGCCGGTGCTCACCGGAGCGGAGATCGTGGCCATGCAGCGGCTGGTGCGGCGGGTGCCGGCAGCCGAATATCTGATGCGCTATGCCATGCAACTGGCCCGTCTGACTCGGCCGACAGAAGATGGCGCCCCCGAATTTATCCGGGAATACGTCAGTTGGGGGGCTGGTCCAAGGGCCAGTCAGGCGCTGGTGTTGGCGGCCAAGGCCCGAGCAGCCTTGCACGGTCGCCCCTGTGCCGGACTGGCCGATGTCCAAGCTGCCGCCTTCCCCGTGCTGCGGCATCGGCTAGTCATCAATTTTAATGCCGAAGCCGAAGGGCTGCGCCCGGATGACATCATCCGTCGGCTTCTCCAGGCAGCCCCTCTGCCAAAGGAACTGGCCGACAATGGAACCGAACCGACAAAAGTATTTCGATCCCCGGGTATTGGCCCGGCTTAAAGGACTGGTGCTCCGAGCACGACGGATCGTCGAAGGGTATATGACCGGTCTGCACCGGAGCCCCTACCGGGGATTTTCCATCGAATTTGCGGAACATCGCGAATATGCCCCGGGCGACGATCTACGCTACGTAGACTGGAAGGTCTTCGCCCGGACCGACAAGTTCTACCTCAAACAATTTGAGGCGGAAACCAATCTCGTGTGCTATTTAGTAGTCGATGCCAGTCGAAGCATGTCCTTCCAAAGTTCGCTAGCCCCTTGGAGCAAATGGGAGCATGCCCAGGCGTTGGCCGCCGCATTGGCCTATTTGGTCTTGGCGCAGCAAGATAGCGTGGGATTGGTAACCTTCGATCATACCATTCGCACGTTCGTCCGGCCCGGGAGCCATCCGTCCCATCTAAAAGAAATTCTGACCGGCCTGGAACAAATCCAGCCCGAAGGAAAAACCCAAATGGCCCAGATCCTCCATGAATTGGCCGAACGCTTCGTCCGACGAGGCCTGGTGCTGATCTTGAGTGATTTTTTTGATAACCTGGAGGAACTCATCCGGGCCCTGGCCCATTTTCGACACCGTCGCCATGATGTGATTCTCATGCAGGTGCTCGATCGAGCGGAAGAAGAATTTCCGTTTCAACAACTCACGCTTTTCGAGGGGCTGGAAGTGCCTCAGCGTGTCCTAGCGGACACCCGGGCCCTGCGGGCCGCCTATGTTCGCCATTTCCAGTCGGCCCTCCGACAACTTCAGCGGGGTTGCCGAGAACATGGGATTGAATACGTGCGGCTCCGCACGGATCGGCCAGTGGATGCGGCACTTCGCACCTTCTTAAGTACTCGGAAAGTAAAATAGGAACCTCTGAATAATTTAAAGGAGATATTTTTACACCATTTCGGAACCTCCGTCCATACCCCCACATATAGTGGCACTGCCCACATGAGATTCCCTATATAGTGCCCACCAATGGGAACCGATAGGCAAAGGAACAGATCAAATATTCATAAAGTCCATATAATGTTCAGGATTTTGCAGAGCTTCCAATAATCTTTGGCGGAACTTGCCATGGACAGCTGGACGCTCCGAATGTTCGCTGCAGAAGCCTTTCGACGAAGCTCGGTCGTGAAGCGCTGGGAGTAAGCGATCATGTTAGGTTGGCTGATTTCGGCCGCCGCCCCCTGGTTGATCCATCTCTGGACCCGCCGGCGATATCGGCGCACCCCCTGGGCCGCGATGGATTATCTTCTGGCTGCCCTCCGCGAAACCCAACCCCGTCTCCGCCTGGAAGAATGGACCTTATTGGCCATTCGCTCCGCATTGATTGTGGTGGTGGTGTTGGCGTTGGCCGAACCGTTCCAAACCCCCCAACTGCTGGCCCAACTTACCGGCCAGCGGGTGCACCGAATTTTGGTGCTCGATGCCTCCTTGTCCATGGGGTATCAACTCCCGCAACAGAGCCGATGGGCCCTGGCCAAACAACTGGCCGCTCAACTGATCCGCCGCTCTGCCGCCGGCGATAGCTTCAGCCTCATTTTAATGGCGGACCCACCCCAGGTAATGGTGGGAACCCCAGTTTTTGACCAAACAGAAATGCTCCGGGAGCTGGAAGAGCTTCGACTTCGGCATACCAGTGCGGACCTGCCAGCTACGGTGGAATGTTTGGAGCGAGTGCTGGAGGCGGCCTCGCATCATGTAGCCCAGCTAGAAAGGACAGAAGTGTATTTTTTTACCGATTTAGGACGAGTTGGCTGGGTCCCCCAGTTCCCCCAACCTGAAGACCAACAACGCTTCCAGCAGCGCTTCAGCCGCCTGGCACACCAGGCACGCTTGATCCTCATCGATCTGGGACAACCCGCCGCCTCCAATGTGGCCGTCACCCAACTACGCCTCCTGGAACCCTACAGCGCCGCCGGTCAAACCATCCATATCGAAGCCATCTTACAGAGTTTCGGCCAAGAACAACCCGCCCAACCCGTGGAATTGTGGGTTAATGGCCAATTGGCCAAAAAAACAATTGTCCATCTTCCGCCAGACAAACCAGTTCCTGTGGTCCTAGAATGCCTTGCCGATCTGCCAGGCCAGTACCTTCTGGAAATCCGTACCAGCGGAGATCTACTGCCCCAAGACAACCGCCGCTTTGCCGTCCGAAACGTCAAACCCGTTTTCCGCATTTTATGTGTGGATGGAACGCCTTCGGGGGCTTGGAGCGGCAGGTTGGAAGGCGCTGCAGATTTCCTAGCGTTGGCCCTACAGCCGGCCCAACAGGCTACCGCCGCCCTGCCTTTGCAACCAGAAATCGTACCCGAAAACGCCCTCCCAGAGCGAACTCTCGCCGACTATGATTGCATTTTCCTCTGCAATGTGGGTCAATTGACCCGCTCGGAAGTACGACTGCTGGACAATTATTTACAAAGAGGGGGCGGCTTGGTCTTCTTTTTGGGCGATCGCGTCCAGCCAGAAGCCTACAACCGACTTCTGGCAGGAACCGAAACTCCAGAACATCGAATTTTACCCGCTCGCCTAGGACAGATTGTATCCCAATCCCCCGCTGGTCTGGATCCTCTGGAATATCGCCATCCGATTCTGTGGGCCTTTCGAGGGGAGCAACGTGCCGGCTTGCTCACCAGCCCAATTTTCCAATACTTCCAGCTCCAGCCCATTGCTCACAGTAAGGCGCAAGTGGTCCTGACCCTTTCTAACGGAGACCCGCTCATTATAGAAGAACCTATCGGACAGGGGCGGGTAATCCTGGTGGCCACCTCGGCAGACACTCGTTGGAACGCCATGCCGGTCTGGCCCAGCTATGTCCCGTTGATTCAAGAGATAACCGCGTATGCCATCTCCGGCCCCCGCCGACAAGCCGAACTCCGCGTCGGCCAAAGCATCGGAGCTACTGTTCCCGCAACAGAAGCGGTAGGAGCAGTACGGCTCACGCCCCCAGAGGGACAGCCAGTGGAACTACGTCCTCGCTTGGAAGCAGGCTCCTTATCCTGGAACTACACAGAAACATTTTGGAGCGGCTTTTACGTGGCGGAATACCCTTCTCCACTGAACCGCCAAGATGTTTTCGCCGTTAACCCCGACCCCACAGAAAGCGACCTAACGAAACTTTCCGAAGCTCAGCTCCGCCAGCTCTGGGGACCTGAGGTCCCCTTTGAATATCAGACCGAATTAGAATCGCTCGGACCGCCTCCCCCCACCGCACTGCCCCCACAACGCTTAACCCAATTTTTCCTCCACGTGGCCTTGGGATTGGTGGTCCTGGAATCCATCTTCGCCTGGCGCATGGGCAAAACGCGCGATTGAGCTTGGCTTGACTGAACTTAGTTCGACGTTTGCCAATTCTCGTAACTCCTTTTGTTTCCAATACTTAGACAGATCGCCCCCATGGGTTCATATACTTCTCGAACTCCAATGTCGCCAATGGCCTAGGGAGTGGCCTCTAAACAGCGGGTTCCCATTAGCAAACGTCGAGCTTAGCGCCTATGCTCAAAACAATCTGCCCAATCCAGCAACGCCTGAAAAATGAGCGGGTTGGAAAGCAGATAGATTCCTTTTTGGGATGGGTTTTTAACCTTCGGGGGAGGCGGAGGCCTCCGGGGATTCTACGTCCAGGGGCCAAAACAGCCCGCTCAGTGTCCCGCCGTCGATGTAGAGCACCTGGCCGGTGATGTAGGAGGCTGCCGGACTGGCCAAAAAGATGCAGGCCCCTACCATATCTTCCGGAAGCCCTATTCGGCCCAACGGGGTGTTCGCCTGGCGCCAGGCCTCCAAGGCCGGGTTTTCCCACAACCGGCGGCCCAGGTCGGTAAGCGTAAAGCCCGGGCCAATCGCATTGACCCGGATGCCGTACGGCCCCCATTCCATCGCCAGGCATTTAGTCATTTCCCCCAGGGCCGCCTTGCTCATCGCATAAACCGACACATACCGAAGCGGCGTATGACTGTTGATCGAATCTACATTGATAATGCACCCCCGGCGGGCTTCCTTCATATATCGACCCACCGCTGTACTTAAAAAGAAGGCGCCCCGGATATTGATATTGGTGATGTAGTCATAGGTGGCTTCGTCGTAGTCCTCGGCTCGGCGGCGAACGTTGACGCCGGCGCAATTGACCAGGGTGTCGATCCGGCCAAACCGGGTGATCAGCTCTTCGACCATGCGGGCAGTGGCCGCCGGCTGGGCCACATTGCACACATACGGGACCACTTGGGAGCAACCCCCGCTGCTTATTTCCGCTGCCGTTTTTTCCAGCCTGGCTGGATCCCGGCCGGTAATGATCACCTGCGAGCCTCGTTGGGCAAAACCGGCCGCAATCGCCCGGCCAATCCCCCGGCTTGCCCCCGAAACCAACACCACCTGCCCCTCCACACTAAACAACGGATCCGTCGGCACCGCTTTGCTCCTTGAAAGGTCAAAGGATGGTTAAAAACCATCCCACTTTATAAATGGCTTTTCGACAAAAGTATGGTTTTCCGAAAATATGCTCTCTGGCCGTTGGAGTTTTTCCTGGTCCTTATCGTACCCAAAGAACCTGCCGGAGAATACTCCCCCCAACATCCCGTGGTTGGGGAAATTAAAAATCGTGCGGAAAAACTTTTTTGAGATGGGCCGGGCTGCTTCGCCCTAAAGATAGAACCCCATCGAAAAAATCTCCGGCGAAAACAATCTTTCCGGATTCAGGAGCATCCTGTTTAGACTGCAGGGATTGCTTATCGTGCGAAATAGGTACCGTCTGACGAAATAGGCAACCGTCTAACAGACGCTGCCTACATCAAAGGTATTCCTTTTGCACGATCAAGGGGAGGGGAATTTGGTCCCTCTTTAGCAAGGTATCGTCTCCCCGTATCATTGATGAACGAGCTTTTTTGGAGTATGGTAAAGTGGAAGAGTGTCTTTAAATGTCTTTTCTAATTTGCCTATTTTTCCAAAAGCAGCTATTCCTTTTTGAGAAAGGAACCATTCTTTTCTGCCAAATTCCTCTTGGCGGTATATTTTAGCAAACCGGCACAGGCTTTCTCAGGGAGGGCCAGAGAATTTCCGGCTCTCTGCCCACCTCCAGAAAGAAAGAACCTCCCAATGTACGAGTTAGAAGTGGTCCTGGGGATATTGATGGGCTTGTTGGCGTTGTTTTTCATTTTAGGAACGCCGATCAGCCTGATCCTTCTTCTGTGGCAAATGAGAAAAGTGCACCGGCTGCTTCGGGAGCGGGAGCATCCCTGGGCCGACAATTGGGGGGGCCATATCTACCACCATCTGAGGGGCATCCAAGAGGCCATTGCCCAGTTGGAGGAACGGCTCACCAAGGCGGCAGCCTCCGGGGCAGCCAAGCCATTCGCCCCTGGGCCAGCCTCTGGCCAGGAAGCATTGAACCCTGAAAAGGCCCCAGCAGCCCAGAGCGAACACCCCTCAGCTATAAAACGACAACATGCCTTGGTCGAACAGGTTCCTATGGAGGCGGACATCGTCGAACAGCCTTCGGGGGAGGAAACGCCCGTAGAAAAGGTTCCCGTTGTCGGAACGCTGGTCCAGGAGCCGGCAGGTTCTGGGAACCCCCCGGCTTCCTGGCAGGCGGCCTTTCCCCCAGCCTTTTCCGGCCAGAAGGCACCGGCGGCTAACGGGCCGGTCCCCGTGGCCCCCCAAGCCGGACGCCAACCTCCTCCCCAGCCTACACAGCCTTCATCCCAGGCGGAAAAGCCCAGCGGGTTTGAAAAGGCCGCTGTAGAAATCTTGCGCAAAATCTGGAATTGGATCATCATCGGCGAAGAGTATCGGCCCCAGGGGGTGTCGATGGAGTATGCGGTGGCCAGCACCTGGCTGGTGCGGCTTGGGGTAGTGCTGGTGGTCTTGGGGATGGCCTTTTTCCTGAAATGGTCCATCGACCGGCAGCTGATTAGCGAAGCGGCTCGGGTAGCTATTTCCATGATGACCGGAGCGGCCCTGGTAGCGGTAGGAAGTTGGCAGGTGGGCAGGAGGTACCATTTGCTCGGCGTTGGCCTGACAGGCGGCGGCATTGCCGTACTTTACTACAGCATCTTTGCCGCCTCCCAACTGTACGAGCTCATCGGCCTGCAACTGGCCTTCGGCCTGATGACGCTCATTACCATAGCCGCCGGGGCAATGGCCGTCCGGTATAACTCGCTGCTGTTAGCCGTCTTGGGCATTATCGGCGGCTACGGCACGCCGATTCTTTTCAACACCTTACAGATCGAGCCGGTCCTGTATGGGTATCTCCTGTTTTTGGCGGTGGGGGTGCTAGGCATCAGCTACTATAAAAATTGGCACTTGCTCAAGTATCTCAGTTTTCTGGGTACCTACGGGGTCTTTTTCCTGACCCTCGTGAATAAACATCTTTTTGTCCTCCTGGAGTATCGGCCTCAGCACTTCTGGGAGGTGATGTCCTTTTTGGTGCTGTACTTTGCCGTCTATTCGACGATGATCTTTTGGTACAATCTGGCCCATCGGGTCAAATCCACCCTGCTGGAACTTTTGGCCCTGTTAGCCAATGCCGGGATATTTTTCGGTGTAAGTTACCTTTTAGTGCGCGATATGTATGGCCAAGTCTGGGTGGCAGCGGTTACGTTGGGCCTGGCAGCCTATTACATCGCTCATATCTACTACCTGCTGCTCTGGAGGGTCCAAGACAGAGAACTGCTGGTGATGTTTATCGGCTTGGCCGCCTTCTTCTTAACGGTTACCATGCCGCTGGTGGTCTCGCCGCAGTGGCTGACGGTCAGTTGGGCGGTCCAGGCTTTGGTCATGCTCTGGCTTGCCGGGAAACTGAACAGCGAATTCCTGCGCCACGTGGCCTATGTGGTGTATGCGATTGTTTTCTATCGGCTTTTCTATATCGACTTGCGGAGGGAATATCTTGTTGAACTTTCACGGGACGTGCCGCTGGCAGAATATCTCAAAGGGCTGGTGCAACGGTTGATCGGCTTTGGCGTGCCGATCGGCTGTGTGGGCGCTGCCTATTGGCTGATCAAAGAGCCGCTACGCCCCATGAAAGTAGCCCTGGATCGGTCCAACGACATCCAGGCCCTGCTCAAACGACAGACAGCCATAATGGTTACCTTCCTCTTGACGGCGGCGATGGTTTTTGGCTTTCTGCATCTGGAGCTGAACCGGAGTATCGGCTATTTCTATGAACCGATTCGGCTGCCGGTGCTGACGCTGCTATGGCTTGGTTTGTGCTGGGTGCTTCTGCAGCAGTATCTGAAAACGGAGCGGCCCTGGGTGCTTTATCTGGCGGCCTTTGTGGCGGCTGCGGTGTTGGGCAAAGTGCTGTTGTGGGACTTGCCTCAAGGCTGGGGACTGTATCAGACGCCGGATCCCTGGCGATATCCGAGCTGGAGTTTAGAGCTTGCTTTGATGCGGCTTGTGGAGTTGGCCGGGCTAGTGGGCTTTTTCACCTGGGCCTTTGCGGCGATGCGCAAGGCACCGGAAAATGTACGCATTTCCAGGGCGATTTTTGTCGTCCTAGCCCTAGGGCTGCTCTTCTTGTTTTTGACGGTGGAACTAAATACATTTCTCTATCAATATCGGCCGGAGTTCCGCGCCGGCGGCGTGTCGATCCTCTGGACGGTGTTTGCCCTCAGTTTTGTGCTGGTGGGCATCTGGAAACACTGCCGGGAGCTTCGCCTAGCTGGGCTGGTGCTATTTGCCATCGTGGCCGGCAAAGTCTTTCTCGTGGATCTAGCCCATCTGGACCAGATCTATCGGATCGTCGCCTTTCTGGTCCTGGGGGTATTGGTTTTGGCCGGCGCTTGGCTCTATCTCCGGTACCGCCATCTGTTTGTTACCAACAAATCGGCTGTGATAACAGAAGGGCAAAAACAATGAATGAATTTTCATCAAAAGCCGTTCTGCCGGATCGCCCATCAGGCTTCTGCCTTCGGGGGGAGAAGAACTTGGGTTGGAACTTCTTGTCCCGGAGAGCAAGGCCATCCTGCCGTCAGGCTGGCCGGGTGAGTGGGTATAAAAAGCTACTGCCCTGGTGGGCCGCTCCGGTAGCCATCCTGCTCGGTTGGGCCGGCGCTGTACCTGCCTGGGCCGCCCAACCAGACCAGTTCCGATTCTGGAAACAGGTCTTGCCCAGCCCCCTGCCGGAAGAAAACATCTTTGCCTTGCCGTTGGATAGCGAGGTGTATTCAGCGGTTCAGGATGGCTTTGCCGATCTGCGCCTGTTCGACTCCCGCCAGCAGGAAACCCCTTATCTGCTGGAAAAAGCCTTCAGCCCGGTTACCGAGTATGACCGCCGGTGGGGCTCGGCCCGGGTGAACTCAGTGCGGGAGCTGGAGAACAATCGGCTGGAGGTGGTCCTGGCGGTTCCGCAAGAGATGCCATCAGCCGACGGCATCAAAATCCATACACCCCTTCGGGATTTTGAACGTCAGGTACAGGTCTTCGGCGGCAACGACGGCCAGCAGTGGACCCTGCTGGTCCAAGACGGTCTGCTGTACGACTATTCCCGGTTTATGGATGTACGGGGATTGGAGATTCGGCTTCCGCCCAACAAATACCGCTTTCTGAAATTGGCCATCGACGAGATCACCGATACCAAGGAGTCGCCCTGGACGGAGATGACTCGCAAAACCCGCCAAGGCGTCCTGGAGGAAAAGATCGAGCGAGGGGAATTGGTCCGTCGGCCGCTGCGGATCGACCAGGTGCAATTGTGGCGTTTGGTTCCTCGGACAGAAAAACGCCTTCAAAGGACCGAATACCCTAGCCTGCCGTTCCAAGTCCGGCAAGACCCCAAGGAGAAATGCACCATAGTCGAAGTACAGACCCGCCGGGAGCCGTTGGAACGTTTTGTGCTGAAAACGACAAGCCGAAACTTCTATCGGGATGTCTCGGTGCAAATTCCGGTTGCTCGGCCGGCCAGGCCGGTTGGTCGAGCGGATCCGCTTTCTGACGCGTTGGAAGCGGCCTCTGGCAGGGCGGAGCCATCGGTCCAGTGGCGCACCGTTGCCAGGGGGCGGATTCATGTGCTTCAGTTCCGACAATTTAATGATGAGCATTTAAACATTGATATTCCTGAACACCGAAGCCCGCAGTATCGGCTGCTGATCCACAACCAAGACAGTCCTCCCATTGAGGTTACCGGCCTGGCAGGGGCTGGACCGGTGTATCAACTGGTTTTCCTGGGGCAAAAAGGCGAGAGCTATCGGCTTTACTATGGGACCGATTCCGTCGGCCAGCCGCAGTACGACATCGGCCATGTGCTGAACAGCCTTCGTTCCGGCGCCGAACCAGCTCCGGCCACATTGGAAGCGAAAGCCGTTGCTCAGGAGCCGGCGGCCCAGCCGTCGCCGCTCGGCCTGCTAGGGCTGCTCAACCATCCGCTGTTTTTGCTGACAGCCATTGTCGTGGTGGTGATCATTTTAGCCTGGGGGCTGGTCCTAGCCAGCCGACGCATCGACCAGCTGCACCAAGACAACCCCCCGCCGCCATCGTAATCGGTTTGGAACAACGCGTGCTGGCTAACATCGCTTTTCCTGAGGATGCCAGACTAGGAAAGCGGGTGGTATTAGATGCTGGTTATGAAAAGCCTGCGGCGGGAAAGTTTGCCTGGCCACTTGTCAATCTAGGGAAATAGCCCATCCAGAGTCGACCGGGCAGCGACGCCGACCGCTTCGAACGGAAGCTTCCAACCATGGAAGCCATCGTCCATGGCGGACACTCATTACCTTCAGGGTCCGCTGTTTTGAGCAAGATACACAAGGAAACTCGTAACTGTTCACCCGAATGCTCTCCCCAGCCATTCCCGGGAACGTAGGAATCCCGGTCTTTGTCCTTGTTGATTTGTTCTGGATTGCTCCTTGCGCTGGAGTGGCAGCCAACGGGTTTCCCCGGATCAAGCTTGGAGCTTCATTATTCGGCTGAAGGGTTACGAAATGCGGAGTCGTAGCGTTTTTTCTACTTTTGTTAATTTGAACACATATTCTCCATAAACAACCCAGACAGAGCTTTTTCCGGGCTCGTTAGGGGTGGGCGGGAGGCGAATGGGTATCTAGAAATAATTTCACTTGGCGGTAGTAGTCCGGTCCGAGCGGATCGTTGTGGTCGGCCTGGGGGATTTCCAGAAAGTGTTTGGGCTGGTTGGCTGCCTCGAACAGTTGGCGGCCCAGATGGACGGGCACGATGGTGTCGGCCTGCCCGTGGCTTTGAAAAAGGGGGCCGTGGTATTGATGAATAATACTTCGTACATCTAGGCGGTTTCGCATCAGCCAGCGAACGGGCAGCCAGGGATAGTGGTAGGCGGCCACCTCGGGCAGGCTGGTGAAGGTGCTTTCCAGGACCAAAGCGGCGGCGCCGCCGGTGGCGGCCAAATGCCCCGCCACTGCCCCGCCCAGCGAATGGCCCCAGAGCACCAGCCGATCCGCCGGCCAGCCGGTACGATCGGCCAACCATTGCCGGGCCGCCTCCCCATCCAAAAGTACCCCCTGTTCGGTGGGTCGCCCCTGGCTTCGGCCATAGCCCCGGTAATCCCAAACCAAAACCGACGCCCCTAGATACCGATGGATCTCCTCCAGGATGTCGGCTCGGTGAGTGATATTGCCGGCATTGCCATGGCAATAAAGTACCACCCACCGGGGCTTGGGATGGGCCAAAAACCAACCGTGCAGCCGAACCCCATCCGCCGCCTCAAACCAGGCGTCTTCAACCGGCAGCCGGGGCTGCCAATTTCCTTCCGGAAACCGGCTCGGGAAAAAGATGAAGGCTTCCTCTTGCCACATCATCAGGGCGCAGATAACTCCATAGCTAATCGCCGCTGCCCCCAGCCAACCCAGAACGGTCTGAAAAACCCTCCGACTCCCCCAACACCGACCGGAAATGTACTTTAGTATCATAGGAGCAGATCGGCCCTCCAGTAGAATAGCCCCGGTATCATTCCTGCCCAGGGAAGAATCCCTTGTCCATGTCGTTCCTGCCCAGGCCAGCCTCTCCTGTCCGATGTCGTTCCTGCGCGGGTAGGAATCCGGCTTCCTCTTCCCCTTTGGGGGAGAGACACCAATAACATCCCCTCTGCCCAGCCTGGGAGAGGGTGGTCTGGGAAGCAGACCGGGTGAGTAAGTCTTTCTTGCCTTTGCCGGCCGTGGGAGAGGGTTAAAGGGGAGAATGCGGACGGGACGCCCGCAGTCCTGGCAAAAACGGCGAGGACGGCCGCTCGCCTCCCCATGGCGTACCAAAACGCCCCCACTTCATTCCCCCCCGGTCGCCCGGCCAAAAGATCGGTTGCCCCGGTGAGTATCCTACGGACGGGGAATTATCGCCTGAAAAATTGCGGCACAATGACTGGGCCAGTTTTTTACTGCACTAGTTTTTTACCCGCACTTCCAGGTAGCGGGCCAGTTGGTGGAAGTCTTCCTGGGGGTCCAAGGGTCGGGCAATGGCCCGGAGTTTGACGCTATCGACGAGGTTGCCGAACGGCTCATAGACCAGGCTAAGCTGACGGCCTACAGAAACCATGACCGCATCCAGCCCCCGTTCCACTAAGGCCCGATAGGCGCCCACGCCCAATTGGCTTCCCAAGACAATGTCGAAGGCAGTGGCCGGATGGCAACGGACTTCATAGCCAAACTGTAGGCCGGTGATCTTCTTTTTCTTGCCGGTGCGTTTTTGGTATTCGTCGTTGATCAGTCGGGCCAGTCGGCCGGAATATTTAAGCTGTGAGACGGGAAAATGGCCGAATTCATCCGGCGTAAGAACCCGATATTCGTCTTCGGAAAGCGTCTGGCGGAACTCTTCCAGGGGGAGATATTCTACCAGCCCCTCGGCCAAGAGGATAACTCCATAAGGTTTTCCGGCCTGATCCCGGGCCAAGACGGTCTGGACGACTCGATCGACCATGGCCTGGACGTTGATGACTTTGCGGGTCTGGGGCTTACCGGTGGGGTCCAACACCTTTTGCCCGCTTTTAGGATCGAAAGTCTCTTCGCTGATCCACCATTCGGGGGGGATGTCTTCCAGGCTGAGCACGAAACTGGCTTCGCCGGCAATGGCAGCTCCATAGGCCAACCAGCCGGCTGCCCGGCCCATCACCTGCACCACATAATAGGCGCCGGTGGAGCGGGCGTCGGCCAATAGGTTCCGGACCTGCTGGGCCAACATCTCCACGGCCGTAAAATAACCAAACGTAAAATCAATGCCCTGATAGTCGTTGTCAATCGTTTTGGGCAGATGCACCACCCGAATGCGGGGGCTGCCAGGAGGTAAATACTGCTGCCAGAGGTGGAATTTGGCCGCCGTGGTCAGTGTATCGTCACCGCCGATGGAGATCAGGGCATCGACATTCAAGGAACGAAGGGCCTCATAAACAGCCCGAAGCGGAGCAGTTGCTTCGTCGTTCTGTAGGTCGGCGGCTGTTTTTACCTTTTTGCCTGGGTTGGCACGAGCAGTGCCGATGACAATCCCAGGACTAGTGCGTAAGCCTTCTAATTCCATCCGGTCCAGCCGAAGGTAGGCTTTGCCTTCCTGGAGCGACTGGCCAGGTTTGCAGTCCATCAAATAGGTGTAACCATTCCGGATGCCGAGCACTTCGATGCCGGCTTGAGTAAAGCAAAGGGCTACACTGCCGATAACCGCATTGGCAGCCGGCGCTGGCCCGCCGGAAAACAACACCGCTACCCGGCGTAAATCAGTCTTTGGCACAGTGGGATAATCCAACGGATGTACCATAGAAATCTCCAAAAAACCAGGGACTCCCCAATGCCTCGAGAAGATCACAGCCCTTTATTTTAAAAAACCCTCCTTGGGGCGGCAAGCGGGAAGTGCCCTGACTTATCCCCAGTTTTCTGGCCTAGCGAAAAAAAATTGGCGGTCCCTCGCAACTGGTTTTTGGTAAAAGGTTAAAAACCCCATTTGGCCAAAAGCTTAACACCCCATTTGGGGAAAAAGTTAAGACCCCACTGGGGAAAAGCTTAAGACCCCATTTGGCCAAAAGCTTC